>NZ_BAAJML010000039.1:0-462 GCF_057547735.1 Pseudoalteromonas sp. NH0006-46 | reverse complement strand
CTGCTTTTTGTTTAACACTGTGCTCTCTCAATTTGAGCATTGATTGCGCTTGCTGTTCATTAATTGATTTTGCAGTAATAAAGTGAACATCTGGTAACAGCGATGCTTGTAAAACAGCCAAAGCATCATTTTTATCTGTTTTTTGACTTTGACGAACAGACATAACTAATCGCGCAGATATTAGTAGAGAATTATGACCAAGTGAAGTTGCAAATTGATGCCAATAATTAGCACTCGCACAGGCCTCAAAAATAATCGTTGAAGGACTAAGCGATACCAAGTACTCACTAAATTGTTGCAGTGTCATCTCATTATTTGAGTGCACTTTATTATTTGTAGAACTACAAACTTGTATTAATTTATGAGCTAAATCGACACCAATTCTTAACTTATTCATAATTGAACTCCGAAAAATAATTTCTACTTCAGTGTAGAGGTTGGGAGTCCAATTATCTTGTTATA
>NZ_BAAJML010000038.1:0-491 GCF_057547735.1 Pseudoalteromonas sp. NH0006-46 | reverse complement strand
ACGTTGTTGGTTATTAACTCACCCAATTGATTGATGCTCAGCCTTATATCCAGTTAGATGTTCAGCTCACTCAGTACCGTGACTAACACTTTAAGAATTTTGCTTCATCGAATACCGTCTCTTTTTTAAGCATATAATAAACACAGCGACCAAGCTTATGCGCAAGCGCTGACAGTGCTTTGGCTTTGCTCATTCGCTTTTGTAGTTTTTCAAGGTATTTGTTGGCGTTGTGATTGTGACGCAGCAGTAATACTGCGGCTTCGGAGAATGCCCATTTTAGATGTGCATTGCCAATTTTGTTACCTTGGGTGCCATAGGTTTTACCGGCAGACTCTGCTTTACATTTGACTAACCGACTATATGAAGCGAACTTTTGTACGCTTGAAAAGCGATTGATGTCACCAATTTCGTAAATAATGGTGAGTGCGAGAATGCGGCCTATACCATTAATTGTTTGCAAGATATTAAGGTGCACAGGATTATGCTGCTTA
>NZ_BAAJML010000037.1:0-533 GCF_057547735.1 Pseudoalteromonas sp. NH0006-46 | reverse complement strand
GTTGCTCAAACGGACAAAAAACAGCTGGCTTTTGCTCGTTCCTCGCTAATTTTAGCCAGCTATTTTATTGCCGCTTAGCAAAGCGTTATAAGTACTAAATAAATTATGCGTAAACTTCTAGCATTTATATTTTTATTATCTCCATGTGCTATGGCGTGTGAAGTTGTTTCATTAATAAAAAGTCATATCTTCACCGCAAAACTATGACGGTAAATGCATTCAAACTGTCGGAGTGATTAGTGTCGCATTCGAGGATAACTTGCTCTATTTAAATAAAGAAAGTTATGCTGCAAGAGCCTACGAAAATGCAATTATTCAACCTGTAGTTGCTGACAGTATGGATGAGGCTGAAAGTGAGAAAATGAAAAATCTATTTAAAACCTATGAAGGTAAACTAGTTAGGTTTACAGGTATATATTCAGCTAAAAGTGCGTTTAGACCAACTATTAATGTAAATGGTTGGTTTACTACAGTCGATAAGCTTGAGATTATTGAGGGAAGTAACTCATTCCCACCTAAGACGTAAACGTACT
>NZ_BAAJML010000035.1:0-554 GCF_057547735.1 Pseudoalteromonas sp. NH0006-46 | reverse complement strand
CAAGCAACACAATCCTGTCCACCTTAATATCTTGCAAACAATTAATGGGATAGGCCGCATTCTCGCACTTACCATTATTTATGAAATTGGTGACATCAATCGCTTTTCAAGCGTACAAAAGTTCGCTTCATATAGTCGGTTAGTCAAATGTAAAGCAGAGTCTGCCGGTAAAACCTACGGCACCCAAGGCAACAAAATTGGCAACGCCAACAAATACCTCGAAAAACTACAAAACGAATGAGCAAAGCCAAAGCACTGTCAGCGCTTGCGCATAAGCTTGGTCGCTGTGTTTATTATATGCTTAAAAAAGAGACGGTATTCGATGGAACAAAATTCTTAAAGAGTTAGTCACGGTACTGAGTGAGCTGAACATCTAACTGGATATAAGGCTGAGCATCAATCAATTGGGTGAGTTAATAACCAACAAGGTTTAACCTGATTATATGCCTACAAACCTAAGCCACTTGTCTTGATTAGACGCTCAGTACGCGTGCATTAATACAATAAACAAAGTCGCTTACACCTGACTTGATAACTGCGTTACGCACCTTAAT
>NZ_BAAJML010000034.1:0-563 GCF_057547735.1 Pseudoalteromonas sp. NH0006-46 | reverse complement strand
ATCATTGATAATACAGGACTTATCCTTGTTCACAAGAAAATTAAAGATGACCCAGAAGCACTATTAAAACTACTAAAACCGTATATCGGTGACATTGTGGTTGGCGTAGAATGCATGCACTGTTGGTATTGGGTCGCTGATTTTTGTAAAGAACACACTATCGACTTTATTCTCGGTCATGCTTTGTATATGAAAGCAATTCATGGCGGTAAAGCCAAAAACGATAAAATAGATTCATATAAAATTGCCAAACTCATCCGTGGGGGGAACTTTCCACTTGCTTATGTGTATGACAAAGATATGCGTGCTACGCGCGACTTATTACGCAGAAGAACTAAAATTGTTCGCCACGGGGCTGATTTAAAAGCCCATGTCGCCAATACCGCTAGCCAGTACAATTTACCTGCCCACAACGTGAATTTAAAGAACGTCTGCGACAGACAAAAGATGCGTTATTACTTTCCTGATCCCGTTGTTCAACGCTCTATTAATTTAAACATGGCCATACTCGATTGCTACCACAATGAGCTTAAGCCTTTAGAGCATTATATTGAACAAATGGC
>NZ_BAAJML010000032.1:0-596 GCF_057547735.1 Pseudoalteromonas sp. NH0006-46 | reverse complement strand
GAGCCAGAAAATGCTATTGATTGGCAAACCGAAATTTTAAAACTGTAAGGAACAGAATGTCAATTTCATATAAATTTGCAAAACTAAATGCAAGAATATTAGAAAATTCGCAGAACTTTAAACACTATATTTCCTCAAAAATGTATGAGTATAGTTCACCTAAAGGATTAATGATTGTCCGTTATTTATTAGAAAGAGTGGATAATAAAAAAGTAGAGCCTCAAAGCTTAGATAATGAAGGACGCTATTTAGGTTTTCATAATGCGGGGGATTGGACGCTAGGGTTAACATTAGGGCCTATTTTTTTAGGGTTTTTTGGCAGTCTTGTATCTATACTGGCTATTTTTGGGGTTTTTATTATGGATAATATGGAATACCCATGGGCTTTTCTATTTATTACTATTTGTTGGAACTTATTCTTTTTAAATTTCAGTCCCATTTTAGCGCGTTATATTCTACCTAGACGTGAGGTGTATTTTGACCGCCAAAACCAAACAGTGAGCTTTTCGTGGTCAGTAAATAACGCAGAAAAAAATGAGCATGGTCATTCGACATTTCCATTTGAGGATATAGAAGCGTTTTACTCTAAAGCCAAT
>NZ_BAAJML010000031.1:0-639 GCF_057547735.1 Pseudoalteromonas sp. NH0006-46 | reverse complement strand
TGTGTTAATGGAAGGCTCTGGAAAGTGCCACGATACAGGGTGATAGTCCCGTACATGAAAAGACATTTTAAGTGAAATCGAGTAGGTCGGAGCACGTGAAACTTTGACTGAATATAGGTGGACCATCATCTAAGGCTAAATACTCCCAACTGACCGATAGTGAACCAGTACCGTGAGGGAAAGGCGAAAAGAACCCCTGTGAGGGGAGTGAAATAGAACCTGAAACCGTGTACGTACAAGCAGTAGGAGCCCACTTGTTGGGTGACTGCGTACCTTTTGTATAATGGGTCAGCGACTTATATTTTGTAGCGAGGTTAACCGATTAGGGTAGCCGTAGGGAAACCGAGTCTTAACTGGGCGAATAGTTGCAAGGTATAGACCCGAAACCCGGTGATCTAGCCATGGGCAGGTTGAAGGTTGAGTAACATCAACTGGAGGACCGAACCCACTAACGTTGAAAAGTTAGGGGATGACCTGTGGCTAGGAGTGAAAGGCTAATCAAACCGGGAGATAGCTGGTTCTCCCCGAAATCTATTTAGGTAGAGCCTCGGACGAATACTTACGGGGGTAGAGCACTGTTAAGGCTAGGGGGTCATCCCGACTTACCAACCCTTTGCAAACTCCGAATACCGTAAAGTA
>NZ_BAAJML010000030.1:0-764 GCF_057547735.1 Pseudoalteromonas sp. NH0006-46 | reverse complement strand
CGTTTGGCGTTGTATGGTTAAGCCTCACGGGTAATTAGTACAAGTTAGCTTAATGGCTCACACCACTTCCACATCTTGCCTATCAACGTTGTAGTCTTCAACGGCCCTTCAGAGACTTTAAAAGTCTAGTGAGAACTCATCTCGAGGCCTGCTTCGCGCTTAGATGCTTTCAGCGCTTATCAGTTCCGAACGTAGCTACCGGGCAATGCCATTGGCATGACAACCCGAACACCAGCGGTTCGTTCACTCCGGTCCTCTCGTACTAGGAGCAACCCCTCTCAATTCTCAAACGCCCACGGCAGATAGGGACCGAACTGTCTCACGACGTTCTAAACCCAGCTCGCGTACCACTTTAAATGGCGAACAGCCATACCCTTGGGACCGACTTCAGCCCCAGGATGTGATGAGCCGACATCGAGGTGCCAAACACCGCCGTCGATATGAACTCTTGGGCGGTATCAGCCTGTTATCCCCGGAGTACCTTTTATCCGTTGAGCGATGGCCCTTCCATTCAGAACCACCGGATCACTATGACCTACTTTCGTACCTGCTCGACGTGTCTGTCTCGCAGTTAAGCTGGCTTCTACCATTACACTAACCGTACGATGTCCGACCGTACTTAGCCAACCTTCGTGCTCCTCCGTTACTCTTTGGGAGGAGACCGCCCCAGTCAAACTACCCACCAGGCACTGTCCGTAACCCCGATTCAGGGGCCAACGTTAGAACATCAAAACTACAAGGGTGGTATTTCAAGGACGACTCCA
>NZ_BAAJML010000029.1:0-844 GCF_057547735.1 Pseudoalteromonas sp. NH0006-46 | reverse complement strand
GTTGCTTATATACACCTTGAACAGTTGATAAATTGCAAATACTGGTAACAAAACTCCCCAACAAAAAAAGAAGCTACCAATCAAATACCCTAAATATTTATCAGTTTTAGCAACAGGTTCGTCTTCGGGGTTCATTTCCGACAGACATACCGACGTAACATCGGTATCAAACTCTTCTGGAAATTTATAGTTTCGCGATTCTAATGCTTTTTCAATTGCCAATTTTAAATCGGTTAAACCTTCTCTATTGCCAACAATACAATCTTGATATGTTTGATCGTAAATTTTTAACCAGGGTTTCGCTTTCAAAACAAATACTCCGAGGCAACTAACGCCCATTTAAGGGGCTGATAATAGTTTGCTAAAATGTGTAGCGAAGCGAAACCGAGCAAACTGTTAGCAGTCCCGCTTTAAATTCTTGTTATGTTTTTTATACGCATAGTATCGAAATAGTAGTGCTTGGATTACTGCAAATGAACCAAAAAACAATGCGGAACCTGTATTGGCAAAAAACCAATAGATTAGGGTTAATACAACTATAACGGCAATGTAATAAAAATAAGCCGCATTTGTATATTTTGAGATCACATAGTGAGTTGGTAAGCCGATTAACACCCAACCAACAAACGAAATAAACAAATACCCTGTACCGTATAAAACTAAAACCAACGCGAATTCATGTAGCTCAAAGCTATCAACAAATGCCATTACCAATAGATATAGTGTTGAACCAAGGCCAACAAATATAATGCTTTTTATAACTGCATTATCCCAATTACCCATCGAACCTCACGAAAAACATAACACCTCAATAACAGGCAACTTGTTGTCCTTGTTAATTGAT
>NZ_BAAJML010000028.1:0-860 GCF_057547735.1 Pseudoalteromonas sp. NH0006-46 | reverse complement strand
GCTTAAAAATCAACTCACAGGTTTACTACGTGAATTTAATATAAGCAGTGGTCGCTCAATAAGTCAGTTTGTAGGTACAATCCAAGATACATTGGAAGATGCCGAAAATGGTTTTTGTGATGCATTTAGAAAAATGCTTAAAGTATCACTGGATTTATATTTAACGTTAACTGAAGCAATCGCTGCCTATGATTTAGCATTGGCTAAATGGATTGACGACACACCAAGCTGTAAAAAACTAATGCGCCTAGAAGGGGTTGGGATTTTAAATGCCATTCATCTTTTTATTAATTTGTCGTCAGGTGAATTAGCCAGGTTTAAAGCCGGCAAAGATGCCGCTGCTTGTATAGGTTTGACACCGACTCAGCACAGCTCTGGTGGTAAAGTAAGTTTAGGAAAAATAAGCCGACGTCGAAATACAACATTACGTAGTTTACTCATTACAGGTGCAATGGCTGTCATCCAACAAATTGTTAAGCGAGAGCCAAAAACAAGTAAAGAGCGCTGGCTTAAAGCGTTAATAGAACGACGAGGAAAAAAGTGTGCAGCAGTCGCATTAGCCAATAAAACGGTTAGAACCGCTTTTTCTTTAATTAATAATAAAACAGAATATAAAGCTGTTTTATTATAAAAAATCAAACATCAATATTAGCTAAATTAATAACATGTTAGATGACACAGTATAGTCACAAGAGCGAAAAGCTCGTTAACAAGAAGAGTGCTCTAACACGCGAAATTATCTTGGAGTCGAGGTAGCGCCTCATTTAGAACTCGTACATAAGAAAGCGAATTTATTTAGTTAAAATAGTTGTTGATAAATGGGAGTCCACATAAGTGACTATGGTGTCAATTCCTAATTT
>NZ_BAAJML010000027.1:0-914 GCF_057547735.1 Pseudoalteromonas sp. NH0006-46 | reverse complement strand
GTAAGTTCTCTGTATGTCAAGTGTAGGTAAGGTTCTTCGCGTTGCATCGAATTAAACCACATGCTCCACCGCTTGTGCGGGCCCCCGTCAATTCATTTGAGTTTTAACCTTGCGGCCGTACTCCCCAGGCGGTCTACTTAATGCGTTAGCTTTGAAAAACAGAACCGAGGTTCCGAGCTTCTAGTAGACATCGTTTACGGCGTGGACTACCGGGGTATCTAATCCCGTTTGCTCCCCACGCTTTCGTACATGAGCGTCAGTGTTGACCCAGGTGGCTGCCTTCGCCATCGGTATTCCTTCAGATCTCTACGCATTTCACCGCTACACCTGAAATTCTACCACCCTCTATCACACTCTAGTTTGCCAGTTCGAAATGCAGTTCCCAGGTTGAGCCCGGGGCTTTCACATCTCGCTTAACAAACCGCCTGCGTACGCTTTACGCCCAGTAATTCCGATTAACGCTCGCACCCTCCGTATTACCGCGGCTGCTGGCACGGAGTTAGCCGGTGCTTCTTCTGTCAGTAACGTCACAGATGTGAGGTATTAACTCACACCCTTTCCTCCTGACTGAAAGTGCTTTACAACCCGAAGGCCTTCTTCACACACGCGGCATGGCTGCATCAGGCTTTCGCCCATTGTGCAATATTCCCCACTGCTGCCTCCCGTAGGAGTCTGGACCGTGTCTCAGTTCCAGTGTGGCTGATCATCCTCTCAAACCAGCTAGGGATCGTTGCCTTGGTGAGCCATTACCTCACCAACTAGCTAATCCCACTTGGGCCAATCTAAAGGCGAGAGCCGAAGCCCCCTTTGGTCCGTAGACATTATGCGGTATTAGCAGTCGTTTCCAACTGTTGTCCCCCACCTCAAGGCATGTTCCCAAGCATTACTCACCCGTCCGCCGCTCGTCAGCAAAG
>NZ_BAAJML010000026.1:0-1143 GCF_057547735.1 Pseudoalteromonas sp. NH0006-46 | reverse complement strand
CAATACAAGGAGGTTTGGTGAAGTATTCTCAATTTGGTGCTTTGATTTTAGTTATTTTTATCACAGCCTGTTCAACGAACTTAAACAATACTGAATGGGGAAAAAAGCTTTCTTCTACTAAGTATACCCTTAAACAAGACAGTCTATTGATTGACATCAATTGCTCAATATTTGAAAAGGATTACGGTATACAAACAGAGGCTAATTTTAAAAGTCATGGCATTTGGACAAGAGCTGGCTGTAACCCCAAAATAGTTTCTACAATTGAGGCCGGTTCTAAAATTGTTATTACTGATATTTCAATGAGAACTGATGCAAGCGGTCGTTGTTGGAATGTGTTAGCAAAAGAACCGAATGGAAATCAATTTTTTATTCCAAGTTGTAAGTTTTTTCACACTAAATTGTGGGTTACACCAAAACAGCCAACCGAAAGTAATAACTTAAAATTTAGGTTTAATAAAGCTTACTTAACAGCGGATTAAAGTATTGCTAACAAGCAATTCAACAAGGACAAAAAACAGTTGGCTTTTGTTCACTACGTTCACTATTTTAGCCAACAATTTTTTGCCTGTTAATTGGGCGTTATATGCCTAAAGTAGAGGGAGCTACTATGCAACTAATGAGATCAAATTTAATTCTTTTGTTCTTCTTGTTTTTAGCAATTTTCCCACCAGCGATTATTGTTTCGGTTGACTGGTTGTATTATCAATTTACTGGCATTAAATACGTTGATATTACTAAGGGAATGATTGCTTATTTCCTATATTTGCCAGCTTTTACGGTAACAATCTTACTTATTATTATGTATCGTGTTTTTGTTAAAAAACTTACTATAAAAGAAAATGTTATGTATTTAATTTTATTTATATTATTGTTGTTTTTTACTGTGTTACGTTTAGTGAGTTTTGGTTAAATCGGCATATAACAACACGCCCTGAGGTGGACGACTAGTAAAATTTAGCCATTAATTGCAAATTTTAAAAGTGGTGAGCCTCTGCGTTTCAATGCTGCTAAATATGTCGATTCATCGTAGGGTGTATTCGTTTTCCAACACCTAAATACAATCCTTATCCATTTAAATGCCAGTGATCTAATAATGCTATTATGCGGCTTACCCTTGGCTTTTTGTTGCTCATAATACGC
>NZ_BAAJML010000025.1:0-1316 GCF_057547735.1 Pseudoalteromonas sp. NH0006-46 | reverse complement strand
CAAACGCTGGGCAAATAAAGAAATCACCAAACCGTGGGAAAAGTGGCCAATAGATGAAAGCTTAAACCAACCAGACAACACACCGTACTGGAGACGCCTGATGAAAACCCTTGCAATGCAAATTATTGCGGGTGTTTAAACGCGATTACTCTTTAACAATTAGAAAAGGAATTCAAACCTAGGCGCAACTTCTGCCTAGGTTAGTTTGTAATTAAAGTGGGTGTCTAGATAATCTAATATAGTAATTAAAGTGGGTGTCTAGATAAATCCTAATGGATACTGAAGCTGAAAAGTGGTGTAAATTTGGTCCATTTGCAAAAAATAAAAAAGGTATATGGCAGGGTGAACGCGATGCTGAGTATAATGATTTTTCAAACCCCGAGACTTATCATAAATTTATTATGGCAGTCTTATTTTCGCCCAAAGCGGACTACACCGAAGTCGCTAAAAATCAATACACCGTAGAGGTGAGTATTCCTAACTTTATTAAAGGGGAGTCAGAACTCGCACTTAAATTTGGCTATAAGCTAAAAAACCTGTTAACCCCTCATAGTGTTGAGAATAAAAATTATAGTTATACAGGCGTTACAGGCATAAAAGAATACCAACCAGTGCATGATGAAAAGGGGCAGCTTATTAAAGCGCTGTATACAGTTAACGTTGACTTTGATAACCCAAGGCAGCTACTTAAAATCGATAAGGTAAGGCCGTTCCCAGAGCTAAGATATGATAAAAACCTCACACTACCGCTTAATTTTGAGGCAATAGCAACACCAACCGAGAACCCAAGCTATCCAAATCCATGGATTGTATAAAGGAATATTATGAGTATCTTAAAATACTTAGGTGGTGCTTTACCACGTAAAACAATCTTTAATAATTTTTTTAAGGAAAAGCTCGACTTTAAATTAGAAAAGAAATTTAAAGGGGTGTGTTTATTGCATCACTGGTTATTTGAAGAAAAAAAAATATATTTAAATGATTCACAGCGTTTTCAGGTACATTCATGCGGTAATGATGGTTGGCGAGCGTTAACTTTAGGACCCATGTTTTTAGGCTTTGTTGGGAGTTTAGTTGTTGCTTTAGATATTATGCTAATCCCATTTCATGGAGAGGAGGACACTTTTCATTGGTGGTTACTATACTTAGTGCTGGGCTGGAACTTATTATTTTTAAACCTTATGCCGGTTTGGGGGAGAATAAGAACACCTAATTTAGCCTATTTTGACCGCCTTACAGGCAAAGTGGGTTATACCTTTGATATTCCCGGTTGCGACGAGCGTGATGAATTTGGTCATTGCTGTTTTGATTGGCAG
>NZ_BAAJML010000024.1:0-1389 GCF_057547735.1 Pseudoalteromonas sp. NH0006-46 | reverse complement strand
TAAGCATCATTGATGATTAATTAAGGCCCTTAGCTTTCGCCTCAGTCATCGTTTAGTACCAATGTCAGTCCAGTTTTGGCAGCATTCTCACGCTACTCAATAACAAATCTGTGGTTTATGTTTTTTACATAACCAACCCTGTGTGGCTCAGACAGTGGGCATACCCAACATTTAAATAAGAGCGGTTAACGTGCAGGCTCAATCAGATCTGATGGTTTTACCAACCCCGTTTTTAACTCAGCACGTTAACCTAATTCGTTTTATGGTCGTTAAGAAAAAGCCTTGTGTTCATCAAATGGGACGTTGTCTTTCAGCACGTAGTAACACGCTCTTGCCAGTTTATGTGCAACGGTTTTAATCGCGATAACTTGATTTGTTTTAGCTAACTTGCGTTGATAATACTTTTTAATTGTTGGGTTATACCGAATGGCAAAGTTAGCGGCCTCAGTAAACGCCCACGCTAAGTAACGATTACCATTCTTTTGATTTGTAGCGCCTTTCTTCTTCCCATTGCTGTATTTTGCACCTTTAACGCAGCGACAATAGGAGGAGAAATTACCTGGGCTATCAAAACGTTTAATAGTGCCTGTTTCTAACATAATGGTCAGTGCTAACGTATTCCCAATCCCATCGATACTGGTTAGGTCTATAAACTCAGGGGAGAGCGATGTTTGTTGTAAAATAGCACTCTCTATTGCGTTGATTTGCTGTTGAGCACAGCGTATTAATGAAAGGTTAGAAATGACCGACAGTGCTGTATTCGTTGAGCTGAAATCGGTGTGTACTTGCTCAACATTGACGCCTTTTCTGATAGCGGCCATTTGTTTGATTTTGTTGCTACTGAGCTTGTATCCAAGATGACGCATGTAACAACTTTGCACTGATAATAAGTTTTTAGTGGACTGTTGAACAATGTCCATTCGTTTACGCATTAAGTCGCGAACAGCCCTGAGCTCTCGAGGATAAATATAGCCCTCAGGCAGAATGTTTAGACGTAGCATTTCAGCTAACCAACACGCATCACTGTGGTCATCAGCATGCTTTAAGCCTGAATACTGTTTAATTGCAGCGGGGTTTGCTAAGTGAAGTTTAAACCCATCATCCATTAAAGCATCGACTAACCAATACCAGTTAAAAGTTGATTCAACAACAAGTCCTTTTAAATTGTCTTTATAAGGACTGAGAAAAGATAAAATGACAGACATGTCATTATTTAAACGCTTAGCGGTAAGCGTTTCACCGTGTTCATTAATGATAGCAATAACACTATTATTTGAATGCAAGTCAATTCCACCATATAGTTTCATACTAAGCTCCTCGTGATGCTGTTTATGTTTTGAACAACACAACTGTATCGAAAAACTCGAGGAGCTTTCTATATGATTATCA
>NZ_BAAJML010000023.1:0-1689 GCF_057547735.1 Pseudoalteromonas sp. NH0006-46 | reverse complement strand
TGGCTTAAAAGGGCTCCCCTTTTTTAATGCAGCCTGTTTTGCAGCTTTTCTATGTTATGAACAAGGCAGTACAGTTGCCATTGCGCATTCACTTTCGTTTGACCCCGTAAGGTCAGTTTATTCATGCCTTTATTCACTGTAATATTCCCGAACACCGGCTCTATACAGCCAAGTCGTTTACTGTACTGCCGTCGCCCCATCGGGCTGTCTATTTTGACCTTCATTTTGTCGATGTAGCTTAGCTTTTTGCGTGATTCATCATTTTTAAACTGAACTTGTCGCCCCGTTTTTATAGGTGGCTTTCGCATGCACTGCTGTTGCAGTGGGCATACTTTACAGTCTCTTAAGTAACAGCAGAATCGGGTGTATTGTTGGTTGTGGCTGTTTACATTAACTCCGCTTCGCCACATATCATTACCTGCGGGGCAGCGGCAGGTTTGGGTTGCTTCATCATAATGAAAGTCCTTCGAGGTAAATAACCGAGGCTTGCCTTTACTGCGTTTTAATCGGCGTTTTTCTTGCTCTGTTTCATAGGTTTCACTGGCTTTAAATAGCGGATTTCGTTTTCTAAACTGATTATCAGCTATGTATGTATCAAAGCCACTTTGCGACATATATTCAAGGTTTGCTTCGCTGTTAAATCCACTGTCTGCGGTGAACTTAATTGTCCGTTCGTCTGTGATTTTATCGGTGTTTAATTTATCAAGTTGTTGTTTTAATTGTGCAACGGCTGGCTGCAGAGTTTGCTGCTCGCCCACTGAGCCCCATGCCTGTGCTTGCAGTATAATTTGGTGCTTGTCGTCATTTATCGCAATGCCATTGTAGCCTTGAATGGTGCCTTTGGAGGTCGTCATTTTTGCGCTGTCTGGGTCGGTGATATTACTTTTAACTGGCTTGCCTTTACTGCCTGTTTTCTCTTGATGGGTGGCTAGAAACGCCGTGATTTTAGCGGCGCTTTTATCGAGTTTTTCTTTTTGCTTTAAGTCGTGAGTGACAAGCTCTTCACTTAGGCCATCTTGGGCTTGATGGCGTTCAATGATGCGTTTACTTGCGCGCTCTAGTTTTGCTTTTTTACGGCCTAGTTCATCAAATGTGCCGCTCCACTCTTTACTCGCATTGGACTTTAATTTACACCCATCAATGGCAAATAGGTTACGGCCTATCAAGCCTTCTTCATCACATATCATCAATACTTGCGTAAATAGTGGCTCAATCTGTTCGTGCATTTTGGCTACGAAGCCCGCTATTGATGTGTAATGCGGCTGAATATCCCCTGACACACTCATGAACAGAATATTGTTCTCACAGGCCTTGGCTATTCGGCGGCTACTTATTAACCCATGCGCATAACCGAGTAAAATAATCTTTAACATCACCGTGGGCGGATACGCCGCAGCACCCGTTTTATCGTTGTTATACCACGCGTCAAAGCCCGACAAGTCGAGTTTATTTTCGACAATATAACAAAGCGCATACTCAAAGGTACCTGGTAAAATTTGCTCAGCGAAATTGATGGGAATGAATTTATTTTGGCAGGATAAGTCAGGCTTGTAGTTGGCCATAACAATTTACCGTGGGTGAATAATATCTATTAGATCACAGTCCCGCAGCTGATTCAAGGTTAAAAAACAATCAGTTTTGTATAGTAGGATATGTTTCTAAAAAGAGTAATTCTACAGCCTCAACGCC
>NZ_BAAJML010000022.1:0-2081 GCF_057547735.1 Pseudoalteromonas sp. NH0006-46 | reverse complement strand
CACCGCTGAGTTTGATACACACAATAACCGCCCAGAAGTGTACTGGCGTGATATGAGCTTTAAACAACAAACCGAAATTTATGATGAGCTATATACTGAGGCATACAAAATAGATTGGTATAACGATGCCCCCCAGCCCGAAATCATCAAACCTTGGCAACGCTGGACCCCTGAGCCTGAACGTAAAGAAACCTTAAATTGGAAATACAAAGCCAAACGGTTATTTATCCAGCTAACCTGTGGTTTACCGTAAATAGCCATTTCTAAGATTTTTACCTTATATCACTATTTAACAATCAGAAAAGGAATTCAAACCTAGGCGTTATTAATCACCTAAGTTTATTGTTGCCCTAGGGTGAAGGAATGGTGAAATGCAAAGCAATGATAATAAAGGAATAGAATATGCTTGAGCAGTATACTGAAACAGCCTATGAGGGTAAGCAAAATGCAAAATTTAGAGATGGAATAGCGACTGATGAGCGTGACTCTATGTATTGCCGTTACCAAAGTAAGCAAGCGATATTTCCAAGAGGTGATGTGTTTGGGCACTGTTTTGATAACTCTCAAAGATTAGAATATAAATTGAATATAAGTGGTGTTGCAAATAAGCATCGGAGTATTCTTACTCAAAATGAGAGCCAACTGGAACTACCTTTGGCTTCTAATCCTGTAAGTTTCATAGACACTTTAACTTTCGCTTGGGGAGTATTACATATATCGATATTGTTTCTTTTGCTAGCTTTTCCTATTACTAGTTTTTTTCTTGGAGATATAGCAGAAGCATTTGATAGTTACACTGTGTTGTTATCTGTTTGGTTTTTTTCAAAAATTTTAAATTGGGTGATATGGCCATATTTTAGATCTTATTTTAAATTAGCAGTTATTTTTGATCGTAAAACAGGTGTAGTTAAAATACCTAAAAGCGATGCAAAGAGTTTTGCTTATTTAAGCTTTGAAGAATTTAACGCTCATTATAAAGCTACACATAATCCCAAAAGTGGATTTCCACACAGGGGGCTCACGCTTCTTCATTATAAAGAAGATCAACGCTATGATGTTGCTTACAACAATGAGATAGCTTGCAGTTTTCAACATTGGGAATTACTACAAAACTTCATGGATGTTACTCAACCCTTAGCAGATATTCCGCAGTTTGAATATTACCGTGAGTTTGATAAAACCACTGCTGAATTTGATAAGACCAATGGTCGACCAAAATATTTTTGGTATCGTGTTGATAAGTCATTTTTAAAAGAAATGAATCATGCTGATGATGAACTTTTAAAAGAATTTAATGATGAAGAGCAGCTCGATAACTTATTGGCGGGTAAACCCATTAAAAAGCTAACGCCACCTGATATATTTAAATTCCCATGGAAATATGCAGATAATATAAAAGCTGAAAGCGAGATAAAGTTTGGTAAAACACTGTGGCAAAAATTTACTTCATTTTTAATGGTTGATTTATAGCTAAACAAAGAAATAAATAGGATTTAGCCTAAACAGCAAGTAACTGCTTGGGTAGAAAAAGGATATTAATGACAATTTCATATAAATTTGCAAAACTAAATGCAAGAGTGATAGAGAACTCGCAAAATTTTAAACACTACATAGAGTCACACCTTTTTGAATATAAAGGCATAATGGGGTTTTCTATAGTAGATATGTTAATTTTTAATGGAAAAGAGAATAATAAAGTAGAACCTAAAAGTTTAGATAACAAAGGGCGCTATTTAGGTTTTCATAATGCGGGGGATTGGTCGCTCGGGTTAACATTAGGACCTGTTTTTTTAGGGGCGTCATGTAGTCTTGTATCTATACTGGCTGTTTTTGGGGTTTTTATTATGGACAATATGGAATATCCATGGGCTTTTCTATTATTTACCATTTGTTTTAACCTATTCTTCTTAAACTTCAGCCCCATTTTAGCGCGTTATATCTTGCCTAAACGCGAGGTATATTTTGACCGCCAAAACCAAACAGTAAGTTTTTCGTGGTCAGTAAATAACGCAGAAAAAAATGAGCATGGCCATTCAACGTTCCCGTTTACGGATATTGAAGCGTTTTATTCTAAAGCAAAC
>NZ_BAAJML010000021.1:0-2575 GCF_057547735.1 Pseudoalteromonas sp. NH0006-46 | reverse complement strand
GGTGAATAAAGTAAGGTAGTCGTATTTAGCTAATGCATAAATAAGCGGGCCTTTTTTAAGTTCGCAAACAATCGCTATTTTCTGGTCTGGATAACGCTGTTTAATATCCATAGCCCATTCATGCAACGCTTCAGGTCTGTGTTTAACTACGGTGTAATGATATTTATTAGTGCTTGTTGGATGCTCACAAATATCATGTTTTTTATCGGCCCAATCAATGCCAATGAGTGCCGCAAAATTATCAACGTTATATGCTTTCATTTTATAGCGCCTACGGTTAAAGTTAAGGACGGAATGTGCTTAAATCTCGTTTCTCGCAGGTCTTATAGATAGTCTTGGTCGGCAATCCCTGAGTATGCGTTTTGAAATCGAGGTGCTCTGTTGGCTCGAACGTCTTGTTAAAAACATTGGATGTTCGTCATTCAATATTCGTAACCAACAGAAGCATATTCCACTTAATATAATAGTCAGTTACTTTTAAATTAAGTGGCTTGGTCGAACTATAAGTTGCTCAAAAGGACAAAAAACAGTTTGCTGTTTTTCGTACCTCAAACATTTTAGCAAACAATTTTTTGCCTCTTAGCAAGGCGTTAGCTGCCTTAGGAATGCCATGACAAAATCGTCAATTGCCAGCTTTTTAAAAGCCAATTTTGTTGTTGGTCTCCCTCTATTTATAATTCTTCTTTTTAGCTTGCAATATAATCGTACTGTAATCGATTGGACTGGAGTTTACTTTTTTATACAGTTAGGTGTTTTGCTTTCAATTTCCAGCGCTCTAATTGGTGTGGTGCTTTTAGTTCCAGCATTTCATTTTGCAGTTCGTCGAGGCTTCGCTTCATATTTTAGTATCGTCCTATTTAGCGTATTACCTGCATTTTGTTTTTACTTGGTATCAGCAAAGTCTTTTTATTTATACTGCATGGCTATTAGTGGTGTAATAGGTATAGTATTTTTTAAGTTGGTGCGCCCAAGAGCAGGCAGCTAACAAAAACATCATGGTGGGAATTTTACTCGCTGGCCTTCGGCCAAAAGCGCTCGCAAAATCCCCATATGTTAAAAGTTATATTTATTTAGCATGGAGCACATTTTTGAAGAATTTAGTATTAGTTATATTTTGTTTATTTTTAATTAGTTGTAAATCGACTCAGCCTAAACCTGATAGTCTTCAGTTTGGTGTTAATTTAAATGCACATCCAGAGCTTACAAAAGCCGAGAGGTCTCTATGGTTTGGTTTCAGTTTTGGTTTAGGCACTTGCATTCAAAATGAACGTGCTTCATATAGTAATTTCCCAATTTCTTGTGAAGTTACAGCAAGAACAATTATGGCTCAAATGTATGAGAATGAACCTGATAAAAGTGCTTATAAAGACGTTTATGCTAGCGAGCTTTACTCTGTATACAAAGCTGGATTCATGGAACAGTACGTATGGAACTTCCATAACCAAAAAGAATGGAACAAGCCAGCTAACACCGAAAAATATAAAGTGTGGGCATCAAAAAATTTATCGACACATAGTCAACAAACTAAGTTTGTGGGTAAATATCAATAAATATAACAAGTGACTAAACCAAAGGACGCAAAACAGCAGGCTGCGCTCCTTCGTCGCTAATTTTAGCCAGCTATTTTACGCCGGTTAGGCAAGCGTTATACGTAATCATGAAATTATCATTTGGCGCAGTATTTCTGTTCATTTCGCTAAATAGCCATGGAAGTAATATGGAACAAGGGAAAATTGATACTCAAAAGCTGTTTGATTCGGTGCTGCCTTTAGCGCAGCAGTTTCTTCTCGAAAGTGAAGAATTTTTCCCTTTCGGAGAAGTCATGAAGCCTAATGGCGAGCAAGTTAGTTTATCTGCGCAGCTTGAAAATGAAAGGCCAAGTTCATCAGACCTAATTGAGCTTTTAAAAAATCATTATATTCAGTCGGCTCAGGCCCAAGATATTATTGCTTCCTCGCTAGCGTATGATGTCAAAATTAAGGGCTCAGATGCTATTGCTGTCGATTTGGATCATGTAAGTGGTTACTCTGTAACTGTTTTTGTTCCATATGAGCTTACTGATGAAGAATTAGTCATTGGAGAGATGTTTACCCTGAAAGGTAAAAATCAAATATTCAAGTAAGGCGTAAATTACGTATAACAAACGCTTTAACCAAAAGGGACGCAAAACAGCAGGTTTGCGCTCCTTCGTCGCTAAGTAGAGTTCTATGCATAAAATAAATATTGGTGATAAATTTAAATTGTTTACGGAAGAGTGGACTCCAAAAATCATCGCTGAATCGAATGGTCAATTGGTTAAAATAGCCAAAGGGAGTGGCGAACTCGTTTGGCACAAACATGATCAAGAAGATGAACTGTTTATCGTATTTAAAGGGCAGCTTACATTGCAATTAAGAACTGGTGATATTGTGTTAAATGCTGGTGATATGTATGTAGTACCTAAAGGTGTTGAACACTGCCCTAAAGCGGAGCCAGACACCCATTTCATGATGGTAGAGCCTCCATCTACAGCTCATACCGGTGAAACTCAAAGTGAACTTACAGTATCATCAGAACAACAAGAGTGGATTTAGCG
>NZ_BAAJML010000020.1:0-2718 GCF_057547735.1 Pseudoalteromonas sp. NH0006-46 | reverse complement strand
TATGCAAATTATTAGTAAACTCCAAGAGCTTTTAATAATAAAATAATTTGGAGTATAGAAATACTAGCCAACAAATATAATGGATTACCTTTAATATTGTCTACAAAAGCAAATCGTATTAACAAAACTAGATCATAAAATGCGATAACTGAAATAACGAATAAAGCCCAGAGCGCACCGAATGATAAATGATCACCTACATAACCCATTAAATCTTCTGCAATGAAATTAGCTGGTCGAATAAAAACGCTAGGAAAGACGCCAATGACTAAACCAATAATTGGAATAATGAAACTTTTAATATGCTGACTCAATTGCAGATTCCATTTTGCATATAACGCCCGCATAAGGGGCTGAAAATTGTTGGCTATAATGTGAAACGAAGTGGAACCGAGCCAACTATTAGCAGTCCCACTACTTAATGCGCTTGTTAGGTATTCTTTAACCTTTTTAGTTGCTTAACCCCAAAGAATGTACCAATAGGAATAAATAAAAGCCATAGATACGCGAAATATCTGCAGTAAATGACAAACAATTTGGAGCTATGATTTTTGTTTAATAGCCAAACACTTATAATAAGACCGATTAAAGCAGGAATTATTTGAATAAGAGAAAGCACAATGCCAGTCGACATGTGACCTGCTACTAATCTAGGATCGTTTGTAGATAATTCTAAGAATGCAGAATATAGACCTGAAAAGAAGTTAAATAATGATAAAAGTAAAAAGCATTGTAAAACGATACTTATAAATTTTAATAGATTAAACAAACTTGAACCTTCCCTGAATTCCTAACGCCTCGTTAAGAGGCAAATTTGTTGGTGTTAAAATTTGAGCGAAGCGACAAAACACCAACTTAAATTTGTCACTTACTTTAACGACTTGTTATATGGCTATTCGCCACCACCTCCGCCGCAACCTCCATCTCCACAACCGCCGTCGCCACCAAAACCTCCATCACCGGCCATTGTTGAGCGACGAGAATAATCTAAAAGTGATTCAAAATTGAAACGAGGCCAACTACCAAAACACTTTTTTGATACGTCTGTGCGTAGGTCACTATAAGTTGATTGCAAATTTAGTTCTTCGAAGTCAGTTTGTGAGCAAAACATTGCAAAAGCATACTCGATATTGTGCTCAGTTTTGAGCTCAACATCAAAAACACTTTTTACTTCTTCAGTTGAATAAAAGTTTTGCTTTTCGAATGAGTCAATCAAGGCAGGAGGCAATACTCTAGCAATTTTAGTGATTGAATTTTCGTTAAACATTCCGAACATTTAGCTAAACTCCGTTTTGCCATATAACGCCCTGTTAACAGGCAATAATATAGTTGGCTAAAATTAGCGACGGAGGAGCAAAAGCCAACTGTATTTTGTCCTTGTTTAACAGCTTGTTATATTTCAATTTATAGAAACTCTGACTTAACAAGCATTGCATTAAAGTGAGTTAGAAATTGCTCCAACGCAAGCTCCCCTGCTTCATCTACTTGAGTTGAGTTTATATCTTTAATATTGTCAGGAACAATAAGGTTAGGCATTATTTTTTGGTTAAAGTACACAGAGTTTGTACCTTTCAGGGATTTTTTATTTTCAACGTCATAGATACGGGCGTCAATATAATCTAATGCATATGCATTGCATGAACCAAAAGAGCATCTTGTATATAAACCATACCCTTCAAGATATGCAGAAGAATTAGCCCAAGCAGGGCCAGAGTTAGGATATACAATTATTATAAAGTCTAAATTAGACTTTAATGCTAAGTCATCAAGTATGGTTTTTACTTTATTATTTAGATCAATATATGAAAATAATGAGTATTTCTGCTCCATCAATTGTTGAGGTGCATCGAGAGTCTCAACAGAAAAGCCTACATTTAGCAAAGGTGTATTAATCTTACTTTCAAACTTTGCATGGAAGTCTGTAGTTGATATGTTTTTATTTGCGTCGTTTTGGAATGCCGTAGTTCCTACATGATAAAACACTGGACTTTTATCTATCATATAAACAACGCCGATTTTGGACTCTTTTGCTGGCTTCCCATAATTAGCAGGCAATGAAGCGCAACCAGATAAAGACAACATAACAAATAAGATTACTAATTTATTCACGAACTCTCCTTGAAATATAACGCCCCAATAAGGGGCTAAAAATTGTTTGCTAAAATGTTGAGGAACGAAAACAGCAAACTGTTTTTAGTCCCACTTGATTGGCTTATAGTTCGACCAAGCCACTTAATTTAAAAGTAACTGACTATTATATTAAGTGGAATATGCTTCTGTTGGTTACGAATATTGAATGACTTACATCCAATGTTTTTAACAAGACGTTCGAGCCAACAGAGCACCTCGATTTCAAAACGCATTCTCAGGGATTGCCGACCAAGACTATCTATAAGACCTGCGAGAAACGAGATTTAAGCACATTCCGTCCTTAACTTTAACCGTAGGCGCTATAAAATGAAAGCATATAACGTTGATAATTTTGCTGCACTCATTGGCATTGATTGGGCCGATAAAAAACATGATATTTGTGAGCATCCAACAAGCACTAATAAATATCATTACACCGTTGTTAAACACAGGCCTGAAGCGTTGCATGAATGGGCTATGGATATTAAACAGCGTTATCCAGACCAAAAAATAGCGATTGTTTGCGAACTTAAAAAAGGCCCGCTTATTTATGCATTAGCTAAATACGACCACCTTACTTTATTCACT
>NZ_BAAJML010000019.1:0-4545 GCF_057547735.1 Pseudoalteromonas sp. NH0006-46 | reverse complement strand
TTGCCAATCAAAGCAGCAATTACCAAATTCATCGCGCTCGTCGCATCCGGGAATATCAAAGGTATAACCCACCTTGCCTGTAAGGCGGTCAAAATAGGCTAAATTAGGTGTTCCTATTCTCCCCCATATAGGCATAAGGTTTAAAAATAGTAAATTCCAGCCCAACACTAAGTATAAAAACCACCATGAAAAAGGGTCATCAGAAAAAGGCGCAACCAATAAAAATAATACAACAACTAAACTACCACAAAACCCTAAAAACATGGGCCCTAAAGTTAACGCTCGCCAACCATCATTGCCGCATGAATGTACCTGAAAACGCTGTGAATCATTTAAATATGTTTTTTTTCTTCATATAACCAGTGATGTAATAAACACACGCCTTTAAATTTCTTTTCTAATTCAAAGTCGAGCTTTTCCTTAAAAAAATTATTAAAGATTGTTTTACGTGGTAAAGCACCACCTAAGTATTTTAAGATACTCATAATACTCCTTTATACAACCCATGGATTTGGATAAGTTGGGTTGGCAATTGGTTTTGCTATTGCCTCAAAATCGAGCGGCAATGTAAGGTTTTTATCATACCTTAGCTCTGGGGATGGCCTTACTTTATCTATTTTAAGTGCAAATTAAACTAGACAGCCACTTTAATTGTGCAAGCTTAACTGTGCCATAAGATCTACTTTTTAGGTTAAAAAATTACCTTGCCTTATCTATTTCTTTTATTTAATTCATTAAATAAAACATTACCGCTGTTAAACCTAAATTACATGCACGAAAATAACTGCATGATGCAGTTGTGATTTATTACTAAATACTTTTACTGAGCAGTTTAAGTTTATGCGAGTAGCTTTTCACAGTTACTGGTGTTCGATCGCCGTTTTCTATTTAAATTCTCACAGTAGCCGGCTTGTGAGGATGGTCTCCCCACTGCACCATGGAATACATGTGTAAATTGGGTTGCGAGTTTTAACCAGTTTTCTGGCGATATATTCACTCTTTCTAGTAAAGGCAAATATGTACTTTCAATATACCCTCGCTTATCTTCTCGTATACAACGTCCCGTTAATTCAACAAGTTCAAGGTACGATTTGAGCTCAAACGGTAACCCTTTTGGCATTATTTGACGCGACATACCTGCAAAGCGCAGTAACTGTTTAGGTTGCTTACCTTCTGTTGCGCTTGTTAAACGCTTTTGAACACTGGTATGGTCCGATTCTTCAGGAGTATCAGCCATTTTCGCTCTAATGGGGTTTAAGTCTACATACGCCATACATGCTGCAAGTGCAGCTTCATCTAATAAAGCTTGCGATTTAAAGCGACCCTCCCAAAATCGGCCTGTGCAGTTATCTTCTTTGTTTGCTTTGCGCGCAATGTCTTCATTTAATAATCGCATAAACCAGCTAATACTTGATAAACGTTCGCGGTATTGTTTGACTGTTTGATTAAAAAAGATGAGTTCTATTTTGCTTAGCTTTTCGCCCTGGATGTATTTTTGTGTAATCAACGTACCTTTACAAAGCTTATGCCAGCGAATAACAATCGCTTTGTCATTCAGTCTATTGACTTTCTTATCATCTACATACAAGACTAAGTGCGTATGATTACTCATTACGGCATAAGCACATACATCAATACAAAACACCTTCGCTAATTCAAGTAACTTATCTTCAACCCAGCCTCGTCGATGTTCGTAAGACTTCCCCGTAAAATGGTCTTCACCACATAAAAATGCACGGCGAACACACCGTGAAATACAATGATAATATTTTGTATCAACTAAACTTACTTGACGCTTTCTTGCGGTTGCCATAAAACACTCTGCTCATTTTTCACACTAAATAAACCGTAGTCCCTAATTTAACAAAGTGCAAAATTTATAGTGGGTGTCTTGTTTATTCTCAATAAATATACATCCAAACACAATAGCAAGTATCAGCCAGAATTTTTCTTTTGGGTTTGACTTCACATTTGCATTATAGATAGCTGTAAACCCTTTAATGGTAAACACTGCTGGAAGCGCATCAAAATCAATACGCATTTTATTACTTTCCATTTTATTACTTTCCATGTTGTTACTTTCCATATTATTATTTTCCATTTTAACTGACTCCTTTAAAAAAATTGTAACTAAGCTTGTTGTTTGTAGTACTTACCTCCTTAAATAAAATTTTTCACTAATATAGTGAATTGTCTAAATTGTGTAATAAAACATTCTAGCGGTTTGTTTAATGAATATTTTTACAATACATTCAAATACATAAAGACAGGCAAAACCTTTAATATTAGCCTTTATTTAAGCTATTATCTTATGCCTTACCACTGCGTTACTTGTTTTTCTATTCCATGAAAGCTCCCTCAAAGTAAAAGTGCCTAAGGAATTCCACAGGTTAATTGCATAAATAACCGTTTGGCTTTGTATTTCCAATTTAAGGTTTCTTTACGTTCAGGCTCAGGGGTCCAGCGTTGCCAAGGTTTGGTGATTTCGGGTTGGGGGGGCATCGTTATACCAATCTATTTTGTATGCCTCAGTATATAGCTCATCATAAATTTCGGTTTGTTGTTTAAAGCTCATATCACGCCAATACACTTCTGGACGATTGTTTTGCTTATCAAACTCAGCGGTAATTGGGTCAAGGTGTCTGTAGCCTTCGTATTCTGGGATATCGGGTAATGGCTTGGTATTATCCATAAAGCGCACTAAGCGCTCCCAAAACAACAAACAATAGATAGGGTTTTGGGCAAGTTCAGTGACCACTATGGTCATTTTGGTTTGTGGGTATTTATCTCTGTCTTTGTGCGATATCACCGGGAAAAAAGCGCGAGAGCCTCCTTGGTCAGTGCTTTGGTTTACCAGTACACACTTCATATCTCGCCAATCAAAACAGCAATGACCAAATTCATCCCGCTCGTCACAACCAGGAATATCAAAGGTATAACCCACCTTACCTGTTTGGCGGTCAAAATAGGCATATTTAGGTGAAAATACTAAATCCCAAAGAGGGAATAAGTTTAAAAATACTAAGTTCCATCCAAGTACTAAATATAAAAACCACCATGAAAAAGGTTCCCCCGAAAAAGGCGCGACCAAAAGAAATAATATAACAACTAAACTACCACAAAACCCTAAAAACATAGGACCAAACAATAAGAGTCTAATTGGGCTATTGCCGCATGAGTGAGCTTGAAATCGTTGCGGGTTCTTCTCAATCGTTGTTTTTTTTGTGTAATACCATTTAGCTAACAGGCATAAGCCACTAAATTTTGTTTGCAAGTCGAGTGTATTACCTTGCTCGAAGAATTGGTTAAAGATTGTTTTACGTGGTAAAGCTCCACCTAAGTATTTTAAGATACTCATAGTATTCCTATCTTAGTAAACCTAGGCAGCTGTTGCGCCTAGGTTTGAATCCCTTTTCTAATTGTTAAAGAGCTATCGCGTTTAAACACCTGCAATAATTTGCATTGCAAGGGTTTTCATAAGGCGTTTCCAGTACGGTGTGTCGTCTGGTTTGTTTAGGCTTTCATCTATTGGCCACTTTTCCCACGGTTTGGTGATTTCTTTATTTGCCCAGCGTTTGGGGTTGGTGATGGCACCGTCAAAGTTAAAGCGGTAAATATCATTATCAAGCTCTTCTTCTATTTGCTTCATCTGCTTGTAGCTCATTAAGCGCCAGTACTTTTCAGGGCGGTTATTTTGCTTATCAAACTCATGTGTTATTGGGTCAAGTTGACGAAATGGCTCTATTTCAGGTGAGTCAACGAGCGGTTTGGTTACGTCCATAAAGCGCACAACGCGCTCCCATGTGTATTTGCAGTAGTTTGGGTTTTGTGGGTTGTCTTTTACGCGTATTTCACTAAATGCACCACGGTGGTTTTCATAATCTTTATGGGCAATATACATCGCGTGGGTTACACCATGGCCTTGTGAATGGTTGGCTTTAGAGTAAAACGCTTCTATATCCGTAAACGGAAATGTAGAATGGCCATGCTCATTTTTTTCTGCGTTATTTACTGACCACGAAAAGCTCACTGTTTGGTTTTGGCGGTCAAAATATACCTCGCGTTTAGGCAGAATATACCGTGCTAAAATGGGGCTGAAGTTTAAGAAAAAAAGATTAAAACCGATTGCAGGTAATACAAACCAAAATGGAAAGTCTTCTGGTGTTGATGTAAATTGTGAATAAAACCATACCCCAAAAAATATAACTGAGACAATTGAACCTGTTACCCCCAAAAGAATAGGTCCCAATACTAACCCTAACGTCCAATCTGCTGCATTATGAAAACCTAAATAACGGCCTTCGTTATCAATACTATTTGAATCTTTAAGCCTTCTTTCTTCATCTTTTAGAACCAAAATTTTAACGATTTGAAACCCCATTAAACCTGTAAATTTATTAAACCTCTTTTTTGAAAAATAATTTTTAAAATTTTGCGAGTTCTCTATCACTCTTGCATTTAGTTTTGCAAATTTATATGAAATTGACATTTTGTCCCTTACAGTTTTAAGATTTCTGTTTGCCAATCAATAGCATTTTCTGGCTG
>NZ_BAAJML010000018.1:0-24710 GCF_057547735.1 Pseudoalteromonas sp. NH0006-46 | reverse complement strand
GTTGTCGCTAGGGATGCGTATAATACATCCTTTATTTTTCGAGTCAATACTTTGTTTTAAACTCTCTTGCGATGATTTAAAGTTAAAGTTTTACTTAACTCTCTGAAACGGTGCTGCTTTGCTATGCTTCGGCGTTTCCCGTCTCAGTGGGGTCGCATTATAGGGAGATCCAAAAACAGATCAACACTTTTTTTAGATCTTTTTACTGTTCGAACAAAATTAGAACAAAAGTACAAAAAAACATGTTAAAACACGCTTAAATTGATGTTTTTTTACACTGCTATTTATAATTTCATATAAATATCATTGCTAAGTTCGTTTAAGACGTTAAGATAGCAAGTTCACAATGTTAAATTAATGTTTATTTCCTGTTTATTGGTAGATCTAAAATGAAATTACCCGATCAAAAATCTTTTGTCTTTTCTGTTGTTATTGCTGTAGTTGGTTTTGTTATTGTTAAGTTCGCACTCGGAAGCTTAGAACTTGACCCTTCAATTGTATTTGCTGTTGGCCTGTTAGTAGGTGGGCTAATTATTGCTGCTATGTCGTCTGACGTTTTAGAAGAGGCCGAAGTGAAGACTAAAACACTTTACGTTGGTAACCTTCCTTACCGTGCAAACGAAGGTGTTGTTCGTGCTTTGTTTGAAGAGCAAGGTAAAGTATTCAACGTTCGTCTATTAAAGGATAAAAATACAGGCAAACGTCGTGGCTTTGGTTTTGTTGAAATGGCGCAAGCTGACGCAGACAATGCTATTGCTAACTTGAACGATAGTGAGTTTCAACAACGAACTTTAAAAGTACGTGAAGCAAAACAAAAACAAGAAGATGATGCTAACGCCCTTCGAACTCAGGCGGATCAATCAGCGTAACTAGCTTAACCGCCAGTTTATCACTGAACACATTAGCCGTTGCATAGTATTGCAGCGGCTTTTTTATATCTGATATATTTTGTGCTAATAAACCTAATTCGTCTAATAAATAACTGACCCTACTTGCTATTGCTACGCCGGAGTCCACCAGCTGAATACTATTTTCAAAGTATTCACTAATTTGTTTTGCAAGTATGGGAAAGTGTGTACATCCTAATATAAGTACGTCTACTTGCTTTTCAATATTCAAATCTTCAAGCACGGCATGCAATTTAATTGTATCTAAGCAGTCATTGAAAAAAAGCTGTTCCGCAAGGTTTACCAACTCAACACTACTATATAAGTTAACGATTACATTACTGGCATGCTGTGCTATTAGTGTTTTTGTATACGAGCTCGCTATTGTGGCTGGTGTTGCCAGTAAAGCAATGTGGTTTGAATGAGTTAATTCTGCTGCGGGTTTTATCGCTGGTACAACACCAACAATGGGTATATCTGTAATTTTGCGTACGGCACTTAATGCAGACGTAGATGCCGTGTTGCACGCTATAACAATTAAATCGACGTTTAGCTTGTTTAACTTAATAAAATGAATAAGCGAACACAAACGATTAATGATTGTTTGTTGTGTCTGAGCCCCATAAGGTAAGAAAGCATTATCCATGAAATAGCTATATTGAGCATTCGGGATACGTTGCTTTATATGTTCAAGTACTGTTGTGCCACCAATCCCCGAATCAAAAACCATTATATGCGCTGACAAACGACCGTTCCTATAATTAGATTAGAACGGCAGTTTGCCATGTGATTTTTGCAAAAGAAAGTAGTTTAAGGTTAAGGCTAAACCTCGTCAGCTGTTTGCTTTGCCGCGCTATTTAACTTATTAAGGTTTTCAAACATAGCTTTTGTATAATCAACAAGCTTATCGATCTCACTTTGGTCCTCATTGAGCCATTGCATGATGCCTGATAACTGATTTTGAATATCTAACTCGGAGGCTTTAGAAAATGCCTCTCGTAGATCATCATTAAAAGGCGCTATTTTATCTGCAATTACTTTTTCTGGGGCCGGTTTATTTTCTTCATAACCTTTTATTGCAGCAACCGTTTTGGTTTGTCGTAAGTCCATTGAAAATGCAACTAGTTGCTCATTGCCTAAACTAAGCTCTTGCGCTTCTTCAAATGCCCGATCTAAATCACCGCTAAAAAAAGTTTTACTTACGTTTTGTAGGTTTTCCATCAACTCATTAATTGCTTCTTGCTCTTTATCATTAAGGTCGCCGTTAACTGACATTGAAAAATAAAGCTCCCTCGATTGTGATGATTCACTTACGAATGCCTCTCCTTTCTCACCACGTTGATAACTGCTAGCAGACTGAGATTTAAACGCATCGGCAAAACTAATTGTTACTTCATCGCCTTCTGCGGTTGTAAAGCTGTACTGAGCATTATTACTTAAACTGGCATACTGTGCTTGTGTTACCCCCACACTGGCGGGCATTGGGTTGAACAAATTATCTTCAAACTCATCAAGGCCATTGAAAATTCCTTCTTTTGATTTATTGATCCCCTCTTGGGTTTCATCGTTTAGCACGCCAGACTCTTTGAGCTCATCAACAGCGTCATCAATACCTATTTGAACCCCCTTACGGGCATCACTTAACATACCTTTTAATTTATCGTCATCGGCACCATCAGCTTTTGCTTTATTAACGGCGCCAGTGACAAAGTCGAGTACATTTTTAACAATTTCTTCAAAATCAAAAAGGGGTTTTTCTGCCTTTTTTTCTTGAACAGGTAAACCAAGCTGCTCTGCCATTTTATCGCCTAAGACTTTAGCAGCCAACTCTTTGCCTCGTTGCTGATAACTGTCTTGCGGAGACGTGATGGTAGGTTGTTGTACATCAGCTTTGTTATTGAATTTGTTTATATTCTGGCTTGGTATAAACCCATAGTTGCCTATTTTCATGATTCGTCTCCTGAGCGTGCGTACTTTATTATCGGCCAGAGCATAAAAAACTAAAGTAAACCGCGTAAAAAAACATCATTTATTCTTGCCAAAACTAGACAAATGCGAACCGCTCCCTACAATAGCGCCGATAAACAGATCTTAGATAAGGCAATAACGCGAATGGCAGTTATTAAAATAGATACCACACAGTACCAAGCGCAGTTAAGTGAAAAAGAACAGCGTATAACTTCACAGTTTCAACGTTTTGGTGTGGAGCAGCTAGAAGTGTTTAGCTCGGAGCCAATTAACTACCGCCAACGTGCCGAGTTTAGAGTATGGCATGATGGAGACGATCTGTTTCATATAATGTTCGATCAGCAAACTAAAGAAAAAATACGCGTGGATACGTTTGACCCTGCAGCACCGCTTGTTGGTGAAATAATGCAAGTAATGATTGAAAACCTTAAGCCATGTGAGGTTTTACGCCGAAAGCTTTTTCAAATAGATTACCTGTCTACACTCAGCGGTGAAATTTTAGTGAGCTTGCTTTACCACAAGCCGCTTGATGATGAATGGCTACGTGAAATTAAAGCGCTTAAGGCAAAGCTGAGTGAAAAATATAAGATAGACTTTATTGGCCGAGCACGTAAGCAAAAAGAAATGCTAGGTGATGACTTTGTAACAGAGCGATTAACTGTAAATGGCCAAGAACTCGTTTACCAACAAGTAGAGAATAGCTTTACGCAACCTAATGCGAAAGTAAATATAAGCATGCTTGAGTGGGCACAAGGTTTATGTAAACCACTTAAAAATGATTTACTAGAGCTTTACTGCGGTAATGGTAACTTTTCTATTGCACTAGCTGGCTCTTTTAAAAAAGTACTAGCAACTGAGATATCTAAGTCATCTGTTTACTCTGCTCAATACAATATCGAGAAGAACAATGTAGATAATCTCGATATTATACGTATGTCGAGCGAAGAGTTTACTCAAGCGATGAATGGAGAACGTACTTTTTCTCGTCTAGATGGCATTGATTTAAAAAGTTACAATTGCCAAACCATCTTAGTCGACCCGCCACGCGCTGGTATGGATGAATTGACCTGTGATTTAGTGGCTAACTACGAAAATATTATTTACATATCGTGCAACCCTGACACACTGGAACGCGATCTAGATCATTTAACGCGTACTCATAACGTCAAGCGCTTTGCGATATTTGATCAGTTCCCTTATACACATCATATAGAATCAGGTGTGTATTTGCAGAAAAAATAACGGTGAGTAAAAACTTATAGGCACAAAAAAGCTCCTATAAAGGAGCTTTTTTGTATTCTTTTACTTACTTGCCAAGTAATTAATTAACTTGCTGATATCTTCAGGTGCCGTAACACCTGATTCACGGCCTAAGTTTAATTTATACTTACCGTTTACAATAAATGTTGGAACACCACGAAGGGCGCCTTTTTCTTTAAAGTACTCTTGGTCGCGTTTCATCTTAGAGCTTAATGTACGAACCGAAAAGCTTTTAAATAACTTATCAAATTTATCGCCATCAACACCTTGCGCAACGAACACATCTTTCACGTCAGCTAATTCGTTAAATTTAGCGCGTTTTGTGTGAATATGATTAAAAATAGCTGCAATAATTTTTTCTTTTTGCGGAAGTACTTCTGCAGTGGCTAATGCTTGGCTCATCATTTGTTGGTTTTCTGGGTTACGAACACCCACAAAGTCAACGTGACTCTTTTTAAACTTAACATTTTTATCAAGTTTAGGCTTAAATTCGCTGATCAATGACTCGTAGTTATTACACGCCGGGCAGTAAAAAGAGAAAAACTCTTTTACTTCTGGCTTTTTAGTAGCGCGTTCAGAAATAACATCGTAATGAACGCCTTCTTCATAGGTCGCCGCAAAGCTCGTTGCTGCCAGTGGTAATACTAATGCAAGTAACCCTGCTTTAAGTAGTTTAATCATACTTATACTCCAAAATTTATAATGCTAATAAAAACGCAATTAACTCATCAAGTTCTTGTTGGTTTTTTATGGTGTTAATGTTGATTTTGTATTTATCGTTAACGATAAAAGTAGGTACGCCAGTTAATGCACCTAATTTTGAATATTTATTTTGTTTGTCTTGCATTGCTTGTTCTGCGGCAATAATTGGCATGCTTGCAATAGCTTGGTCAAAAGTGTCGCTATCTATCCCGTTAACTTCCAACAGCTTTTTAAGATCTTTAACTTCTGTTAAAGGCACACCTTGAATATGAATGCTTCTAAAAATTTGGTCAGCTATATTTTGTGCTTGGCCTTGTTGTTTGGCAATTAAGTAAGCAAAGCTTAAGTTACTTTGTGCTTGTGGAGATACACCACCTAAAAAGTTAACGTGGCTTTTAACAAACTCAGTACCTTCCGGCAGTTTTTTTTCAATTGCTTTAGCCACTGGTTCAAATTTAAAACAGTGCGGACAATAAAATGAAAAGAACTCTGTTACTTGGGGTGTTGTGCTTTTTTCAGTTTTAATAATAGTGTATTGGTTATTAGCCTCAAACTGTGCAGCAAAGGCTGCAAATGGTAAACATAAAAGAAGTAGGCTCAGTTTTAATTTTTTAAGCATTAGTATCTCGTTGTACTCGTCATTAAATAATAATTTACGGCAATAATTTTAACGGCGGTTCTTGCAGAGCTGCAAGTTGTTCTTTAAGCGCTAAAATTTGTTGCTCCCAGTATTTGTCATCAGCAAACCATGAAAAGTTCCGCACGAAAGCAGGATCGCTCCACCTTTTTGCCACCCATCCCATATAATGAATAATACGCATTGCTCGCAGCGGTTCAATTAATTTGAGTTGAGCGTGGTCAAAATCACAGAATTCTTCATACGCCCCGACTAAGGTGTCTAACTGTAACAGTTGCGTTGGCCTGTCGCCACTTAGCATCATCCATAAATCTTGAATCGCAGGTCCCTGGCGACTATCGTCTAAATCCACGAACATTAACGCATCGCCGGCCCATAATATATTGCCTGCGTGGCAATCTCCATGTAAGCGAATATTATTTGTATCTTGATACTGCTTTTGTGTCTGCTCAATTACCAAATCTAAAATAGTATAAAAAGCAGTGCTTAATCCCATTGGCACTAAGTTACTTTTTTGAAGATGAACTTTAGCTGTATGTAAATACTCACCACAGCTTATTGTTGGTCTGTAAGTAAATGGTTTTGTTTTAGCTACTTGGTGCATTCGACCAATCAAACGTCCCATAACATCAAGCTGATCTAAATTATCTACTTCAAATAATCGCCCACCCACACTTGGAAAAACCACAAACATATAACCCTGGTGTTCAAACAAGCTTTGTCCGTTATGTAAAACAGGGGCTACAACGGGTACTTCCGCGTCAGCCAATTCAAAAGCAAAGTCATGTTCTTCTTGAATTTGTGCTTTACTCCAGCGCTCGGGACGATAAAACTTTACGACGTAACGAAGACCGTCTTCGGCCTTGAATTGATAAACTCTATTTTCATAACTGTTAAGCGCTAATAGCCCAGACTCAGGATAAATGCCTATGGTTTCTATCGCATCGAGTATTAAATCTGGGGTTAAATCTATAAAGCTAAATTTGCTCATACTCTTCTTATATAAATTAAAAGCGGGCTAAACCCGCTTTTGTTATTGGCTATATGCACCGAATTAGAAAGTGCGACTTATCGCGCTCTAAAAAAATTACTCGATTGCGATATCGTTTCATCCGGTTCGTTAACTGGTGACAGCACAAAATTAAACTCTGTTATAGGCAATTTTAAATCATATGGATCCATAACGAGTGACAAAGGTTCATTGTGAGATTGCCCTGCTTGAACCGTGAATACCTGCTTACCTATGTATTTAAAGTTTTCTAGCCCTATAACTTTAATATTAAAGGTTTGCTCATACTGCGCCTTATTGATTACCTTTAAGGTATATGTGTTTTCAACCAAGCCATTAAAGTCGACACGATATAGCTGATTTCGGTCACGGATAATATCAAAGTCCATAGGTTTACGCAGTGCAATATTTGTAACAAGTGCGCCAGTAAGCAGCACCAATATGACCGTATAACCAATAATTTTAGCTCGTAAAGGGTTGGTTTTATTTTCTGGCGTTTCAAGGTTACGTTCTGTGGTATATGAAATTAAACCGCGCGGATACTCCATTTTGTCCATTACGCCGTCACACGCATCAATACACGCACCACAATTAATGCACTCAGCTTGTAAGCCATTTCTTATATCAATACCTGTAGGACACACTTGTACACATAAGTTACAGTCAATACAGTCGCCAATTTCTAAATCTTCATGGGCGACCTTGCGTGAGCGAGGACCACGGCTTTCACCTCGGCTTTCATCATAGGTTACTGTGTAGGTATCTTTGTCAAACATTGCCGACTGAAAACGCGAGTAAGGGCAAATATGCAAACACATAATTTCGCGCATCCAGCCGGCGTTACCATAAGTGCACACAGCAAACACTAAAATACTTACTAGTGCATAACCGCCAACATTAAAGGTTATAAAATCAGGGAGTAGCTCTCTTATCGGTGTAAAGTAACCAACAAACGAAATAGAGGTATACAAAGAAAACAACACCCAGCTAGAATGCTTAGCCGTTTTTCGCCAGAACTTGTCAAAGTCCATAGGCCGTTGATCGAGCTTTTTACGTTGATTTGCTGTGCCTTCAAGTTTTTCTTCAAACCAGATAAAAATGAAGGTCCATACCGTTTGAGGACAAGTATATCCGCACCAGACTCGTCCATAAAATGTAGTTACCAAAAACAGCGCAAAAGCCGCCAGCATGAATATAAACGCCAGTATGGTGAAGTCTTGAGGCCATAAAGTTAGACCAAAAATATTGTATTTTTGTGCTATTAAATCAAATAGCACGGCTTGCTGGCCGTTAAAGTTTATCCATGGCAAAACCATAAATGCGAGCATGCCTAAAAAACCAATACGTTGTCTTAATAATTGGTGAAGACCTTTTACAGCTCTCACATAAATGCGGTTACGGGGGTTAAATCTATCATCTTGACGGCTTAAATCCGGCTTTTGAATTTTTACCTCAACAGGAATGTTTTTTACTTTAATCTGTTTGTCCATCGAAGTTCCTCAACACCGCTTGGAAAATAAAAGCTGAGCACTAATCAAATGCTCTATACTCATAGTGTAGCAAGTAACTTGCTAAGTAAGACTTGTTTAGTGAATCATAAATTAAATACTTTCAGATATTTCAGAAATATCTAACTTCTGGTAGTTATTATACCAATATTGGCTAAAATTACTGGTATTGATTGCTACTAATTTATTCATCTCAGTTACTTGCTTTTAAAGGGCAGTTTATTACACTGCTTGATTATTCAACCCTATTTAGATCAAGGTTTACGTATCCATGAAGAAGTTTATTATATTGATCATTGTGATCCTTGCGTTTTTTACCATTGATCATCCACTTATAAAAGAACCACGCGAGAAGCTATTAGGGGAAGGTGTTGGTTTTTTAAGTAATGCAAGTAAAGTAAATAGAAGCCCAGCTGCTAATTTAGCAAAAAACAGAATTAGTAATGAGCTCACACTCTCAGGCTCTGAAAAAGAGTATGTAGAAAAAACGTTTACCACTGATGACGCGGTTCAGCTATTTAATTTACGCTACTGTCGCGAACGTGACTTAAATCTTTACTTCTACGCTGACCGCTTAAATACAGTGTGTAAAATAGTGTCTGAATCACTCGAACAAAAGCGGGCTAAATAATGGACTTTTCTAACTTAAACAAAAAAACCAGTGATTCGTTTCACAAGCAACGTAATATGCTGAAACAGTTAGCGCAAGGTAAAACACTAAAATGCGAAAAGTGTAATTCGGTGCTCACACTCGATTTAGCCACCAGCGAAGTGGGTAAAGGTGCAGTAAAGTGCAAGCAAGGCTGCACAGATATTATTTTAGAACTTGGCGCTTAACTAATAACTAAAGCGCCAATATTAAAACGTTTAACGCTAACTACTCGTCCCAGCCTTCATCGTTATACAAACCACTATTAAGTGCTACTATTTCTACAAGCTCTGCAAAACCAAGTGCAAAATCTCCCATAAGGTCATATTGTTGCTCACACAACTGCATTGTGCTCATTGAATTTTGCGATGCGATTTGCGCGATAAGCTGTGGATCTAATGCAAAAAAGCTGAGGGTTGCTTGTGCAGTTTCTAAGGCCTCTTTGTACTGTGCATCTAACTGCGGTGATGTTAACAGCTTTTGCGTGTAAGCATTACTTGCTGTTAAAAAGCCTTGGCTCCACTGCGAGCAAAATGCATTGTCGTACTGTGATGGCAGTTTATACCCTACTTCAAACACTTGTTCACTTATTTGATGGTAAAGCGCCATAAATAAAAACAGTGTTTCTTCATCTAATTTGTCTGCAGAATTATTGAGTATCACATCAACCCATTCGTGTACATCAAGAGGGTCGGGTGAACATATAACACCAAACAAATAACCTTGGCTTTGTGCAAGGGTCATGGCGTGAGGTTGTGTATTTAAAAATGTGCTGAGCTGCTTAGCATGCAGCTCAGTAAATTGCGGTAGTTGCATTAAAACTCTTTATATCAAAACATTAAAAATTGAGCGGGTAACGACCTTGGCTATCTGGTCGGCCTAAAAACTTAACCGCATCGTGAACATCTTTTGGTAAGCTAGCATCTGGTTTTACATACCCTGCCACGCTAAAGTCAAAGTTAGCTTTGAGAGTGGCATCGGCTTCAAGTCCAAGGGTGTTATCAGGGTCGATTAATATTGCCACATCACCCGACTTACAACTTAAATTGCCGGCCAGAGACCCTATATTAAACCAACCATTTAAACCTTGCACATCGATATTAGGACTCGCTATTTCACCCTTTAATGACTCACAGTAAGGAGCACCTGAGGTGTATTCATCAAGTTCCAGTATTACACGCCCTTTTGCCGTAACAGGCAAAGGTAACTGAACTCGTTGCATTGCTCGCTCTACCGTTGAGCGTACTAGACCATTCGTTACTTTTACGGTGCGATTAAACAATCCATAGCTGACATGTGCATACCCCGATATATCAGTACGTTCGCGAGCATTTCCAAACTTTATATTAGTATTTAAATTGCCAGTAAATAATGCCCAGCCAGCAATATCCCAGCGCACATTATTTAACTGTTCGCCATCAAAACGAACTTGCATTAATTGGCCTTGCCATACAGTGCCAACAGCAGGCCCTACTTCCAACTGCTTAGGAAGATAAGGTTTTGCTAAATCAAGCGCGATAGCAGCAGGTAATTTAATGATACAAAACACAATAAAACTAATTAAAAAAACAGCCGATAATGTAATTATTCTTTTCATTTATTAATTCTCTAATACCAAACGGCTTACTCGCACATAACCCGATTTATCGTCGCGGCTTAAATCTAAATTTTCGATTTTTAAACCATGTTGATTCACTAATTCATCGAGCCACTCTACTAATTTATTAAACTCTACTGAGTCGAGCGTTAATCGCAGTGAACCATCACTAGGCTGCATTTTACTGATGTTGATTTGATAACGGCTACGGGTAGAATTAACCACTTGACTTAAATTTTGATTACTTACAACACGCGTATTACCCGCTGCTTTTAGCTTTACTATGCTTTCGTCAACCCATACAAGTAAAGCCTGTTGCTTAATTTGCGATTGCTCTGCTTTTGTTATGGCATTATTTAATGGCCTAAATATCCCCATCACAAGAACAAAAATAACAAAGATACCACCTGCAACCATAATAAGTTGCTGCTCTTGTTCTTTTAAAGAACGCCAGTATTTTATCGCTTGTGTTTTCATGCAGCACCTCGCAGTTTAATTTCACCGACCACAAAATCACCGTCGTTATTTAAAGAGCCTTGCTCTACTGTTAAGCCTTGCTGTTCGAGTATGGTTTTTACTTTACCAAAGGTTTGAAAATCTTTAGCTCGTGCGCGAATACGTAACTCATTTCTGCGTTTATCGTAACGTAAGGTCTCTGGTGTGAACTCATTCACCTGCGAAAATACATCAACTAAATTAGTAGTAAGCTCTAAAAAGCCAGATTCATCAGGGCCTTCTATCCTGTCTAACGCGCCTTTAATCTGATTTTTTATCAAATTAGGATGCACTTTAGAACTGGGGAATGCTGCTTGGTATCGCTCAATCACTTGGTTTTTTGCTATATCGACTTGAGAATTAAGTTGTTGTAACTCAATTGCCTTTATAACTAACGTAGAACCCAGTGCAACAGCTGTAAATATCGCCGCGCCTTTCCAGTAACCCCACCAAAGTGCACTCTTCTTTTTAAGTTGGTAAATACCTTGGCGAAGATTAAATTTAACGCTATTTAATTGCTTAGCAAATAAAGCTAACGGGAGGTCATACTGACTTGTTTGTGCTTGTAAATTAGTTCCCTCTGGGAAGTTTTCTGCAGGACTAAAATGCTTGATTTCAGGGTTACCTAACGCAGTTAAATAACCTGATAGCCAGCTCGATTCAACCGCACTAATATGCCATGTCCCTTGCTTAAACAACCACTGCTGATTGAGCTCTATCGCACTTGCCTCTCCCTCACCTACAGGCGGTAACAGCAATGCATCTGGCAATATTTTATAAACAGACAGTCCATGCTCTGAAAATAAAGCGAGCCATTGCTCAAACCAGTCGCGATCGGTCATCGCAACCTGGATAGCATGTTGCTCGCCAACCATGGTTGCTTCGCCTATGGCTATATACAAATCGTCTACATCGCAGGCTATATCTTCTTCAAGCATGTAAGGGAGTGCTTGCTCTAACTTACGATTCCACTTTGTTGGTAGTGTTACCGTTTTTAATTGCACCTGATCGCTTGGCAATAAAACAACCACTTCTCTGTTGGCTGCTTTTTCACTTAATTCATTTAAATTGCTTGCACTTGGTAGCTCACCACTGGCTATTATTTCTTGTTCTTGTGGTGAATATACAAGCCAATTTAATCGTTCTTGTTGGGTTTGACCCGTACGGATCAACAATATTTCTGTCACTGTACGCCTCCAAATTTTCGCGCCAGTATCGTTACGTCGCCATCTTTGGCGTGCAGTAATGTGGTCATCGAAAAACGCAGTTCTACAAAGTTTGCCTGCGTTTGTAATTTAAAATATTCACTTTTAATACTAAATAAGTCTTTTACTGACTCAGTGTTTGTACCGCCTTGTTGCTGTACTTGTTCAAAAAACTCTTCTAAAGAATCAAAACCTGTTTGGGGTCTTGCTGCAATGACAGCCTCTGCAGCCGACAAACTTAAATTATCCATCAGCGCGCTTAGTAATAAAGCCTGTTCTGGTGCAATTGTATTAATATTAATTAAAAGCTGAGTGCTACCAGGAATAACACATACATAAGGCAGTACTTTTTCCATTACTAGTGGGTTAAAGCCTTTTACCAAGCGAAGCTCCGATGGTGATGCAAATAAACTATTTGCAGTCATATATGGAAACTTGCGAGATAAATACTCTCCTTCTTCAGCACCTGAACGATAAGTAATGCTATTTTCATCAAGCCAATCAAATACGCTGTCGGCCATTGCCTCTTCTGATTCATCCGCAGGTAAATCTTCTATATTTTCGAGCAAGGCAAACAGCGCTTTGTGTGCAGGGTTTGTTTTATCAGCGCTATTTGTATCGGGTTCAACCGCCAGTGCATTTAAATTCAAGCATGACTGCAAATCAGTAATTGAACCACTTAATGTGCCGTTATCAACTGGGTATGCTGCATTACCTTGTGTTGCCCATACTTGGTCAAGCGTTGTTTTATCTGGATCATCTTTCTTGCTTTGAATAAGCCCTTTAATCGCCAATTCTTCAGCGCCATAAGCATACCATTTTGCTTGTTGATGCCCTTGTAAATTAGTACTTTTTTGCACTTGTACCATTAAATTAGCACTCATTTCTACGGCTAAAATAGCAGCCAATGCAACAATAAATAATACAATAACGAGTGCTGCACCACGCGATGACTGGTTACCCATTATTTTTACTTCCCTGACCAGGAACTAAAAATACACGACGAATAGGTTCAGCCTCTATTTGCTGTAAGGTAACCGCAACGGCTTTTGGCAACGCTTTTACTTCCCATTGTTCTTGCCATTTATTGTCACTGTCTAAAAATTCAAACTTAAGTTCTTCGACGTTTTCTAACACTTGCTGTACGCGTGGCTCCATATTATCAAGCTGGTCAACGTACACACGGTATACACGCTCAAGGTTATCATCCATCACTCTGTACCCAACAGCCTGTAACTCAGACCGAGGCAGTAAATTTATTGGGTTTATCCAACCGTCTCTTACAAATGCAATGCCGTCATATTGACTTTCAAGCACATAACGCCCCGCTAATAAATAGTATTCTTGTACGTCACCAGACTCGTTTCTTACCGCACGTTTAGTCATTTGGCTAAAATCTTGATCCATAAGCCTAAACGTTGTTTGCAAACCATTCAGCTCCGCTATTTTTTCGTCCGACGCGTCTTTTGCCTTGGTTGTGCTATCTAATATTTGATGTGTAGAAATAACAACAAAAGCTAAAATCCCCAGAGCAACCATTACTTCTAGTAATGTAAATCCGCGCTGTTTCACTTACTTTTTACCCTTATTTAAATACGTTGATAGCTCATAGACTGATTGTTCGTATTTTTCATCGATAAATACATTTATTGTTAATTTAACAAAACTTTTATCGGCGGTAGGAATAACCTCTTGTTGCCAAAACCATTCAACCCCCCCCATTACTTCACTACCACGTAAGTTGTTTTTACCTTGCCATTGCTCGCCTTTAACGCGCTGTTCAATAATGACATTTTCGGCAACCCAAGAAGCATATGTTTGCTCTTCAATGGTTGTTAAGTGGTGAATATGCTCGCCGGTCGCTTGCATTGCAGCAATACCTGCCATTGCACAAATGCTCAAAGCAACAAGCACTTCCAGTAAGGTAAAGCCTTTATTAAATATCATTACTCTGGCTCTCTTCGTAACTTCACTGGTGCTGTAAATTCACCCTCAATAAAATAAACAGGGTCACTTTGTTCTTTTAACTCAAGTATTAGCTGAAATGCGCTTACCTCACCCGACGATAAAATAAGTACTTGAGGTATTTTGAGTTTTTTAAGCTCGAGTAGGCTATCTTCTTCACCACCACTCATAAGCTCTCGCCAATTAGACTGTTCAAGAAGGTTATCTTGAGCCCATGCGAGATCCTCTAAGTTAAGGGTGAGCTTTAATCGCGGTTCTAACTCTATGGGTTTAAATAGCTCTTCTCTGTCAAAAGTGACCCATTTTTCACCATCAAACACTAAGTACTCTAACGTGTTTTTTTCAACCAATAAACCAAGTTCTACCTGATTCAAAATTGCAAATTCTGAAGCCATATTAATGGTGGTATGCAACCTAAGCGCTTGAGTATCTAACTCATCTTCGGCGCCGCCGTCTAAACTGTATACCACCATTTTTGTTGCAAAAGCGATAACCACTAATACAACTAAAATCTCGATTAAGCTAAAGCCCTTTTTTTTATGTATTGATTGAAGACCTACGTTCATAGTAAGCCTTCAAAAAGTATATTTAGGGTAAGCTCAGTAACTTGACGCATTACTGCTTTTCTTCATCCCAGTTACCAATGTCGTCATCAGTACCGACTTCGCCATCTGGCCCCATAGAGAAAATATCAAATTTACCAATTTCACCTGGGCTTATTAGTAAGTACGTATTGCCCCATGGATCTTCTGGTAATTCGCTGATAAAGCCGCCATCTGGAAAACGCTTAGGAACAGGCTCTATAGACGTTTTAGTCACTAACGCTTCTAGGCCTTGCTCTGTGCTTGGGTAACTTTTATTTTTAAGCTTGTATAAGCTCATCGCATCTTCAAGCTGCTGAATATCTAAATGCGCTTTATCAATAGCAGCCTCTTCTTGTTGACCCATGATATTTGGCGCAACAATAGACATAATCATCCCGATGATAACCAGTACCACCATTACTTCTAGTAAAGAAAAACCTGATTGTTTGTTCACGTAATTACCTCATTATTCTAAAAACACTAAACAAAAATGGTTTAGGTAAAACCATTAATATATAAAAACTATTTAAATTTAGAGCCCAACCGCTTTGTTCATTGCCATGATAGGTTGCAAAATGGCCATCACAATAAATAAAACGATAACAGCCATGGACGCTATCATTGCAGGCTCTAATAACTTAAGCGATACATTAACCATGCTTTCAAATTCACGGTCTTGGTTATTCGCTGCGCGCTCTAGCATTTGTTCTAATTCACCTGATTTTTCACCGCTGGCGATCATATGTAGCATCATCGGCGGAAACAGTTTAGTTTGTTGCAAAGCGGCTCTAAGACTAGCCCCTTCACTTACTCTATCAGCTGCATCGGCTACCGACTTTTTAATTTTTTCGTTTACGAGTACATCGCCAGAAATGCGCATTCCTTCAAGTAATGGCACAGAGCTTGAAGATAAAATACTTAACGTACGAGCAAAGCGAGCGGTATTGATACCGCGAGCCACCTTACCAATGCCCGGCATATGCAGCACACGGTCGTCCCACCAAAAGCGCACTTGTGGTTTTTTTAATGCGTACTTAATGCCAATCGCAATGCCAGTGATAGCCAGTAAGCTAATAAACCAGTAATTTTGTACAAAATGGCTCCCAGCCATTACCCACTCGGTGGTCCAAGGTAATACTTGTTTAGTTTTTTCAAAGGTTTTTAGTATTTTTGGAACCACAGTACCTAATAATACCGACACGATACCAATGGCAAAAATAACTAAAATAGTTGGGTAAACCATAGCCTGTGTTATTTGACTACGCATATGCTGACGCTGCTCGGTGTAATCGGCTAAGCGATTAAGTACTTGGTCAAGATGTCCTGATTTTTCCCCCGCAGCCACCATTGAACGATATAAGTCGTCAAACACATGAGGAAACTCACTCATACCATCTGCAAGGGTATAACCCTCAACAACTTTTGAACGAACCGACATTAACATACGTTTTAAACGTGGTTTTTCACATTGCTCAGCCACTGCCATAACCGCGCCTTCAACCGGTAATGCTGACTGAATTAATGTTGCTAACTGGCGTGTGATAAGCGCAAGCTCAGAAGTAGAAATACTTGGTTTAAAAAGGCTACCAAATAAAGGGGCTTTTTCACCCTTTACCTGTTTGTCGCTTTGAGCCGCAGGTACAACCTCTAAAGGGGTTAAGCTTTTATCACGAAGAAGCTGACGAACTTGTTTGGCTGTATCGGCTTCTAAAATGCCTTTTTTTTCTTTGCCGCGACCATCTAATGCGCGATATTCAAACGCAGCCATTATTAGCCTTCCTCACGGGTAACACGCAGCACTTCTTCAAGCGTGGTTTTACCTGCAAGCACACGGCTGCAGCCATCTTGACGAATACTTGGACTGTGTTTACGAATGTATTTCTCTACGCTTTGCTCGCCTTTACCGTTGTGGATCATTTCTCGAATTGTTTCATCTACAACAAGTAACTCGTGTATACCAGTACGGCCTTTATAACCATTAAAGTTACATTCTTCACAGCCTACCGCACGGTAAATTGTTGGCTTACTCTCAAATGGGACACCTAAAAGCTGACATTCACGTTCGTCTGCCACATGCCCTTCTTTACAGCTATTGCACAACGTACGCACTAAGCGCTGAGATAAAACCCCTAATAGCGATGAAGAAAGCAAAAACGGTTCAACGCCCATGTCTTCCATTCGAGTAATAGCACCAGACGCCGTATTTGTATGCAGTGTAGACATAACTAAGTGACCAGTAAGTGATGCTTGAACACCTATTTGGGCAGTTTCAAGGTCACGTATTTCCCCCACCATTACCACATCGGGATCTTGACGCAAAATAGCACGTAACCCTCTTGCAAATGTCATATCTACTTTTGTATTTACTTGCGTTTGACCAATGCCTGGGATCTCATATTCAATAGGATCTTCAACTGTCAGGATATTACGATCGCGCGAGTTTATTTGGCTCATGCCTGCATACAGCGTGGTACTTTTACCAGAACCCGTTGGCCCTGTTACCAAAATAATACCGTGTGGCTTGCTAATTAGGTCAGCAAACAACTCACGGTTTTTTGGTGTCATACCTAAATCTTCAAGGTTTAGGCGGGCATTGTTTTTATCAAGTAAACGCAATACTACTCGCTCACCAAAGCTTGATGGCATAGTTGATACACGCACGTCTACTGCACGCCCTGCAATACGCAGGCTAATACGGCCATCTTGCGGAATACGTTTTTCAGCTATATCGAGTTTTGCCATTACCTTAATACGTGAAACAAGCAATGAAGCCAGTTTACGGTTTGGTTTTAATACTTCTTTTAAAACGCCATCAACCCTAAAACGAATAACAAGCTCTTGCTCGAACGTTTCAATATGAATATCTGACGCGCCCTCTTTTATTGCCTCGCTAAGCATGGCATTAATGAGCTTAATAATAGGCGCATCATCATCGCCAGCTAATAAGTCTTCAGTTTGCGGGAGTTCATCCGCTAAAGAAAACAGATCAACTTCGTTGCCAATATCTTCCATCATTTGCTGCGTTTCAGAGCTATCGCGTTGGTAAGATGACTCAAGTAAAAGTTCAAATTTATCATCATCAAGTGGCTCTAATTTAAAACCATGACCTGCAATTCGGCGAACTTCTAACAATACATCTAAATTAAGGTCACCGCGGTAGTAAACCGTTGTTTGATCTTGGTATTTACTGAGTAAAACACCCGCACGTCGTGCGTACGAAAACGGTAAACGTTTTGCTGGCAACTCAACGAGTGCATCATCAGCTAATAGTTCATCTGTACTATGCGTATTAGGATGAACCACGTCTTGGTTTATCTCTTGTATCGCATTAGTCATCTTTACGCTCTTGTGCATTTTGTTTACGTAAATGCTCTTCATAAGTTGGCGGAAGTACTAACTCATCATTCCACTCAGGCAATACAGGAGTATCGGTCATTGGCATTAAATCAATACCATCTTCCTGCTGCTTAGTCTGTTCACCACGGATAAAGTTATATTTGTTAAAACTTAACTTATTCATGCTCACCCCATCACGGATGATCGTAGGGCGGATAAACACGATTAAGTTACGCTTACGACGAGTTGTGTTTGTTGATCTAAATAAGTGCCCTAATACAGGAATATCTCCTAATAATGGAACTTTAGACACACTTTCTTGAACGTCTTCATCGATTAAACCACCTAAAACAACCATACCACCATCATCAGCAATAACCGTTGTTTTAATAGCACGTTTATTTACTGAAATATCAACCGCGGTTGCACCGCTTACGCTTGATACTTCTTGCTCAATGGTAAGCTGTACCGCTGAGCCATCGTTAATTTGTGGCGTTACTATAAGTTTAATACCCACTTCTTGACGCTCAACCGTTTGAAATGGATTGCTATTGTTAGTGCCCGTTTGAGATCCGGTAATAATAGGTACTTCTTGACCCACTAAAATAGAGGCTTCTTCGTTATCCATGGTGGTAATTGAAGGCGTTGCCAAAATATTTGAGTTAGTGTCGGTTGCTACTGCCTGAATAATTGCGCCCCAGTCATTTTTTACAACGCCCAGTGCTAAGCCATTAATACCACTAAGTAATGATGCAAGCGGACCGTAGTCGCCTTCCGTTGTTTCTGTGTAAGGTGTAACCGTGCCAGACTCTGTACCAATAATTGTTTTAGTTACTGTTTGATCTGCAGCTTGTTCTGCTGCAACAGCTAACGACCCAACAGGTACTGTTGTACCGTTATTAAACTGCAGCATGCCGCCTTGCTCTGAAATCCACTGCAAGCCTAGGTTAACGCCATCACCTTCCATCACTTCAATAATAATGGCTTCAACTAATACTTGTGCGCGACGAATATCTAATCGTTCAATAACTGACTCTAATGAACGCATAGTATCGGGCTGTGCTGTGATAATTAATGAATTAGACTCTGGGTGTGCCTCAATGCTGGTTTCGTTGTTACTACGCGAACGCGTTTTAGTTGCGCTGCCTTGAGCTTCCTCGGTTAACGTTTTACTTACACCCTGAAGCACCTTAACTAAGTCTTCCGATTTGGCGTAATTTAAATAAAATACCTTAGTGTTACCTTGGCTTTCAAGCTCACCATCAAGGCGCTTAATTAACTCAATTGCACGTGTGCGGGCTTGCCCTTCACCACTTACAATTACACTGTTGGTACGGCCGTCGGCTACGACTTTAGGAATCAAAAATTCAGGGACACTCCCTTTACCGCTGTCTTTGTAGATATTTTCTACTACAGAGACAACGTCATCAGCCGTTGCGTATTTAAGCTTTACAATATCAACACGCTTATCACCTGCTTGGTCAACTGAACGAATAATTTCTACTAAGCGGTTTACTGATGCAGCATGACCAGTCAACATCATTACGTTTGCAGCGTTAAAGTTAGCAACGTGCCCGCCGTCTTTCTGATCGCTAAATTGACGAACTAATGGTCCGAGCTCTTGCACGCTTACATTTTTTACGCGTACAACGCGGGTAATCATCATATCGCCCGATGCAGAACTGTTTTCGGTAATTAGGGGAACATTCGACTTTTTAGCATCAGAGCTTTTTTCTACTTTAATAATGCCATTATCCATTTCAACAGCTGAATAGCCGTAAACTTCTAATACATTTAAAAAGAATTGATAGTAAAGATCTTCATCCATTAACTCATAGCTACGTACATTCACTTTGCCACGCACGTTAGGATCTATAATCACCGTTTTATTAAGGTTTTTACCAACAATATTAATAAACTCGTTGATATCAGTACCCTTAAAATTTGCTGCATATTCAACTGCAGAAACAGACAAAGATATACTTGCCGCCAAAAAAAGTGCTGCGTACTTAGCTAACCCTTTTTTAATTTTTGTGAGGTGTAGCACCTGAACCATTATGTTAAAACTCCAAAGCTAAGTTATTGCAGGCTAAATTGCACATCTATTTGCTCACCATCACGCTCAATAGTGATAGTAGCATCGGTGCTATTGCGCAGCTCATTAATGGCTGACATGGCCTGTTTTAAATCTGTTAGTTGATAGCCGTTAATAGAAACAGCTAGATCGTTATTTTTTAATCCCATTTGCTTAAATAGTGCAGGCTCTTTTCCCGGACTTAAGCGATAACCAATTAGCTCACCGTCACTCATTGCTTGAGATACACGTATGTAATCAAAAAGCTTACCGGGTTCTTCTAATAATTCTTCACGTGTTTCTATAATGGCTTCTTTTACTTCGGGGTCTGCAGTCGCATTTATTAGTTCTTCACTTTCTTCTAATCGTTGCGGCCCCATTTCTTGCTCATCTTTTGCAGCGAGCACCGGCATAGAGACTATTTTGGTGAAATCAAGTCCATCAAGCATTAGCGTTTCAAAACGAGCATTTACACTTAAAATGACACGGTCAGGAAGTATTTGAGCTACTTTTGCGCGCGTCCCAGATACAACTTCATCTACAAGGTAACTAACCTGCTTGCCCTGTGATTCAATAATTGCAACGCCTGCTTTATCATCATTACTTACAGCCACTATGCCTGTTAAGTTAATACTTAAACGTGTTTCAGGGGCATTATTAATAACTTGTGATTGTTTTGCAGTATTAGCGCTGTTTGTTACCGTTTTTTTACCAAACAAAAACTGTTCAACAATACGTTGCGCAGAATTATTACTTGCTCCCGATGACTGTGCTGTAAACTGAGTGGGGGTAAGTAAAGTTATTTGAGGTTTAGGCCATAATAGCCAAACCAGTTTTGATAACAAAAATGCAAGGTAAACAACAACTAATAGCGTGACTAATGCACTTAATTTAGCATGCGGCAATCGAGTTAAAATGTGTTTTAGTCGTTGAATTTGCTGTTCCATAAATAGTGTTCTTTTTTAATTTACTGCGTAAGCGCGTCCCCATAGTACCCTTTCATTTTTCATTCAACAAGCACACTAATATTAAACTTTGTAAACAGAATGAATAACTTCTATTTACTTGAACAAAAAAGCAACACCCACTGTAATACCTTCATCCTAGATAGATTTCGTGGTAAATTTTAGATAATAAATTACTGCAGGTACAAATACGTTATGAGTAAAAAAAGCAATAGTAATAAAGACTCTGACCTCATAGATAATCTAAAAGTTCGATTAGATAAATGGTTGTGGGCAGCCCGCTTTTATAAAACACGTGCTATAGCAAGGGAAATGGTACAAGGTGGTAAAGTGCATTATAATGGACAACGAACAAAGGCGAGCAAAATAGTCGAGATTGGTGCGGTAGTGAAACTCGCTCAAGGTGTAGATGAAAAGATAGTGACTATCATCAAAGTGCTTGAAAAACGACAAAGCGCCCCCATTGCTCAGACCTTGTACCAAGAATCTGATGCCAGTATTGCTAAACGCGAAGAAAACAGCATCGCACGTAAAAATAACAGTTTTTTTGCGCCTCATCCGGATAAAAAACCCGATAAAAAGCAAAGACGCGAACTTTTAAAAATGAAATTAAGTTAGGTATAGCCGCTCATGCAACAAGATTTACTTCACCGTTATTTATTCAACGAACTAGATGTTCGTGGCGAACTCGTTCAAATCGAGAGTGCCTACAATGAAATGATTGCCAACCATAATTACCCCGCGCCTGTAAAAGCATTACTAGGTGAGCTATTAGTTGCCACTTGCTTACTGACAGCTACATTAAAATTTGAAGGCGAGATAGCCGTGCAACTTCAAGGCGACGGACCAGTTAAATATGCAGTAATAAATGGTGACGATAAACAAAATATGCGTGGTATTGCTCGTCTACAAAGTGAGGTGACTGGCAGTACCGTCAAAGAATTAATCGGCAATGGCTATATGGTTATTACTATTACCCCAGACAAAGGTGAACGCTACCAAGGCATAGTCCCTTTAGAACACGACACGCTAAGCGAATGTATTGAAAGTTACTTTGAGCAATCAGAGCAATTAAAAACTCGTTTATGGTTTGCAACTAATACAACCGAAGGCAGCGCCAAAGCATGTGGTTTATTTTTACAGGTACTGCCTGTTGATAAACAAAAGTCGATTGAAGATTTTGCCCACTTAGAAGCACTTAGTAATACGATAAAAGATGAAGAGTTATTAAACCTTGATGCAAATACAATTTTAACTCGTTTGTATCATGAAGATAACCCACGCGTTTTTGAACCGCAAAGCATACGTTTCAAATGTGGCTGTAGTCGTGATAAAATAATCACCGCATTAGTTAATGTAGGACAACAAGAACTGCTCGATGATGTAGCAAAAAACGGCAGCGTTAATATTAACTGCCATTACTGCTTAAAAGAATATGCGTTTAATGAGCAAGACATTAAAAGCATTTTTAATTAAAAACCCCATCTCAGCTAATCCGACTATATAAAGCCGCAAAATATGCGGTTTTATATTATAAAAAGATGATACCGGTGTCATAAAAAGTGACATTTAATGACACCGGTATCATTGAAATTATTCATGTTTTTTTGCAAATATATGTGTTTTTAGAGGCTTTACAGGCTCGAATATCTCAAAACCTTCTGTTACTATCATTACAGCTAAAGGGCACTATTTACCCAGAGCTATCCCGTTCAAACTCTCACACATAGTTAGGTATAAACATGATTACAAGCGCTACACGTTTTGTCGATTTAACCGCAGCTGAACTTGTCGAGCATGCGATCCGCCGTGGCGAAGGAACTCTAGCCGCAAATGGTGCTTTCGTAGCCATTACAGGAAAACGAACAGGTCGTTCACCTCGAGATCGTTTTATTGTACAAGAAGCGACAACACAAAATGAAATTCAATGGGGCAATGTAAACCGTCCTTTTGATGCTGACAAATTTGATGCTTTGTGGGCACGCGTAGAAGCATATGTGCAAAGTAATGACCACTTCACCTCTCACCTAGAAGTTGGCGCAGACCCAGAGCATTATTTACCTGTAGTTGTTACAACAGAAACTGCATGGCATCATATTTTTGCCAAAAACATGTTTATTGAACCTAAAAACTATAACGCTTCAAACTTACCGCAGTGGCAAGTGATGAACGTACCTTCGTTTGTATGTGAGCCAGAGCGTGATGGTACTAATAGCGATGGCACCGTAATTATTAACTTTGCACAACGTAAAGTATTGCTTGCGGGTATGCGCTACGCCGGTGAAATGAAAAAATCGATGTTCTCAGTTCAAAACTTCTTATTACCAGCTAAAGGTGTATTACCAATGCACTGTTCGGCTAACGTTGGTGAAGCTGGCGACACAGCATTATTCTTCGGATTATCTGGTACTGGTAAAACAACGTTATCAGCTGACCCAACTCGCTTCCTAATCGGTGATGATGAGCATGGTTGGGCACCTGGGAGCGTATTTAATATCGAAGGCGGTTGTTACGCAAAATGTATCGACCTTTCACAAAAGAATGAACCTGTTATTTGGGATGCAATCCGCTTTGGCACTATCTTAGAAAATGTGGTACTTGATGATAAAGGTGTGCCAGACTTTAACGATACAAGCTTAACTCAAAATAGCCGCGCAGCTTATCCGTTAGAACATGTTGAAAAACGTAAAGTAGAAAACCGTGCTGGCGAGCCGAAAGCTGTTGTATTTTTAACATGCGATGTAAGTGGCGTATTACCTCCTGTATCTGTACTAAGTGAAGAAGCCGCCGCGTACCACTTCTTAAGCGGATATACAGCAAAAGTAGGTTCAACTGAAATCGGTTCAACAAGCGATATAGAATCTACATTCTCAACCTGTTTTGGGGCACCGTTCTTCCCGCGTCCTGCAGGTGTATACGCAGAACTTCTTATGAAACGTGTTCGTGAGTTTGGTGCTAAAGTTTACCTAGTGAATACTGGCTGGACTGGCGGTCCTTACGGTATCGGCAAGCGCTTTGATATACCAACTACACGTGCTGTAATTGACGCCATAGTGTCTGGTAAATTGGCCGGTGTTGAGACTCAACATATAGATGCGTTGAACCTAGACGTACCCGTTGCAGTTCCAGGTGTTGATAGCAACCTTCTAAATCCTATAAATACATGGGAAGATAAGGCTAAGTATAATGAATATGCAGCGAAATTGGCTGCTGACTTTTCAGAAAACTTTGCGAAATACGACGTATCTGACGACATTAAAAATGCAGGCCCTAAAGCTTAAAATTCACCTTTAGCCTCATAATTAAAACGCCAACCTTGAGTTGGCGTTTTTGATTCTAATGTTTACCTCAGCGACTAAGTTTCTTTGATAAATAACCGAATACATAACATAGAACACTCCCACAACCACAAGCCAGACTGTTGAGGATCTGCAGACATATAAAGTATTACTCTTTCGAGTCGAATTTTCTTCCATTTAAAGTAGGTGAGCAGCTTATAGCAATGACGTTGCATCCTGCGCTAAAGATCCGCATAGCTAATTCTGCGCTATCATCGGGTAATCTATTAGATCACTAGAACAATGTTCACAAAGAGGCGCTTCGCTTAAGAGAAGAAAGTGCTGGATATTACTTTTCTGTAAACGTAAAAAAGCCCGACTCTTTCGAATCGGGCTTTCTTGTATTTGAAGTCGGTGCGCTACGCAGCAGAATGTTGTAATGCCCACAGCGATGGAGAGTCACAGTGAAATGCTGCACTATCATGGCCAATGCATTGGATAGCCAAAACACTGTTCACAAAGAGGCGCTTCGCATAAGAGACGCTGCGCTTTAGCGAAGAAAGTGCTGAATATTATACTTTTTTACGTCTA
>NZ_BAAJML010000017.1:0-34453 GCF_057547735.1 Pseudoalteromonas sp. NH0006-46 | reverse complement strand
CTCGCTAAGCGTTGCCTGCTCTGCCGTCTCAGTGGGGTCGCATTATAGGGAGATCCAAAAACAGATCAACCCTTTTTTGAAGAAAACTTGAAAAAATATGCTGTTCGATGAGTATTTGAACTAAACACACTAAAAAAACAACATTACTTTCATTTTATTAACATGCATGATCAATTTTTCATTGATCCAGTAGGCTAGGATCCTATGAACTTCATATACAAACTCACTCCCCACAAGATCACAAGGATCATCAGTGAGAGCGTAACAGCAGCAGAACCCATATCTTTTGCCCTGCCTGATAAGACATGCAGCTCTGTGCTAACACGATCAGTGAGAGCTTCAATGGCTGAATTTAATAGTTCAACAATTAATACCACCAATAGTGAGCACATAAGAATTGCCCAATGAAGTAATGAAGATGCTAGCCAAAATGAAAAAGGAAAAAGAATAATACAGATCAGTAACTCTTGTCTGAATGCAGCTTCTTCTTTAAACGCTGCTTTAAAGCCAAGATAAGAACAGTAAGTGGCTTTAAAAACACGTTTGAATCCTAAACCATTAGGTTTTAATACATCTTTCATTGATAAGCTCTTTAATATGGTCAAAAGAAAGCCCCGCAATGCGAGGCTTTATGTTTAGGCTACGCCGTATTGATCGCGATACGCTTTAACTGTTGCTAAGTGCTCACTCATTGTTCCTTGGTTTTCAAGGTAGCTAATAAGATCAGCAAGTTTAACAATAGAGATTACCTGCGTATTAAAATCACGTTCGACCTCTTGAATAGCAGAAAGCTCTGCTTTACCTTTTTCTTGACGATCTAAAGCTATTAATACGCCACTTAGGTCTGCACCGTTATTTGCAATAATTTCCATTGACTCACGAATAGCAGTACCGGCAGTAATCACGTCGTCGACTAACATAATTTTGCCATTAAGTTCAGACCCTACTAATGTACCGCCTTCACCATGCGCTTTCTTCTCTTTTCGGTTAAAACAATAAGGTACATCTTTGTTGTAATGATCAGCCAACGCAACCGCTGTAGTTGTAGCAATTGGAATACCTTTATAAGCTGGACCAAATAGAACGTCGTATTCTATTGCGGCATCTTCTAAAGCCGCAGCATAAAAGCGCCCCAAGCGCGCTAAATCACGACCAGTATTAAAAAGCCCTGCATTAAAAAAGTAAGGACTAGTTCGTCCTGACTTTAAAGTAAACTCACCAAATTTTAATACTTGCTTTTCTAGCGCAAATTCAATAAATTCTTTTTGGTAATCTTTCATATGTTTGCCGCCTGCCTATCTATGCTAATGCTTGCTTTTGAACGTCGATGATCTCACGAATAGAGTGCTTCGCTAATGTAAGTAACTCATCAAGTTCATCAAACGAAAACGGTTCACCCTCAGCAGTCCCCTGAACTTCAATAATTTTACCCGTTTCAGTTAAAATTACATTCATATCGGTTTCAGCAGCTGAGTCTTCAATGTATTCTAAATCACTTATAGCTTGGCCTTTATAAATGCCAACTGAAATAGCAGCGATCATATGTTTGAGTGGGTTTGAATTAATCATTCCTTTTGCGCGCATGTGCGTTAGTGCATCAACAAGTGCAACACAGGCACCACTTATTGATGCTGTGCGTGTTCCGCCGTCAGCCTGAATAACGTCACAGTCAATAGTAATCGTGTTTTCGCCAAGCGCTTTTAAATCAACTGCAGCACGAAGTGCGCGTGCAATCAAACGTTGAATTTCCATTGTGCGGCCGCTTTGCTTGCCACGAGACGCTTCACGAGCATTTCGTGTGTGTGTTGACCTTGGAAGCATCCCGTACTCAGCATTTATCCATCCCTTACCTTGGCCTTTCATGAAACGCGGAACGCCCGATTCAACCGTAGCTGTACAAAGTACTTTGGTGTTACCAAATTCAACAAGTACAGACCCTTCTGCATGCAAAGTATAATTGCGTGTAAATGATACAGGTCTAATTTGGTTTGGTGTTCTTTGGCTTGGACGCATTGACGATCCCCTTAATTCATAATTTGCCACATTATAAGTGTATGTGAGTACAGATACCATGCTGATTTAACAAATACCTGGTTGCAAAACATTCAGCTACTTAAATTTTCCCTAGAGGTTGGAGAGTGTTTCGGTATAATAAAAATTAATTATGTATTATAAAACTTAGGAAACCATCCATGATCCACAGTATGACAGCTTATGCGCGTCGCGAGATAAAAGGCGACTGGGGCACTGGCACTTGGGAAGTTCGATCAGTTAACCAACGTTACCTTGAAACCTTTATTCGCGCACCAGAGCAATTTCGTGGGATGGAGCCTGTTATTCGTGAACGTTTACGTAAACACTTACAGCGCGGTAAAGTAGAAGTATTTTTAAAGTTTGTTGCAAATCCAGCTCATGTTGGTGAGTTATCAATCAATCAAGCACTGGCTGAACAACTTATAAACAGTGCTAAATGGGTTCAACAGCAAAGTAATGGCGATATAAACCCAGTTGATATTTTGCGCTGGCCTGGCGTAATGGAAGCCGAAGAACTGGATATGGACAGCGTAAACACAGCGCTGATTGCAGGGCTAGATGAAGTAATTGAAGACTTTAAATCAGCACGGGGTGATGAGGGCGCAAATTTAGAAGAAATGATAACAACTCGCCTTGATGCCATCCTAGAGCAAGTAAACACAGTAGAAACTCACATGCCAGAAATTACTAAATGGCAACGTGAGAAGCTCGAACAAAAATTAGAAGATTTAACGACAAATATTGACGAGTCTCGTCTTGAGCAAGAACTAATTTATCTAGCACAAAAACAAGACGTAGCTGAAGAACTAGACCGCTTAAAGTCTCATGTTAAAGAAACTAAAAAAATTCTTAAAAAAGGCGGCGCATGTGGTCGACGTCTAGACTTTATGATGCAAGAGTTTAACCGCGAAGCAAATACTCTCGCCTCTAAGTCTATTAATAGCGATATTACAAATGCCGCTGTTGAGCTTAAAGTTTTGATCGAGCAAATGCGTGAGCAGATCCAGAACATAGAATAATACTCCGCACTGTTCTACACTGTTCATAAAACTTTATAAAACCTAGCTTTTGCTAGGTTTTTTGTTTTTTATAGTTCATACTAGTTTCTTATTGTTTATGTCTAAGTGGTTACCAAATAGGTTACAATTCTATTTAGTAACCACGCAAAAAAACTTCTAGTAACCACTTTACGGTGAGAAAATGAACCAAAAAGAGTTAAAATCAGCTATCAAAGATACAACATCAGCCAGAGTGCGTGTTGTTAAAGGCTTGTATATCAAACCTAACAAAGAAAGAACTGGTGGAGCATGGGAAGTTAGATACACAATAAATAAAAGACGTTCATTTATGACGCTAACTGGAGGTCACTTTCCAGAGCTATCGCTGTCAGATGCCAAACTTATCGCAAGCAATGTTTTACAAATGGTCAAACAAGGCAAAGACCCTTTACAAAAACGTATTGAAAGCAGTAAGAAAACTATTATCACTGTTAGTGATTTATTTGATAACTGGTTTGAAGGTGTTAGTAAAAGGCTAAAACATCCTAATGTAGCTTTAAGATATTTCACTAACGATATTAAACCTTCAATAGGCCGCCTTAAAGTTGAAGATGTAAAAGCTAAACACATACATGATTTAATTAATGATATATCCAATAGTGGGCGTCCATCTATTGCCAATAAAGTCCTACTTCAATGCAAACAACTTTTTAAGCATGCCCAAAAGTTGGATTGTACTGACAAGAACCCAGCAGCTGCTTTCGATGCAATAGATGCTGGTGGTGTAGGAAAAAGCCGCACCCGAATATTAAGTAGTGATGAAGTAAAAACTATATTTAGATCCTTTGAAGAGAATAGCCATATTTTTACTAGAGATAATTACATAGCATCGGTTTTACTACTTACTTTAGGGGTTCGAAAAGGTGAGCTTATAGCTGCAAAATGGAGTGAGTTCGATTTTTCAGAAAATTGTTGGTTTTTGCCTGAGTCAAGAAGTAAAACAAATATAGCTATAAAAATACCTATAGCACCCGCATTACTACCATTATTTGAAGAATTAAAAGTACGTTCTTGTGGATCTGATTACCTATTCCCTTCGAGGCGAGCAAGTAAAAGAAGAGCATATATCTCTGATGATACTCTTAATCACGCTTTAGCCAAAATATTTGGCAGAAAAGTCGACAGCAAGAAAAAGCCATACCCAAATATTTTAGGTAGTGAAGGTATTGAATACTTTGTAATTCACGATCTAAGGCGGTCATGCCGTAGTCTTTTGGCGCAATTAGGAGTTCCTGATAATGTAGCCGAGCGCTGTTTGAATCATAAGATTAAAGGGGTTGAAGGGGTATATAACCGATACGATTACTTTGATGAGCGACAAAAAGCGCTAAATGAATTAGCAAACCTTGTTATACCTTTAATTCAAGATAATTGAGCTTGTTATGACTGCTTCAAAAACAATTCCTATTACTGGCGTTACAAATAATGGTAAAAGGCAGCAGATTGAAAATCTAAAGAATATGGTTTTTCCTGAAATGCTTTTTAATCAGTTAAATAGTGACACTATAAAGCAAGATAATCATTTAAAAGTGGCCTTGGAATCTTTGTACTCAGGCATTGAGCTTCTTAAGTTAATTAAGTACCGAGTTGAAAAGCTAAAGACTAATAAAGAGCTATTTCCTAAAGATGAGCACACAATGCTTAGAGAAGTTGATAACGAGCTGAAAAATATTTCTAATACTCTGAGTTCATCTTACGACTCTAGCGAACATCAGCTAAGTGATGCTTTAACTAGTGCTCTTCTTATCGGCTATCATGCTGGCGCTAATGATATGAGAGTTAATCTGGAAAAACATGCTGAGAGAGGTTTCCAAAAAGGTGTACTTGATACGCAAGCTGGTGGAATAAAAACAGCAGCAAAGACTGAATCACTCAAATCGCTTATATTGGAAATGGCTAATTACCTAGGTTCAGTCGGAGATTACGGTAAACTATCTAAAAAAATTCTAGCTCAAGCGATACATCCTGTTATTTACGATTTCTATATTAAAAATAAGGAACTGGAGTGCTTTCATATATTCAACAGATGTGAAGACACTGAAGCATATATCAAAAACAACTTGCATAAGCCTAAGCTGATAAGTGAAAAGGGTAAGGCATATCCCATAAAACTCAGCCAGTTGCTAAAGAAAAAATACAACACTGCGGAAATTAGAAATAAATTAAAATAATTTCTTCATAAATTTCAGTTAATAACAGTAAAAAAAAGCCCTACCCACTTAGTGGGTAGGGCTTTCCTATCCCTATATTCTTTCATAATTCTCCCATCAACAATGATGAACCGGAGAAACCAATTTGAACCAACTAACAACACCAACAACTCAATTTACTGACCGCCTAGTCAGAGAAGCAGAAAGAGCCAAAATAACGGCTGTCTCTCGAACCAGCGCTTGGGCTTTAGAAAAAAAAGGCCTCTTTCCGAAAAGAAGAAAGCTTCATGCCGATAGCGACAGAGTTTGTTGGTTATTAAGCGAGCTTTTAGACTTTGTAAAATCTCGCGAAGTAATAAATATGGAGCGACCTCAATGAACGAGAAAAAGCTACCAGATCTTGCTATGTATATTGACGATGCTCGAATGATTAAAAAGCCTGAATTGCAAAAGCTTCTTAACATCAGTAGGTCAACACTTGGAAGATGGATAAAGGCTGGCCATTTCCCCCCACCAGCTCATGTAATAAATGGGCGGTCCATGTGGCATTTTCAAGATTATAAAAATTGGCTAGCTAATGAACACACAAAAGCAGGTAAATAAACTGCTTTTTTTTGGCCTACTGATGACGCACTTTGAAACAAAATGATCAGTAAAAATACGCTATTCAACAAGCTAAAAACATATCTTAGTTATTATTTTAAAAGGGCTTTTATCTGTAAAGCGCCTATCCACTAACAGCGGATATTAAATAATATAAGAAAGATACCAATTAATAACTAAAGCAAATAGATATAACAATGACCTTTAAAATATCAACAACTAACTCAGTAAACTTTATATACAAAGATCATAGCTACAGAGTATTCAAACCAAAGACAAAAGGCCAAGATCTAAAAGCATTAACTAAAGTGTTTAGGCATTGTGAATGTATGCTTTCTCACTACTCTAAAGTACTCGTAGCAAGAATTGACCTAAGTACTAAATCTTATTCTATTAATAATCAGGCGTTCTTAAAATTTATTAAAAAACAGTTGTCGATACTTACAAAACAATATAACTGCAAAATAAGTTACATATGCGCTAGAGAGAGAAATACATCTTCAAATCATCATTATCACTTAGCTGTTTTGTTAAGTGGGCATAAAATAAATCATAGCAGTAAGTTAACCTACCAATTAAAGCATGCTTGGGAATCTGAAGGCTTAGGTTCGGCCTCATTCGTTCAACACCCATACTACCTAATGCAAAGGGGTAATAAGCTTAGCATAGAACCTGCTCTATACCGTTTAAGTTATTTTACTAAACGTACCACAAAAGAAGCTAGCATTAAGGCTCATAGCTACTTATTTAGTACACTTGAATACTCAACAGAGCACGTTGATAGACGCTTTAACGATATGCTACTCGTAAATCCAGCTATTACATATCAGCAAAATGAAGAAGCGGCTCTAATAAAGCCAGATAACTCAGAGGATGGTGGTATCAAGGTAATAAAAAGGCAATTAGGTATAAGCAATACAAAGTTAATACAATCTAAACTTCATCGCTCATTACAGTACAGCGATCACCTTAATCAAGCTAATAACGATCAAGTACCTTTGCAGCACTCTATGAACCGAAGCATACACATGCAAAGTGATCGATCACCTTACCCGAAGATACAACATAAAGCTCTGTTATATGATCGCTTCACGTGGCATTAAAATAACATAACTCATTGATTTATATGTTCACACCATGGTGGTAAGCATATAAATTTTCGATTTTAAAAACTTGAAAGAAAATAAATTTTCAAAAAGCAAACCCTATGAACCGAAAGTTCACCGGACATGATCGATCATAAAAAGGCAAAAAATGAGTAAATTTGATTTAGAAAGTCTACCCAAGTGTGGCGCTAAAACACGTTCAGGTAGTCCATGTAAACGCTTAGGCAACAAGCGTAATGGTCGCTGTAAATTGCATGGTGGTCGCTCTACAGGTGCAAAAACAACTGAAGGTAAACTTGCTGTGCGTACCAATCCTGTTAAAAATGGTTTTGGATGGAATCTAATGCAAGACTATGACTCCGTATTAATGGAAGACTCACTTAAAGCATACATTCAATTGTGCGTTATAGTTGGGCAGAAAAGTTTTAACAATAGTGAAGTAAACAAACTAGTAGCACGATACAACGTAGCATTAGAGTGCTTTAAATATCATATTTGTGAATACTATGGCGAAGAGGCCTTTATTATTGTTCAATCGGCACTTGATGCGTATTACAAAGATACTGATAGTCAGCATCTTCACTTTCATATACATACTGAGGTTGTAAAAGCCCCCTACTTCCACCAGCAAATGAGTGAAGCAAAAAAGCAGTTTTTGCTTGTAAAAAAAGGGATTTTATCTAAAAGTTTCCTATGAAGCATCAAACTATTGAATTTTATAGGTAATAACGTAAAGTTTGTAATAAGTTATACGGGTAGCTTAATAAAGGACTAAATATGCTCAAACCTAATGAAGGTAACAAATATGTATTTAAAAATATTAATTTTAAAAGTATGTACCTACCCCCTCTAAATGAAGTCGCCCAGCTATTACACTTACCTAGTAACATTAGTGGCATGATTACTCATGCCCAATCATTTTATGATTCTGAATTGCCTGTCAGTCAAAGCTCTATATTTCATTTATCAAGTAAAGGAGTAGGTAAACCAACATTTAAAAAAATTTATACATGGTTTAAATCTCTCTCTCCGAAAATCAATGATGTGTTCAATCTTCAAGTATATAAAAAAACATCAAAAGCGATGAGAGTTACCTCAAATGCCAGTATCTACTACTCATGTACACATGGATTTAATTTCAATAAGAAAAGCAACAATAGCGACAATGAATTAGACCTATTAATAGATTGGCTGGTAGAACGCTCAAATGCTGATTATTTAATGATGAATGAAATACACAACCAAGCAAAGTTAAAAGCTATTAATATAAAAGCACCAAAGGATATTTGGCAGTTACAAAAACCATACTGGCAATCCCATAGCTTAGTGCCACGGCAGCAACTCAATATTATTAATGAGTTTTACAATTCAGATAAAAAGCGGGAAGATTATACAGAAGAGGATGGCCTAGCTCTTATTGAAGCAACATACCACTTAACATTTGATTTCTATTTATCAGCCATTGCCAACTACGAGGCAGGTCTTCACTCTTACTACTTTAGATTAGATGAGCACTATAACCCTAAAAAAGGCTCAAGCTTTTTTATAAATGTGCTAAATACCTTAGTTGAATCTGAAGAAGCCAACGGGTGTTTCGATGCTGTACTAATAGAGCTAAAAGAGCTCGTATCATCAAACGACAAACCAATGACTTGGAGAAAGCTGGCTAGCTTTATTCCTCTTGAAAAGTCTAAATCAGATTACACCGAAAGCGGGGAATCTTTAAATGATAGGCAATACAAACAACTAAAAGATTGGCGAAATGGGAAAAACTTACCTTCATTTTTAAGGTTAGAAAAGTTTATTAATGCTATTTGCGTTAGTCATGGTAATTACGACTCGTTAGCAATACTCATGTATTTTAGAATTAGTCGGGGTATAGACACAAAAATACAAGAATGCTTTGAGCAAACTCATAATGAAAAAACGATACCAATTTTCAAGACTGTGATTGCTCAATACCCGTCCTATTTCGAACACTATACAGATAAATTAAATAAAGCAGCTACGTAATTACACAGCTGCTTATGTACAGTTTGAACTTAATCTTCATTGTCCATAAGATCTTCCCAGTCGTCAGGACGTTCATCTTCTCCACGGCTCTGCCAATAAGCGTCATGCTCTGGGTTTAACTGTTGTGAACGGTTGTCATCATCATGTTGAGCCATGTTATTTTTTCCCTTGCTGATTTTTGTTTGCAGCTCTAGCTGCACGAGCAGCAAAACTATTTGAATCAACGCCGCCACCATTTTGCTTTGCTTCATTTCTTTGTATACGGGCCAAAGCATCGGTAGTCATTGGGGTTTCTTTTTTCGTCATTTTTTATCTCCAAAAGTAAAATTTATTGTTAGGTGCTCCTAACAACGGGGAGAATAATGCCAAACTAAATTAAGGTTGAGATGGGGGGGAAAGAGTGTAAACATAATTTTTTATAAAAAATTATGTTTGAATACTACCAGTGGTAACACTAGCTGCATTACAACGATTAAAATCAATAGAGCAACTATCGCTCTCTAAGTCATATGGAACGACATTAAGCTTTAAATTTTCATGATAATGAAAGTCATCTAAAGGCAATTTGAAACCATCATACTTAGGATAAACCAAATATAGCTCACCGTTGCCCTGCAAGTATTTTTCACCATATGCGAATAACTGGTAAATGTCAGATTGGTTTAAATTATATTTATCTGTGGCATTTCCTAGTGCCTCATTTAAGCGCTTCCATTTTGTATCTATAACAGTCACTACTAATCTGGCTTTATCGTAAACAACAATATCTGGTTCTAACCTAAACCATTTATCACCTTTATGTTCAACCAAACCAAAAGTAGAGGGTTGCTCTCTCAAACGTAAAGCTGGTGGTAGTTGTTTAGCTAATTGATTAGCCACATAACGCTCAAATAATTTTTCCATTGGGAAAAGAAAAGAAAGTCCCTTGTGATTACCAATCATAGCTATAGGAGACTTATAACGAAGAATTAACTCACACCATGGTTTAAGTGGGCGATAGTGCGCAATACTACGGTCAGTCTTCCAGTTTCTAAAATCGTTTGATATATTTTTTGATTCATCAATCTCATTGAATACAAACAATAGCTCTCTCGCTAAACGCTGATTAGCGCTAGATTTTGACCACTTTAGAACCAATTTTAGGGATGAGTGTATTAACCTGTTCTCAGCTCTATTGGATGTAAAAATATCGTGAGAGACATGAAAGTGATGATTACGCCCCGGTCGTTGCCTAAGTTGTTTCGCTACTAACAACTTACCTTTTAAATAGGTCGATTCTCGCTCTACACGTTGGTATTCATTACGTATGCCTTGCTTTACCAATTTAGATACTGCACTTAAAAAATGGCTAATAAGCAATTCATACAAAGGTTGCTTTAATACCTCTAAATGCGATTGTTGAAACTCTTGTAATTTTAACTTTTCGACACTCGCAAGCATCTTCATTAACACTTTGCGTGAGTTATCAGGGCTGCTGTCTTGAGTAGATATTTTAGGTAAAATTTCGATTCTGGTTTTACAAGGTGTTTCTAGTACACCAACAAAGTTCACGACTTGTAATGCAATCGCTTTACCATGTCGTTTTACTTTAACTAATTCACGCTGCTTTTCATTATTGCTAACACCATTAACTAACAACCACTCAAAAGCGCTCTGGGGGATTGAGTGGCAATCAATACTGCAATCGCCACCACCGTTAGTTAAAAGCGCATACTCCCGAACAATTACATCATTAACCTTAGAACGCTTCATAAACACCCATATACGCTTCAGGGTTGTTTAACGCCTTAAGATTGCGCTTATAGGGTGTTATCCCCTCCTGCTTCCATTCAGCGCCCATGAGCTCAGCAATAGAGGTATCAGTGAACTTTTCTTCTATAAATTTTAAGCTTGCATCTGTTTTTAAGTGATCACCTAACACTTGACCAACACGTTCCCAGTCCTCAAAAAAGTACTCTTCAAGCAGTGGTAGTATTTCAAGTTCAAATATTTTTGCTAATCGCTCAATTGTTGGATCATCTTTTAAAGGTAAAAAGAAGCTATGCCCAATGGTATGCTCGCGGTCATATAAAAGCTCTATCCGTTGGTTAATGGTTTCTAGCAATTTTGCTATATCAATTCCATCTACTTCAACATCATTGAGTAATTCATGATTTGGCATCATCTCTACAAATTCAAAGCGGCGGCGTAATGCAATATCAACCTGTGCCAACGATTTATCAGCCGTGTTCATAGTGCCAATAATATGTAAGTTTGAAGGAACTGCTAAAGGTTCTTTTGAATAAGGCAATTTCACCGATAATGACTCGGAGCCACCAGCACGCTTGCTAGGTTCGATTAATGTAATCAATTCACCAAAAATATTAGAGATATTACCTCGGTTAATTTCATCAATAATCAACACTCGTTTTTCTGAGTTATTAAACGCTTTATCTTTAATACCATGATTTACAATTGCCTCAACTAAAGGCGCAAGTACATTTGGATATCCGTTAACAATATATTTTTCCATTTCAGTACTAGTGTTCCAGTCGAATACTTTTTTAGAACGGATATCACTAATAGAAGCTTTACCTTGTTTAACCAAATGCACAAGTTCGTCAACAATAACTCGTGGCATTGGAAGCAGAGCACCATTAGGCTTTCTCAAGCTAATAATTTCGCTTGTTATACCTTCAACCATATAAGTTGAAACTTTAGATCCCACAGCCAACGACGGAATTGAGTCACTATTTAAATCATCACCAGAAAGTAGCTCTTTAAGTTTGTCTCTTATAAGCACAGGCTCTCGTAGTCTATACAGAGTCATCTGAGATAAATTCTTAGTAAATAACTCATCAACGGGTAACGATGGTTCATAAACTCGATGCCAAATCACTTCCCGTTTTTGAGAGTAACTTTCATCATCTATAGCTGAAGGTGTGAATTCATAATCGCCTATGATTTCGGCTATCGCTCTAAACTTACGGTTACCATCCGATACAATAATCAGATCACCAATCGCCATGACATTCTTAAAGTTATGGACAGAAGTAACTCTGTAATCATTACTTTCATTTTCTATATAAATACCGTAAACATTGTATGTACCTACTATCGACTTTCTGTCTTTTGAAGAGCTAAAATCAATATTGCCGCCATAACCTAATAAAACATAATTATTCTCAATACATTGTTGATATATGTATGCATCATCTCCTTGAGTGTCACCTAAAGACATTTTCCAAACTTTCCGCCCAGTTACATCTACGGGACGTTTTTGCTGAGATATAACGGTATGAGCATTACCAGCATCACACATACGCTTAAAAATACCATCTTCAATTTCATAGCTTATCTGATGGGCTTCGTTACTATTGGCTTTTAAGCCCTCAACAAAGTCTTCATAGCTAAAGCTCTGGTGAAATGTAACAAAGCCTATGCGGTTTTTCTCCATAAGCTCATCAAAACGAGCTTTAATTTTAGTGCGGTCATTTTTGTGTTGAGCTAAAAAGTCAGGATCGACTATTTCAAGCGCTTTATTTATTGTGTTGTAGGTTTTACCTGTGCCCGGTGGCCCGTAAAGTATTTGGTTTAAACTGCTGGTGGTATTGTTTATTGTTTTTTCCACTGTGTAGTCCTCTCTAGGTTCTTGCACATTTTTAACAGTGTTTAATTCTGTATCCTTCCATTTACTTTTTAGCGGCTCAATATAGTAATCAAGCTCCGTTGTGCCAAGCTCTTGCTCAAATTCTTTACGCAGCTTTAAAAGTGCGGCATCTCTCTCACTGCACTTCATTTTGTTGTATTGGGATTTAGTAAGGCCAGCTAGAGTGACGAGTATTGAACATCTATCGGTATTACCAAATATGCGTTCATTAAAATCAGGGAAGAATAAAAACAACAACATGTGACGCAGTTGGCGGTTTTCATTATCAGGGACTTGCTCTAACCACTGGGCAAATTTAATGTGGTTATTTAATAGTGCTTCTTTTTCAGATTGATTCAGTTTTAAAAATAACTCTGTAAAGCGAATTAAATACACCAACTCACGCCAACGCATTGTATTATAAGCAGTGCCTGAGCTACCAACACCTGTAAGCGCATCGTCAGATAAGTAACGCTCTTTTGTGTCTTCAGCTATTTTGTAACCACTCCAAGCAAATACACGCTCAACACTCCCACGCTTTGATGCTGCACCTGTATTACTTGGGCATAAAAACATTAACCACAGCATTTCAGCTGCAAGCAATTTGGCATTAGCTGAAGCATCTGCTAGCTGAATTTCGAGCTTTGTGAAAAAATCGCCCTCACCTGCATCAGGATTATCTACAAAATACTTAATTAATTCTTCACAGTATTCACTTGTCCAAATAACAGAATCTGTTAAAAAAGAGTTACCTTCAATTAAACAGTTTTGTTTGAACTCATTTGCGTTTTTTAGTAAATGTTCTGAATTTCTGTTTCCACAATACCTAACCACTAAATGCGCCTCCCTGCATAGAGCTGATTAACAACTTCTATGTATGCTTCTATGTCAGCATCACTTTTATTTTTTATTACATCAAAACAAAGTGACTTATAATAAGCTTCTCTTTCAAATGTCTTTTCATCATTACAACGTAATATTTCGTCGTTTAGGCGTGTTTTTGCAGAAACGACATTATTAGCCCCATTTAAAATAGGGCTTAACCATGAAGAGTCAAATCGCTTCAAACGTTGATTAACTCTAGGCAATACTGAAAATGTTCTGTTCCATGTATCCGCTTTTTCTGAAATCTGATCCGCTGTACCCTCAATTTCAACTCTCATAACAAAAGTTCCATTATAACTTTCGTATTTTGCTTCTAAAGAAACAGGCTGAGGGTCTGTGTATGGATTAAATGCCAAAGTTCTCACTCCGTCACAATGCAAAATATCGAGCTCCCCTTTCGCTTTTTCGTTACATTTCTGACAGCACGGAATCAGGTTATTGAAATCTACAGCTAGAAATGGATAAAGTTTTTTAGGTAAATAATGATCATATGAAGCTCTCCATTGAATTTCATCTTCATTTAGTGCGCCTTCTTCTGGCTCTATAACCCGTTCTTCCATCATTTCTTCTGTCCCACAAAAACAACAGATCAGTCCATTGTTGCCTTTAAAGGATTCAAAGTGTGAGCCTATGCTGTCATTTGGGTTAGTAGTAGCATCTTTAAAACACTTAAGATCTAGAGTCGTTGAGTAAAGGTAACCACCTAATTTTTTTACTAATTCCCAAATATTTTTAAGCTCCGCACTAGGCGCCAAGACTGATTGATTCGTGTTACCTAGTGCCTGAATCCAGTTAATTTGGTTATAAAACAGAACGCTAAACTCTCGTTTTAAAATAGGGCTTAGCGGTTGATATGCGTCAAAAACATATTGAAATAACTCTTTTGTTTTTCCACTTCGATCAAGTACATCAACAAAGCCATTTGGAAAACAATTATTAAATATATTTCCAGCTAACATAGAACGATAAAAGCCTTTATGAACATCATCGAGCCAGTAAATCGCATTTTGGGGTGGTTTAATAACTGACCAAAGCATTAGTGTTCTTCTCTCTTTTTGGCAGAAAGAAGTCGTTTAATCTGACTTCTACGTAAATTAACCTCAAACGAATCACCATATGGTTCAAGAAATTTTAATATTTCCTCTTCATCCATAAGCTCTTCATCATAAGCCTTTAAGCCCGCTCTAATTTCAGTTAACGGTCTTTGAGAAATTAAAACATTCAAATCAAAAACAGAAGTAAGCAGTGAATCAAATGATGCTCCATATGTTTCAATATCTACGGGCTTTAATAGCACTTTGCCCATCTCATTTTTTTCAAACTGCAAAACTCTTTCAGATTTACATGCAGAAAGCACAAATGGTGAATGAGTAGAAATTATCAATTCAAGATTATTTAAATCCACATATTTATTAATCAACTCAATAAACTCAGTACGCCACTCTGGATTAAAATGACTTTCAGGTTCATCAAGAATAAATAACGTTTGCTGATGGTCAAATAGTATCAAGCTACCTAATATCTGAATGAGTTGATGCTCACCATCACTTAGTCTGTCATAGAGTGTTTTGACATTTGGCTCGCGAAGCTTCACTTTAATATTTTGCACTCGCATTGGCATCAAACCACCAGAGACATTCGGTACATTACGTTCGTACTTACTACTTTTTAGCGTTCGCTTTTCGTCACGACTCCATCTTTTGGCGGTTAAATGATGAAGCTTTAGTAAGTGCTCTAAAAATATAGTTTCATCCAGATAAAGACGCTCCATAGCCTTTAAGAAATGCTTACCAATTTTAAAGTGTAGTTTGGGGGAATAGCTAATTTCTTCATTAACGTCGGGTAAGGGTAAATTTTGCGACTCACAGCTCAGTTCAGTAAGCCTTCTGACTATACTACTTACATTTTCAAACTCTTTGTATTCTGTAAGTCTTAAATCAATATCAAAGCTACAAATACCAGTTAAATTGACATGCTCAGATAAAAACTTTCTAAATTTTCTAGAGGCTGCTCTATTAACGCCACGACAGGAAATTAAGTAGATAAAAAAAACATTATTTAAAGAATGGTCTGTAAATAGACCTATCGGTAACTTTGCCTCATGTGATTCAAGAGGCTCTTCTGGAAATTTAAAATAGGACTCTAAATCACTTTGATAACTGCGCGGAATTGAAAATAGCCCTTTATTATTTTTATAAGTACTTCGCACATAAGCAGATAACCCTTCCCATACGCTATCATCTTCAGCATTTTGCGCTTCCATAGCCTTATCATAACGGGGTTTATATTCCCGATAAAACACGCCCTGTTTTCTAATTACATCAAAATATTGAAGTTCTGTTTTAGCAAAAACCGAACTCAACCCTTGATTATGGCCAGAAGAGTAAGCAATGATATTTGAAGGTAGTATTTCATGCTCTTCACTAAGTACATCGCGCCATACCTCAACGAACTTTTCAAATGAATCTGATAAATAACTTTGTTGCTTATCGTAGTAACTTGGGGATGACCTAGGGCCATCAAAATAGCGCATTGTTAGCTTTGATTTTTGGCTTTCTAATTTAATGAATTTTTTCGTGCCATCCACTAAAATTTCATAATCAATTTCGAAGTCGTAACTTAAATCTTTAGCGCATTTAAATTGCGGGTTGAAGTACCTATCTGCATAGCCAAAAATATCAGCTATTAGTTCTATAAAATTAGACTTACCCGAGCCATTTAAGCCAACTAAACATAGTGGAGAATAACCGCCTTCACTATGTTTAAATCTATAAATAAATGGTTCTTCAACCGTCCCTGTTATAGACTTATAGTGCCCTGTAAGTCTTATCCTATTTAATCTCATTATTTATTGCTCTTCACTTTCGGGCTTTCAGCTTTGATTCTCTTTAATAATGCTTCAGCTGATTCATCTTTATCACTCTGTGAGACAAGCTCTCCTCTAAACGCTTTTGCTAAAATAGACTGAGTCAAACGATCTAACCGTGATTTTGCCTCAAGAAATTGAGCTTCCACCTTATCAGCTTTTTTTAACAAAATTTGAATTTTACATAGTATTTCTTTTTGCTCTTTTAAGCATGGCAGAAATATTGGCAGCTTCTCAAACACTTTTTTACCTAATGTTGGAACGCCAGTATTGGAATTCATTTCCCGGCTTAGCCATTCCATTACTTGATCGTCTCTTAACATCCACAACAAGTATTCTGGTATCATCAAGTCAAATGGTCTAACTATAAAAACAGTATGACTTAAAACAAACTCCATATTTTTAGGAGAAAAACGAGCTAATCCAAGCCTTCCTTTTCTAGCAAAAATTATATCGTTTTCAAAAAAGCCTGTTTTCTCCTTGCGCTCTTCATAAAACTCTCTACTAACTAACTTTGCTTTATCAGTTGTCCAACCAGAAGTACCAATAAATTGCTGAGTAGAGAGTATGGGCACGCCTGAGCTATCAGCTTTAGGATAGCGATGTGATGGGTTTGGATCGAGTGAAAGAGCTACATCAGCCAGTGTTACATTTTTCCAACCACCTAAATCAATTGAATTTTTATTGCGCCATTCTGTGGTTAACTCACCGGAAGTAGCGGCGGCAAGAACTGATTGACGAAAGCGTTTTAGGACTACTGGAATTTTATCGAGTCGTGATTGGGCTTTATTTACTTTAGCTAAGATTGAGTCGAGTTTATCTGCTACGCGAACTTGCTCATTTAGCGGTGCAAGATAAACTGGGGCTGCAGAAAATTTACTTTTATTGATTATTGATACAGTTGTGGCTGAAGCTTCCGACTCCATCCAATGTTTTAGTGTACGGATATAGTGATAAATAAATCTATAATTTATCAACGGATTAACCACAACAGTATTTATTTGCTGGTTTGTAACTGATTCCTTGGTAGTTATTCCAACTCGTCCAAGGTTTCCTATACAAGTAACTGTAATTGAATTTTTAGGTATAATGGGAACTGTTTTGGCGCCTAGTTCTGTAAGCGTTTCCTGCGTAAACTCTATAAAACCTTGATTATTTACATCACCCGGCTTTATAAATGGGATTGAACCACCAAAATATTCAGCGTTCTTTTTACTTGGAGTTTTCCCTGTAATGATAGCTGAGATATCATCTAAACGGCACTCCGCCCAACCTTTTGGTAACTCACTCACAAAGTCACCTCGTCCAATTCTTCCGCAGAACCTAGCTCCACTAAAATAGCTTGCAACTCATGCATTGCACCTGCCATTTCTTCTAAAGCTTCGTTAATTAATACATCAGGCTCTGGTAAGTTAGTGCTATCTTCTGCTTTATCATCTCTGATCCACGCTAAATCGAGTGCATCGTCTTTTTTAGCAATTTCCTCGCGACTAAAACAACGTAGGCGGCAAGTATCAATATTGCCAATTTCACTACCGTGTTGATGATTTTTAATAAACGAGTGGCGCGCAGCTTCATCTACTTGTGTTAAGTCACTACCAACCGCTTGATAGAACTCATCAAAATGCGCTTGCGTTAATACAGTGCGTTTACCAAACTGCGGCATATTAGAACGCATGTCGTACACCCATACATTCTTGGTTTGGCCTTTGTCTTGTTTTAAATCATTTGGCTTTGAGAAAAACAACACATTAGTTTTTACGCCTGCCGCGTAAAAAATCCCTGTTGGTAGGCGTAAAATGGTGTGTAAATTACACTTTTCCATTAAGTCTTTGCGTATTGTTTGCCCGGTGGAACCTTCAAATAATACATTATCAGGCAATACAACAGCTGCACGACCGCCCGGTTTAAGCATGCGCAAATACATTAGATGCAAAAAGGCGAGCTGTTTGTTACTGGTGTAAGTGATTAAATCGTCACGCGTTGGTACGCCGCCTCCTTGTTTTGTACCAAATGGTGGGTTAGCTAAAATAAGGCTTGCTGGTGGCAGTGCTTTACCTTCGTTTGATAGAGTATCACCATATAAGATGCCTGAGCTATCATCGTCTACCGCGAGGTCATGCAACATTAAGTTCATCATTGCTAGGCGACGAGTATCTGGTACTAGCTCCATGCCATAAAAGGTTTTATGCTGGTATTTATCGTATGCGTCGGGCTCTAGGGCCTCTATATCATTATATTGTTTTAAATAATGGTGGGCACTAATTAAAAAGCCGCCAGTACCGGCTGTTGGGTCAACAATAACGTCGTCAAGGTTTGGCTTCATCAGCTCAACCATGGCGTTAATAAGCACGCGAGGCGTAAAGTATTGCCCTGCACCTGATTTTTTTTCGCCTGCATTAATTTCTAGCAAGCCTTCGTACATATCGCCAAGGCCTTCGGTTTTAGCACTGTACCAATCAAGCTTATCAATTTCGCTTACAAGCTTATTAAGTGTGACAGGCTTACGTATTACTGTACTGGCATTAGCATAAATTGCTTTAGTTATTGTGGTGCCGTGCGAGCCTAAGTGGATCAGTAATTTTTTATACTCTTCTAGCCTTGTTGCACTGTCATAATGTTCTAAGTCGGCCCAGCGGTAGCCTTCAGGAATGTTGTTATCTGTGCCTGTTTCGTCAACCATTTTAAGAAACACTAAATACGTGAGCTCATTAATATATTCATGGTATGTAACCCCGTCGTCTCGGAGTAAGTTACATAGATTCCATAGTTTTGCGACTAAGTCTTGAGTGCTCATGCTTTTACCTAATTAAGTTAATACTGCTAAAAGAGTGATTGCTTAAGTGAACAACCTAAAACTAGGCTGATTGATTAGTTGTTTGCCACAATGTTTGATTAAACATGTGCAGTACTTCAGCAATGGGCTGTTCAAATAATTTATTAGCGCGCTTTATACCACCTTGGTGTTTAAAAATACCTTGGTCGAGCGCTGCTTCGTCTACAATGGTGGTGGCCTTCATTTGTTTGGCTATGGTATTGAGCCATTGTATTTGTGGTGTTTTCCAGCTTTGACTGGCTAATATTTTAGCTAGTGCGTTATCAACACGTTGTTCAAACGGAATAAGTGCTTCGCCTATTGCCGCTTGCCTAATAAATCCGATAATACGTGCGGCAATATCTTCGTTTTTAACTTCGCTCCACGCCACTTGTAGATCTTGTTCTCTAAAGTGGTTTTGTTCAAGCACTAAAGCGAGTTCTTTTAGGTTTTGGCGGGTTAATTCCCATGGTGCTTGCACAACTGTTTGAATAGCGAGCAAACGGTTGCTATTGGCATTTACAAAGTCGTTAAAGGCGCGCAAATAATCATCGGGTTTTTGCCCATCACCATAGCCCGTAGTGATGTTGGTGAACTCATCTTGGTGATCAGATATATACACAGGTTTAGTGCCACCAGCTACGCCTTGAATTTTACTATCAAGAATTTCTCCTAGACCGGGGTGCTCTGTAAACCATTTAGCTACTTGATCGGCAGGTTGTGCTTTTAAGTCTTTAATGAACTGTTGCGGTGATTGCCCGGTTATGGTCTCGAACTTGTCACTTTGTTCAGGCGTTAAGTGGCGGCGCTTAACTTGTAATTTAGCGATAAACTGATTTTTGGCTAATGCTTGTAAGTCTTCACTTTTGCTGTGCGCCATTTCTTGCTCTAGCTCACTAAAGGTAATATCTACATTAGTGACTACAGGCTTCATGCTGTTTACTTTTTCTAACTGCTTGTAGATGTCTACCGCATCATAAATTTTAAACGGGCCTTTACTTATTTCGGGACATAAACGTGTGGCGCGGCCAAGCATTTGTTCAAATAAAATACGGCTATTTACACGGCGTAAAAATACCAAATTACATATTTTTGGTACATCTACACCAGTAGTTAATAAGTCTACGGTTACAGCTATATTCGGTAGGCGGTCGTTTTTAAATGAGCGAATTTTATCAAGCGGCTTATCTGTAGCGCCTGTAATTTTTTGAATTGCGTCGTCTTCGACTTCACCGTGGTAATCTTCACATGCCTGCTTAAAAGCTTCGACCACTTCATCAGCGTGTTTATCTGTTACACAAAATACTAATGTTTTAGCCTCTGAGTATGGATCGATAGAATCGCTTTCGATAAGCCACTTTGTGACTGTTTTTGTGAAACTAGGAGCTATTACTTTACGGTTGAACTCTGCTACTTCAAAATCGAGCTCATCAGGAGTGTTAAATGTTTTTATGTCGCTATTTTCAGCATCATATACTTTAACCTCTTCATTAATTTTATAATGAATTCCCATCTCAGAAAGCTTGGTATTGATACGTACAGGCGGTAAATGATCATTCAAATGCCCGTCAACTACTGCCTCTGTATAGCTATAACTAAATACGGGCTCACCAAATATGTCTACTGTATGTAGCGCAGGCGTTGCTGTTAGGCCTATTTTAAATGCATCAAAGTAATCAATGACTGAGCGGTATTTAGATTGGTAATCTTTTTGGTCTCTGAATAATAATTCGGTATCACTGAGCTCTCTATCAAGCAAGTAACCACGATGGCATTCATCCACTACTATACAATCGTACTGACCTACACCGGGTTTAGTATCGTTATCGCTCGGATATAAAATACGTTTAACTAAACCTTGCACCGTTGCTACATGCACTTTGGTTCCGTCATCAGGCTTTTTATCACCCAGCTCCATAAGCTCGAAGGTATCAGCAAATGTTTGGAGTTGCTCCATTCTCACTTCTTTAAAGTCAGTTGCAGCTTGTTCGCCTAATGCTGAGCGATCAACTAAAAATAACACGCGGCGAAAACGCTCTGCTTTAAGCAATCTATAAACTAAAGCTATACAGGTTTTTGTTTTACCTGTACCTGTTGCCATAGCAACCAACGCGCGGTCTTTTCCCTCTTTAATTGTTTGCTCTACTGCTTCAATGGCGTCGACTTGGTAGTCTCTTAATTTAAGGTCGTAATCAAAGTCCATCGCATCAAGCTTTTGCTCTGCTTGCTGAGTGGTCTGCTTTAAATAGCCTTTTATTTCTTGTGGTGAATACCAGCCTTTAAGTGCTTTACGTCTATGAGCGTTATCTCGTACATCTAAAAACCAAATACCGCTTTCTTGCTCTAATTGCTTTAAATAAGGTCGCCCATTAGTGGCAAACGTAAGAGGCACTTTAAAATCGCCCCATATAGCATCTAATTCGAATGATGGGTTTGACTCTAAATCTTTGGCATAGCGCTTTGCTTGGTCGATTGCACCGTAAACATTTTTAGCTGACTTTTTAGCCTCTACAACAGCTACAGGTGTAAGGCCCATAAATAAAATATAATCCGCAGGCCCTGATTTAGTTGGCCACTCTGCAATTGCTCTATTCTCGTTTACAACTGGCCTTGCGCCTTTTGAATATTTTAAATTAACGCTGTCCACCAGCCAACCAGCCGCAGCTAACTGCTCATCGATAAGTACACGCGTTTCACTTTCATTTAGTTGAAACGCTGACTTTTCGACTCGCTGGATTTCTTGCTGCTGTGCTTGTTTGTCTTTAGCATTAAACTGAGCCATATACATGATATTGGCTTTACCCATTTTATCTCTATACTCAGCTAGCAATGCCTCTTGCTCAGTGGCTATTTGTTCCCACGTTTGGCTATCTGTAAGCATTTGCTCAGAACGCTTTCGCTCGGCAGCGACTTTTTCAGCTTCGATTTGCTTTAACTGCTCTGCAATTTTTAGACGTTCGGTTGACCTTTGACGTTCAACTTCAAGTTCATGTAGCTTCTCTTCAAGCTCTCTTACTTCTATAGATGGATCTTGAGGTTTAACGAATGGCGTAAATACAAACCCTTTTGCTGCTTTGCCACCATACAGCTTGTGATACCACACAGACAAAGCATGGCCTAACTGCATAGACTTTAAAGCATCTCGGTGGCTACTTGAGGTAAAATCGTGGTTAGCAGTGTTACCTAATTTTCGAATAACATGGAAAGCATCTTTAATTCGTTCATCGAGCTTTAGGGTGTAATCAAGCTCTCTTAATAAATCCACTTGCTTAACATCTTGACCAAAATCGACGCCAACTCGCGCAGCGACATTTTGAGCCAAAGCTTCACCTAACTGGCGCATTTTAACTAGAGTTGTATTTGGATCTGGGGCAAAACAGCGTTCAGCAGTGTGAGCTAAACGAAGTAGTAATTCGTCGTGGTGTTTTAAAAAATCAAAGTTACTAAAATCGCTTCCCATCTCAACAGCCTAACTAATCCATATGTGTATCAATCGATACTACCAAAGAAAATTATTACTGTGCAAAATAAAAACTAAATAAAGCGATATTACAGCTAGTTGTAGCCTAATTAGATCTTAGTTATTTAATGCTATTCCAGATAGGTAACTCTTGCCAGTTTTCAGGAAAGCCCATTTCTATTACGTCTATATTATAAGTATCAATTAAGCTGGCTAACTTTTGCTTCCAATGGTGGTTAGGACTAATTAAATCCATAAAGTAAGCACACATAACTAATGTGTTGTATAACTGCTTCGTTGTATCACTAAAGCTATTAAGTAAAACTCTATCGCCATTTGTTGGCAGCTTCATGGTGAACGTAAAATCTCGATTGTATAAACGGCAGTGATGAGCACAGATGTTACGCACCGTAGTTATGTGGTGTAAAAAAGATGAAAGTATTGTTTCTTTTATTTTATATGAATCTGCAATATCATTTTTCAGTGCTCGACGCGCTATTGCATCATAGCCTCTTGAAAGCCAACCGAAGCTCATTACTTCAGCAACAATCCAAATAGCTGGTGTTTGCTCTTTGTATTTGTGGTTTTGTTTTTTTATGTTGGTATCTGAGGTTCGTTGAATTTCAGCACAAATATTACTAACGAAGTCATCGTGATTAAATTTAGTTATGAAAGCAGACGGATCTAGGTGTGCATGTGAGCCATGCTTTTTTGCTAAATGGTATGCCCATTGAGTTCGCAGAGATACTTCTATTCGTTCAATGGCGTCAAGTAGTAACAGCCTTAGCTCTCTATCAAAAGAATACAGATTCAAAACTTGTTCAAATGTAATACCAGACTTGAAGGTATGATTTTGATGATCTTCAATAAATGACCACCAATAAGTACCTAGTCTATAATAATTGATATGGCTAAGATAAAAGGCAGCTGATTCTTTATTATTAATTACTAGACCACGCTTTTCTAGAAGCTCGACTTGCTTTTCAAACGTTTTGGGGGCTTTTGAGAACTGCATGAAGGTTAAATCCTTTTATCATGCTATAGAAATAATTAACCCCTCGCAGGGCGCTGAGCTTACGGGTAGCGGGAGGGGTGTTGTTACGGGTAATTATAGAGCTTAAAAGTATAATTTCAAGACATTTGTATATTTATATATACCTTCAAATTGAAACTCCAGAGCACATAACGGTTATCATTGGGTACAATGCTTACGTTGCATTTCTGAGTAATTAATTTTTAGTGCTATAATAGTAAGTACAAGTTAAATATCCACATAAATCGTCAGAGTAAATATGTTTACCCTCTCACCGAGTGGTTACCATAACGGTTACTAAAACCAAAGAACAAGCAGAAACTGAATTTAAAATATTGATTTAAAACAAAATAATCCACATATTATATATTCAGATCCAGAATATAGAATAATCCATAATGTGCATTTAGCTCACTTGAGCATAATTAGCTAAATAAAGTACAATAAGGTAATTAAAGGCTTGAGTTATGTTTGTAACTCAAGCCTGTTTATTTTTAGATAGAGAAAAAGATGGCTCAAACTCGCGGAAACTTATTTATTTTATCGGCACCATCAGGTGCAGGTAAGTCTAGCTTAATTAATGCGTTACTCAAAAAACATACGGATATGAAAGTATCGGTATCGCATACTACTCGCTCACCTCGTCCAGGAGAGGAGAATAGTGTCCACTATCACTTTGTGACCACCGATGAGTTTAAAGCTCTGATTGAGAAAAATGACTTTTTTGAATGGGCACAAGTTTTCGATAACTATTACGGTACATCAAAACAAGCCATTGAGTCGCAACTTAATGCAGGCATAGATGTATTTTTAGACATAGACTGGCAAGGTGCGCAGCAAGTTCGTAAAATTATGCCAAGTGTACAAACTATTTTTATTCTACCGCCTTCTAAAGCAGAGCTTGAACAACGCTTAAATAACCGTGGTCAAGACTCTGCAGAGATTATTGCATCTCGTATGGCCAAAGCACAATCTGAAACATCTCATTTTAACGAGTACGATTTTGTTATTGTTAATGATGATTTTGATACTGCTCTGAATGATATAGAAACGATTGTTATGGCACAGCGTTTAACATTAAGTGTTCAAGAAGTACGTAACAAAAAATTGCTAAATGACCTTTTAAAGTAAATTAAGGTTATTAAACTTGCTCATATCAGTAAAACTGATAAAAATTGACCACTACCTATTGGCGAAAGTCCCTGCGTGCAGTAAACTACGCCTTTGCTTTTAAATTATTTTTGGAGTGCTGAGATGGCTCGCGTAACAGTTGAAGATGCAGTAGATGCAGTTGGTAATCGTTTTGACTTAATTTTAGTTGCGGCTCGTCGTGCCCGCCAAATTGCTGTTGGTGGTAAAACTCCACTAGTAGACCCAGAGAACGATAAACCGACCGTTGTTGCTTTACGTGAAATTGAATTAAACCTTGTTGATAGTTCATCAATGGATTTAATTGATCGCGAAGAACAACAACATCAAGAAGCAGCTGAACTTGCTGCTGTTGCTGCTATTGTTGGTGGCAACCAATAATCGACCTCCCGGTTTGATTTAGCCAACGGCACAGTATTTCTACTATAGCCGTTGGCAATCCTTTCTTTTCATCGTATATTCTTAACTTACCGTTACCTAATTTGCTTCACTAGAACATTGGAGTGTGAATGTATCTTTTTGAAGGTCTAAAAAAGAAAATTTCTGAATACTTACCTGCTGCTGAAGTAGAGCTGGTACAAAAATCTTACGTTGTAGCACGAGAGGCCCATGAAGGACAAACTCGCTCGAGCGGCGAGCCTTACATTACTCATCCTGTTGAAGTAACTCAAATTCTAGCTGGAATGCATCTTGACCATGAAACACTCATGGCAGCATTAATGCACGATGTAATTGAAGACACCGACTTTAGCCAGCAAGATTTGGCTGAGATTTTTGGTGAAACCGTTGCCGAGCTTGTTGAAGGTGTAAGTAAGCTTGATAAACTTAGCTTTAAAGATAAAAAAGAGTTTCAGGCTGAAAACTATCGTAAAATGATCATGGCAATGACCCAGGATATCCGGGTTATTTTAATCAAACTTGCCGATAGAACGCATAATATGCGTACCCTTGGCGCTCTTCGTCCTGATAAACGTCGCCGTATCGCTCGTGAAACACTTGAAATATACGCACCAATTGCAAACCGTTTGGGTATTCACGATATAAAAAATGAACTTGAAGACTTAGGTTTTCAAGCATTATACCCTATGCGCCATCGCGCACTTAAGTCAGAAGTGGCTAAAGCGCGAGGAAATCGCAAAGAAGTTATTTCCAACATTCAAACCGAAGTAGAAGCTCGCCTAGAAGAGTCAGGTATTGTTGCTACGGTATCTGGACGCGAAAAACACCTTTATAGCATTTATAAAAAAATGTTAAATAAGGAGTTACTATTTAACGAAGTAATGGATATTTATGCCTTTAGGATTGCCGTTGATTCAATGGATACGTGTTATCGCGTGTTAGGCGTTGCGCACAATTTATATAAACCTATTGAAACTCGCTTTAAAGATTATATTGCAGTACCTAAAACAAATGGTTACCAATCGTTACATACATCGCTTGTTGGCCCTCATGGTATTCCTGTAGAAATACAAATTCGAACCCATGATATGGATCATATGGCCGACAAAGGCGTTGCAGCACATTGGATGTATAAAAAAGCAGGCGATGGTGCAGGAAATACTTCTCAGCAACGTGCTCGTCAATGGATGCAAAGTTTGCTTGAACTTCAACAAAGTGCGGGCTCGTCGTTTGAATTTATTGAAAACGTTAAAACAGAATTATTCCCTGAAGAAATCTACGTATTTACCCCAGATGGCCGAATTGTTGAACTACCCATGGGTGCCACTGCGGTCGATTTTGCCTATGCAGTACATACCGATGTAGGTAATACCTGTGTAGGTGCGCGTGTTAATCGAAAACCTTATCCGCTAAGTAAACCGTTAGATACTGGCCAAACCATTGAAGTGATCACCAGCTCAGGCGCTCACCCTAATGCAACCTGGCTTAACTTTATAGTAACGGGCAAAGCACGTTTAGGTATTCGTAATTACCTTAAGAGCCAACACCATGAAGAAGCTATGTTACTTGGACGGCGTTTGCTCGACTCTGCATTAGGCGAAAATAAGTTAGATAGTATTCCTGATGAAAATATTGCACGAGTTCTTGAAGAACATCAGCTCTCAACCTTGCTCGAATTGCTTGTAGAAATTGGCGCTGGAAACTTAATGAGCGTACTTATTGCCAAGCGTTTATTGCAAAATGATTCTGACGATTTAACCGACATAACTAAACAAGCCAAAGCGACCATTATTGGCACAGAAGGCATGTTGGTTAATTACTCTAAATGCTGTCGCCCTGTACCTGGTGATGCAATTACTGCACACATAAGCCAAGGCAAAGGATTAACAGTTCATCGCCAAGAATGTAAAAACATTCGTGGCTGGGAAAGTGAACGATCTAAATACTTGGTCGTAAAATGGGATGATAACCCTGAAAAAGAATACATAGCAGCCCTAAGAGTAGAGATTATTAATCATCAAGGTGCGCTGGCTAAGTTAACCAATGTGGTTGCTACAACTCAAGCTAACATTGTTGAAATAGCGACCGACGAAAAAGAAAGTAATTTATATGTAATAGACCTTGGAGTCACTGTTAAAAACCGTGTCCATGTTGCCAACATCATGCGTAAAATTCGTGTGATGCCTGATGTGCAAAAAGTCTATCGTAAGAAATAATATAGGAAAAACATGAACAAAGCATTTATATCTACTGAAAAAGCACCTGCAGCAATAGGTACTTACAGCCAAGCAGTTAAAGTAGGCACTGCAGTATACTTGTCTGGTCAAATTCCATTAATCCCTGAGACTATGGAAGTTATATCAGAAGACTTTAGTGAGCAAACACATCAAGTATTTAAAAATATCACAGCAGTATGTGAAGAAGCCGGTGGTAAAATTCAAGACTTAGTTAAAGTAAATATTTATTTAACTGATTTATCTAACTTTGCTGTAGTTAACGACGTGATGAGCCAGTACTTTAAGCAGCCATACCCTGCACGTGCAGCAGTTGGTGTACGCGCTTTACCAAAAGGTGTACAAGTTGAGATTGACGGAATAATGGAACTGCCTTCAACTAACTAATATTTTCCTGAGCTATAGACCCACTCTATAGCTCACACCTGTCCTCTTTTTGTACTATATTGTTATTCTTACTATCTTGACTCCGCCCTAAATTTCTATCACTCTGTAACTATGTCATTAATTTACTATAACTTTAGTGGTTAAAAAGGATTAGCTGTGTTTAAGCTTGCTCATAATGGGAATGTTTTACTCGATGTCAGTAAACACCCGCCTCCAAGTGCTACATTTGTTATTGAAGCGATAGAAATGTCTAAATTTTGCGACTGTAAAATTGATTACGACGCAATTAATGCATTCTTTAAAGATAAAAGTGCTGAGCCAGTACTTGTCGTCGCGACCAAACACAATGCAAAGTTAGAGGTTGTCATCAGTGACGATAAAATGATGGCTACTGGCGAGCTTACCGTCGCGCAAGGCGGTGATTTACTCAGCCTAGATGATGCAAAAAAACAGCTAGTCAAAGCGGGTATAGTTCGTGGTTATAAGCAAGCATACTTAGAACAACTATTACAAAAGCAATTTACAGCTAAAGCAGGTGAGGTGGTACAAGGTATTTTAGCGCAAGGCCGCCTGCCCAGCGATGGCTTGGCAACTAAACTCGTTACTAAAGTAAGAACTTTAAAAGACCATTTAAAAACCCCAAAGCTCAAAGAAGATGGCAGCGTTGATATGCGTGACTTTGGTAAGATGGCAAGTGTTGAGCCTGGCGCAGTTCTAATACGACAACAACCTGCAACACCAGGAAAAGAAGGCTTTACTGTTCTTGGCGATATACTACCGGCAAAACCAGGGGACAATAAACAACTTATTGCCGGTGAAGGTACCGAGATTTCTAAACTTAACCCTCTCGAGTTAGTATCAACCATTTCAGGTGTGCCTATTGAAATTACTAACGGAATGCGCGTAGACGATATTTTTACTATTCCCGATGTAAACGTTAAAAGCGGCCATATTGACTTTGAAGGCAGTGTAATTGTTACCCGTAATATTGACCCTGGTATGAAAGTAACCGCCAAAGGTGATATTACAATATTTGGTACCGTTGAATCTGGTGAGTTAACGGCCGGCGGCAATATTACTGTTAAGCAAGGCGTTATTGGGCATCAAAAGTCTGACGATAAATCGCTTTCGTGTAAACTTATATGTGAAGGTGACATTCATGTATCCCACTCTCAATATTGCTATATAGAAGCTGCAAATATTTTTATCGAACGACAAACTAGCCACTGTATTATGAAGGCACGCCATGCACTAAAGGTAGGCCAACCAGATTTACCTAAAGGTAAGATATTTGGTGGTGAAATTTTAGATGCTACAACGCTTATTGCTGGTGAAATAGGAAACGAATCAGGTGCTAAAATGGTTATTAATTTAGCACGTTCCGGCGGTGATATTACAGCTGAAACTGACGAATGCTTTAAAGAGCTTGCTAAAACAGAGCAGCAATTAGACTCTTTACAACCAGCACTAGAAAAAGCAGATTTGCTTAAAGATCCAGAGAAAAAAAATGAGTTAATTAGTAAAATTGGCGCAACTCAACTTCACCTTTGCCAACAAGCAGAACATTATGAAAGGCAGCTTTCATCACTAGAAAATAATCTTCACGAACTACTTACTAAAGCAAATTTGGTTGTTAATACTGTTTTGCATTCAGGGGTAGAAATACATATCTTTGATAAGGCGTTAAAAACAACACGCAACTACCCACCTTGCACAATAAAACTGATGAATAACAAAGTAGAAGTTGAGTTTAAAACATCGTGAATCTAGAGTGCTCATCAGAGCACTCTTATATCTTTCATTAGAGTAGACCCTCAACGCTTGCATGTGTTTGTGTTGACCATACTCCAACTTGAACTTGTCCAATATGTTCCTTTTGCAGCAATAACATAGCCAAACGTGATTGCCCAATACCACCCCCAATAGTTTGTGGGAACTGACTTTTTAATAATGCCTCATGCCACTCCAATTGCAGGCGCTCGTTATCACCTGTAATATTTAACTGAGTTTTGAGTACTTCAGGGCTTACGCGAATACCCATAGAGGATATCTCAAAAGAGTCTTCTAATATTGGGTTCCATACTAAAATATCACCATTGAGCCCTATGTCGTGTTCGCTTGTTGGCGTAGACCAATCGTCATAATCTGGCGCTCTTACATCGTGAATTTGACCATCGCTTAATTGACCGCCAATTCCAATTAAAAATACAGCGCCGTATTTTTTCGCAATTGCTTTTTCACGACTTTTAGCAGTAAGATCAGGGTACATTTTACGTAGCTCTTCACTATGCACAAATTGAATATCGCTTGGTAAAAAAGGGCTAAGCGAAAAGTGTTCGCTAACAAATTGCTCTGTTTCTTTTATGCCTTCATAAATCGATGCAACTGTGTGCTTAAGGGTCGCTAAAGAACGCTCTGTTGATTCACAAATGACCTTTTCCCAATCCCATTGATCCACATAAACCGAGTGAATAGGACTTAGCGACTCTTCATCTGGACGCAGCGCCTTCATTTGAGTATAAAGCCCTTCACCTAAACTAAACCCATACTTACCCAGCGTTTTACGTTTCCATTTTGCTAGCGAATGAACAACTTCATATTGGCTATCGGTAATCGCTTTTACATTCACTGTCACAGCATTTTCATGACCGCTTAAATCATCTTGTGTGCCATCACCTACCTTTGCAAGAATAGGTGCCTGAACTTCGACTAGCCCTAACTTTTTTTCTAGTTGCCGTGAAAAAAATTGCTTAACGCTACTTATTTGCAACTGCTGCTGAACATAGTGTGAACTCATAATAATTGGCCTCATTCCCAGTTATTGTTACCTAGTTTATTTTTACTAACACACCTAAAGCGCGCCATTAATGAGGTTACTGTAACGATTCAAACTTTTAATTCAATAACCCATAATAAAAATAGCTTTAATATATAAAATCGATTAATTTACACGGTATAAAAATGTAGATTCCCTAATTTAAGTAAGCAAAAATAATGGAAAATTATCAAATCGATAATCTCGATAAACAGATACTTCACGCTCTAATGGCCAATGCCCGTACAGCCTACGCAGAATTAGCTAAACGTTTTGGCGTAAGTGCGGGCACCATTCACGTGCGTGTAGAAAAATTAAAACAAGCAGGAATTATCACCGGCACCCAATTAAGCATTAGTACAAAGCAACTAGGTTACGATGTATGTTGCTTTATTGGTATTAACTTAAACAACGCTCGCGACTACCCAGAAACACTGATTAAACTAGAAGCATTAGAAGAAGTAGTTGAAGCTTATTACACCACGGGTAACTACAGCATTTTTATAAAGGTAATGGCCAAGTCTATCGACCATCTGCAAGACGTGCTCATTAATAAAATACAAGCTATAGAGGCTATTCAATCAACCGAGACCCTAATCTCTTTGCAAAATCCAATTAGCCGCACAGTAATGCCTTAATAGATAAAATTACGTATAATTATCAAAAAAGAGGATCACCATGCAGCAAAATCGCTACCAACGAATAAAAGACGTGCTCTCACGTCGCCAAACAGACCTAACAGTCTGCCTAGAAGACGTACATAAACATCATAATCTCTCAGCTATTGTAAGAAGTGCTGATGCAGTAGGTTGCCATCATGTGCATGCTGTATGGCCAGAAAACCAAAAATGGCTGACCAATAATACTTCTGGCGGCAGTAAAAACTGGCTAGAAACACACCTGCATAAAAATATTGATGATGCTGTTGCGATGATGCGAAAGCACAACCCAGATGTACAAATATTAGCAACACATTTGAGCGAAGATGCTGTAGATTTTAGAGAAATCGATTACACAAAACCCACAGCTATAATCGTTGGCCAAGAAAAAACGGGAATTTCTGAGCACGCGCTAAAGCACGCCGATCAAAATATTATTATTCCTATGCAAGGCATGGTGCAGTCACTTAATGTATCAGTAGCTGCTGCGCTTATTTTATTTGAAGCACAACATCAACGCGAAAAGGCAGGGTTATATAGCCGTAACATGTTGAGCGAAGATATAAAACACCCTATGTATTTTGAAGGCTACCACCCGGTTATAGCCAAGCAATGCCGTATAAAAAAACTCCCCTATCCGCCACTTGATGAGGAAGGTGAAATAGTTGCTGATGATGAATTTTGGCATGCTTTAAAACATGCTTGATGCTTAGCAAGCCTGTGAGTACACTTAACTCATTCACAAATAAAAAGATTTGAGCCTACATTGTCTAAACCTAGCTTAAGCCAATACCCCATTACAGAACTTAAAGGGGTAGGACCCAAAATGGCCGAGCGCCTTTTAAAGCTAGGTATTAAAAGCGTGCAAGATATGCTCTTTCACTTACCACTTAGGTACGAAGATAGAACCCGTATTTATTCTATCAACGAACTATCATTACATAGCCACGTCAGCATTGAAGCCACAATAGAAACAAGCCAAATCACATTTGGTAAAAGACGGATGCTAGTTGTACAAGTAAACGACGGGACTGCTAGGCTCACACTTCGGTTTTTTAACTTCAGTGCAGCTCAGAAAAGTGCATTAAGCCCTGGCAAAATAATACGCTGCTTCGGCGAAGTTCGCCGCGGGCGAGTTGGCTTTGAAATGAGTCATCCAGAATACAGTTTAAGTGACACACCTAATGAGCAGCCGACAGCTTCAACATTAACGCCAGTGTACCCAACAACAGATGGTTTAAAGCAATTATCGATTAGGGCGCTAAGTGAACAAGCTGTAGATCTGCTAAATAAATACTCTGTTGAAGAACTGTTACCCGTGCAATGGCAACCTTCTCAACTTGCACTAGCTGATGCCTTACTGTTGCTTCACCGCCCACCTAGTAATACCGACGTTATTGAACTAGAGCAAGGAATGCACCCTGCTCAGCAGCGTTTAGTATTTGAGGAATTACTCGCACAAAATCTAAGCCTATTAAAAGTAAGAGAGCAAGGTCAACAGGTACAAGCGGTATCTCTTAGCCCAACGAATAAATTAGAGCCTCAATTTTTATCACAACTACCTTTTGCTCCAACAAACGCACAAAATCGTGTCGTATCAGAAATTAAATCTGACCTACAACACCTTTACCCTATGATGCGTTTAGTTCAAGGCGATGTAGGCTCGGGTAAAACCTTAGTTGCTGCACTAAGTGCATTAACTGCAATAGCTCAAGGATTTCAAGTCGCCTTGATGGCTCCCACTGAAATACTGGCAGAACAACATGGCATTAGTTTTACCTCATGGTTTGAGCCATTGGGGATAGATGTAGCATGGCTTGGTGGCAAAACAAAAGGTAAAGAGCGCGTAGAAACACTAGAAAAAATAGCCTCTGGCAAAGCACAAATGATTGTGGGTACACATGCGTTATTTCAAGATGAAGTGAAGTTTAACAACCTAGTACTCATAATTATTGATGAACAACACCGATTCGGTGTTCAACAACGTTTAACACTAAGAGAAAAGGGCCAGTTTAATGGCTGTTACCCACATCAACTCGTAATGACTGCAACTCCAATTCCGCGCACTCTAGCGATGACAGCTTATGCCGACTTAGAAGTATCTATTATTGATGAGTTACCACCAGGGCGTACACCTATCACAACAGTAGCACTTCCAGACACACGTCGAGACGATATTATTGCTCGCGTTAAATTAGCTTACCAAGAACAAGGCCGCCAAGTTTATTGGGTCTGTACACTGATTGATGAATCAGAGGCACTACAATGCCAAGCTGCTGAAGATAGCGCCCTACAACTGAAAGATGCCCTGCCAAGTTTAAATATTGGCTTAGTGCATGGGCGAATGAAGCCCGCTGAAAAACAAGCTATTATGAATGATTTTAAAAAGGGCTTAATACATGTTTTAGTTGCAACAACAGTAATTGAAGTAGGTGTAGACGTGCCTAATGCAAGCCTAATTATTATTGAAAACCCAGAACGCTTAGGTTTAGCACAATTACACCAGTTACGCGGGCGTGTAGGGCGAGGTAGTGTTGCCTCTCATTGTGTACTTTTATACCACGCACCATTATCTCATACCGCTCAAAAGCGCTTAGGTGTTCTCAGAGATAGTAACGATGGCTTTGTTATAGCCGAGCGTGATTTAGAAATACGCGGTCCAGGTGAAGTACTTGGAACTAAGCAAACAGGATTAGCAGAATTTAAGATTGCTGATTTAACCCGGGATAAACAAACTCTGAATCAAGTAAGACCCATTGCACAACAGATGTTAAATCAATACCCGCAGTATATAGAGCCACTCATTCAACGCTGGTTGGGCAACAAGTCAAACTATGCACAAGCATAACCCCACTATATATTCATAAGTAGAAGCTCATCTTCTAGCTTTAAACACTTTGGTACTAATGGGTATACGTTAGTTACCTTTTGTCTTAAAAATAAAAAATAACAGCCTTTGATGAATAGCGCTTTCTTGTATTAGAAGCCTGCGGCCTTGCAATGTCGTAGTGCCCACCGCGGTGGAGAGCCACAGTGAAATGCTGCACTATTATCGACCAATGCATTGGATAGCCAAAACACTATTCACAAAGAGGCGCTTCGCTTAAGAGAGGCTGCGCTTTAGAGAAAGAAATGCTTAATTTTACTTTTCTATAGACT
>NZ_BAAJML010000016.1:0-53804 GCF_057547735.1 Pseudoalteromonas sp. NH0006-46 | reverse complement strand
ATTCGCTTTGTGACCCCATTCGCTTTGATTTTAATTGGCTTGTTATATGACTTTACTCATTTAACCTAACCGTGCCATCAGCACTTACAGTTATAAGTCTAAAATGGTCTGAGCTTTCATATTCAAAACCTAGTTCGCACCAATCAAGCTTGTAGGGCTTTTTGCTCATAAATTGTGGGTCATATCCAATTTCATCTATAAAAGATACCGCTAATTCCAAAGACCTTGATTCAGAAATAGAACAAGTATACTCAGTATGATAAAAAGCTATCAGCTCCCAACTTACTAAAAAAGCCACAAAGCTTGGTAAGATGAAAAGGCTATAGCTTAATTTTTTTCGTTTAACTTTTAGGAATGCACAATGTAATAATGATGTATAAACTCCCAAAGTTAAAAATGTTACTCCAATACTCATGCTAGTGTTTGGAATATACTTCAACTTTGCTATTGAATAATCAATCGAAAATCCGAACACTATCCACAGAATTAGAATAAAAAAACCTTTTAGCATTTTGCCACTCTATTTGATAGTTGTATAACGCTTTTGACATGCGGATTTTAGGAGTGCTTTGGGAGAAAGCCAGCGGATAAAATTCCTAGTGACTTTACGAACGACATAATTCATTTGTTATTTACCCGATTGTAAAATTTGCTTTGCAATACTCGTGATTTCAATATCGCCCGAATTAATAGCGCTTTGTGATGCAATTGAAATAATAAAGCTATGCTTGGTGCTTTTTACAACATAAAAATAGAAGTAAAAAGTTAAATGTTCTTTTTCAACTTTAGCTTGAGCATACATACTTTCACAACCATCACCACACTCTTTTGGGGATAGTACAGACCCCATTGTTGCTAAAGTTTCATTTACCCTTGATACAATCTCTGAATATTGTTCGTAAACGCCGTTCCCGAACTCAATATTAACAAAAGGATTTCGTTCTTTGTCAAAAGCTAAAATACGGCTAACTTTATCAGTCTGAACAGTTAATTCATCAGGAAGAGTAATACTAAACGACTTAGTTTCAACTAATTGAGCATTCGATTGTGTCGATATAAGTATCAACAAAAATAAGATATAGCGCATAATTCTCCTGTTTTGCGTCCCTTGGTTAAAGCGTTTGTTAGGTTACCAATGCTCCAGACAATGTAGACCTACTTTCTCAGCACATGACTCGATGATGGGTCTAACACTTAGATCTTTTAAATAAAACACATTTGTGTCGTCATAACCTTCGAAGTAGACCGCATTTAACCTAGAAAGAGAAGAGCCTAGGGTCAAATCTTGACTTCAGAAGAGCCTAGGGTCAAATCTTGACTTCAGACATTAAGATTTTTGACTAACTACTTCTTGCTAATAGCTGTCTGTTAAATGAGGTCTACAGAAGAGCCTAGGGTCAAATCTTGACTTCAGACATTAAGATTTTTGACTAACTACTTCTTGCTAATAGCTGTCTGTTAAATGAGGTCTAAATCTAATTACTTAAACTGTAAGATCAGACATGAACAAGGCGGTACTAACCTCTGCATGTTAACATTAATGCTTAAGTAGATGACAATAATATACTGGTTTCGCTATTTAAAATGCCATCTATCTCGCGTACTTGCCTAAGTACGCCATCAAAATCACTTAAGTTTCCTGCTTGTATTTCTGCTACTAAATCCCAAGCGCCGTTGGTGGTATGTAACTTAGTAAGCTCGGGGATTCCGCGCATGGTTTTAATTACCTGTGAGGTCGATTTTCCCACTACTTCCACCATCATTATTGCTCTTACGGCTTCGGTTTCTATGTGTTCGTGCACCCGCACAGTAAAACCTAATATAGCGCCCGATGAAACTAACCGATCCAAGCGGTTTTGTACTGTCCCGCGTGACACGTTTAATATATCAGCTAAAGCAGAAATAGATGCACGGCCGTCTTTTCTTAATTCGGCTATTAGGGCGTTATCTAATGAGTCATAAATATAAGGGAGCATACGCTTACCTCTAACTATTTTTTATACAAAATACTAAAAATTTATATTTATGCCTAGCAAATTGCTAAAAAATACCATTATTTGTATAAAGTATTAGCATTTTAAGTGGCATCTGTAGTCGATAAACTTATTTTAATTAGTTCATATTGTTATTACAGAGGTAGTCATGAGTCATTTTATAGCACAGCCAAAACACGGTGTTCCATTTGTAAGTGTTCAAGCTATGGCCAAGCTAATAAACACATTAGGAATAGAAAATGTATTAGTTAGCCTAACTAACAAACTAAAACACGACTTTGCTCGTTGGCACGAATTTGATAAATCGCCGCGTTATGCAGCATATTCTACCGACGGTGTAATAGAGCTTATGCCGGTAAGCGATGGCAAAATGTTTAGCTGCAAATACGTAAATGGTCACCCAAAAAATACCTTTAAAGAACTTCAAACGGTGGCAGCATTTGGTATTTTGTCGGATGTGGATAGCGGTTACCCGGTGATGATCAGCGAAATGTGCCTATTAACCGCACTACGCACTGCTGCAACATCAGCGCTGGTGGCTACTTATTTAGCACCAAAAAACTCAACCACCTTAACCCTTATAGGTAATGGAGCTCAGTCTGAGTTTCAGGCTTTAGCGTTTAAAGCGGTATTGGGTATTACACACATTCGTTTATACGATATAGACGAAGCAGCCTCTCTAAAAGCGTTTAATAACTTAAGCACTAAAGGTTTAAACGTGACTATATGTGAAAGTGTTGAAGAGGCAATAAAGGGCGCACACATAATTACCACTTGCACGGCCGATAAAACAAACGCAACCATTTTAACAAACGATATGATCCCAGAAGGCGTTCATATTAATGCGATTGGTGGCGACTGCCCTGGCAAAACCGAGCTTGATTCTGCTTTACTCGAACGCGCTAATGTATTTGTAGAGTACGAACCACAAACCAGAATCGAGGGCGAAATTCAACAAATGAGCAGGTGCTTTGCTGTAACCGAGTTTCATAAAGTCATTAATAAACAGCACCTTGGTCGTACAAACGAAAAAGAGCTTACTATTTTTGATGGTGTCGGCTTTGCAAGCGAAGATTTTACCGCGTTAGTGTATATTCGCGAGCAACTTATTAAATCAGGAGAATACGAAATACTCGACCTGATCACCCAGCAGGGCGACCCGCGTAACTTATTTTCAGTTCTTGAAGTACCGCGTATAGATAAAGAGAGCGCAGCATGAGCCTAACACAACAAGCACCGAGCGCAGTTGTGATGGTGCGTCCGCATCACTTTACGTCTAATCCACAAACTATGCTCGACAATGCGTTTCAAAGTGAATGTGCAGCACAAAATGAAAGCGAACAAGCCTTTAAAGAAGTTACCAATGCGGTTGAGTTATTACAAAATGAAGGTGTAACCGTTCATTTATTTGAAGACGAGCAAACACATACGCCCGATTCTGTCTTTCCAAATAACTGGTTTTCTACGCATCAAAATGGGCAATTAATTATTTACCCAATGTTTGTAGAAAACAGAAGATTAGAATATCGTAAAGATATAATTGATTTTTTAACGGATCACTATAAAGTGCCGGTAGTGACTGATTATGCATATTTAGCGAAAGAAAATGCATTTTTAGAAGGCACCGGATCATTGGTACTCGATCACCACTATAAACTTGCTTATGCGGTAGAATCTAAACGCACAACAAGATCGGTAGTAAATACTGTGTGTAATTTACTTTCGTTTAAGCCAGTTGTGTTTAACGCCGCTGATGAGCAAGGTACAGCGGTGTATCACACTAATGTACTAATGTGCGTAGCCAGCAAGTTTGTAATGATTGGCTTAAGTATGGTGCCCGAAGCGCAGCGCAGTGCGCTGGTAGGGCATTTTTTACAAAGCCATCACGAAGTAATCGACCTGTCAGTTGAGCAAATAAATAAATTTTGCGGAAATGCCATTGAATTAAAAGGTAAAAACGGCCGAATTTTAGCGCTGTCGCAAACCGCTTACAATGCGCTAACGGGCGAGCAAATAATTGCGATACAAAAAACGGCTAAACTAGTGGCTTTGCCTATACCTACCATTGAATCTGCTGGTGGCTCTGTAAGGTGTATGATTGCAGGGGTACATTTACAAAGCAAATAAGGCGAAATTTAAAGGCAACATGGTTGCCTTTATTGCATATGAAAGAGCAAGCGTTGCCAGTACATTTTAAAATGACTATGTTAAAGCGCATAACTATAAAAATATAATAAGGAATTCGCAATGTTCGATACGGTAGTAAAAAGTGTAAATAACCTGTTGTGGGGAGAAGGTCAGGTACTCATTTATATTTTACTTTTCACCGGCGTATGGTTTTCTGTGCGTTTAAAAGCAATTCAAATAGTTAAATTTAAACATATGTTTAGCCTGTTAAAAGGCAGTAGTAAATGTAATAAAAACGATATTTCGTCATTTCAGGCATTGTGTACCGGGCTTTGTGCTCGGGTAGGAACGGGTAATTTAGCCGGTGTTGCCGTGGCTATCTCGCTTGGCGGCAGTGGTGCCATATTTTGGATGTGGGTTATTGCTATACTTGGCATGGCAACCGGGTTTGCCGAAAGTATATTAGGGCAAGTATACAAAATTCGCGATAGTAACGGTGAATTTAGAGGTGGCCCTGCGTATTACATTCAACAAGGGTTGGGCAGCCGTGCCTTTGCTATAGTATTTGCCGCGTGTTTATTTTTAGGCTATGGCTTTACCTTTAGCGCAATGCAAACAAATACAATTACCGATGCACTAAACTATGCATTCGAAGTACCCACTTTTTATTCAGGTTTAGTTATTACGGTATTAGCAGGGTCAATTATTTTAGGCGGCTTTAAAGCCATTGCCCGTTTTGCGGAGCGTGTAGTGCCATTAATGGGCATATTGTTTGTAGCAGCTGCCGTTATCATTACAATTATGAACTTACCACAAGTACCTGCCATGCTAAAAGATGTGTTTTTATCGGCCTTTGGATTGCAAGAAGCGGGCGCAGGTGCAATGGGCGCAGCCATTAAAAATGGTATTCAACGCGGTCTATATTCTAACGAAGCGGGTGCGGGTAGTGTGCCGCATGCCGCTGCAAGCGCAAGCCCCATTCCTAATCACCCTGTAACACAGGGTTACATACAAATGCTTGGTGTATTTTTCGATACAATAGTACTGTGTAGCTGTACCGCCGTCGTTATTTTATTAGCCGATGTAGACATAAGCGGCGAAATGGAAGGTATACGTTTAACGCAAAGCGCCATGAACGCGCATTTAGCACAAGGTGGTGTGTACTTTGTAGCAGCAGCTATCACGCTATTTGCATTTACCTCAGTGGTAGCTAACTATGCCTACGCTGAAAGTAACTTACATTTATTTAAGCTTGATAACAAAGTAGGGCGCGGTATTTACACTTTGCTTTATTTATCAATGATGCTTTGGGGCGCATCGGCCACATTAAAAGAAGTATGGGATTTAGCCGATATAGCATTAGGATTAATGACAGTGGTTAACGTAATCGCTATCATACTGTTAACGCCAACTATTTTGTCGGTAACACACGACTACCACGCACAAAGAGACAAAGGCATTGAACCCGAATTTAAAGTAAAAGACGTAAAAGTACAGGGAAAATGCGAAGACGGCATTTGGGATTGATTCGCGTATTTTAAGTAACTTTAACGATAAAAAGCGGTTTTATGGCAGCATAAAGTCGCTTTTTAATTTTGCATAATTATTCATATTTAGAGCGTGTTAAAGTTTAAAATAGATAGATAAAAGGTGAAGATACAGACATGATCGACATTGTCGCAGGGAAGAACGCAGCAAAAATAATAAACGAACAAGGTTTTAAACCTGAGCTATTTACCTCTTTTTTAGGAGCGAGTGGCGGGCCTAAATGGTTTACCTTATTTGGATTAGACAAATATATTTTTGGTGAATTTTTTAAACACCGCACTCAACCCCTTAACTTAATTGGCTCATCGGCAGGGGCTTTTCGTTCAGCGTGTTTTGCCCAAAACGATCCGGTTGCTGCCATTGAGCGTTTAGCAAAATCGTATTCGCAAACGCGCTATTCTAGTAATAAACCAACGCCTAGCGAGATCACAATAAAAGCCCGCGCATTACTTGAAGATGTTTTTGGCGATAATGGCGTAACCGAAATAATAAATAACCCCGTTTTTAAAGCGCATTTTATAGTGGCTAAATCGAATGGCTTTATTGCCAGCGAAAATAAATTAATACAGCTACTGGGTTTATCAAAAAGTTATATGCTCAACCGTTTTAACCGAAAATTATTAGGCTCGCAGTACGAGCGATTTATTTTTGGCGCGCCAAACAGTAACTTATCAATAACCGACAGTTATAATTTTAAAACGCAAAACATAGCACTTAGCCAAACTAATTTAAGAGACGCCTTACTTGCATCGGGCTCTATACCACTTGTAATGCAAGGCATAAAAAATATTGCAGGCTCGCCACAAGGTATGTATCGCGATGGCGGAATAATTGACTACCATTTTGATTTAAAAATTAATAACCCAGGCTTAATTTTATATCCGCATTTTAATAGCGAGCCAAAAGCAGGGTGGTTTGATAAAAATTTAAAACGTAAAGTGTCGCCACTTAATTACGACAACGTGGTGATGATCACCCCATCAAAAAAATTTATAGCCGGTTTACCTTACGGAAAAATCCCAGACAGAAACGACTTTACCGACCTCGATGCCGACACGCGTATTAAATATTGGAACACCGTGTTTAGTAAAACTGAAAAGTTGGCTGAAGCGTTTGATAAAAATTTAGCGACTACTAAGTTTGATTTCAAACAAATCTGATAATCTTGTTTTTTGACAACTGACAACTGACAACTGACAACTGACAACTGACAACTGACAACTGACAACTGACAACTGACAACTGACAACTGACAACTGACAACTGACAACTGACAACTGACAACCCATAAATTACGTTATGTTAAATTAAATGGTAAGTAATAAAGCGAGCGTGATTATTCAAACCAGCCCGCTTTTAGGAGAGTTATTAATAGTTAATTTAGCTCAGAATCTACCCAAAATTTAGTGCCTTTTAGTACAGCTTGTAGTGCAAGGCCATTTTCGGTTACAGAATATACAGTAACTTGGTCTGCAATGGCTTCGGCTACCAATGCTCCACCTTTATCTTCGTATTTTGCTGCTGCATCTGCGTTTCCGCCAAAAGCCCAACCGTGTTCAATGAATCTATTTACTGCTGCTTGGGTATGAAAAACCATAACTACGTTAAAATCTTTAACACCTAAACCTAACCCTAAACCAGCTTCACCCATGTTCATGTAAGTAGATTTACCGGTTAAGTTATTTTTTACTACGCCATAACCACCACCAAAACTAGCAAGAATAACGTTAACATTCGCGTTATCAAAAACTGCATAGCCTGCTGAATTTGCTATTTGCGTTTTAACATCAGGCTTTTTAGTATAAAGTTTACTAAGCGTGTTGCTTTTCATACTTTGTACTAAAGACCGTTTTTCGCTTGGTGATGCACTACCGGTAGTCGCACAACCTGTAAGTGCCAACGAGAGTGTAAGTAAAAATAATATACTAAGTTGTTTCATAATTTTTCCTTAATAAGATTTGGCATGGCAATTTAAGCATAGTCTAAAATAAGTATTTAATTACTATGTCCAATACTAGACAGTATCGGACTTAAAGGTTATTCTGTAACTAACTTATTTAATTGAATATTTATATACTATGCTTGTTGCGTTAGTCGATACGTTAAAACAATTAAGGTATCAAATTGCTCATCTTGATGATGGCACTCTTAATTCAGAATACCCAGAACTAGCTACCTTTATACAGCAAGTTAGCTTGACTGTAACTGAATCAGAATCTGATCTTAAATTTTTATACCAATTTTTATATGTGTATGGCCGAAAATCAGAGGCAACATACAGTCGTTTTAGAAACGAACTTGAACGTTTTTATTTATGGTCATGGTTAATTGCCGAAAAATCAGTGTTCGATTTAAAACGTGAAGACATAGAAGCTTATGTAGATTTTATGGTTGAGCCTGATAAAAAATGGGCATCAACATCAGTGCAATGGCGCTATAAAGATGAGCAAGGTATCCGCCGATTAAACCAAAATTGGCGCCCTTTTATGTTAAAAGAATCAACGGCAAGTCAGCAAACATTATCGGCTATGTTTACTGCACTCAATGTTTTTTATAAATTTTCATTATTAGAAGAAAAAACCTTTGCCAATTTTGTTCCTGTTGTGAAAAAAAATAGCCCGTATTTAGTTGTGCAATCTCAAATTCAGATCCCAGACACCTTAAGCGATATACAGTGGGAATATGTGTTTGGGGTTACTCGCGATTTATGCGAGAAAAAACCAGATTTAGAACGTAATTTATTTACCTTAGCTTGTTTAAAAGGTTTATATTTACGAATTTCTGAATTGTCGGAGCGCCCGCAGTGGTCGCCAGTTATGTCGCATTTTTGGCAAGACAATGACGGCTTTTGGTTTTTACGTATTATGGGTAAGGGCAATAAATTACGAGATGTTACGTTAAGCGATGATTTTGTTGAATATTTAAAACGTTATAGATTATACAGAGGGTTACCCGCCCTTCCCCGCGTTGACGAATCCGAACCTTTAGTCCATAAAATTAGAGGCCAAGGTGGCATGACTGTTAGGCAAATTAGGCGTTTAGTACAACAAAGTTTTGAATTGGCTCAACAATCATTATTAGATGATGGTTTTAAAGATGATGCTGAACAACTTGAAGCTGCTACTGCACATTGGCTTCGCCATACTGGTGCAACACATGATGCGCAAACGCGGCCGCTAAAGCATTTATCTGAAGATTTGGGCCACGCAAAAATTGCGACAACAGATCAAATTTATATTCAAACTAATATTAAAGAACGAGCAAAGTCTGGCGTTAAAAGGAAAATTTAATGACCTATTTAATTATCGCCTTTATAGGTGCATTATTTTTAATTTATTCATTAACATTTAGACAGTTAGAAAAAACAGAAGTCACCGGCCCAATGTTTTTTGTAATGGGCGGCATTGTTTTAGCTAACGTATTGCCTAATAACGACGGTGAATTAAAAGCTGGTGTAGATTTATTACTTCCGTTTATAGAGTTAACCTTAAGTATATTTTTATTTTCGGATGCGGCAAAATCTAAGTTGAGCGTACTAAGGCATAGTTTTCAATATCCAGGCTTATTGTTATTTATTGCCCTCCCCTTAACATTATTGTTGGGGATAAGTGTTAGCTTGTTTATTTTTTCCGAACTTTCATTAATTCAATCTGCATTAATCGCAATTATATTAACACCAACCGATGCGGCATTAAGCAAAGGATTATTAGCAAGCACAGAAGTTCCTGAAAAAATTCGCGAGGGTATTAATACCGAAAGTGGATTAAATGATGGGTTATGTGTTCCAGTATTTTTAATATTTATTTTGTTAGCTAAAAACCCTGAGTCAGCTATTACCGCTTCTGATGTTGTTAGTGTATTTTCTCGAGAACTTGGATTAGCACTGTTTGTTGCTGCAGTTAGTATTAGTATTTTTATTCCCGCTTTAAACTTTGCAATGAAACGACATTACTTTGCACAAAACACTAGCCCATTTTTATTGTTAGGTTTTGCAATGGCTGTATTTTCTATAACACAGTATTTTCATGGTAGTGGATTTATAGCTGTATTTGTTGCGGGTTTATTGTTTGATAAGTTTTCAACTAAAGCAGTTAGTTCTGAGTTAATTGAGGATTCAGAACATATTGCTGATTTTACGTCGCTGATGATTTGGTGTTTATTTGGGTATGCATGTGCGTATTTAGTTTTTCCAAAAATGAATTTTGAAATTATAGTTTATGCGTTGTTAAGTACTACGCTAATCAGAATTATTCCGGTTATGTTATCGCTGCAATTTACATCTTTAAATCTAAAAGAACGATTTACTTTTGCATGGTTTGGGCCACGGGGACTTGCATCGATAGTATTTACTTTGATGGTGATTGATACGCAAATAGAAAATAAATTTCAAATTGCGAGTATTGCTATGACCACAATATTTTTTAGTGTGTTTATTCACGGCATTAGTACAAAACCAATCGCGGAGAGTTTTAAAAAAACATCAAAATAAAAATATAAAAAATTTAAATAAAAAGGCAGCGATAAAATTATTGCTGCCTTTTTATTTGATTAAATTATTTGAGCACGTGTGCTAATAATTCAATTGGGTGTTTAGGTTTAAATTTCTCATAGCGCTTTACTTGGCTACGACATGAAAACCCGGTTGACAAGAGTTGTTCTGATTTAGTTTTATCTACAATCGGCTTCCAACTCATTTCGTATAATGCACGAGAGTTATCTTGGTTTTGGGCTTCGTGCCCGTAAGTTCCCGCCATGCCGCAACAACCTGTATTGGTTGTGTTTAATGTTAGCCCAATATCGGAGAATATAGTTTGCCAAACATTGGCTGCCTTTGGCAGTGATGTGGTTTCAGTACAATGGGTCAATAATGTAAATTCGGTTTCATTATTTTTGTTTGCACTTAAGCCTTTAAACGATTGATTTTCTAACCATTCGTGGGCAAGTTGCACATTAAAATCACCGCGGTTATTTTCTAAAATTGTATTATATTCATCACGGTAACACATAACCAACGACGCATCTAATCCTACTAATGGCGCATTTATATCATTTAATTTATTTAAAAATTCAGCTGCGTTTTTGGCGGTTATTTTAAATTCGTGCAAAAACCCTTTTACATGTTGTGGTTTACCATTGGGTTTAAACGGTAACAACATTGGTTTTTTGCCAAGTTGAGTTATTAAAGTAATAAAGCTTTCTACTAATTCAGCTTCATAAAAACTAGTAAATGGATCTTGTACTATTAAAACGTATTCGCTTTGTTGCTGGGCATTTAAGTTAGTTAAAAGCTCAAAGCTAAATTGCTGTGCTTTGTTAATTCGTTTTGAAAGTGCCGGAATGCTCAGTTGGGGTGTATCAACATAGCCAACTGTTTTTTTAATTAAGCTGCTAACAAACGTTGTATTTACAACTGGGTTAATTATTTTCCCAAACTTGGCCATCAGTGGCGCGCTACTTTCTATGTTACCCACTAAGTAATCCTTAAGTGGACGTGCATAGTAACTGTGGTAGTAATTTAAAAATCGAGCACGAAAAGTAGGAACATCAACTTTTATAGGGCAAGCTGTTGTGCAAGCTTTACAGGCTAAACATTCATCCATAGACGCTTTTACTTCGTGAGAAAAATCGTAAAGACCTTTCTTTTTCTCGCGGCTATGTACAAATCGTTCCCACCAAGTAATGACTTCGCCTTTGTTTAATTCTTTTTCTACACCAAGCAAATCTATGTTTTTAGATTCTTGCAAACGCAGCCATTCGCGCATTAAACTCGCTCGTCCTTTTGGTGAATTCCGACGATCGCCTGTCACTTTATAAGACGGACACATTGGCGAATTTTCATCGTAGTTAAAACAAATACCATTACCGTTACACGTCATCGCGTTATTAAAACTGGTTTTTACATCGATTGAAATTTGTTTATCAAACCACGATCTTTTTTGCCCATCGACGCTGACTAGTGAGTCTTCACTATCGATTGGGGTGCATATTTTACCTGGGTTTATTCGATTATATGGGTCGAACGCTGTTTTAATTTTTCGTAGTTGAGTAAATAAATGTTCGCCAAAAAACGCCGGTCCATATTCACTACGGTAGCCTTTACCATGTTCGCCCCACATTAAGCCGCCGTACTTTGCAGTGAGTTTAACTACTTCGTCTGAAATTATACGTAGTAGTTTTTCTTGTTCTGGATCGCACATATCGAGTGCGGGTCTAACGTGTAAAACGCCAGCATCTACATGACCAAACATACCGTACTGTAGATTATGACTGTCGAGTAAAGCTCTAAACTCAACAATGTAATCGGCTAAGTTTTCTGGTGGTACGGCAGTGTCTTCTGCAAAAGCTAATGGTTTTTGACTGCCTTTTACATTACCAAGCAAACCAACCGACTTTTTACGCATTGCATAAATTTTTAAAATGTCGCTTTTGTTACTGGTAAGCTGATAGCCAATGACTCCATTTGTTTGATTAGCTACACAGTCGTCAAGTAATTTACAAAGGGAGTCTACTTTATCTTTTATGTCGTCGGCGGCAACAGCATTAAACTCAACCATATTGAGTCCTTGCATGTCTTTATGTGGAACGTCGGTAATTAAGTCCGATACTAAATTCCAAACAATATCTTCACGTGCAAGGTTTAATACTTTGCTATCAACGGTTTCTACCGATGTAGCACGAGCATCAACCAAAAAGGGAGAGTGACGAAGTGCTGAGTCAAAGCTGTCGTATTTAATATTTATTAATGTTTTAAATTCGACTATGGGGGTTAGGTTTAATTTTGCCTCAGTAACAATCCCAAGTGAACCTTCAGCACCGGTTATTAAGCGGCTCATATCAAAAGTAAGTAAGTCATCACTTAGTATATGTTCTAGGTCATAGCCGGTTAAAAAACGATTTAAACGTGGAAATTTAGTTAAAATAGCATCACGTTCATCAATGGCAATATTAAGTACGGTTTTGTATATAGAGCCGACTAAAGTGTCTTGCTCTGCAATAATTTTTGCTTTTTCGACATTTATTGGAGCGGTACTCATTGGTGTACCGTCTACTAAATAGGTTGTAAGGCCTAATACATGATCGCTTGTTTTACCGTAAACAAGTGAACCTTGACCTGATGCATCGGTGCTTATCATACCGCCTATGGTTGCACGATTACTGGTCGATAAATCGGGAGAAAAGAAAAACCCATAAGGTCTTAAAAAGTCGTTTAACTGATCTTTTATTACGCCGGTTTGAACCCGAACCCACCCTTCTTCTACGTTAATTTCGAGAATTTCACGCATATAACGGGATAAGTCAACAACAATACCAGGTGTTAAAGACTGGCCATTAGTGCCAGTGCCACCACCGCGAGGTCCAAACGTTAATGATAAAAAAGGGTCTCGTGATGCGGTTTGCAAAGCAAGTTGAATGTCTTTTTCGTTTTTGGGAAAAATAACACCTTGAGGCAATTGTTGGTAAATACTATTGTCGGTTGACGCAGTAATACGTGTTGCATAACTTGCATCGGTATCGCCCGTAAAGCCTTGCTTTTGTAATGTATTTAGGTAATTTGCGACAAGGTCTGACGCGGCATCTTGCTGAGTAATTGTTGCGATCATAACGGCATACTTTTAGACATTTGGTTAATTATATCATGCTGATTGCTAATAGAAATTGAAGAATTTACAGTTTGTAACACTCTTTTTGTCGATTTGAGCGCTGCTGTAATTATAATCAAGTTAACTACACGAGAGGTCATTTATATGAAAAAAATTGTATTACAGATCATGGGTGCGTTATTTATTTTATTAGGATTAATATTTGCGGTTGTACCTGGTCCATCACTTATATTTTTTATGGCTGGTTTATTGTGTTATTCGTTTTACTATCCAAAAGCGCGGTATTATTTGTCGCTTTGCCAAAAAGCACTGAGTAAATCGTGTCAGTATTTAGATAAGAAATTAGCACGCTATTAAAACAAGTTAAATTAAGCAACAAAAAAGCCAGCAAAAAATGCTGGCTTTTACATAGTTACACGGTTATTTAGCTAATTTTTTAGCTAAATATAACCAAGTTTCGATTACTGTATCTGGGTTTAATGATACAGAGTCTATGCCTTGGTCTACCAACCATGCAGCAAAGTCTTCATGATCTGAAGGGCCTTGACCACAAATACCTACATACTTTCCTTTTGCTTTGGCTGTTTGAATTGCCATAGAAAGCAGCTTTTTGATTGCAGGGTCTCGCTCGTCAAATAAATGAGCAATTAGACCTGAATCTCGGTCTAAACCTAGAGTTAACTGTGTTAAATCGTTAGAGCCGATTGAAAAGCCATCAAAGTGTTCTAAAAACTCTTCAGCAAGCAATGCATTTGACGGAAGTTCACACATCATAATTACTTTAAGACCATTTTCGCCACGTTTAAGGCCATGCTCTTCTAGTAATTCGATTACGCGCTTACCTTCTTCAAGTGTGCGTACGAATGGAATCATGATTTCAATGTTAGTCATGTCCATGGTATTACGTACACGCTTAATAGCTTCACACTCTAGTGCAAAACAGTCGCGGAAGTCTTCAGATATGTAACGTGCTGCACCACGAAAACCTATCATTGGGTTTTCTTCTTCTGGCTCGTATTGTTGGCCACCCACTAAGTTAGCATATTCGTTTGATTTAAAATCGGACATACGAACAATTACACGCTCTGGTGCAAACGCACAACCTAATGTCGAAATACCTTCAACGAGTTTTGAAATGTAAAATTCGACAGGTGAATCGTAACCGGCAATCATGTCGGTTATTTCAGCTTTAAGGGCATCTGTTTGTGCATCAAAATTTAATAACGCTTTTGGATGCACACCAATCATACGGTTAATAATAAACTCAACACGGGCAAGACCAACACCTGAATGTGGTAAACGTGCAAAGTCGAATGCGCGGTCTGGGTTACCTACGTTCATCATCACTTTCATTGGTAGGTCTGGCATTTCGTCAACACGTGAAGTGAGCACTTCAAAGTCTAAAATACCTTCGTAAATGAAACCCGTATCGCCTTCGGCGCATGATACAGTTACTTCCTGCCCTGCTTTAATTAGGTCGGTTGCATTACCACAACCTACCACGGCAGGAATACCAAGCTCACGGGCTATGATTGCTGCGTGACATGTACGGCCACCACGATTAGTTACAATCGCTGCTGCACGTTTCATGATCGGCTCCCAGTCTGGGTCGGTCATGTCGGTAACTAAAATATCACCAACCTGTACTTGATCCATTTCGTCAATCGAGTCGAGTACACGTACAACACCGCTACCAATTTTATGGCCGATTGCGCGCCCTTCTACAACAATGTTGCTTGAACCGTTTAATTGAAAACGTTCCATTACGTTGGTGTCTTCGTTTGAACGAACCGTTTCTGGACGAGCTTGCACTATATATAGTTTGCCGTCGTTACCGTCTTTTGCCCATTCGATGTCCATCGGACGGCCGTAATGCTTTTCAATTATTACAGCTTGCTTGGCAAGGTCTTGTACTTCTTCGTCTGTAATTGAAAATTTATTAGAAAGTTCTGGATTAACATCCACTATTTCTACTTGTTTGCCGTGTGCTTTGTCGTCTGAGTAAATCATTTGAATGGCTTTAGAACCAATATTACGACGAACTACAGAAGGCTTCTCTTTTAATAATGTTGGTTTATGTACATAAAATTCGTCTGGGTTAACAGCACCTTGTACAACCATTTCACCTAAACCGTAGCTTGAAGTAACAAACACAACATCTTCAAAGCCAGATTCAGTATCGATACTAAACATAACGCCAGATGCTGATTTATCTGAGCGTACCATACGCTGGATACCAGCTGATAAAGCAACACCACGATGATCGTAACCTTGGTGAACACGATACGAAATTGCGCGGTCGTTAAATAATGATGCAAAAACGTGTTTAATTGCAACCATAACGGAATCGATACCAACTACATTTAAAAATGTTTCCTGTTGGCCTGCGAAAGATGCATCGGGCATATCTTCAGCGGTTGCAGATGAACGAACTGCAAATGATACATCTGCTGAAGCGTCGCCATGAAGTTGGCTATATGCATCGCGAATGGCTTGGTCTAAATTTGGTTGGAATGGTGTATCGATTATCCACTGGCGGATATCGGCACCTACTTTAGCGAGTGTATTTACATCATCAACATCGAGTGTATCTAAGATGTCATGAATTTTGGCATTGAGTCCAGATTGGTCTAAAAACTCATTAAAAGCATCGGCGGTTGTTGCGAAACCACCCGGTACTTGTACACCAGCGTTAGCTAGGTTAGAGATCATTTCACCAAGAGAGGCATTTTTACCACCTACTCGAGGAACATCTTGCATACCAAGCTCTTGATACCAGAGAACGTATTCTTGCACGGGTCTTTCTCCAAAAAACAAATTGTAGTTGAAACTGTGAGAGTTAAGAAAGAAAACCTTTTATAAAGGCCACCTTCATTCTACACTGGCAACAGTCCTCGCGTAAACCGTGAGTAACCCATTTTAGGGATTAAAAGTAACAAAAAGGTTAATTATGAGAACTGCATTTTATATATCTGATGGAACAGCAATTACATCAGAAGTGTTTGGGCATGCAACGTTATCTTTGTTTCCAATCGATTTTAATCACAAAACTATTCCTTTCGTAGAAACAGAAGAAAAAGCACTCGAAATTAAAGCGTTAATTAATGCAACGGCTGCAAAAACAGGTGAAAAACCCTTTGTATTTTTTACATTTGTAAATCACAGTTTGAGCGAAATTATAAAATCAGCAGATGCTATTCCGTATGATTTTTTGACCACTTACAGCGAAAAAATTGAAAAAGAACTACAGGTAGCACCTGTACCAAAAATGCACCGGACACATTCTATACACGAGAAAAGTTATGACTTTAGAATAGACGCGGTGAACTACGCTTTAATGAATGACGATGGAGGCAATATTAAAAACTTTTCTGAGGCTGATATTATTTTAATTGGTGTGAGCCGAAGTGGTAAAACACCAACTAGTTTGTACTTAGCTTTACAATATGGCATTAAAGCAGCCAACTACCCTATCACTGAAGAAGATTTAGAAAGCGAAGGTTTACCTAAATGCTTAGTGCCTTACAAACATAAATTATTTGGTTTAACTATTGACCCAGAAAGGCTCGCTGCAATTAGACACAGACGAATGGCCAATTCTAAATATGCTTCTATCAGGCAGTGCCGTATTGAAGTACGTGAAGTTGAAATGCTCTATAAACGTCATAAAATTGCGTACTTTAATTCAACCCATCATTCAGTTGAAGAAATATCTGCAAAAATACTAATGGATACCGACTTAGAGCGTCGTAAGTACTAACTTATTTATAATTAAAATAATAAAAAAAGCCGCTATTAAGCGGCTTTTTATATGAGTGCGTTTTATTTACGTGCGTCTTTTAATAAATCAGCAACTAAAAAGCCTAACTCTAGTACTTGGTCTGCATTAAGACGAGGGTCACATTGTGTTTTGTAACGCTGCGCTAAATCGTCGTCTGATAAACCATATGCTCCGCCAGTACATTCAGTAACATGTTGACCTGTCATTTCTAAGTGAACACCACCTGCGTATGAACCTTCTGCTTTGTGAACAGAGAAAAACTGGCTAATCTCACGCATTATATTGTCAAAGTTGCGAGTTTTGTAACCAGAGGTCGCTTTTTCAGTATTGCCATGCATAGGATCTGAGCTCCAAATTACCTTACGCCCTTCCTGTTGAACTTTACGTACTAGTGCTGGTAATTTTTCTGGCAGTATATCTGCACCCATGCGAGTAATTAATGTTAACCGACCTGGGATGTTATCTGGATTTAATGCATCAATTAAACGTATTAATTCATCTGGGTCCATACCTGGGCCAACTTTTACACCAATAGGGTTTTTAATGCCTTTAAAAAACTCAATGTGTGCGTGATCTAATTGACGTGTGCGTTCACCAATCCAAACAAAGTGCGCTGAACAGTCATACCAATCGCCCGATAAGTGATCACGTCGTGTTAGTGCTTCTTCGTAGCCCAGTAACAATGCTTCGTGTGATGTATAAAGGTCAGTCTCTTTAAGGCTAGGAGCAATAGTTGAATTAATACCACATACTTCCATAAATTCTAGTGCATCTTGAATCTTGTCAGCTAACTGTTGGTATTTTTGTTTTTGTGGATTGGCAGCTACAAACCCCATGTTCCAGCGATTGACCTGATGTAAATCAGCTAGACCACCCTGTGCAAATGCACGCAATAAATTCAACGTAGCAGCACTATGATGGTATGCCGTCATCAAACGCTGTGGATCTGGTATGCGCGCTTCAGCTGTGAAGTCAATGTTGTTAATGATGTCGCCACGGTATGATGGTAGTGAAACACCATCAATAGTTTCTAAATCTGCAGAACGTGGTTTGGCATATTGTCCAGCCATACGCGCTATTTTAACTACTGGGCACTTTCCGCCATAAGTTAAAACCACTGCCATTTGTAAAATTGTTTTAAACGTATCTCGAATATTGGCTGCGTTAAAATCACTAAACGACTCTGCGCAGTCTCCACCTTGAAGTAAAAATGCGCGGCCTTCACATACATCTTCAAGCTGTTTAAATAGGCTACGCGTTTCTTCTGCAAAAACTAACGGTGGTGCTGTTTTTAATTGGCCTTCAACAGACTTTAATACTTCTTGATCTGGGTACTGTGGTTGCTGCAGTATTGGCAGTTCTCTCCAGCTATTTGGGTTCCACGATTGCATATTCTATCCTCATTCCTGCTTTACCTGATGTAGTGAAATTAACGTATGCAAGTACCTCTATTCAAGCACTAAATTCACTATTTACTAATTATTTTGTTATGGGGTAGTTATAAACAAACATTAATCACTTTATTTTTGCATTTATATGAAAAATAAACTTCATCAAGTTTGTAATATAAACGCTTAATATCAATAAATTACAAATAAAAACATTAGATTTATAGTGTACAAGAAGTGTTAGCATAGTAAGGGATATTATTAGCAATATACATAGGAACACATCATACTTAATTACCGCTCATTGTACTCTTAACTTTACAGTGGAAGTTAAGTAATTGTTGGCGCTAGTATTGCGTTTGTAAATTATTGTGCTACCGAAGCATACTCAAGGTTTAGGTACGACCCCCTAAGGTTAATAATCTTATGTAAAAGAGTCACCTATGTACAGAACATTAAAGAACACATCATACTATAAGCTATTAAAATTTATTCTCAGCATCAGTGGATGTATACACTATTGCAATCAAAGGACAAGGTTAGTATTCTTATTCATAAATGTAAGATGTGTTCTTGGTGTGTTGTGGTCTCAAAAATTAAAATAAGAAGTCAGTTTGATTTAATGAGCGAGTTAACCTCATTATTGATTGGTGAACTCAAGCAGTGTGAATATTCAAAAGCTGAATATTATAAGTTGCCTGATGTGAGTGCTAGCGAGGAAGATAATGTGCCTCAAAGTATATCCGTTTCAAAGATAACGGGAGATGATGCTCAACGAGCTATTTTTAATTCATTTACTGATATATATACAAAGTCAGGATTAAGTAGTCGAGTACTTAAAAGACACCCTGGTTTATTAATTATAAAAAACGCTGATAAACAGGCGCTTGCTAATAGGATTGCTCAGGTAAATACAGCTAAAGCAGCATTTAAAGAATGTATTCTGAGTATTGATAACAACGACGCTCGTTTTGAAGCTGTTCATAATGCTGTACCAAATTTAATTACCCTAGCCGCATACAGAAAAATACACAGTGAAAGTGAATCACCTTTTTCTGTTAGATTTACATGGATGCACAAACACGCAACCAAAACCCTCACTAAAAAAATGGCTCTCGAGATGTTAAGTAAATCTGCAGGTTATACAAACCCAAGAATGATCGACCAACAAAAATGGCAATCTCTGGTCGCTCAAGAACAAATGAGAATAGCAAGTTTAGGTGAAAAGGAAAAACTAAGAATAAGACGCCCTACTCGAGTAAGCCCGCAAGTTAATATCAGATACACTGCACAAAATCGTTACCACGTTAGTGCTGCATTACCATTTATATTAATAAACCCCGAGCCCGATGTTAAAATTGGTACCTTACCAGATTACGAAAAGCCAGCTAGTCACCCTCGAAAACGAGAGTATGATTTCCTAGTAGATAGACTTTACCTTGAACAGGTAACAAATTAATTATGTTAAAAAGGCCACATTAAGCGGCCTTTTAGTATGTGTAATAGCAAAAATAAATTATTAACTATTTTTCGACTATTTCTTCTATTTTATCTTCATCAATTAAAACGGCGTTTTCAACGATGCGTTTACCGCCTTGAATTTCAATACGTTTATTATGCTTGTTCAATGTAAGTATTTCATCACAAAATTGATCTGACGGGTGCATTTCATAGGTGTAATCTATAATATTGCCTGTTTTATCGTCTTTTACATTGGTAATACTGTATTCAGAGATAGCCCCCTTTTCAATAAGGTCTTTCATAGTCGTTGTCATATCACGACGTAATGCTTTTAATTTGTTTTCTGTAATGTTGTCGGTTGAGTATATCGAACCATATTTTTCCATAATAGAAAGCAATCTGAAATGATACGTTTTGCCAGGTGCCGCATAGCGCCAAAGGTGGTATAAACGTAACATCATCCAGCGTGATAATCCCCGCTTTAATTCTTGGGCACTATTAAAATAATAACCTTTATATTCAAGGTTATCGATCATGTTATGAACAAAAGCATTTAAACACGCAACGCATTTAACATTGCCTCCCTGCCCCTTTTTCCCGCTAAAATGTAAAGAAGATAAAAAATTCATATTTGATTCGTAGAACGAATCATCAATGTCTGAATTTTTAGTATCTGTTGCAGAATATTTAAACGAGAGTTTTGAGCCTTGAAGTGCTTCAAGCGATTCTTTAATAGCAGGATATGGCATAGACTGACCAACCGCTTTAAGTTCTTGTGCTAACTCGTTCATAGAAAAAACAACGGCATATTGAATACCGGACTTAAAATTTATTTTTACTATTTTACCTTTGGAGGCTAAACGGATAAGAGCACGTTCTACTTTTTCTTCTCTATCTGATGGCCAGACTAGGTATTCAATATCTTCACCGTCTTTACGAGTACTAACAACTGCCGGTGTTATTTTTATTTCGCCGTCATATAAGATACCATCTACTTTTTCTGATATCTTACGCGTAATAATTGTTTTTTTAGGCGCTTCTTCTAATGGAAGTTTTTTATGACCCGATCGAACAAAACGTCCCCATAAATCGTAATGATTAAATGTATTAGAATAAGCACGTAAACCATGTGCTGCATTTTCAATAGAAATGCGAACGTCTTTGTTATCTGTAAATAGTGCTAAACTTTCGTTATCAATTGCACTTTCCACCCCGTGAATTTGGCCTCTTAATGTATCAGGCAAGTTATCTACCGAGATGTTGACCTTTCGGCTCATTGTTCTTATTTCCATTTATTATTGCGACATCTAATAACAACACATAAAACAAAAAAAGTTAAATGTTTAAGTTAGTATAAAAGTGATCTGCCTTTAATTAATCAACTCAGATCAGTTTTATACTAAGTAGTCGCGTTTTTCTTTAATTTAAGATCATCATTATACTAACAAAGGTGTTTCAAATCTCATTTTTACTAACTCAGTTAAAAATTTGTCCACTAGTATGCTAAATTTAGCGGGCAAAGCACGACAAATTTTGTATTTAATATACCAGCCTGTGTATAAGAGCATTGTCAGTTAGCATAGATCTGATCTGTACTTACTACAGATCAGATCTATACCAATTAATTACTGCATTTACTTAACTGAACGGTGTATAACTTTCTAATTTACTTAGTAAAAGCATGATCTTAAGTACCGTATTTGTTTATAACTTTAAGGGTAAGCTGTGTATAACTACAAAATATATTTAGCAGTTAATCAAATGCTGATCTGTAAGTTATTAAAGATCTGATCTTAACCACGTATAATACTGATCTACTTTTTTAACATTTATTTATATTTATCATGTATTTACACGCTTATTTTCCGCCCTTAACCTTTATTACCTTATATATTTAACCACCTTTATACTTCTTTATTTATACTAAGCAATATTAAAGGTGTAAAATTATTATATGATGTCTTCTTTTTAAAACACATGTCGCCATAAATAGTTGTTTACAGGTATTTGAATGGACATTATACTAATTACCTAACTTTGAGGAAGGAAAGTATGTCAATTAATAATAATGCGCTAGATACCTATCGACTTTTAAAAGCAACAGCTGAAGTTGCTGAAAAGTCACTAGAAGGACGTATTCAACATTATCGCGCTCATCTTAAATCAGAAGAAAAAGAATTAAGAACATACACCCAAAAAGCAGCCGCTGATTTATTAGGATGTAACAATCGTACATTAAAACGTCGTCATGACAATGGTGACTTTGACGATTTGAACATCAAACGTGGTGCTAACGGGCATTACGCTTACACCTTGGTTAATATATTTGCAATGGCAGATATAATGGATATAAAGCCTGATCACCGAGCTAATAGCGATAAACTACAGGTTATTGTTATTAATTCGCTCAAAGGAGGATGCGGCAAAACAACTAGTATGGTTAATATTGCAGCGGCATTAGCCACTACAAATATTAAGCGTTACCGCATTGGTATTATAGATCTCGATCCTCAGGGCTCTTCGTCTAGCTTTTTCCCATCGAGTGAGCATGATCCCATTACTGTCGGCGACTTAATGCGCGATTGTATTGATTTAGATGACGGTGAAACCTGGCCAGAATTCGTTTCAAGTTCATTTTTACCAACGCATATACCAAACATTCGTGTCTTACCTTCTGGTATGGATGATTTTTACTTTGAACACGAAACTGCAACTTTACTCAAAGACACCTCTAATTATGAAGAGACTCGTCATTATCATAAATTACTCGAAAAGGTCATTGCTCCTGTAAAAGACGAATTCGATATATTACTAATAGACACAGCACCCACTCTTAACTTTATGTTTTACAATGCATTAATGGCATCAACAGCAATGTTAATTCCCGTTCACCCAGAAGCGGTCGATTTTGATGCTAATAATAAATATTTAAAACGTTTAGGTGAGATTTATCATACTGTTGCAGCTCTTGGCCATGAAGGTTGGGACTTTATGCAATTTCTAGTAACGAACTACGTTAAAGGTAACCACTCACAGCGTGACATTGTTAAAGATGTACGTAGCGCTTTTGGTCGTCAAGTTATGAGTTATCCAATTAACCATAGCTCTGCAATTACGGCTAGTTCGTCTTCTTTCAACACCATATTTGATCAAAAAGCGTCAGACAGTCTAGCAAGCCGCGAATCACTTATGCGTGCTCAAGAAAATATTAAAGATGTTGTTGATGAACTTGAAATGCTGATCCGATCTAACTGGCAATCTACCCAATCAAAACTAAATACCCCTAAGTAAGGATGTTAAATAACAATGGCTAAAAAACGTAAAAACGACACCCGCTTAGACCCGTTTGCAACGGCTGTAGGGAATAGCAGCCTTGATGCGCTTTTAGAGCAAGCGAATGCTGGCGATGTTATTAAAATGCCTGCACCGAGTGACTCTTCGCGCCAGATTACCCTTGTTTGTAAAGTAATTTCGCATGCTGATATTCAAAAAACGACTAATGTTTATGGTAAAAATCGTCGTGTCCAGTCGTTATTAAATGAAAAATCGGTCTCGGATATCCTTCCTGCTATTCGTGAGGATGGACGAAACCAGCATCCTGCTCTGCTTTGGGAGCAAGATGATTCAAGTTTGGTACTTGCTGGTTCGCGCCGTCGAATGGCGTGTATTTTAGGTAATGCAGATTATCTTGTTTTAAGTTCAAGCGATTTCACAGAGCAAGATGCTAAAATTTTAGCTGTATCGTCCGATCAATACATAGCACCAAGCCTGTGGGAATTAGGCCAAGCTTACCAACAAACCAAAAACGAGCTGCTCGAACAAGGTAAAAAAGGATCGTACCGCGAAATTGCTGCAATTGAAGGTGTATCTCACACCGCAATTGCAGACGCAATAAAAGCGTATGAGCAAATACCGTCTTCTGTTATTGCTTTGTATCCAACCGCTAATCACGTTGGTCGAGAAGTCGCTAAAAAGCTTATTACTGCCAAGGAGCGTAACGCAGAGAGCTTTAACCGACTGATAGCTGATGTAGCTGGCAATACTGAAGTAAACGCCATTACAAGTGACGACAAGCGTGCTATGGCTATCACTAAGTTATTGACTACAGAACCTCAAGCGGCTTCAAAAAAAGAAGCTGTACTCGAAAACGAGTATGTAATGTTGCAGCGAAACTTAAAAAGTGGCGATGTATCAATTAAAATTAACAATAAAGTTATGACAGACAAGCGTTTAGAGCAGTTAACTAAGTTACTTAGTGCATTTAATTAGTTAGTAAAAAAATGATCTGCTAGGTCCTATAAGTTAGTAAAATCATGATCTACCAGCCTGCTCAGTTAGTAAAAATTTGATCTAAAATAGCGTTTATTTAGCTGCTTTACCTAAATAGCGTCGCTGAGATCATTTTTTTACTAACTATTTACCACTTCAGCACCATTCTGTGAGTTATCCGTTTATCCCTTAGTAAAATTATGATCTGTAAAGCCCCCATGCTGTGTAAAAAGGTGTTTATATTTTGTACGTTATTTGTGGGTTATTGTTTATTTTTTTATTATTGGGCTATTTAGTACCACAAACCGAATTTTTACCAAGCTATCAGCTCCAACCAGTTTACATTACTGTGAATAGTGCTTTAGCTCAGCGCTTATAAGGCATATACTGGGAAAATTATTTTTAAAAATTAATCCTTTGAGTGACATGTCTGCTAACCTATCAAAAAATGATTTACTCGCTATTTTTGAAGAAATTAAAAATGAGCAGGCTACCCAGTTTCCTCTTTCCGAACGCTTTATAAATAAACTGTTTAAGCCAAACGTGTTGGCAAAAGGAAAAGAATATTATAAAAATGGTAAAATTACTTGGTTAGAACATAACAGTGATTTTTCGGTGGTAGACTCAACTGTTCAAAGTGATACCGGTGCTTCGTATAACCAGCGAGTTGAGATCAGTAAATTACCAGCGGGTTATTCTGTTGATACCCATTGCACCTGTAATATCAAAACAAAATGCCTACACCTCGCAGCCATTTTACTAAAGCTCAAAATAGAGCACTCTGGTGAGTATGGCGAAGACTACTTTATAAATGATTGGTTCAGCGAATTAAGTACACTTAAAAGTACCGAATTAACAACCCCATCCCAAGTGTTACTTTTTATATTAAGTGTTGAAAATAATAAAGTATTTATATCTCCCAAAATTGCTAATTATGATAAAAACCAAAATTATACGTTAGGGCGTAACCTAACCGACCAGCAATTAAATAGCTTTATAACGCCAAATGATTTACTTGAAAGTGACTTTAGGCTTTACAGCTGGATTCGCTCACAAAATGCAGTCGGTAGCCTCGAGCTAAAAGGTCAATGGGGATTTAGTGCGTTACAGCAGTTAATTGCTACCGAGCGCTTATTTTTACATCGCTCTCGTGTTGCAATTAAACCTCAAAGTGGTCAATCACTTAGTTTTAATTGGCAACAAGAAAAAGAGCTTACAAAATTAGTTGTTAACTTAGAACAAAGTAAAAATTGGGCGGTGCTCAAAACCACACCGCCCACATATATTGATCTTGACCATCTAAAAGTTGGCCGCATACGTACACCGTTAAGTGGCGATGAAATAGCGCATTTACAAACCATGCCTGCAATACACAGCGCTAATTTTGATCGTATTTATAAGCAGCTTGCAGATAACTTTGGTGCGGGAGTTATCCCTCACCCTACCAATACGCAATCTGTTTTACCGCAAACAGCGAGTAACGCAGTAATTAAAGTATCTATGGGAGATGCTGGTTTAAGGCTGTCCTTATCCTTTAGGTATAAAAATAAAAATTACCCTGCAGGTAAAGCGCCAAATAATTTAATTAATAGCGCGTTTGAAAACACAATAACCAATGAGCTTGTTAATTTAGGTTTTGAGTTTTGTAAAGGGGGTTTACAAAGTGAGTTTACTTTCAACAAGCAATCGGCTATTCATCTGCATTGGTTAACTTACGAGGTATTTCCGAGCTTTAAAGAGCATGGTTGGAAAGTCACTATTGGTAAGATGGATATCGCCAATCCACAAAGTGAAGTATCACTTATTGCTAATAGAGCTGCAGGGCATCAAATGCACTGTAAAGTGCTCATTAACAATAGTAAGCTTTCGCACCTTTTTAGTGACGAAGATCCACTTTATCAATCGTTAAATCGACAAAGTCAGTTGTTTCATTACTACCCTGTTGGCCGACAGTTTGGTGTTATTAATAAGTCAGCTATAAATTTGCTGACTGATTTTAAGCAACGTTTTGAATTTGTAAAAACGCGTGATGAATTTAATATACCGCTTTCGTACTTGCCAGAACTTGTAAAACATACTGCAATCAACGTTGAGCTTCACGACGATTCACTCGAGCGCTACCTTGAGGAGCTTAACAATACCGGTAAAGCTATGCCGAGTGTATCGCTGCATGGCTTAAATGAGTCGGTTGAACTTAGAGAGTATCAACAGCAAGGTGTTGATTGGCTAAGTTTTTTAAAACGTCATAAACTTGGTGGCATTTTAGCTGACGATATGGGGTTGGGTAAAACACTGCAAGTCATTGCGTTTTTAACAAGTACGTATAATCGCCCACAAGCTGGCCCTACACTCATTGTGTGTCCAACTAGCTTAGTGAGTAACTGGCAAAACGAAATAATAAAATTTACTAAAGGTCTTAAGGTAATAACCATATTTGGCGCTAATCGCAACGAGCCATTAAAGCACCTAGCACAAGCACAATGTATACTTACAACTTACCCTTTATTAAAGCGCGACATAGCTTATTATTCGCCGCTTTATTTTGAAAATATAATTCTTGATGAAGCGCAATATATTAAAAACGATTCTGCTCAGGTATCACGATTAGTAAAAAGGCTTAATGCTGATTTTAAATTGTGCTTAAGCGGTACCCCAATTGAAAACAACTTACTTGAGCTTAAGTCTTTACTCGACTTTGCTATGCCCTCTTTATTAGGCTCTCAAGCTCATTTTAAACAACATTTTCAAACGCCTATTGAACGCGAAGCCGATATGGAACGTGCCGAGCAATTAAAAGCACTCATAATGCCGTTTATTATGCGTCGAACTAAAGCACAAGTTGCGCAAGAACTACCGCAAAAAACAGAAATTACTAAAGAATTTGAGTTTGAGCCTAAACAAAAAGAAATGTATCAAGGAATAACACGTGCACTTGAAGAAAAGCTAATTGATCTATTTGCTGAGCAAGGCGTTCAAAAAAGTAAACTTGCCTTTTTAGAGGCTTTACTAAAGCTTAGGCAAATTTGTTGCCATCCAAAGCTTATTGAGCCCGATACACAAGCAGGCTCTGCAAAATTAGAATGGTTGTCTACTCACCTCCCTTTAATGTTGAGCCTAGGGCGTAAAGTAATTATATTTAGCCAATTTACGTCCGCGTTAGATTTAATTGCTAAACAATTGAATGAGCTAAACATTAACTTTAGTTTATTAACAGGCCAAACTCGCCATCGCGATAAAGTCATTGATGAGTTTACCAGTGGGAAAACGTCTGTATTTTTAATTAGCTTAAAAGCAGGTGGTACTGGGCTTAATTTAACACAAGCAGATACCGTTATTCATTTCGATCCATGGTGGAACCCTGCGGTAGAAAAGCAAGCCACCGATCGAGCCTACCGTATTGGGCAAACAAATCCTGTTTTTGTTTATAAGTTGATAATGAGTCATTCAATTGAACAAAAAGTTTTTAAAATGCAAGAGGACAAACAAGCACTTGTTGATGCCCTATTTACTGATAAATCAATGAGTTTTACACAGTTTGATGAGCAACAAATGTTGTCACTTATAAAAAGTTAATTTATTTTAAAATTAGTGCGATCTTTTTTGAACTTATTCAAATCTAGGGCGTCTACTATTATGCTTGTTGATTAATTGCAGTTAACACAAGTTTTCATGTTGATTTCCTATTTAGTTACTAACTTTTAGTAATGATTAAGCCAGTTCATTTTGAACTGGCTTTTTTTATGCTTCTTTTTAGTTGCCCATTAGCTGGGGCTGAAGTTATACCAATCCGCAATAATGCTTAATCATTTTGTGGGGCCAAAAGTGTCGCTATCTGCGTTAAAAAATTCTTATTTACGACTGCATGGGTGCAGAAGGTAGAGCAATGCAGGAGTAATGGCCGAGAACAACTAAATAACTAGTTTTTTGCCAAGCTATCAACACGTTTACCTATCCTCAAAATAGATCACTAAATAAGCGGATTGGTATTATTTAAATTAATTCGATCTTTTTATGAACTTAATTCAAAACAGAGCGTCTACTATTATGCTTGTTGATTAATTGCAGTTAATACAAGCTTTCATGTTGATTCCCCCTGTTGTGTTACTTATTTAGTAATGGTTGAGCCAGTTCACGTTGAACTGGCTTTTTTTATGGCTAATTTTTAGCATTTAATGGTTTATGAGCCAAAGATCAGTTTATTTAGAATAATTTGATCTTTTTATGAACTTAATTCAAAACAGAGCGTCTACTATTATGCTTGTTGATTAATTGCAGTTAATACAAGTTTTCATGTTGATTCCCCCTGTTGTGTTACTTATTTAGTAATGGTTGAGCCAGTTCACTTTGAACTGGCTTTTTTTATGGCTGTTATTTACTACCCCCTACTTCTGTCCAAACTTATTCGTTATGATGGCATGTCTATAAATTTTATAAGTTTATTTTATGATTACTCAAATACTCACCCAAATTGATTGGGTAAGCACTGCAGCAGGGTTTACTGCAGGTATTGTGCTTTATAGTGTTATTGCCGTTTTGCCTCGCAAAAAATTAAAAAAAACAATTAACGAGCAGCAACAGCAACTTTCTTTATTACAAAGTCAGTTCGATAACAAAGAAGAGCAGCTTAGCGCCTTACAAGATGAACACGAGCTGCTTGAACATAGCCATCAAGAACAGCGTGACGAGGCGCAGCATTTTAAAACGCGTTGCAGTGAGCAAGAAAAACAAAGCATGCAATATAATCAGTTTTGGCAAAAAGCCGAAACCGAATTAACTCAGCTACGTGCGCAATATAATAATCGAGACATAGAGCTCAATAATATGCGAACCACGCTAGAGCAAAAGCAGCAAAACTTTACTGAGCAGCTAGCGCAAATAGAGCAAAGTAAAAACGTGCTTAAAAAAGAGTTTGAAAACTTAGCCAATAAAATACTCGATGAAAAAACCCAAAGCTTTAAAGTGACCAACCAAGAAAGTATTGAACAACTGTTAAAACCTGTTCAAGGCGAGTTAAAAGGCTTTAGAGATAAAATGGAGTCGATTCATGTTGAAGATTTAAAACAACGAGCTCAGTTAAAAACAGAGCTTTTACACTTACAAGCCAAAAGCCAATCCATCACCGAGCAAGCTGATAAACTAAGCAATGCGCTGCAAGGGCAAAAGAAAACCCAAGGTAACTGGGGAGAGCTAATGCTTGAAAACGTACTCGATAGCGCAGGCCTTCGCGCCGGTACTGATTACAAGCGTGAAGTGTCGTTTAATACCGAAGACGGCCGCTTACGTCCCGATGTTGTTGTGTACTTACCACAAGGTCGTCATTTAGTGATTGACGCAAAAACATCCCTTAATGCCTACACCCGTTATGTAAATGCTGAAAATGAACTGGATGCTAATCAAGCTATTAAAGAGCATGTAAATGCAGTTACAGCGCGTATTAACGAGCTAGCAAGCAAATCATACGACCGTTTGCCAGGGCTCAACTCGCCAGAAGTTGTGATTATGTTTGTACCAATAGAGTCTGCGTTTGTAGAAGCGCTTAAATATCAAAGCGATATTTACCAACAAGCGATAGAAAAAAATATACTGGTTGCCACACCTACAACGCTGTTAACGAGTTTAAATATTGTAAAACAGCTTTGGCGTTTTGAAGAGCAAACCAAATATTCAAAAGAGCTTGCAAACCGTGCCGAACGTTTTTACAACAAATTAAACGGCTTTTTACTGAGTATGGAAGGGGTTGGTAAACAGCTAGACCGAGCAAAAGAAAGCTACGACAAGGCTTTTTCGCAGCTTTACCGAGGCAAAGGTAACTTAATTAAACAAGCCGCTGAATTTAAAGAGCTTGGTGTATCTGTTCAAAAAGAGTTGCCTAACGAGAGCGTAGAGCGAGCACAGCTAGAGTTAGACTAGCCCTACTGGTTTGATTGGTGATAGCGCTTATAAACTGTAAGCGCTATTTATCAAACTTTGCTTTAATCGAGCAGTACCCTCAATTACTAGGCTTAAACACAAAAGTAAAACGCAATAAAAAGGAATAACGTAAATGAACGCTAAATTTATTATTTTTGCTTTAAGCTTATCAAGCTTTTTTACAAACGCCTCAAATGAAAAAACGTATCAACCAATTCAAGCTGACTATAGTGAAGGTGAAAAGTGGGTATGGAAATATAAAGGGGTAACACCTAGCAATGAAATACGTGAACAGGGCACGGACACTAAGCAAATAGTCAGCAAAAGTGGCACTCTAGGTATGTTAACGGGTAAAGGAATTACCTCTTTAAAGGTATTAACAAAGCCTAATAACAGCACAACGGCGCGTTATTATTGGCCGTTATATGTGGGTAAAACATGGGTGTTTGAAGAGCACTGGGAAAGCGAAGATGGCACTAAGGGCTCAACAATTCAAAACGCTAAAGTTATCTCATATAAAGATGAAACAGTAGAAGCTGGCACATATAAAGCTTATACCATTGAGTACACAGGTAAAATTACTAACTCAAGAGGCTACTCAGCCGACACACAAGATATTCACTTATATGCACCTAAATTAAAAACATTCATTAAGTTAACTCAACGCCAAAAAGGGTATTTATACGTTGAAGAGCTAATTGAATATACCAATTAATAATTCATTTTTTCAAATAGCTGCAATATCCAAAAATATAAGTGACATTAAAATGGTCGTACAACTAAAAAATGCAGTTCCTTCTGTAGCCGAGAAAATTTATAACGTTTTTCAGAGTGCTTATAAAGTAGAGGCCCTTTTAATAAAGGCTTCACATTTTCCACCTCTTAGCAGAATGCAGCACGATATTGTGCGCAGCAACGCATTATTTTATGGTTTTTATTGTGAAAGTACCCTAGCTGGAGTTATAGAAATTAAAGTAAAAAATAAGTGCTTAAGTATCGAAAGTTTAACTGTGCATCCAAGCTACTTTAAAAAAGGAATAGCGGGTAAGTTAATTGCTCATGCGCTTAAATCGCATACGTATAACAAAGCGGTAGTAGAAACTGCTGTCGCAAATACGCCAGCAATTAATTTATATAAAAAACATGGCTTTTCTGAATATAAACAATGGTTGCCGGCACATGGTATTTTAAAAACGGCGATGCTACTTGAACTTAACTAACAAAGTACATGATTGAGTTATCTACTTTAATTAACAAACCGGATAGGCAGAAAACATGACAAAAAATAAACTAATCAAATTTGGTTTTATTATGGCTGCAGGCATGAATATAGGCGGTGTTTTACTTTTCTCTCGATTTTTTACAAATCCTGTAATAAATGAACTAGACCCTGTTGTTATGTCTAACTTTGGCTTGTTAATGATCGTTATATGGGGCTTAGCATATTTAGCTAGCGCTTTTATTACCTCAAATATAAAGTGGCTTGCCGGCGCGTTTGTTATTGAAAAACTGGTTTATGTTGTGACTTGGTTATTATGGTTAGCAAACAACAAGCTAAGTAATGTATATGATAAAGATTTATTCGCAGGTATTTTTTACAGTATTTACGGTATAAACGACTTTGTGTTTATGATGTTTTTTGCTTGGGTATTTCTACTTAATAATAAAAACGGCTAACCGTTAAAACTGGCCCTCATTCAATAAATCACTCATTTGTTTCTGTGTTAAACATTGTCCATTTGACCAGCTTGAATTTAATTGCGTAATTAAGCTACCAATGCGCTGCGATTTTTTTTGCAGCTGAGTTATCAGTGTATTCGCTTCGTTTTGCTTTAGTTGCAAGCGCTCAATAACAACCGTGTGATCTAGGTCGTTTTCTGGTGTTTTTAACGTCGGTATTTCCTCTAACGAAAACCCTAAACTTTGTGCAAACTTAATCATTTTTATTTGCTCAATGCTTGAATGTTCGTATTGCCTGTAGCCATTACTATTGCGGCTGCTTTTCGGTAACAAACCTTTACTTTCGTAATAACGAATTGTACTAGGGGCAACGCCAACGAGTTTTGCAAGTTCACTTATTTTCATAGTGGTCCTATTTAACCTGAACTCTGGATAATAAACCTATATCTAGCAGCTATTTTCAACGCTAACTGCGTTGAATTTACTTGCAATAGGCCAGCTATTGATGCGTAAATTCGCCCTGTTTTCATTGAAAATCTCTGGCTAGAAAAAATCAATTTTAATATCACCTTTATGCAATATATTAGTAAGTCTCTTAACCATAGTTCAGGTTAATTAATTTATAAATACTGCCTTGACCTTAAAGCTAACTTTAAAGTTATAGTGGCGATAATGTCAATTTAATTGGTTTGTAACATGCCAGAAAATCAACAAGGTGTCGTCTTTTCACCTATTACTTTACCTAGCGGTTTAGTTTTAAAAAATAGGCTAGTAAAAGCGGCCATGGAAGAAAACCTAGCTGAAGCCGATCTTACACCATCGCAAGTACTTAAAAATTGTTACAGCGCATGGGCACAAGGCGGGGTTGGTTTAGTGATCACCGGTAACGTTATGGTTGATCACTTAGCTATGACAGGCCCAGGTGGCCTGGCGCTTGAGCAGCACACTGATATTACATCGTTTGCTGAGCTTGCGCGATTATCAAAGCAAAATGAATGTAAAGTTATTATGCAAATTAACCACCCAGGCCGCCAAGTATTTAAAAAAATGGGTGGGAAAGTGCTGTCAGCCTCTAACGTGCCACTAAACATGGGAAAACACTCTCATCTATTTGGCCAACCTAAAGCAATGACACACAACGAAATTAATGATGTTGTTGAGCGATTTACAAATACGGCATTACAAGTACAAAAGGCAGGGTTCGACGGCGTGCAAATACATGCGGCTCATGGTTACTTATTAGCCCAGTTTTTATCGCCTTTAACCAACAAGCGTGATGATAAATACGGTGGTAGCCTTGAAAATCGAGCGCGTTTATTAACCGAAATAACTCAAAAAATTAAGGCTAGTTGCGCAAGTAACTTTTCGGTATCGGTTAAACTAAATTCTGCTGATTTTCAGCGCGGTGGATTTGAACCTAGCGACGCCCAAGCTGTGGTAACCCTGTTAAGTAACTTAAATATAGATTTTGTTGAGCTTTCGGGCGGTAGTTACGAAGCACCTGCCATGCAAGGTAAAACGGCCGATGAACGCACACTCGCTCGTGAGGCGTATTTTTTAGAATTTGCCAAAGCAATTAGCGAGCAATCAAGCATTCCTATTATGACTACGGGTGGTATAAGCCGCTTAGGTGTAGCAAGTGCGGTTGTTAGCTCAGGAGTGGCGCTTGTAGGGATGGCAACTGCATGTGCATATTACCCTTCTCTGGCCAAAATTTGGCAAACAAAGCCAAATTTTATTGCATCACTACCTGTTGTTACTCTAAAAGACAAAACCCTAGCAGGCCTAGCCACTATGGTATTAGTAAAAAGGCAAATTCGCCGCATGGGTCAAGGCAAACCTGCAAAAATAAATGCATCAGCGGTATTTACTTTAATTGGCGACCAAATTAGAGCCATAAAATTAACAAAGCGCTATAAAAAACGTTTTATTGAAAAATAGTCCTTATAACCGCCGTTGTTGTCTCTATTAATTAAGTTTATTAATTGTTAAAAATACGCTAAAGTTTAATTAGCATATTTATATGATAATAACTAATGAAAGGAAAACAGAATGCGGCTTAAAGGTTATCTAAAAAAGCTTCTATGCTTTTGGGGACTTCATTTATTAATAATTAGCTTGCCAGGCCTTGCAACAGAACAGCAAGCAGCGCAGGCATGGCAAGATCCAAGTATATTTAGAGTCAATAAACTCCCACCCCGCGCGTTCTATTACCCTACAGCAACCGAGCAAAACGCATTTACAATGGAGCCTTGGCAGCTAGATAACTATAAATTACTAAATGGGCAGTGGAAGTTTAACTGGGTTGACTCTCCTAGTAGAAAACCAGATGGATTTGAAAAAGTAACCTACAATGACGCAAGCTGGGATGAAATAGCTGTCCCTGCCAATTGGGAGCTAAATGGTTACGGTTCTCCTTTTTATCACTCTCACTACTGTTTAATACCTAATACTGAGCAAATTGAGCTACCGCGTTACTATAATCCTGTTGGCTCATACCGAAAAATAATTAACATTGACGAAAGCTGGAATAACAAACAAATCCTTATTCATTTTGGGGCGGTAAAGTCGGCGTTTTATATTTATGTAAATGGTCAGCAAGTTGGTTATTCAGAAGACTCTAAAACTGCCGCTGAATTTGATATTACGCCATACGTTTCTAAAGGCGAAAATACCCTAGCACTACAAGTTTACCGTTATTCAACAGGGTCTTACTTTGAATGCCAAGATATGTGGCGTATGAGTGGCATTGAGCGCGATGTATATTTATATGCTGCGCCAAAAGTGCGTATAAGTGATTTTGAAGCCAATACCACTTTGATAGATAATTACACAAACGGCGAGCTAACGCTAACCACAACAGTACAAAACCACACTAAGCAAACCCACGCTAACTTTGACTTGCTCGTTTCACTGCTAGACGCAAACGATCGGATAATTAGTACTAAAACGTTGTCAGTTCCTAAAATAAAAGAGCAACAAAGTACGCAAGTTAAAGCAGTGTTTAAAGTCAATGATGTACTGCCCTGGAGTGCTGAAGTTCCTAATCTTTATAAATTAAAAATAGGCTTACGCAATAGTAATGAACAGGTGGTTGAGTGGATCGGAAAATCAATAGGTTTTAGAAGCAGTGAGCTAAAAAATGGCAATATTTTAGTTAACGGCAAACCGGTTTTATTTAAAGGTGTAAATAGGCACGAGCACGACCCTGTAACAGGGCACGTGGTTTCTAAAGAGTCTATGGAAAAAGACGTAGCATTAATGAAAGCCTTTAATATTAATGCAGTACGTATGGCTCATTACCCGCAAGATCCATACATATATCATCTTGCAGACAAATATGGCTTATACGTTATGGATGAAGCTAACATTGAGTCACATGGAATGGGAGCTGCAAACCAAGGTAAGTACGACCCCTCGGCACACTTGGTAAATAAGCTTAGCTGGCAAAATGCATACATAGATCGCATTTCAAACATGTATCACCGTTCTAAAAATAACCCATCGGTTGTTATGCGCTCACTGGGTAATGAATCGGGCGATGGTATTAATTTAGAGGCGTCGTACGACTGGCTAAAGCGTCAAGCCCCAGGATTTCCAGTCGTATCTGAACAAGCACAGTTAAGACGCCACACCGACGTATACGGCCAAATGTATGCGCCAATTCATTCGGCTGTTCGCTATGCGAAAACGAAGCATGACGTATCAAGGCCCATGATCTTAATTGAATACGAACACGCAATGGGTAATTCGCTAGGTAACCTTGAAGAATATTGGCAGGCCTTTGAAAAATACTCACAGTTACAAGGTGGTTTTATTTGGGATTGGGTCGATCAAACTTTTACCATGAAAAACAGTAAAGGTGAGCTTTTTTGGGCATATGGTGGCGACTTAGAGCCACCATTTGCGGTAAGCGCAAAAAGCTTTGCTGCGAATGGGTTAGTTTACGCCGACAGAACGCCTTACCCTTATTTGTTGGAAGTTAAACAGGTACAGCAAAACATCGACTTTGAGTTAACGAGCAAAGCTCCTTACGAAATAAACGTAATTAACAAACATTTTTTTGCCGACCTGTCTGACTTTACTTTGTCATGGCAGCTAATGGCCAACGGTGTTGAAGTCGAGCAAGGTGCTAACCTTGGTATTAATGCCAAACCACAAACATCTCAGCGTGTTAGTTTGCCAATTAAAACAAAACTAGGAGCAGGCATTGAATATTTTTTAAATGTACAAGCCGTTCTCAAAAACGCTAAAAATACATTGCCAACGGGTCATGTAGTTGCATCAGAACAACTAGCATTAACAGGCTTTGCACTGACTATTAATACAAAATCAGCCTCGTTAAAAGTAAAGGATTCTGAAAATTCTTTAGCTTTTTCTACTAAAAACGCTCAATTTACGTTTAACAAAAAAACAGGCTTATTGAATGAAATTAATGTCTTTAGAAAGCCATTACTAGCCAATAGTGTAGACCAACCTGTGCAGCCTAACTTTTGGCGTGCGCCTACCGATAATGATTTACCACAAAAGGGATATGGTGACTCGTTTGCTGTGTGGCAACACGCGGGATCAAATACAACACTGACTAGTTTTAGTAGTAAAAAAGTATCCTCAACACAATACAAAGTCGAAACAGAGCACACATTAAATAACGTTGAAAGTCGGTACTTCACAACTTACACAATAAATGGCAATGGCGTAGTTGATGTAGATGTTTACTTTTATGCTGCACCTCATAATTCGTACTCAGCCTTACCCAGATTAGGTATGCAGTTTGTTGTGAATGAGAACTTTAAAAACGTACAGTGGTATGGCCGAGGGCCTCACGAAAACTACGACGATCGTAAGTCATCGGCTTTTGTTGGCTTATATCAGTCTGACGTTGACTCTTTACGTGTACCGTATGTTCGCCCGCAAGAAAACGGTCACAAAACGGATGTACGGTACGTTACGTTTTATAATGATAAAGGAATTGGTGTTAAGTTCTCTGGCGATCCTTTAATTGGCTTTAATGCATCTTTCTACGATATGCACGACTACGATAAGAGTACTGAACAAGTTAATCGGCGCAATATGCACCCATCAGATTTAACCAAAGCCCCGTACATTTTTGTAAATATAGATTACAAGCAGCGTGGTGTAGGTGGAACGGATTCGTGGGGTAGTAAACCCTTGTACGAATATGAGCTCCCATGGTTAGACTACAAATACAGCTATAAAATTGAAGCTGTTAAGTTAAACGCTAAAAAATAGCTATACATAAAGCTTTAAATGACTACCCTAAGCCCGCTTTTTCCCCTTAAATAGTGGGCTTTTTTTATGTAAAACATGCTAATTTAAACGTTTGAAATAGAAGGAACGTTAATGAACATAGGTATTTATATATATGATGATGCTGAAGTACTCGACTTTTCAGGCCCATTTGAAGTATTTAGTACTGCTCAACGTTTAGCTAAAAACGAGTGGAATATATTTTTAGTCGCGCAACATATTCAGCCGGTCAATGCGCGAGGCGGCTTTAGTGTAAACCCCCATTACAGTTTTGCTGATCATCCTGCCATTGATTTATTGTTAGTGGTTGGCGGTGTTCACAATAATGAGCTCACTAAAGCCGCTGTTATTGATTGGATAAAACGTACAGCCCAGTCAGCTCCGGTAGTAGCATCGGTTTGTACCGGGGCATTTTTATTAGCAAAAGCAGAGCTATTAAATGGTAAAAATGTAACAACCCATTGGGAAGATATAAACGAGCTAGCCGCTTTGTTCCCTTTACTCAATGTAATGAGTAATAAGCGCTGGGTAAAGCATGATAAATTTACAACCTCCGCGGGTATTTCGGCAGGTATCGATATGAGCTTACATTTAGTGGCTGAGCATATAAGCCCTGAACTTGCAGAGCTAACAGCAAAACAAATGCAGTACACCTGGCACAAAAGTATTTAATCACCTTTAACAACCTATTGTAAAAAAAGAAGTTTACTGATTAGCAAAAATAATACGGCTTAAATGTACCTATTATGCGATAAGCATACTGATATAAAGCAAAAAAGTTTGCTAAATTAAGGTTGGTTAATACAAGTATGTATTGCTAAATCAACTTATTGCAAAACTCATAAAATAATAGCAGTAAGTAAATATCACTTTAGGGATTCACATGACATTACTTAAAACCTCGGCACTTGCTTTTTCTATATTAGCGGGGCTGTCTTTATCTGGCTGTTCTATGACTCAAAATACTCCATCTACCTTGGCCTCTGCTGAAATAGTCACGTCACTTTCACTCGCGCAAATTTATAAAGATAAAGAATTTAAAACCCAGCGTAGCACTTACTTTAAGTGGCTAGATGATGGCACCGGCTACACCGTACTTGAAGAGCGCGAAAGCGAAAAAGAAAAAGCAGACGACAGCAACACCGATGACGAAAAAGAGCACGGCGTAAAAGGTAACGACATTGTATTTTACAATGCTGACGGCACAGGCCGTAAAGTACTGGTTGAGTTTGAAAAGCTACTGCCAGAGGCCTCAGACGAGCCATTTGCAATAGAAAGCTACCAGTGGTCAAAAGACGGTAAATGGCTGATGGTATTTACCAACAGCGAGCAAGTTTGGCGTTCGCGCAGCCGCGGGGATTTTTGGTTACTTAACCTTGAGACTAACCAATTACAGCAATTAGGTGGTAAAGACGTTGAGCCAACTAAGTTAATGTTTGCTAAGTTCTCGCCAGATAGCTCAAAAGTGGCTTACGTACGTGATAACAATATTTATATGCAAGCGGTTGGTAGTAACGATGTAACCGCGCTCACAACCGATGGTAACGCCACTATTGTTAACGGTAATTTTGATTGGGTATACGAAGAAGAATTCACTATTGCCGATGGTTTTCGTTGGAGCCCCGACAACAAATCAATCGCCTATTGGCAGCTTGATACCAGTGACGTTAAATTTTTCACTATGATCAACAACACCGACGAACTGTACCCTACCCTTAAAAAGTTCCCTTATCCTAAGGCCGGTGAAACCAACTCTGCCGTGCGTGTTGGTGTGGTAAGCCTTAGTGATAAACAAACCCGCTGGGCTGAGCTTGAAGGCGATAACCGCGACCGTTATATTCCGCGTATTAGTTGGGCGGGCACCGGTAATGAATTAATGATCCAAGATTTAAACCGTCCACAAAGCCATAACAAAGTGTGGTTGTTTGATTGGCAAAAGCAGCAACTGACCAAAATTTTAGAAGACAAAGACGATGCGTTTATTGAATGGTTTTATAAAGCAAACTGGTCAAAAGACGGTGAGTTTTTTATTTGGCACAGTGAGCGCGACGGTTGGCGTCATCTTTATCGTGTATCGCGCGATGGCAAAACTATTATCGACCTAACCCCAGGCGATTACGACATTATTGATATGCTGAGCATCAATGAAGACAAAAACGTAATGTATTTTATTGCCTCGCCAAACGATCCTGGTCAACGTTATTTATACAGCACACCGCTTGATGGCAGCAGCAAACCGGTACGGGTCACACCTGCTGAGTTTGAAGGTTCAAACAGCTATTACATGTCAAAAGATGCCTCATGGGCAATGCATACTTACTCAAAGTTTGGTATGCCACCGACTAAAGAGATCATTAAAGTGAGCGATCACAGTAATGTAAAAACCTTAGTTGAAAATACAAAGCTTAAACAAAAACTGGCTGAACAAAGCTTACCAAAGCATGCGTTTTTTAAAGTAAACGCGCAAGATGGCACTGAGCTTGACGGCTACATTATGTTCCCAGAAAACATGGATAAAAGTAAAAAATATCCGATTGTGTTTTACGTATACGGCGAACCATGGGGCTCAACCGTGCAAGACCGCTGGGAAGGTAATAGCTACTTATATAAATCACTGTTAACGCAAAAAGGTTTTATTGTGGCATCGGTTGATAACCGTGGCACACGTGCACCAAAAGGCCGCGATTGGCGCAAATCGATTTATAAAAAAATTGGCTCAATTACCGTACAAGACCAAGTAGACGCCCTAGATGCCATGGCAAAACGTTGGGATGTAATAGACACAGACCGCGTTGGCGTATGGGGACACTCTGGGGGCGGTAGTTCAACCCTTAACTTATTATTCCGCCATGGTGATAAATTTAAAGTAGGCATTGCTTCAGCACCCGTGCCAGACATTCGTTTATACGACACCATTTACCAAGAGCGTTATGCGGGCAACCCAAATACCGATCCTGAGAGTTACGATAACACCTCGCCGATTACCTTTGCTAAAAACCTAACCGGTAAGCTATTGCTTATTCACGGCACAGGCGATGATAACGTGCATTACCAAGGCTCAGAACGCTTAATTGACGAGCTTGTAAAGCATAACAAGCAGTTTGAGTTTTTCTCATACCCTAACCGCTCACACAGCCTACGTGAAGGCAAAGGCACCACCTTGCATTACCATACTATGATGGCTGACTTTTTTGAAAAGCACTTACTAAATCAATAGCTTGATTAGTTAGTTTAGAGACTAAAAAGCCACGCACTAACAATAGTGGGTGGCTTTTTTAATCAAAGTGTAACGGGGGTTTACAGTCTGTAGGTTGGATAGAGTGCAACGAAACCCGACAATAATAAAAAATGACTTATACACTCAATGTCATCTAAAATAGCCAAGGCTCACCATGTTATTAGCCAGTTTTCAATTTCGATAACATCATCACGATCAAACACCATTAAACTTGAATGAGAGCGAGCATTAAAAGTTATTTTTTTTACTAACTCATTTTGTATAGATGAAAAGTAAGCTGGGGGGGATAGAGAGTCAACATCTGAGTTAATTAACAATACAGGCTTTTTAGTCTCAGTTAATTTAGGCAATAAATTTGTTTCTTGAATGGTTACTCCTGCCTCAAACATTGCTTGGTTAACAATATTATCAATCTCGCTATGAAAAAAATGACTAAGCAAAGGCGATTTATAAGGTAAGTACTCCTTAGCTGCAACCTCAAAACTCATCATTGGGGCAAGTAAAATAGCAGCGTCAACATATTCTGATGATAATAAGTTACTTGCAGTAAGTGCTCCCATAGAATGGCCGACTACAACAGTCTGGTTATTTGTTTGATTTAAAAGTGGTTCAGCAAGCAGTTCATTTAAAATGCCGTGCTCTTTTGTTGCAAATACAAATGCTTCAGTTGACTCACCATGGCCAAAAAGATCTGGAATAATAACGTTCATACCAAGCGCTCTAAAATAGATAGCTGAAGCCATCATTGCTTCCTTACTGCCCCCATAGCCATGAAGTAATAAAGCAGTGCCTTCAAAACGATTAAATGTATCTGGTGTCATTCTGTGTGAAATTGTATTTTCTACATTATTACCAGTTGCATGAAGGTTGTAATAAATAGAACTCTCTTGCGAAAATTCGGCTGCCTGATAAGGTTCAGCAGTCAGATATGTAATGCATTGAGTGGTACTAAAAGAGCAAAATTTTTGTTTTTTAAAGCCAATGTCGCTAGGTTTTGCTTTTATAAACTGTGCTTCAGAAAGATAGATACCGGGGTTTGACATGACGTAACTGCCAATTGAAGTGCAGCCAGACAAAGAAAATATATAAAGTGTAACTGCTAATAGTTTGGTGAAATTTTCCATTTTCGCTTCATTAGTTAAACTTGAACATCAACACTTTAATTAAGCAGATAAAGTCCTATGAGGTGGAGGAGGTTTTAGCCGTTAGTTAGGCATTTTTTTTTATTTCAAAGTACCTTAACAGTATCTTCTATCCACCTCAATTTTCTCAAGTAAATAAATCTGTTTGGCATTAGGTAGACACTTGCTTATTAATCAAAACCCAAATTTAGTGCTTAGTTACGACTTTGAGTTACTTTTTTATCTAAGTTCTATGGATTTAGGGGCTGAAATTTCACTCTATTTTTAATCAAAATGGTGCGGGGGTATACAACTGAGGTCAAAGGAACAAGGTCAAAGATTTTTAGTTCCGGTAAGTTAGGTAGAGTGTAACGAAACCCAACAAGGGAAAGGCGGCTTCGCTCAATAGCAATGCGCTAAAGGCTCAATGGTAATAATTGAATCGTTTAAAACTAAACATAGCTTGGAATTAGAGAGGCATTAAAAAAGTAGCATCCTTGCTACTACAAGTGCGATATTAAGAGCTTGGTTGCGAAGGTTGATACTTATTAACGAGAATGTGTTGTAAATTTTTAAGTGCCCGCTTTATTGCTTGCAGCATACTTCTTCCCTTTGTATTTACATTAATACTGGGTAGCCCAGGCAAAAGAATATTAATTTTACATTGCTGCAAAGTGCCGTGGCGCTCACTCGAAAGATCATTTATCTGAATCTCTACTTTACGAATATTTAAAGCATGTTTTGCCAATTGGCTTTTTATCAACTTCAAAAGCGACATCTTTTCACTTGCGTTAATTATCTTGTTTTTAACTGTAAGTTTTAGCTTCATGCAATGACACCTTTTAATAGTAACTATGTTGCAGGCATGACTGTAATCTACTAACTTAGTGCCAAAGGAAAAAGCTGATTATTTCTTACTTTAAAACAGGTATTTTCGAATGATTACCAACATCAACTACAATCACTTATATTATTTTTGGCAAGTAAGTAAGCACGGCAGTATTGCTGCGGCGAGTAAAATACTTAATTTAACGCCGCAAACGGTCAGCTCGCAAATTACTAACTTAGAGCAACGATTAGGAAAACCACTGTTTGTTCGCCAAGGGCGAGGCCTGCAGTTAACGGAGTTTGGCCATGTAACCCAGCAATACACCAATGATATGTTTGCTATTGCCCATGAATGGCTAGAAACTACGCAAGGTGATACCACGCACTATTCACGAACGTTAAAGGTGGGTATTTCAGATGTGTTACCCAAATCACTGGTGTCGAAGTGGCTAGCGCCTTTAATAAATAACGACCGTATAACCAACTTACACTGTATTGATGGCCAACAAGATGAACTGCTGGCACAAATGGCGATTCATAAGCTCGATTTAGTGTTAGCCGATAAACCACTCGATACCACTTTGCCCTTTAAGGCGTTTTGCCATGAAATAGGTAAAAGCCAAATAGCTCTTTTTGGTAACGAAACATGGCATTCGCAATTACATAAGCAGTTTCCGCAGTCTTTAAACAACAAGCCTTTAGTGCTCCCCGCAAAAGAAAGCCCCGTCGCACGTGCTATTTATTATTGGCTACAAGAACACCAGATTGAAATGACAATAGCAGGCCATGTTGATGACAGCGCATTAATGAAATCGCTTGGCGAGCAAGGGTTTGGTATATTCCCCGCGCCAATTTTAGTAAGAGCCGAAGTAGAGCGTCATTACGACGTTAATTACATTGGTACAATTAATAATGTTTATCAGCATTATTATGCCTTTACGCCCGACAGGCTCATTAAAGACAGTATTTATGATGAATTTATAAAGCACGCTCAAACAACGTAAGCTTATCGCTATTCGTCATGTACATATCAATTGGCTTAATTAAGAGCTCTATTTTTAAATACAAAATGGTATTTATAACAAAGTAAAAACTTTGTCGTTTAGCTTTATATTAAACTTTCAACGCGGGTCATGCGATGATTAAGTCATTAAATTTATTAAGTTTTATAACTAAGCAGACTTGCCAGCACCAACCCTAAGCACGTTCTAAAAGTATTGAATATTATTCAGGTTTTATATGAATAAACCGCATGGCTTGTTATTTAAAATAGAAATCCAGATGGCTAAAATGCATTTTGCCTCTTATCATTTATCAATCAGTGCTGTTAATTAACTTAAGCGTGAATCTGGCTCATGTTTTACCTGAAATAATACCGTTTTTCTTCATGCTACATAGCGCGTATAAATTTATTAACTCTGCAAAGCACCATTACAGTTATCCCGTTAGTTTGGTTTTAACAGCGAGTAATGTGTCATTGATAAAAGCAGTAACAACTCAAATTGAAAGGATACGGCTATGAGCACTGATCTTACATTTACTATTAAAAGCACTAACTTGGATGAAAACTATCATCCGTCAAATAACACACGAATTACGACAAATTTCGCTAATTTAGCTAGGGGTGAAAGCCGCCAACAAAACCTGCGTAATACCCTAAAAATGATCAACAATCGTTTTAATGCACTGGCCAGTTGGGATAACCCACAAGGGGATCGTTACGAGATTGAGCTCGAGATCATTTCGGTTGATTTAGATATTGCAGGCAGTGGCCAGGCATTTCCGTCAATTGAGGTATTAAAAACCAATATTATTGACCGTCAAACCAACGAGCGAATTGAGGGCATGGTGGGTAATAACTTTTCATCGTATGTGCGCGACTACGACTTTAGCGTGTTACTACTTGAGCATAACAAAAGCAAACCGCAATTTAGCATTCCCGATAACTTTGGTGACTTACACGGCAAGTTGTTTAAATGCTTTGTAAACTCAAATACCTATAAACAGCACTTTAAAAAGCCACCGGTTATTTGTTTAAGCGTGTCTGATAACAAAACCTATCAGCAAACCGAAAACTTACACCCTATTTTAGGCGTAGAGTATCAGCCTAATGAGTCGTCGTTAACAGAGCAATACTTTAAAAAAATGGGCTTACAAGTGCGCTACTTTATGCCACCTAATAGCGTTGCGCCGTTAGCGTTTTACTTTTTTGGTGACCTACTTAACGACTACAGCAACCTTGAACTAATTAGCACCATTAGCACCATGGAAACGTTTCAAAAAATTTATCGTCCAGAAATTTATAACGCCAACGCCGCCGCTGGTAGCCGTTATAAACCGAATTTAAAAAATGACGACCATTCGTTAACGCAAATTGTGTATGACCGCGCAGAGCGAGGTCAATTAGCGGTAGAGCAAGGTAAATTTACTGAGCAGCATTTTATTAAGCCTTATCAGTCAGTGCTGCAGCAGTTCTCGGCAAGTATCGCTTAATCACACAACAAAATTAAAGGCAGCATTTATTATGAAAAAACCATTACCTACATCATCAGCAGGCAGCTTGCCAAAACCGTCATGGCTTGCTGAGCCCGAAACCTTATGGTCACCGTGGAAATTACAAGGCAGTGAGCTGGTTGATGGCAAACACGACGCCCTGCGTATTTCCCTGCACGAGCAACAAACTGCAGGCGTAGATATAGTCAGCGATGGCGAACAAACTCGCCAGCACTTTGTAACCACCTTTATTGAACACTTATATGGCGTTGATTTTGAAAACCGTAAAACAGTTAAAATTCGCGACCGTTACGACGCCAGCGTACCCACAGTGGTTGGCCCTGTGTCTCGTACTAAATCGGTATTTGTTGAAGACGCCAAGTTTTTACGCCAGCAAACCAGCCAACCAATTAAATGGGCACTGCCTGGGCCAATGACCATGATCGACACCCTGTATGACGATCACTATAAAAGCCGTGAAAAACTAGCATGGGAATTTGCTAAAATACTCAACCAAGAAGCCAAAGAGCTAGAAGCCGCTGGGGTTGATATAATTCAATTTGATGAACCCGCTTTTAACGTGTTTTTTGACGAGGTGAACGACTGGGGCATAGCCTGCCTAGAGCGAGCTATAGAAGGGTTAAAATGCGAAACCGCCGTGCATATTTGCTACGGCTACGGCATTAAAGCCAACACCGATTGGAAGAAAACCCTCGGCACCGAGTGGCGACAATACGAAGAGGTATTCCCTAAGCTGCAAAAATCGAATATTGATATTATTTCGCTCGAATGCCAAAACTCACATGTACCTATAGAGTTATTAGAACTCGTACGCGGTAAAAAAATAATGGTGGGCGCAATCGATGTAGCCACCAATACTATAGAAACACCCGAAGAGGTGGCAAACACCCTACGCGAAGCACTTAAATACGTTGATGCCGACAAACTCTACCCCTGCACCAACTGCGGCATGGCCCCCCTGCCCCGCGACATCGCAAACGGCAAACTTAACGCCCTAAGCAAAGGCGCAGAGCTAGTACGTAACGAGTTATTAGCAGCGAATGTCGCTTAATTTTTAGTTACAGTTGCTGAAAAAAGCCACGTCTTAAAAATGTTGAGGAGTGGCTTTTTTAATCAAAATGTAACGGGGGTTTACACAGCAAGGTTAAAGGCAAAAGGTGCTAGGTGAAAGGTTTAAGTTCGTTGAGTTAGTTGGGTTGAGTGCAACAAACCCAGCAAAAGTAATCAAACCTAACTGACCGCTAGGTATCATCTATTAAGTGGAAAGTGCCCCATTTACAGAGAATGGCAACGCACGCTTAAGTGTTATGCTCGTACTTCAAAGCGATCACCGTGACTTGGTGGAGCAGATGTCACGACAAAATGCAGATCTGTTTGAGAACGATTACTTAACTGATGCGGTGTGTTATTTGGCACATGGAATCCATGATTCTCTTTTAGCTCAAAAGTTTCACCATTTACTTCCAATGTGGCACAACCAGATAAAACAAAGAAAAACTGTTCTGATTCCTTATGTAGATGACGCGCCTCACTACAACCTGGAGGTACTCGTTCTTGGATTACACTGAGATTCTTAGACTTTACCAAATGCCAACCATCGCACTGCTCGCCCCACTGATAATGTTCTGCATTTTCTTTAGATACTGTTGTCAAAGTTCCTCCTAGAACATAACGAGGCTGTAGAATAAGTCCAACAGCCAAAACGGTTAAAAAAACTAGCTCCTGTAATCGACCCTAAGCACTTTTACGGCATCAGGTAATACATTTGGAACCCATGAAACGGGCTGTTTTTCTTTAAAAAGATTAACTCTAAAGTCTCAACGCCCGCTTAACGAGCAAGTAATGCTTGGCTATACTTTGGCGTAATGCGATAAGCCAAGCGCTATTTGCCACGTTGAAGCGATTGTTAGGATACTTTGCACTTGTAACGAATAAAATATAAACCTATAATAATTTTAAGCGGTTTTACCGTGAGGTGTCAGGCAAAGGTACATAAAACTTAAAATATAAAAAGCTATCAAACTAAAAAATACTAAAACTTAAAATATAAAAAGCTAACCAAACTAAAAAATACTAAAACTTAAAATATAAAAAGCTAATCAAATTAAAAATACTAAAACTTAAAATATAAAAAGCTAATCAAATTAAAAATACTAAAACTTAAAATATAAAAAGTTAATCAAATTAAAAATATCAAAACTTAATCACCTAGAAGCCTGATAGTCACTAACTCCATTTGAGGCGTTGACTATGAAAATAAGTTTTAGTATTACCGCAGCATTCAGTGCTTGGTTTCTAAAATTAGAGTTTGGTTTAAATAAAGCCAAACAAGATAAGAAAGAGATAGAAGAATAAAACACAAAGCCTGCAATATACCGCAGGCTTTTTTTGTACCCTAACGCCGCATTCACTGCGCGAGCGAAGCGAATCCGGTGCAATGCTTTGTTATAGGGCTGATTCTGTTCTCTGCATGTATCAAGATCAGCCTAAAAAAGTTTATTGACTTCAATGAACATCTTCTCAAAACGGCTTAAAGTTTCTTTCGAGAAAAAGTCTGCGGCACACCCCATGCCCAGCAAGGTCTGCGAAGGCTTGTAGTGATTAAAATCCTTGCCACCAAGAACAGCTTTTAACTGAAGTAAAATAGTTTGCTTCTTATCGTCCAGATCGGCAACAGAGATAACTCCATAGTCGGGCAAGGCCTTTCCAAATATCTGAAGATACTCTGACTTTTCAAAAAGGTCTTCAATGTCGGCTTTTTCGTAGTCATCACCTGCGAACTCATCAAAGAACCTGACATGTTTATCTTTAATGATTTTCGATTGAATTAGGCCATCAAGCCTTTGGGCTCCTTTTGCATTATTGAAAGAATCCAACAAGCAAGATATTTTCAGGTTTGAACCACGAAGCAAAGAAATAAATGAAACCACTTTATCCAAACCGCCTACTGGAACAATTGTTACATCATTCCGTAATCCTTGGCGCCCATCACTTTCCAATAAGCTAGACATGAACGTCAAATAGTTTAGATCGGATGGGCCTTCAACAAGAAGATTGTTTTTAGATACAAATAGATTTTGCGCAATATCATAACCAAGTGCTGCTTGCAGCGGGAATAGCGTATCAGGATCTTTTTCCTGTATGGCATCTGAAATAATACTGCCAGAATCAGAGTCATAAACAGTTCTTACTCTATGTAACGCATCTGACTCAACCATAAATGGCGAATGGGTTGAGTATACTATCTGGTAATCATCGGAAAGATCATTGATAAAACGTAACAAGTCAGCTTGAGCGGATGCATGCAGGTTTAAACCTGGCTCATCTAATAAAAGAATAAAGTTATTATCTTTGTCATCCTGAATTTTACTGAACCAGACTATAAATGAAAAAAACCAATTAAAACCCTTACTTCTGTTCTTGAGTGGCAACGATATTCTGTGCCTGTTATTTCTGACACGTATATCTAAGATTTTTTCTGGCTGTTGATTTTGTCTTGTAACAGAGTCGATTTTGAACTCTATTGCGAGATTACTATTTGTTGACCAGTACTCAAAAATAGTGTCTGTTATTTCGTTAGAAGTAGCTTCTAATTCAGCAATGAATGACTCAAAGCTAGATGAAGTTGCCAGCTCATCTATATCAATAACAGCAAGCTCGAATAGCGCCTTTGCTGTTTCCAGTTGATGTTTCGTTAACTCGCCAGTTGGTGCGTTTTTTCGAATCGATTCTATGCTTACTCTTGATGGAAGCTCATGGTACTCGTCAAAGTACCAGAACCTCGGAATACGAGGATTCAAATATTTTTTTATTATATAGGCATCTATTAGGTTCGTTTCCCAATCAAAAGCTTCTTTGACTATATTTTCGTTAATATGAGAAATAACTTTCTTTAGCTCTTCATCTTCTCCTGCATCATGGTCTACTACCGCTTTCACTGTGCCTAGTTTCAACAAGTAGTCTTTAATCTCATTTTCAAACCCTAGTTTACTTTGTAAGTTTTCAATAAATTTTTCTTCATTGGATTTTATATGATACCAAACTCGGCCAGATTTATACTTGACTTCAACCTTGAATTGTTCAGTAGCGAGAACGTCTTTGCCTAAATCCGAATTGATTTCATCAATTGTTTCTTCGTCAATTTTGAAAGTGCAAGTTATTACTACCGCATCTTCTTCCGATCGTTGATACTTTTTCAGCTCATTTCTGGGATAGTCTCTAACTTCATCGAACTTGAACTCATCATCATCGGTAAAGTAATTGAACTTTGCCAGCGCCTCAAGGAATGCAGTCTTTCCGCTTTCGTTCTTACCAACAAGAGTAGTTACTTCATCCTCAAGTTTCACAACTTGTTCATTGGTATAGCTCTTGTATTTATTAATTTTCGCTTCCGTTAAAATGAACACAGCTTTCTCCAATTTTTTCGATGTTTATATTTTAGACAGTAGTACCTTGAAAAACGCCGAAACTGGCTTTTCCTATAACAATTTAATAGTGCGCTCATCGCGCATATTTCTGCCGATTTAACGCTCATTTGCCTACTTTATATAGTTTTAGCAAATAACCTAAAGTATTACTATTATTAAGTTTTCTAAAATCTTAAGTAAAGTATATGCGCGCAGCGCTCATTTTCATGTATATACGCGCAAAGAGCTGTTTGACGAATTGATATAACTATTATATTTATCCAATCTCAATGTTCAGTCTTTGCTCAAATTTGACTGCTCACAAGCCTATCCCGAAAAGGTAGGCTAATAAACCCTACTTTTAGCTATTACGTACTTTGATTGCTGCTCAGAACTTATAAACTCAACAGCCCTTCTACCCACTCTAAAACTATGCGTGTATCTCTGGTTTGAAAGCGCTGCTTATTAGGTATGTAGTAGCAAAAGTCAGATTCAACTACGTGGGTATTAAAGTTTTTAAGTAACTCGGTATTTAATAATCGTTGTACTAGCGTGGTTGAGCAAAAAACCAGTCCTGAGTCTGCCATAGCTTCTTGAATACCAAATAGCTCTTGGTCAAATGTTTTAATACTAAATAAAGCAGGATCTAAGTTGTTTTGAGTAAGCCATTGTTTAATTGGAGGCTCACTCAGCGCATTGTTTTTCCATTTAGTGGTATAGAGCGTAACTGGGCCATTTTGCCATGGGATATTCGCGGCTTTGTATGATCCAAACAGGTTAAATTGTTCGGTTTTAATAATATCATCTGCGTTTATATTGCGCTGCTGGCCAAAGCGAATCGGTAAGGTGTGTAATTGCTTATCAACGGCTTCACTGGTTGATATATCGACTTCAAGGTTGGGCTGACTTTTTGATAGCTCCTGTAATGCGGGTATTAAACGCAGTGCGGCCAGTGATGACGTAGTGGTTATTTTAACGGCGGTGCCTTTAGCTTGTACGGTAGCTAGCGCTTGATTAATAAGGTTAAAGCCGTTGCTTGTTGCTTCACTTAAATATTCACCTGTGGGGGTAAGAGTGATTTTTCTAACTTGGCGGTAAAATAAATCGACGTTTAAACGGTTTTCAAGGTTATTTATATGATGCGAAATCGCGGTTGGCGTGAGCGATAGTTCATCCGCGGCGGCTTTAAAACTGCCTAAACGCGCCGCAGCTTCAAAGGCTTTGAGTGCTTGTAGTGATACTTGCATGGGGGATTATTCACACCAAATAGAATTAACTTATAGATGAGTATAACTTATTTATAGTTAAGGTTTACTCGTTTGTGAAATATGCCTGTTAGTAAGATGATTAACCTACATTTACTAATAGGATAAACAGTATGACTACCCTACTTCACGTTGATGCAAGCGTAAGAGCTGTTAAAAACGACAACCCAGATCACGATTCAATCTCTAAAAATATTGCTAAGCATTTTATTGATAGCTTTGCAAAGCGCCAAGCTATAGATGAGTATTTTTATCGTGATGTTGGTGTGAATCCTCCGTTTTTTATTACCCAAGACTGGATAGGCGCAGTATTTACACCTGATGATAAAAAGACCGCTGAGCAACATCAGTTACTGGCCTTGTCAGACACATTAATCGCTGAAATTGCCGCTGCCGATATTATTGTGATTTCCTCGCCTATGTATAACTACGGTATGCCCGCACAGTTAAAAGCATGGTTTGATCAAGTGATACGTATAAACCAAACTTTTGATTTCGATCTTTCCCGTGGGGATTTCCCACTGCAGCCTTTGCTGGACGGTAAAATATTAGTTGTGATCACCTCAACCGGTGAGTTTGGTTTTGAGCAAGGTGGCATACGTGAGCATATGAGCCATTTAGTGCCGCACTTACGTACGTTGAGTAAATATTTAGGCGTGAGCACCATTCATGAAATTGCCTCAGAATATCAAGAGTTTGCCGATGTACGCCATCAACTATCGCTCGATAATGCTTATAGCCAAGCAGCAGTTCTAGGGGGGCAGTTAAGTAATCAATAATATAAAAATACCGCATTTACCTTGCGGTATTTTTTAACGAAACCGCTGCCTGTTTACAGTGTTGAGATGAAAAGCTGAGGCTGAAAAGATGACCATAATAAGCTTTTATTGTCAGCTAGGTGTTTATACCCTACAAATAGTTTAGGTTCCTCCTTGATGTTATTTTAATATTTACTTTTTATACTTCTAAACCTCATTTAGCCCTTGCATATATAACTGACTAAGCTGAGTAACAGAGATTTCTGGCGTTGCTGAGTTTTTTGATGGTTGCTGAGTAAATATTTGCTTAGCCACTTGTCGTCCAATTTGCTGTGCGGTTGTGGTTTTATTTATTCGCGTTTCATAAAATCGCTTTAAAACGGTTTCGAGCTGCTCACCTTTATTAAGTATTTGAGACAAATGCCATGCATCTTCAAGTGCTTGGCTGGCGCCTTGTCCAGATGTAGGTAATGGGGCGTGGGCTGCGTCACCGATAATCAGTAAATTTTCATTATGCCAATATGGAAGTGGATCTAAATCATGTACAAATAGCTGCTTTATGCTGTTTTGTTCGCTGTAATTAAATACTGTTTGGATTTTTTCAGGCCAGTTTTTAAAGCGCAAACGCATTTCATTATACCAATCGTCTATTTGTTTGGTTTTGTCTATTTTACTTGGCCAAGCAGCAGCCCAATAACAAAAATTATTTGCCACAGGCACTATGCCAAATCGTTCTGTTTTGTTGCGGTAGTCGTGAATGCTTTGGTTAAATGCAGCTAAGTCCATTTTGCTAATGCCAATGATGTTGATGAAGCCCTGATATTTGGGAAGTACAGTATTGGGGTAAAGAAGTTCGCGAGCTGCTGAATGCATACGCCCATCGCAGCCTATCACTAGGTCAAATTGTTTTTTTAGTTGATGAATATCCTCAGTATTTATAGAGCGATTAAAATGAATTGTCGCGCTCAGGCTTTTGAGCTCGCGAGCTAAAATACTTATTAAATCTCGGCGCAAAATAGTGATCGTGGGAAAGCCGCTTGTTGAATTAAGTGCTTTAATATCAAACTCAGCGTGTTGTGTATCAGCGCGGCTAAATTGGCGCATAAAGCTTGGCTGACCACCTAGTTGGCTAAACTTATTGATTAAACCCATTTGCTTTATTACAAACATAGCGTTTGGCCACAGGGTAACCCCTGCGCCTATTGAGGAAAAATGACTATTCCTTTCGTATATGGTCACCTTTATGCCTTGTTTTCTTGCAAAAATAGCGAATGCTAAACCTGCAACCCCGGCCCCAATAAATAGCTATATGATTAACCTTACTCATTTGCTTATTCCATATTGTTGAAAGACACAATGATTATTTCAAAATCATTTATTGGGATAAATGTGCTACTGTTGGTTTGTTAATCCCATATTGTGAGGTAATAGTGCTAGAGAATATTGATATGCAATGGCTGTTGAGCTTTCAAAAAGTATACGAGCAGCTAAGTTTTAAGCGAGCAGCAGAGCAACGCCAATTGCCAACCTCTAACATTAGCCGACATGTTGCTTTATTAGAGCAAGCCTTAAATATTCGATTATTAGAGCGCACAACTCGTAAAATGACAGCAACAGCGGCAGGAGAGCAGCTTTATCATAGCTTATCTCCGCTTATTATGGCGATGGGTGATGCGCTGAAAGAAGTTCACCAAGTGGGTGATTCGATAGCTGGGCATCTTAAAATAATTACACCTGATCTCCCTTTCATGGCTGAAGCTATAGCTGATTTTTGCCACAAGCACCCTAGAATCAAACTGAGTTGCGATACTCAGCTCAACCCTGCAGAAGGATTACCTGAGGGGTTTGATTTAGTACTGCGCTTTAGTCGTGGGTCATTAGAAGATTCTGGCTGGGTTGCTAAAGAGTTGCTGCGTTGGCCAAGTTATGTGGTGGCTGCACCCAGTTTACTTGAAAAGTACCCTACTCCAGAATCAATAGATAAACTGAGTAAGTCTCCCTGTATTACTAGTTTATCTGTATTACAAGGAATGCCTTGGCGATTCAAAAAAGCAGGGGCTATTAGTGTCGTATCCAGCTATAAGGTAAACAGCGGGCAAATGGCAAAAGCTGCAGCACTAAAAGGATTAGGATTTGCAATACTCCCCTTGAACGCTTGCCTTACGGAGTTAGAGCAAGGCGATTTGGTTAAAATTAACTTGCCTGATGAGCCCGAGGATTTAGTTTTGCATGCACTTTATTCTGGTCGAAAATACCCTTTAGTGAAAGTAACCGCTTTTTTGGATCATTTGCAGAGTAACTACTGCCAGCTGTTCATATAAAGACATACCCTTTCTAAACTCTCCTCCAAAAGAAACAAAAGAACCACTTTACCTTGCGGTATTTTTAACCAAACCGTAACGGGGGTTTACAGAAACCAAAGGGGTCAAGAAACCAAAGGGGTCAAGAAACCAAAGGGGTCAAGAAACCAAAGGGGTCAAGAAACCAAAGGGGTCAAGAAACCAAAGGGGTCAAGAAACCAAAGGGGTCCAAGAAAGCAAAGGGGTCCAAGAAAGCAAAGGGGTCAAATCTTGACTTCAGACATCAAATTTATTCGCCAACCAGTTTTTCTTATTTTAACTTTACAACCAAAGGGTCAAACAAA
>NZ_BAAJML010000015.1:0-57969 GCF_057547735.1 Pseudoalteromonas sp. NH0006-46 | reverse complement strand
GGTCTTGTTTTTTGCTTTTTAGCCGACTAGTGCTTAATCTTTAGTTATTAATTTACTAACATAGATAGGTGAAAAGGTGGCTAGGCCGCTAAGATTAGAGTTCGAAGGTGCTTTGTATCATGTTACGTCGCGTGGGAATGAGCGAAGAAGGCGGCTTAAGTGCACAAATTTATCTGCCTATAAAAATACAAAATTCTGCACAGTAACCTGTGCAGAGTTTGCTATTTGTAACACTTATATATCTGTAAAACTGATATAACCGTTGAGCTTAAAGTGCTTTAAAGCGGATGGCAGTGCCGCCGCTGGTTGCTAGTTTTAAAGTTAGCTTATCGTTTGCACTAACTACGCGCTTTTCGATATCTAAATCGTACGGGTTGTTTTTCCATTCTGCGTTTTTACCGTCTTGGTATATATGCGCTTCAAACTTTTTACCTTTTTCTAAAAAGTCGAGTTTTACCTCAATGGTGCGGGCTTTTTCGTCAGTGACTGCACCTAAGTACCAATCGTTTCCTGAGTATTTATCGCGTTTTCGTTCTTTACGAGCGAATACAATAAAGTCGCCCACCTCGCCATCTAGCGCAATACTTTGCTGCCAATCGGTTGGTACATCTTGAATAAATTGAAATGCATCAGGTTTAGCTAAGTAGTTTTTAGGTAGGTCGGCAGCCATTTGAATCGGGCTATACAGCACAACATAAAGTGCAAGTTGCTTGGCAAGCGTTGTTTGTGGGCGGTTTGTATCATCGCCTAAGCCATTAAAGCCCATATCAAATATACCGGGAGTAAAGTCCATTGGCCCTGCCAGCATACGGGTAAACGCAAGCATAGGGATATGCTCTGGCGGGTTAGGCGGTGTGCCCCATGCATTAAACTCTTGCCCACGTGCGCCTTCGCGCGCAATCCAGTTGGGGTAGGTACGGCGCAGGCCTGTGTCTTTTATAGGTTCGTGAGTGTTAATACTAATTTTATGTTTAGCAGCGAGCTTTACGTTATAAAGGTATTCGTTAACCATAAATTGGCCGTCGTGCCACTCATGGCGGGCAATGCCGTTTTCATCTATGCGTTTTATGTTACCGCCATCGGCCACATAGCCCGTTTTAACTTGGCTTACGTTTGACTTTTCGTATAGGGCAAAGGCATCTTCCATTTGATTGCGATAGTTAGTTACATTGCCCGAGGTTTCGTGGTGGCCAATTAACTGCACCCCTTTTTGCTTACCGTAGCGGGTAAGCTCCTCAATATCAAAGTCGTCGTAGGGTTGTGTAAAGCTAAACACATCGCCATTAAAAAACCAGTCGCCATCCCAGCCTATGTTCCACCCTTCTACTAGCACGCCGTCAAAGCCATATTCTGCGGCAAAGTCCATGTAGTATTTGGTTGTTTGAGTTGTAGCACCATGTTTTTCACCACTGCCCCATGTTTGCGTATTTATATGCATTCCCCACCAAATACCGACGTATTTACCGGGTTTTACCCACGATACATCACCTAATTTATTTGGCTCATTAAGGTTTAAAATAATATCGGAGTTAATCAGGTCGACCGCTTTACTGCCTATTTGAATAGTACGCCACGGTGTATTAAATGCGCCTTGCTTTTTTACTGCAATGCCGTCAGACCACGGTGTTAAATCAGCTTGAAAAACACCTGGTCGACGCTGGTTAAGGGTCATACCTGCATAATCGACAAGGGCTGCTTCGTGAATGCTAACGTGTACGCCCTCTTTGTTTTTAAACGTAAAAGGGGTGTGTACTAAGGGGGCGTCGTTAACTGGGGTGGTGTTATAAACATATTCGTAACGGTTCCAGCCTCGGGCTGGGATCCACCACGCTGTTGCACTTTGGCTGTCGGTAATGGCAAATTCGGTAAGTTCTTTTGTGATTTCTATATTTTCAAAACCGGGTTGCTTGGGTACTTCGTATCTAAAGCCCACACCGTTATTAAAGGCTCTAAATTTAACGGTAAATATGCCGCCTTGTGGTTTTTTAAATGTAACAGCAACTTCGTTATGATTGTCGGTTACGATTTGTCGTTCGCCCCAAGGTTGTTGCCACTGGGTGTTTTGTGTGTTTTTTTGTGTATGGGTTATTTTAAAGCCTTCGCTAAAAGGGGCTTGTTGTTTAAATTTAAACCCCAGTGCGGAGTGATTAATAACCGGTTTGTTTTTAAAGTCGATTGAATAGCTGGGGGTCGTTAATTCGTCAGAAATAGTTATTTTAATATTGCCGTTGGGCGATTGTAATGTGGCTGTTTGTGCAAAACAGCTGCCCGAAAAAGCGAAAAGCAGAAGTGCTGATATTCTCATTTAAGAGATCCTTACTGTGTCAGTGTGACTTATCAGGATAAAGGCTGTTGTTAGCAAATACGAATGTCTACATACGTATTCATTATCAAATAAAATAGAAAGAAATAATTCACCTAATAGGTCTATACTGTAAATAATTTGAAAAATAAGAATAGTAAGATGATGTTCAAATATTTAACGTTAATTATTGTCATGTTATTAACTTGGCAGGTACAAGCGGTTTCTATCACGGTTAACAATAATAAAAATGAGCCTATGGCTAACGCCGTGGTGTGGCTGACTTCTGAGGTGCTTTCTAGCCAACCCAGCCAAGCAGATACACTTTATTCTATGGTGCAAAAGGATAGGGAGTTTACGCCGCGTATTTTAGTTGTACCACAAAATGCAAAAGTGGAATTTCCGAACGCCGATTCAATTTTGCATCATGTGTATTCGTTTTCTGAGGCAAAAACGTTCGAATTAAAGTTATATAAGGAACAACCCAAGGCGCCATTAGTGTTTGATCAAACCGGTGTTGTTGAGTTGGGATGTAATATTCATGACTGGATGCTTGGTTATATTGTGGTTGTTGATAGCCCTATTTTTGCTATTACCGATAACAGCGGACATGTAGATTTAAGCGCAGAGCCAGGCGAGTACACCCTTAATGTGTGGCATTCAGGGTTTGGCGATATAAGCCATGTTGAGTCTAAAAAAGTCACCTTAGGGCAAGCTTCATTTATTTATAAAGTGAAACAAGCCATAACCGAGCAGTTTGATTTTGCTACGGATGAATTTGATGATTATTAACCACATGCTTAAATATGCGGTTGTAAGTGGTGTGTTTTTATTTAGCGCATCAATTAGTGCACAGGTTAAGGGGCTGCTACAAGTACGTGCAGTTCAAGGCGACACGCTAAAAAGCTTTCAAGACGGAGGCACTGGCTTATACCGGCACGATACTAAAAGCGATAGCGTGTTGTTATCGCAAGGTATTATTGATGTGCGCGCCGATTTAGCAACAAGTTGGTCTGCTCATGGCGTGTTAAACGTTAATCAGGACCCTGATGTAGGATTAGGTTTAACACAAGCCTATTTTACATATAAACCATTAACCAGTAGCGCTTATAAGTGGCATGTGCGAGTGGGTGGTTTTTATCCGCTAATGTCGTTAGAGAACCCAGATATTGGCTGGACATCTCCTTACAACTATACCAATTCAGCAATTAATAGTTGGATTGGTGAAGAGCTTAGAACCGTTGGCGCAGAGGTAACAATAAAACGCCCAGCTAAACGTTTTAACAGCCCGCATAGTTTTAGTTTAGTGGGTGCAACATTTAAAGGTAACGACCCTACAGGCACGCTGCTGTCTTGGCGCGGTTTTGCCATGCACGATAGGCAAACTACATTTAACGAAGGTATTAGGTTTGCACCCGTTGCGGCACTTGATGACTTTTCACTGCGTTGGCAGGCAAACCAGGTTTTACCGTTTGAAGAAGTTGATGGGCGCTTTGGCTATTACCTAGGTGCACACTGGGATTTTTTAAAACAGTCACAATTTAGGGTTTATTATTACGACAATAACGGTGATCCGACTAAACTAAACATTAGTTCTGGGCAATATGCATGGCATACACGCTTTACCAGCGCTGCTTGGTTATATAAATTTAATAATAAAACGCGTTTTATAACGCAGGTATTAACGGGTAAAACCGAAATGGGGCATAACAAATTAATAGATAACGCCTTTTATAGTCATTATTTAATGTTAAGCCATAAAGAAGGTAAACATAGAGTATCGGTACGGTACGACTACTTTAAGGTAACCGATAACGACACGACAGTATTTGACCCAAATGCAAGCGATGGCGAAGGGTTAACAGCCTCATGGCGTTACGCGTTTAGCAAACATGGTCAACTAGGTATTGAAGGCTCAGCACTAAAAAGCTTTATAGACAATAGAGCTGCAATGGGGTTACAGCAGCGAGTTTCGCAGCAGCAAGTAATGATTAACACGCAATGGAAGTTTTAGGTTTTATCAACCTACTGCAATTTTAGGTTTAATTTGTAATAGGCGTTTAGTGCCTTGTAGGACGATAAAATGAATTTGCATAGTATTCGCGTTAAAGTGTCGTTTCCTATTGTTGTATTAGGACTTGCCATACTCTCGTTAATTGTGGGGTATACCTACTTAATAACTTTACAAAAAAATGCACTTGATGTGCAGTCTGAAAAGTTTATTAAGGCGCTGTCTCTTGCTTTAAACGCAGACCGCGACCTATACCAAGCTAAAGTTGCCGAATTAAATTTAGTAACCCATTCAAAAAATACAGAAAAGTACCAGGCAGAGCACGAAGAAAATGCAATGCAAGTTACTGACAAACTTAATCAGTATTTATCTTTAATGAAAAACTACCCCAGTATAGTTAAAGAGCTAAATGGCTTTGAAAACGACTTTAATACGTGGCTAGCAGCGTCAAAAAGCTACATAGCTGATAAAAATAACCAAGCCAAACAAACGAATTCAGAGCAAGCATTTGCCACTTTAAGGATTAAGCTTGATAAAGCCGGCGAACTGGCTGAAAAAACCTCTGAGCAAGAAATTATCACGCTTTCATCTAATATTATTTCAACCAAAATTATGATGTTAGTCATCGTTGTTATTATTTTAATTGCAGCGAGTTGGTTTAGTTACAGTGTGCCTAAACAACTCACTCGCCAAATCAATTATGTAACTAAGCGCATTAGTGATATTGCCTCCGGGGATGGCGACTTAACTGGGCGCATACAAGTTACGTCTAAAGATGAGTTTTCTGACTTAGCCACCGAATTTAATACTTTTTTAGATAACTTACAGCAATTGATACGCGATATATTAGAGCAATCTAAAGAGTTAAATGGCTTAGGTGTTGAGCTAAGTAAAGTGGCCACACAAAATAACAATGTAAACCAAGCCTTGGGGCAAGCGTCAGAGTCTATTGTAAGCGCAGTCCATGAAATGAGCACTGCCAGCAAGGAGGTGGCAGGTGTTGCGCAGCAGTCATCAAGCGAAGCCGATAACTCGTTAAAACTAGCTCAACAAGGGCTTAGTGCGGTGGCTAACTCTAGTTCGCGTATAACTTCCCTTTCTAACAATATGGAGCAAGCAATGGCTCGCTCTACAGAGCTACAGCAAAGCTCTGACAATATCGCTAAAGTTTTAGAGGTCATTCGCGCCATAGCAGAGCAAACAAACTTATTAGCACTTAATGCGGCAATAGAGGCGGCACGCGCTGGTGAATACGGGCGAGGCTTTGCGGTTGTGGCTGACGAAGTAAGAACGCTCGCTACGCGCACACAAGATAGTACCAACGATATTCAACAAATGATTGAGCTGTTTGCATCGAGTGTATCGCAGTCAATTAAAGCCATCGATGAAAGTAAGCAATTTGCAGATGATGCTGTGGAGTCGTTTTCACAAACTAACGATATACTCAATGCTATGCAAAGCTCATCGACTAAAGTAAACGATATGGCGATGCAAACTGCGCAAGCTACGGAAGAGCAAACAACGGTTTCTGATGAAATAAGCCATAACTTATCGTCACTTAACGATCAAACCTTAGAGGGTGGGTCGCTGGCGCGCACAACGCAAGATGTATCAACTAAAATGGAGCAGCTAACAGATGAACTTAATCGATTAGTTAACCGGTTTAAGGTTTAATATAACAAAAAGGGAGCCTGTAGAGCTCCCTTTTTGGCGTATTAACATTTATTATTTTTTATCAAACGCGCGTTTCATAAAGTTAGGTGTTGCTAATGCACCATGGTGAATACCGCTGTTGTAGTATTCACTTTGCTCGGCTATTTGTGCTGCGCCATCTTCTCTGAAGCCGTTAAAGGTTTCAGACTTACGAGCAAGAGTTACCGACCATAAACCGCTTGGGTAAATTGGTTGTGGGAATGGTAATGTTTGTAAATCGTTAAAGCCAACACTTAGCATCGCTTCACGCATTTCTACCAGTAGTGGCATATGCATAAGTGGCGATTCACTTTGCTGTACTAAAATACCGCCAGGGCGAAGTGCATTTAAGCAGCTTGTGTAAAATGCATGGTTAAATAGACCTTCGCCAGGTCCTACCGGGTCTGTGCCGTCAACAATAACCACGTCGATAGACTCACTAGCTGCTTCGCGCATGTACTTAATACCATCGTCAAACATAACTGTAGCGCGTGCATCGTTATTAGATTCGCACAGCTCTGGGAAGTATTTTAACGACATTTGCGTAACTACTTCGTCTATGTCAATTTGCGTTACGCTTTCTACGCCAGGGTGCTTTAATACTTCACGTAACGTGCCGCAGTCGCCGCCACCAATAATAACCACATTTTTAGGGTTTGGGTGTGCTAAAAGTGCAGGATGGCTGATCATTTCATGATAAAAAAAGTTTTCGCGGGTTGATACCATGGTACAACCGTCGATGATCATTAAATTACCAAAGTCTGTGGTTTCGAACATTTCTACTTTTTGAAAAGGAGACTGTTTTTCATCTAACTTTTTGTTAATACGTAATGAAAATGCGCTGCCGTCACGATCGCTAATTTCAGTAAACCACTTACTTTGATCTAAGTTTGCCATAGTTGCTGATACACTTTTTAGGTTGAGGTAAAAAAAGGGCAATTCTGCCAGTGCTTGGCAGTTTGCTCAATGACATTTTAACTGATTTAGCGAATAAAGTTAGTTAGGAGAGAGTGAAAGTTCAATTTTTGTTAGCCTAGGAGATAGCGACGTATTAAAATGCGCCTTTATACCTAATTGACGAAAGAAGAGTTGCCATGACCTGGGGTTTAGAAACAGCACGTGCCACTTATAATGTTGCTCATTGGAGTGATGGCTATTTTGATATTAATGCACAAGGCGAATTGGTTGCCTACCCCGACGGCGATCAAAGCAAAGCTGCAATCTCTTTAACCGATTTAACTGAGCAATTTAAACAGCAAGGGTTAACACTGCCTGTTTTAGTGCGCTTTACCGACATTTTAAAAAATCGTGTTGATACGCTTACTAATGCTTTTACTAAAGCGCGCAGTAGTCGTGAGTACAATGGTAAATACACCTGTGTTTATCCTATCAAAGTAAATCAGCAGCGCTCTGTTGTTAGTAAATTATTGGCGCACCCAAGCGGGTTAGTTGGCCTTGAAGCGGGCTCAAAACCAGAGTTAATGGCTATTTTAGGTGTGGCAAAAGAGCCAATCACTATTGTATGTAATGGCTACAAAGACAGTGAGTTTTTACGTTTAGCGTGCATTGGCCAAGCTATGGGGCACAGCGTAAAAATAGTAGTAGAAAAGCTATCTGAGCTAACCACTTTACTTGAAGAAATCGATAATTTGGGGATTGAACCTGCAATAGGTATTCGAATTCGTTTAAATTCGGTGGGTAAAGGTAAGTGGCAAAATACCGGTGGCGAAAAAGGTAAGTTTGGTTTAACTGCAGGGCAAGTATTAAGTGCGGTAGAAGTGCTTAAAAAACACAATAAATTACACTTGATGCAAATGGTGCATTTTCATATTGGCTCTCAAATTGCCAATATACGTGATATACACCGCGCACTTCGTGAATGTGCGCGTCACTTTGCAGAATTAACACAGCTAGGTGTGCCGCTCAATACCGTAGATGTTGGGGGCGGTTTAGGCGTAGATTATGAAGGGTCGGGCTCTCGTAGTGCGTGCTCAATGAACTACACAGTGGAAGAGTATGCTCGTAACGTAGTCAACGCGTTTGCTGAGGTGTGCGACCAACACGATTTAACCCATCCGGCTATTATTACAGAATCAGGCCGTGCTTTAACCGCGCATCATGCGGTACTCATCACCGATGTGATTGACGTTGAAAAAGCACCCAATCATTTAAATCCAGAACCACCGCTTGAAAACAGCGTGTTAGTGCTTGATGAAATGTGGCAATGCTTACAGCGTTTAAATCCGCGCATGGCGCTAGAAATTTACCACGATGCGATGCACTTATTTAGCGAAGCTCACGATCAGTACGTACATGGTTTAGTAAGCATGTTAGAGTGGGCGAAAATAGAGCAGCTTTATTTTACTATTTTACACCGCGTGCGTGCATCGCTTAGTAATAACGCCCGCGCACACCGAGAAGTACTTGACGATTTAAATGAAAAATTAGCCGATAAACTGTTTGTTAATTTTTCACTGTTTCAATCGTTACCTGATGTGTGGGGCATACAGCAGTTGTTTCCGGTTATGCCAATCGAAAACTTAACGCAACCGCTTACTCAGCGCGCCATTATCCAAGATATTACTTGTGACTCGGATGGGCAAATACGCGAATACGTTGAAGGTGCAGGTATTGAAACCAGCTTACCAATCCCTGAATATAAGCATGGCGAACAATACCACCTTGCTATGTTTATGGTGGGCGCGTATCAAGAGATTTTAGGTGACCTACATAACCTCTTTGGTGATACCGATTCAGTGCATGTTGAGCTAAACGACGACGGCTATGTATTAACCAATGCCATAAAAGGTGATAGCGTTAAGGATGTATTAAAGTTTGTTGATTACGATAGTGCTATTTTAGCTGAAAATTTTGCTTATCAAATTAATAAACTAGACGCCTCAGAGCAGTGTAAAGCGGGTTATTTAGCCGAGCTCAATGCGGGCCTTGAAGGTTATACCTATTTTGAAGATTAATTTTTAAGTATAAAAGCGCAGTGTTTAATGCTGCGCACCGTTAAAGGAATAGAAGTAATGTCAGTTATTCGTAGTGTTTTTAGTCTTATTTTTTATGCATTAAACACACTTTTTTGGTTTATACCTATTTTTATTTGTGGCTTATTAAAGCTTATTCCTATTAAACCATTACAAAAGTTATTGAGCTGGATTGCTAAGCAGTGCGCCACTATTTGGGTGTCGTTTAATACCTTAAACCAGTTGTTACTCACACCAACAAAACTTAACGTAACGGGCTTAGACTCTCTTAAACTAAAAGATTGGTACTTGGTGATTGCCAATCATCAAAGCTGGGTAGACATTTTAGTATTGCAGCGCGTATTTAATCGTAAAATTCCGTTTTTAAATTTCTTTTTAAAGAAAGAGCTCATTTATGTGCCTGTGTTGGGATTATGTTGGTGGGCGCTCGACTTTCCATTTATGACGCGCACCAGTAAAAGCCAGCTTAAAAAGAACCCTAAACTACGTGGTAAAGACTTAGAAACAACACGTAAAGCATGCGAAAAATTTAAAGAAATGCCTGTGACGGTAGTTAACTTTGTTGAAGGTACGCGCTTTACGCAAAGTAAACATGCAAAACAGCAAAGTCCGTTTCCGCATTTATTAAAACCAAAAGCTGGTGGTATTGCCTTTGTTATGCAAGCAATGGGTGAGCAAATTTCTCAAGTTGTGAACGTTACATTGCATTACCCTGACGGTATTCCTACGTTTATGGATTTTGCTGGCGGAAAAGTAAAAAATATTAATATACACGTGAATGTTATGCCAGTAAGTGACGAGCTAATTGGTGATTACACGGGCGATTCTGAATTTAGAGTTCGTTTTCAAGGCGAGTTAAACCGTTTATGGGAAGAAAAAGAACAAACATTGCAATCACTTGACGCCCCAACAAGTACAAAATAACACGGTGAGCTTACAGTTATGCTAAAAAAATGGTTACCAAATTGGCTAAATGGCCTAATTGTAGGCTGCGTATTATTTACTAACCTTATAATTTTTGGCGTATTGGTATTACTTTTAGGATTAGTGAAGTTATTACTCCCTATTCATGCTGTTAATCTTTTATTACATAGCGCTTATCGGGGGTGGTGTAACGGTAATCGGTTAGGTTTATGGCTAGGCTGCCCAGATATTAAAATTGATGTAAAAGGTGATTTAAACTCAAAAAGTTGGTACTTACTAATTTGTAATCATATGAGTTGGTTAGATATTACGGTACTTAGTTCGATGCATGCGTTACCCGCCCCTAAGTTTTTTTTAAAAGACGATTTAAAGTATGTGCCATTTATTGGCACTGGCGCATGGGCGATGGGAATGCCATTTATGAAGCGTGTAAGCAAAGCGCAAATAGCTAAAAACCCAAAGTTGAAAGGGTTAGACATAGAGCGTACCAAAAACAGCTGTCGTAACTTTCGTAACCACCCAACAACTATTATCAACTTTGTTGAAGGAACGCGTTATACCCCCGCTAAACATGCACAACAGCAAAGCCCGTTTAAGCACTTACTAAAGCCAAAGGCTGGCGGAATTGCCTTTGCACTGGAAGTACTCGGAACCCAGTTTGATGCTATGTTAAATACCAGTTTAGTCTATAGCGGTAAGTCAGATCATGTGTGCCGCAACTTATTAAAAGGTGAGCTAGACTCTATTCACGTATCAATTGATGTAATGGCTATTACCGACACTATGTTAGGTAGTTATCAAACAGATGAAGCGTTCAAAGCTAACTTTCAACAATATGTGAACGATTTATGGGTTGCAAAAGATAAGCAATTGGCAGGTATTTATGCCCAGCAGGCAATGCCAGATGCACAAATTAGTAAGGAAGCCAAAACACTATGACCAACACCCATATACAAGAGCTAATTGCTCCTTGGTTTGAAAATGTCCCCGACGCTGCTTTTTTTAGTGCACTAACGGCTACCGCCATTGGCATTTGCTCGTTACTTGTTGTGTATTTATTTACTCGCAGGCTTATGCTGCCAGGTATTCAAAAGGTGGTTACTAAGTTATCGCCTGAGCGTATTGGCGCGCTTTCCCCAATGTTAACTAAGCTTAATAAGCGTATTGCTGGGCTCCTGTGTTGTGTATTGTTTTTAGCCACCTTTGACAGTTTTTATCCGGTTGGTGAGTTAGCGGCTGAAATACTTAAAACCATAGGCCAAGCCTTATTAATTATTTACACTGGTTTTATTATCAGCAGTATTGTTAGTATCGCTGCTGCTATTTATAACCAATTAGACTTTGCCCGAGAAGTTCCCATTCAAGGCCTTGTTCAAGTTGTAAAACTAATTACCTTTATTGTGTGTGGCATTTTAATTGTTAGTATTGTGCTTGAAAAATCACCGACATATATTCTTTCGGGTTTTGGTGCTATTGCCGCCGTCACTTTATTAGTATTTAAAGATACGATTTTAGGGTTTGTTGCCAGTATACAAATTGCGGCTAACCGATTAGTTACTTATGGTGATTGGATCCAAGTTGATAATTACGGCGCCGATGGTGAGGTAATAGACTTAGGCTTAAATACGGTAAAAGTACGTAACTGGGATAACACCATTACGACGATTCCTACGTACATGCTGGTGGCCGGGTCGTTCAAAAACTGGCGAGGTATGCAAGAGTCGGGTGGGAGGCGGATTAAGCGCTCACTCAATATTGATATGAACAGTATTTGCCTAGTAAACGACGAGTTTAGAGCGCAAATTGATGCGGCTATTCCGCTACATGAGTATATTCGAGTGTCGGCATTACCAGAGCCTGTGTCTAATTTAGGGCTGTTTCGCCGTTATGCTGAAGGGTATTTAAAGCAGCATAGTAAAATAAACTCTTCGCTTACTTTAATGGTGAGAGAGCTTCAACCGTTAAACCACGGTTTACCTATTGAGTTTTACTGTTTTAGTGAAGATAAGCGCTGGATCTCTTACGAACATTTGCAAGCCGAAATAATGGATCACTTACTTGCCGTGCTGCCTATTTTTGGATTACGTGCTTATCAAAGTGTGAGTGGGCAGTTAAGCCCACCAACCAATGCGGGGCAAACTGAAAAGCCCAGCATTAAAGTGCCCAATAATGCTGTGCAAGACCCACGCTAATAAACAATATTAATAGCCACCAAATAGGTGGCTTTTTAAATCGTAGCCATGCAAAAGCCACAACAACTAACCCAACATGTAACCAGCTGTGCACTGCCGATGTCCAAATAGGTGAATATAAAGCTGCGGCCAAAAAGCCCACAACGGCAGCATTAAGTGCGGCAATTGAACTAGCAAAACGCGGTTTATTAGCCAAGTTAAGCCAGCTTTTTTGAAATGCTAACATTAATAAAAAGCCGGGTGAAAAAATTAATAACGTAGCAACCAGTGCGCCAAATAAAGGCTGCGCAGTATTAAGTTGTGCACCTAAATAAGTAGCAATAGTAAACATAGGGCCAGGGATTGCTTGAGCGCTGGCATAAGCACTTAAAAATTGGTCATCGCTCAGCGCAGGTACACCAGCTTGCAATACAGGTAATACAACGTGCCCACCACCAAACACCATAGCGCCTGCTTGGTAAAAAGGAGCAAATAATGCAAATTCTTTTCCAAGAGGGGCAAAGCTAATAGCCAGTAACAATGCAAATAAGCTCAGAGCAACCCAGTTAATATTACTTTTTGTGTTGGTATTCGTATTTTGAGTTGCCTCGCCTAATTTTAATAAAGGCCATATAGCACCAATAGTTGCAGCAATAACTAAAACTGCAATTTGCGTGCTTAACACCGGGAGTAGTACAAGCGCTAAAGTGCTAAATACGGCAAGTAACTTTAGCACCGCACTTGTGCAAAAGCTTTTAGCCATAGACAGTGTGGCATCAGCTACGATGACCACGGCAAATAGTTTCAAACCCGCAATAATGGCATAATAAACGGCATCAAATTGGTGTGCACTAATGGCCAGTATCACCATAATTAAAAAAGATGGCAGCGTAAAACCAACAAACGCGGTAATACCACCTAATATCCCTGCGCGTTCAACGCCAATAGCAAAGCTCACTTGGCTCGAACCAGGCCCCGGCAACGCTTGGCTTAAACTAATTAATTGCGCGTAGCGTGTGTTGGTGATCCAATTTAATGTATCTACAAAGTGGCGCTTAAAATAGCCTAAGTGTGCCGCTGGGCCACCAAAGCTCATGCAGCCAAGTAAAAAAAACTGTCTAAAAATAGCAATCAGCATTGCGCTTGTATCCTTTTTTGAATTCATTAAATTGTCACAAAGGAATATGACATATTTATTAAAACTCAATTTTGTAGGGTTAATAACAAAATTATAAGGTGATTGTTACGCACTTCATAGTTTGTTCATACAGGTAATTACATACTGTTGCTAATTTCTAAATGAATAGGACATCATCATGACATTATCAAAATCACTTTTAAGCGTTACAGTAGTGGCCGTATTACTTTCAGGTTGTGAAATGAATAATACCGGCAAAGGCGCGGCAATTGGCGCAGCTGCTGGTGGCGTGCTAGGTAAAGCAACGGGTAACCACAAAGACAAGCGCATATTTATTGGTGCTGCTATTGGTGCATTAGCAGGCGCTGCCGTGGGTGATTACATGGATAAGCAAGAAGAAGCGTTTCGTGATGAATTAGCCGGTTCGGGTGTTGAGGTGGTACGCGAAGGCGATAACTTACGCTTGGTTATGCCCTCTAATATTACGTTTGCAACCGACCAATCATACATTTCAACAGGGTTTAACGATACGCTAAACGCCATTGCTAAAGTTATGAACAAGTATGAGAAAACCTACCTAAGCGTAGAAGGACATACAGATAGCACAGGCCAAGATAGCTACAACATGAACTTATCGCGCGAACGTGCTCAAAGTGTAAAAGCTTACTTAGCCAACCAAGATATTATGGCAGCGCGCATTAGCACTAGCGGCTTTGGTGAAACACGCCCAATTGCCACTAACGACACTGCAAACGGGCGAGCTCAAAACCGTCGTGTAGAAATTCAAATAGTGCCAAATACAGAAGGTTAATCCTTATTAAACTGTAATTCACACAGCTTTTGATACAGCGGGTTGCTTGCCACTAACTCTTGGTGAGTACCCGTTGCAATAATTTCTCCATTTTCCATCACTACAATCATATCTGCGTGGATAACTGTTGCTAGCCTATGTGCAATAATAAGCGTGGTTCTATTTTGCATTAAGTGCTCAAGCGCGGCTTGTACATGGTGCTCACTTTGCGCATCGAGTGCGCTGGTTGCTTCATCAAGAAGGAGTATTTCAGGGTCTTTTAAAATAGCCCTAGCAAGTACAATACGTTGCTTTTGACCACCCGATAACCTAACGCCTTGCTCGCCTAAAAAGCTGTTGTAACCTTGTGGTAATTGTTTAATAAATTCATCGGCATGAGCATGTTTTGCAGCAGCGTATACTTGTTCATCAGTGGCGTTTGGGTTGCCGTAACGAATGTTATGCATTACATCTGAGCTAAATAAAATAGGGTTTTGTGCCACCATGCCCATTTTGTCACGCAGGGTGTTTAAAGAGAGCGACTTAATATCAATATCGTGAAATTTTATTGCGCCACTAGCTGGGTCGTAAAAGCGCTGTAGTAGCTCAAATAAGGTTGTTTTACCTGCGCCAGATGGGCCAACAATAGCCACTGTTTGACCTTGCGAAATGCTTAAGCTTATTTTGTTAAGTGCACTGACATCCGGGCGAGACGGATAATTAAAGCTGATATTTTCAAGCGAGATTGCAGGCAAGCTTGCGTTATTTTGTAGCTGAGCGTCTTGCGGGTTTTCAGGATTTTCAATTTCACTTTTTACCGCAAGTAATTCAAGTAAGCGGGCGGCTGCACCTGCCGCTCTTTGCAATTCGCCGTACACTTCTGCAACCGTTGCCACCGACATTGCCACCATAATAGCGTAAAACACGAATGCACCCAGTTCACCCCCGGTCATAGTGCCTGCCAGTACATCACTGCCGCCAACCCACAGCATTGCGCTGATGGCACTAAAGGTTAAAAATATTACAGCAGCAATTAAAAACGAGCGCTGTTTAATGCGGCTTTTGGCAACGTTAAAGGCTTTTTCGGTTTCAAGTGCAAAAGCATGTTGCTCTTGCGTTTCGTGGCTATAACTTTGTACCACTTTAATATTTTGAATGATCTCGCCGGCATAGGTGCTTATATCGGCAATGGCGTCTTGGCTAGAGCTTGCAAGCTTACGCACCTTTCTGCCAAATACCATCATCGGCACTAATACTAGTGGCACACACGCAACCACAACTAGCGTGAGTTTTAGGTTAGTTATTAATAACATGACCAAACCGCCAACCAGCATTAATGTACTGCGCAGCGCCATTGAAAACGAGGAGCCAATAATAGATTGCAGTAAAGTGGTGTCGGTTGTTAAACGCGACATAAGCTCGCCACTGCGGTTTTCTTCAAAGTAGCTTGGATGCAATGTCACAATACGGTTAAACACGGCCTTACGAATATCGTTACTCACTCGCTCGCCAATCCACGACATTAGATAAAATCGGCTAAACGTGCCTACAGCCAATAAGCTAATTAAACCAATAAGTACCAATACAGCTTGTTTAAGTTGCGCTTGAGATCCCGCAATAAAGCCATGATCTATAACAAATTTAACCCCTTGGCCTAACGATAAATTAACACCAGCCGTTACTAATAAAGCGCCAAGGGCTACTACGACCATCCATTTATAGGGTTTAATAAATGCAAAAATAGGCAATAAACTGCTAAATGCAGCTTTTTCGGTTGCGGGGGTAATGTTTGGCATAGTGGATTCTTTTTATAAGTTGAGGTATAGATATGGCATCATTGAATTAAAAATCAATAGCTTTAAAAATCATCAATAAGGAATCGTTATGACAAGCAACATAATAACAGGCCAATTTACGGTGGCATTAGCCCCAATAGATGGCTATGCCAAAGGTCAAAACGGCATTAATTTAGGGCGTATGTCTATTGATAAAACATTTAAAGGCGCACTTAATGCTACTAGCCAAGGCGAAATGTTAAGCGCCATGACGCCAGTGCAAGGCAGTGCCGGTTATGTAGCAATTGAGCAAGTAATAGGCGAGCTTGAAGGCAAAAAAGGCAGCTTTGTATTACAGCATTTTGGCACAATGGATAAAGGCCAAGACAGCCTAATTTTAAATGTAATTCCCGACTCAGGCACTGATGAGCTAGAAGGATTAGCGGGTAGTATGAAAATACGCATTGAAAACGGTGTACATAACTACGATTTTCAATACACGTTATAAAATACACAGGGATTTAAATGCAAAAAGTAATCGAATTTAGAAAGACCCGCTTTATGGGTGGGGTAGACATAGCGGCGCTGAATGATCGCATACAGGAATTAAATCAAGATGGCTGGAAGGTAATTAGCGCAGTGCCCATAACCGGTTTTTATGGGCAAGTGCATGGTTATACATTATTTATTGAAATTGACGAGCTGTAAATGACTCTTTCTATGTGGTTAGGCCTAGTGGCTATTTGTATGATGGGCGCAATGTCGCCGGGTCCAAGCCTTGCGGTTGTATTAAAGCATTCGCTTAACGGCAGTATGAAAAACGGCATGCTAGCGGCGCTAAGTCACGGTATTGGAGTGGGGTTATATGCGGGAGCCTCATTAGTTGGCTTGGGTGCGTTAATGCTGCAGTTTCCTACTGTGTATCAGGTGTTAGTGTATTTAGGCGCTGCCTATTTAGCTTACCTAGGAATTAAAATTTTATTGTCTAAACCCAACAATGATGAACTTAAAATACAAAATAGTGAAGTGAGTTGCATTAAAGCACTACAAGATGGGTTTGCCATTGCCTTTTTAAATCCCAAACTTGCTATTTTCTTTTTAGCCTTGTTTTCACAGTTTATTGATCCAGAAAATCTTACCCTAAGCATTGCAATGGTGATGTGTTTAACTGTATTTGTGATTGATACCGGTTGGTACTTACTTGTTGCCGCCCTAACAGAGTTTTCTAAAAACCGTTTTGGGTTTACTAAACACAATCCATGGTTAGACAAAGTACTGGGTTTTGTATTTGTTGCCTTAGCCATTAGGGTGGTAGTGAGTATTTAAGCTATTGCTAACTAAATTGCTCAAAATAGCTACAGCCTAAGTGGGCTATACTGCATACGTATTCATCACAAAATATTCACCTTTTGGTTACAATTTGTTGGGTGTGTTTTTACTGCACTGACACACCACACAAAACAATAACCAAAAGGCACACACATGCAAAAGTTTAAATTAAATGCGCTCATGCTGGCATTATTTGCCGCCAATAGTGCTATTGCAGCTACTGAAGAACCACCTGAAGACACGAGTAAACCCGCTCAAGTTCAAACCGATGTAGAAGTGATTGAAGTGCGCGGCTTTAGTCGCAGCTTAATTCAATCGCTTAACCAAAAGCGATTTAGCGATACCGTTTCGGAGCAAATTTCTGCTGATGACTTAGGCGCCTTGCCTGATATTTCAATGGCCGATGCACTGACTCGTTTACCGGGTATTTCAGCTGTGCGTACTGGTGGGCAGGCTGCACAAATTAATATACGCGGGCTTTCGGGCGGCTTTGTATTTTCAACACTTAACGGTCGTGAGCAGGTATCTACAAGTGGTAGCCGCAGCATTGAATTTGACCAATACCCATCAGAATTAATTAGCTCTGCGGCGGTATATAAATCGCCAAAGGCATCGCTTATAGAAGGTGGTGTGGCAGGTACGGTAGAGCTTGAAACTGCCAGCCCACTTAATAATGATCAAAAACATAAATTTGTAGCTAATGTGCGTGGTATGTACAACGACCGTGCATCTGAGGTATCGGATGCCACTGAATTTGGCGACCGTATTAGCTTTTCGTATCAAGGTAAATATTTAGACGATACATTAGGTGTGGCACTGGGGTTTGCGCGTTTGTTTCAACCAAGTGTAGCAACACAGTTCATTGGCCTTGCATACAACGATAGAAAAGATGTTGATGGCGCACCAAACGACACAAATGGCCCCATAGATAGCCCAGAAAGTGAATACATTAGCGAAGGCTTTGAGTTACAGCATTTAGGCGGTGAAGAAACCCGTAATGGTTATTTAGCTGCCATAGAGTGGGCACCGGTAGATAATTTTAAATTAAAAGGTGATGCGTTTTTATCTCGCTTTGATAAAGAGTCATTTGCCCGTGGTTTTAGGGTTAAATTAGGCGGCCCCTCGGCAGCATACGCAAATGCACAACTTGATGGCAATGCTGTAATTGGTGCAGCGGTTAATCGTACTTCGCAAAGTTATACCCGTGTTGAAATAGTGAATGACGACAACCAAGATTTTGACGAAGTAGACAGCTTTGGCGTTAATGCCGATTGGCAAGTAACCGATAGACTAAATGTTAATGCCGATGTAGCGCTTTCTCGCGCAAAAAGTAATTTTAGAAATGGCTTACTGTGGAGCTTAGTAGCAGAAGATGCCAATGCAGAAACGCCGGTATTTGATAACAACGTTGCAATTAACTATCAATTAAATGGTTTAAATTTACCTGACGTTGGGTTTAATCAGGCGGCCGCCTTTAGTGATATAGACCGAGTAATGGTCAGTAAATATGGTATTTACCCTGATCAAACCGAAGATGAAGTAACGGCATTTAGACTCGACTTTAAATACGAGTTAGAAAGCGACATTTTTAGCTCAGTAGAGTTTGGTGCGCGCTATTCAGATAGAGAATACAGCCGAAAGCGTTCGGTATTTGAGTACGGTAACGATGGGGCATTTTCATCAACGCAGCCCCCTTTGCGTTTAACCGACGATATGGCATCAGTGGTTGATTGGCAGGGCGACTTTAGTTATTTTCCATCGTATTTAGCCATTGATTTAGATAAAGCGCTTAATGCGTGGTTTCCAGATGGCACGCCACAGCCAGTGCAAACCTGGGGCAACGCCGATGGCGTAGACGACGCGCAAGGTTACACAACGAACTATTCGTGGTCAGTGTTGCAAAGCGGCTCGGTGTTTGAAGATGTGTTAGCCGCGTACGTTATGGTAAACATTAACACGCAAATTGCCGGGCTTAACCTATCGGGTAATGTGGGTGTGCGCCGTATCGAAACCGATCAATCGGCAACCGTACTTGAAAACGTAGCAGGCGATGCGCGCTTAGGTGCGCAAAATATTGTTGATGAGAATGGCATTGTAAATGATTTATACGCGCCTAATGTATTAGGCACTAAATACACCGATTACCTGCCTTCGCTAAATTTAAACCTGCAACTTAACGACAACTCGCTAGTTCGTTTTGCTGCGGCTAAAGTCATGTCGCGTGCACCAATAAACCGCTTAGCGGGCGATGCCAGCGCAAACGTAAGTGACGATGGTGTTATTAACGGTTCAAGTAATAACAACCCATTTTTAAAACCCTTTTATGCTGACCAGTACGACTTATCTTACGAATATTATTTTGAAGAAGGTAACGGTACTATCGCTGCGGCGCTATTTTATAAAAATATAGACTCGTTTGTAGAAACCTTATCAATCGAAAACTTCGATTTTAAAGGTAATGGCTTTAACGTACCTGACTCAATAGAAGATCCAGTCAGTGGCGAGCAAGTTGCAACGACCAACGGTATTTATACCACGGCAGTTAATAATGGCGAGGGTGGCTACATTAGAGGGCTAGAGCTTGCTTATACGCAAGTGTTTACCTTTTTACCTGAACCATTTAATGGTTTGGGCGCTAACGCAAGCTACTCATACACCGAAAGTGAAATTGAATCGATCACCAGTTTAGGGGGCGATACTCTCGTTCAATCTTTACCTGGGTTGTCTAATAATGTGCTAAATGCCACGTTATTTTATGCCTTAGACGATTTTGAAACGCGCCTTAATGTGCGTTACCGCGATGAGTTTGTATCAGAACAGGTTGCCATTAACGAACAGGTGGTTAATTTTGATGCTGAAACCGTCATTGATTTTCAAACGTCTTATCGCTTTAGCGATTCACTCACCATGCTTTTGCAAGTTAATAACTTAACCGATGAACCAACCCAAAGTTACTTTGGGTCGCAGCAACGAACAGGGACTACTCAGTACTTTGGTCGTCAGTTTTATCTTGGTTTTACATACAGTCATTAATTAGCAAACGGAGCGTTTAAAAATGAAAATTATAACAATGTCTAAATATTTGCTAATAGCCTTAGGGTTAATGATATTAGCAGGATGTGGTGGGACAGATGAGGTTGAGTCAGGACAGCAGCTTTTAACCTGCAATGTGCCACAAGTACCAAATGAAGCAGGTTCGCAATGTGTGGACCCTGAGCCTATAACGTGTGCAGCGCCGACTGTACCAGATGAAAAAAACGAAAGCTGTGTTGTGGGCGCCGACCCAACATTGCCTGATCCTATTGTATTTGCAGGTGAAGGTGAGGCGGTTTTATTTTATAACCGTTTAGCTGACGATAACTACGAAGGTTACCGATTACATTCGTGGAATAATGATGTGTGTGATGCTTATGCACCTCCATTTGACACGAGCGATTGGGCTAACGGCCATGAATATGATGGCATTGACCCAAACTACGGTGCCTACTGGATAATTAACCTCAAAGAAGGTTATAACGAGTGTGCTAATTTTATTGTGCACATTGGTACCGAAGGATCGGGTAAAGCGTTTGGTGATGTTGATTTAACCATGCCGCTTATGCAGGACGATGAAAAGTTTCAGCGTATGAACTTTACCATCCATGGTGAGCCTTCGGTGTTTGAATACCCTATTCTAAGCTTGGGCGAACGTCCGGTAGCGATAGATGGTGCATCAGCACATTGGATTGATTTAAATACAGTATTGTATAAGCCAAGTAATGAGCTTACACAAATCATTAAGTTGCATTCTTCAGCAACCGCTGACTTGGTGGTTGATTTAGACACTGGACTAAATGGTGAAGCTGTTGAGCTGACTACAACCGAGTTAAGTGATGAGCAAGCTGTAAAAGTACCGCATTTAATGGATTGGACTGCTTATCAGGGAAATTGGGATGCAAACGCTGCAAAGCAGCTTATAAAGCAACAGCTTGTTGTTGCAGGCTACGATGCCGATGGCAAGCTGCTAGAAGCGACCTTTGTACAATCAGCAAAAGTATTAGACGCACTTTACACTCAAGGTGAAAGCGACGCGAATGAAGCCATGCTAGGTGTGCATTATAATAACAATGCAATCGATGTATCGGTTTGGGCACCCACTGCAAATAATATGATGATCACGGTTTTCGATGCTAATAAAACGCAAGTTGATAGCAGTGCGATGACGTTTGATAGCAACACAGGTATTTGGTCTATCAGTTTAGATAGCAAATACGATCGTCATTATTTCCGTTTTGCATTTGATGTTTATCACCCAACCACTAAAGCAATTGAAAGCTTATGGAGTACCGACCCATACTCACTCAATGTATCGAGTAATGGGCTTTATTCACAACTAATCAACTTAAGCGACGACGACACTAAACCCGAAGGTTGGGATGAGCGTATTGTGCCTACTATTACTAACCCAGAAGATGCGGTTATTTATGAAGGTCATGTACGTGATTTTAGTGTTCGCGACCAGTCAGTAAGCGAAGCAAACCGCGGTAAATACCTTGCATTCACTGAACTTGAAAGCGTGCCAATGCAGCACCTTAAGCAATTAGCTGATAAAGGCTTAACACACTTTCATTTACTGCCAGTAACTGATATTGGCACCATTGAAGAAGATGCCTCACAGCGTGTGGAAATTACAGACACCTTAGGTAAATTATGTGAGCGTATTAACGATGAAGCGGATGCGTGTAAAATCGAAGATAAAAGCAGCACCATTGTCGATATTATGCAAAGTTACTTGCCTGGCTCAGATGATGCACAAGCATTAGCCAGTGCGATGCGTGATTTAGACGGTTTTAACTGGGGTTATGACCCTCATCACTTTATTGCGCCTGAGGGCTCGTATGCATCAAGCAGCGATGGCATTGCTCGCGTAGTTGAGACACGCGCTATGGTGCAATCACTGCAAGAAGTAGGACTTCGTGTGGTGCTTGATGTGGTTTATAACCATACAACGTCGTCGGGTATCTGGGAAAAATCAGTGTTTGATAAGTTGGTACCGGGTTATTACCACCGTTATAACGAAGTAAGTGGTGAAATAGAGCGCTCAACCTGTTGTGAAAACACAGCAACTGAACATGTGATGATGGATAAGTTTGTTGCAGATTCAATGGTTATTCTTGCTCGTGACTTTGGTTATGACAGCTTTCGTTTTGATGTAATGGGCCATATGCCTAAATCATCAATATTAGCTGCGCGTGAAGCAGTGCAAGCAGTCGACCCTGATAACTATTTTTACGGTGAAGGCTGGGATTTTGGTGAAGTAGCTAACAATCGTTTATTCACACAAGCTAAACAGGCTGATATGGCAGGCTCAGAAGTCGGTACATTTAACGACCGTATTCGTGAAGCTGTGCGTGGTGGTGCAATGTTTAGTAATAACCCGACAGATGGCAACCTAGCCGAACAAGATACGTTACGGTTATCGCTGGCGGGCAACTTACAAAATTACATTCTTAAAGACTTTAAAGGTAATTCATCTAAAGGAAATAGCTTTACTTGGAATACGCAACCAACAGCGTATGCATTAGACCCAGCAGATAGCATTAACTACGTGTCTAAGCATGATAACGAAACACTGTGGGATCAGTTGCAATACAAACATGCATCAAGCATGAGTATTGAGCAACGTGTGCGCGCGCACAACATGGCATTGTCTATTCCACTTATTAGCCAAGGCATTCCATTTATGCAATTGGGCGCTGATTTACTGCGTTCTAAGTCAATGGATCGTGATAGCTATAATGCCGGTGATTGGTTTAATGCTGTTGATTTAACCAAGGAAAATAATAATTGGAACATTGGTTTACCAAACGCAGAGAAGAACCAAGAAAAATGGTCTGAAATTATGCCTATCTCTGCTAATCCAGATGCACAGGCAATGCCGCAAGACATAGCCTATGCAGGTGATGTATTTAACGAGTTTTTACAAATACGTAGCAGCAGCCCACTATTTAGATTAACCACGGAGCAAGATGTTATTGACCGTGTCGGATTTCATAATGTGGGTAAAAACCAGCAACATGGCTTAATTGTCATGAGCATTGATGATGGCGAAGGGCTAACAGACTTAGACCCAGCACTTGATGCGCTTGTTGTCGTGATTAACGCAACCGAGCAAACTCTTAGTCATACTATTGCTACCGCAGCGGGCTTTGAATTACACGATGTATTAAAAAACAGTGTTGATACAAGCATGACCAGTGCTAATTTTGCTGCTGGCGAAAACGAAGGCACATTTACTGTACCGCCTTACACGTTAGCTGTTTTCACTAAAAACCAAGGTGAGAGCCAAGGTACTGGTTTAAGTGCAAATGCAACCGTAGGCGCACCTGATGTTGTACCTTATGGCAGCACCGCAGTGTTTGTTCGTGGTACGTTAAACGACTGGGGCACACGCGATGCATTCGACTATATTGGCGAAGGTGAATACCGTATAGCAATTGCGCTAAGCGCTGGCGACTACGAGTTTAAAATTGCCTCTGAAGATTGGTCAACGGTTGATTTTGGCGCGCTTTCTGATGCCGATAAAGACGTTGTTGAAAATCAAAGCGAGCCATTAACGCGCTCAGGTGCAAACATGACCTTTAGTGCTGTTATTGATGCAACTTATGTATTTTCGCTTGATGCTTCAAACCCAGAAAATCCAACACTTACTTTATATAATGAAGAGCCATTTGTGGGTACTGCCATCTATGTGCGTGGGACGCTTAATGGATGGGGAATAACCGATGAGCTGAGCTATCAAGGTAAAGGTATTTATACTTTTACTAAAACACTGAGTGCTGCAAGCTATGATTTTAAAATAGCGTCTGAAGATTGGAGCACTGTTGATTATGGCTCTGGCGAGAGTGATGCAAGTGTAATGATAGGCACTGCAGAGCAGTTATCGGTTGCAGGCGCAAATATGACCATGGATATTGCAGAAGAAGGTGAATACCAGTTTATATTTGACGCCAGTGATTTAAATAACGTATCACTGAAAGTACTTAACGCTGAAATGTTTGCACAAACACCGGTGTTTATTCGCGGCAGTTTAAATGGGTGGGGTACAGACAACCCACTGATGTACCAAGGTAATGCGGTTTACTCTACATCCATAGAGTTAGAAGCGGGCGACTATGAGTTTAAAGTAGCGTCTGAAGATTGGAGCACCGTTGATTATGGCGGTACAGGTGATGCACCTGTAGCCACTGTTGGTCAGCTTACTTCACTCGAAGCCATAGGCGCTAATATAGCACTCAATATTACCGAACAAGGTACTTACACCTTTAAGGTAATAGGTCCAGATAGAGAAAATGTGAGCATACTTATAGATAAACAGTAGCAGTTATATTTTCCCAGACCTAAGCCGAGCACAATCCTGCTCGGCTTTTTTAATGCCTAATTAATACCCAACTAAAGTCATATTAAAAACGATAGTTAACCGACATCATAAAGGTTGTAGAGTAGTCGGTATCAATAATTGGAGAGTCTTCAATGTCTGAGTCGAGTTGCTTGTAATTAACCATGGCATTCGCGTTCCAATTTTTATTAATGTAATACATTAAAAATAACCCCGCATTGTAGTTTACTGTAGAGCTTAGTTTGTAAGGCGCATACGTGCTTGATTCGCCTTGGGCTACACCATAATAATAGTTAGATATATCACTGCTGTTTAACTCAACACCCACAGAAGGAACAAGCATTAATTGCTTAGATAACTTAATAGGGTAGCTGTAATTGGTTTTAAATTTAGCGCCATCACCGTGGCCTATTACATCATGAGTGGCACTGGCCGTAATTTTGCCAAAGCCTGCGCTGTAGCTCACTTGTGTACCAGCATAAAGTGACAGCTTTCGATCGTTCAAAGCCTTTATTGCTGCAAGGTCTGAATCGGAGGTATCAAAGTTATCACCTGGTTCAAGCACAAGTGACCAATTAAATCCGTTATGTTCTAATAATTTATAGTCAAGAGACAGCCCTCTCAAGCTGAGCCGTTCACCTTCGTAAGTGATCATAGGTAACACTAAGGTTTTATTATCGGTTCCCGCATAAGGTGAACTGGTAGAAATAACACCGCCCCCTAACGAAAATTGTGATTCAGCTTGAGCGCTGATACTACAAAGCGCAAAGGTGCTTACTATTATCTGTATTGAGTTTTTAATATAAGGATTCATAAAATACCTTGAATGTAAGATAAGAAAAAAATAGTTTTATATTCAGACGGATAACACTCTATCCTTAACCGGTGATTAGCTATAACTGGGTTTAGTGTAGCTTTATATGCTGCAGTTGTTTGTAAAAGAGTGTGTGAAAGTTTGTTTGAATGTAAGTAGCTCAATTGCATTAACTTCATTGTTAACGTAATTTGGGTTTTTTAAGGTGAAAAAACGATCTAGTACAGGATACGCACCCAAATTAAATTAAGGATAAACACATGAATAATCTCGTTTTAAAAAGTGCATCTTTCGACCCGAAAGTGCAGCAATACTGGATGTTAATGGCCACTTTTTTTAGTGTACTAGCACTCGTGACGATTCCGTTGTTACCCATTGTTTTAGCGATAGTGTGGCTAGTGGGAGGGCGAATATTGGCAGCTATGTCGGCACAATTACTTACGCAAAAACTCGTTGTAAAACGCGGGATATTTTTTAAAGAAGAAAAATCAATACCGCTAGAAAAAATAACAGATGTAGGCCTAAGTCAAGGCCCAATAATGCGCATGTTTGGGCTGTATCGGTTAAGTTTTGAAACAGCAGGGCAGTCTGGCCACGGTGCATTAGTGTCATTACTTGGTGTTGAAAATGCCAGTGAATTCAGAGAAGCCATACTTGAGCAAAAAGATAACTTAACTGCAAACACACCAGCAAAATCATCAAATGAAGAAACCCCGCAAAGCCAACTAGAGTTAATACGTACACTTACCTATAGCGTAAAAAACATAGAGAACATGCTTGTTACGCTACTTGATGAAAAAAAATAGCTTTTGCTACACAAAAAAGCACTTACTAAGGAACTTAAAAAAGTATGCTGAGATATGGATTGTTTTTATTTTTATTGATTAATGCGGCTACGATTAAGGCCAGTGGTATGCCACCTTATTTTAATGAGGATATAGACGCAGAATATAGAGCATTGCTAAAGCATGCTGGAGATATATTACCTAAAAGTGATTTACCTCTCGCGTATCTGCCGTTATTTTATCCTTTTAGTTTTCTTGATATTCATCCGACTAAGTTTAAAAGTGATAAAGATAAACAAGCGTTTGCAAACTTTAATTTAGGTGTTTTGGGTCGTAATTTTTTAAATATAAATAAGGCACAACTCTCCAAATTACCTACTGTTACGATATGTAAAAAACAAGCATGCAAAGAAGAACGGTTAGGCTTAATTGACGACTTTTTAAAAGTAACGATGAATGAGCTACTTAAATTCAATCAGTCAAAAGATCTAAATCTTATTCAGCAAACAGACATGTTTGTTTATCGAATAAATAATACATTTTTCACGCCAGCTCAACTTGTTACTTATTATCCATCTAAGTATGCGGGATTTGTTCCCTCAGCTAATTATAAAGTTTTTGAGTTAGGTGAAAATGAAGAGTTAATGACGTTATCAGCAGAAACTAAGCAAGTTAGGGAGTTAATGAATGCTTATAATGTTGCTGCTATCACTAAAAATGATGACAAAAGCATGAGCATAATTTTTGGAGGAGTGAGTGATAACCATTGGGGTGTTGTTGTTAATTACAGTTCAAGAATGCCAACTCAAGGTGAGTATAACCACATGGGCTTGGAATATGACATTATTGAAAAAATATCAGAAACGCGCTTTTATTTTCAAACAAATTAAGTCCACCTGAATAAGTCAGCTCGACGATTTTTTATCGTCGAGTCTACTAACGAAAGCTCTAATTATTTGGGTGTATAATAATTAAAAAGCGTCACACACTTGCGCTGCGTTACAAGTAATAACGGTGACGTTTTCGTATCCTATACGTGTGATTGCTTCAGCACTTAATGTGGCGCGTGCGCCACTAGCGCAGTGCAGATAAATAGGGCGGGCCGCGTCTTTTTCTATTTCCATTAACTTCATTTCAAGTAATCCGCGCGGAATATTAATTGCGCCAGTAGCTGCTTTGGTGGCATGTTCTGCGGGTTCGCGCACATCAATAAGTAAGCCCTTGTTTTCGCTAATCTCTTGTTTTGCTTGCTCAGCGTCAATACGTCGTTGGTTAGGTGTAATAACTTTTAGTAAATCGGGGATAGAAGTAAGCATTATATTTATTCCTTAACGCCAAATTTGCGTAGTAGTGTAATCATAGGGCACCAGCTAGTGAAAGCCGATTGCATTAAGTTTAGGGCAATAAACACAGTAAAATATACCCACCTAGGATCGTGATAGGTTTGTAATAAAATTGAGATCACAATCATTATGCCTGCGATCAGACGAAGCGCATTATTGAGTTTCATTATAGTCGGTCACTTATCCAGTTAAATACATAATTACTATAATCGTATTTTATATATTAGTAAATCCTAATATTAGACTTTTCTAATGTAACAATTTATACTGCTATCACATTAGATTATTAGAGCTTTATATGAATATTGATTTTACTGCTATGGCGGGGAATGTTGATCAAGCAGAGCAGCTATTAAAAATTTTAGCTAATAAAAATCGTTTAATGATTTTATGTTCATTGCAAGATACCGAAATGAGTGTAACGCAGCTTAATGAAGCGGTACCGTTAGCGCAGTCGGCACTTTCTCAGCATTTGGCTGCCCTTAGAAAAACGAATATTGTTGCTACTCGCCGTGAAGGACAAACTATTTATTACCGTGTGATTGATCAAAATGCTATTCATCTTTTGGGCACATTGTATGGTTTGTTTTGTAAGGGGTAGTGGCCATGAATATGATTGATAATGCAGTAAAAAGCAGTTTAACGGGTCGTATTCCAGTTATTATTTTTGTGTTATCAATTTTGTTAGGTCTGTTTGCTTTAAAACAAACACCTCGCGAGGAAGAACCGCAAATAGTGGTGCCTATGCTCGATATATATGTATCGGCTCCTAACGTTGAAGCGCCTGAAGTGACACGGTTGGTGACTCAACCACTTGAAAAGTTACTTGCCCAGCTTGGCGGTGTTGAACATATTTACTCAACCACACAAACTGGCGCTAGCGTGGTGACACTTAGGTTTGAGGTGGGCCATGATCGTGAACAAGCTATTTTAGATACCTACGCCAAGCTTAATAGTTACCAGCATACAATGCCTTCTGTTATTGAACACTGGCAAATTCGGCCCATTGAAGTTGATGATGTTCCCATTGTTATGCTTGGGCTATACAGCAAAGATCCGCAGCTGTATGGCGATTACGAATTAACGCGATTTGCAAACGAAATTGCTAATGGTTTACAACGTATTGAAAACACTAGTGAGGTAAAAGTGATTGCTGGGCGTAAACGCACGCTCACCATTAATTTAAATGCCAGCGCGTTGGCTGCTCACCAAACGACTATAAACGATGTACTTTATGCATTAAATATATCTAATCAGCTCACACAGGTGGGCAGTGTTATAAATGGCCAGCAAAAAATAGCCCTGCAAGCAGGTGACGTTTTACGTAATAAGTCTGCAGTAGAGCAGCTTGTAGTTAATGTAGTAAATGGTAAAAGTGTTTACTTACTTGATATTGCAAACGTGATTGACGGCCCTGGTGAGATTGAACATTACCAATGGCTTGCACAATCTTCTAATGAGCAACACTCACCTATGGTCACATTAAGTGTGGCTAAGCAAACAGGCACGAATGCTGTGGCGGTTGCAAACGATGTTCATCAAATGATGGCTGAGTTATCACGCACGCTTTTACCGCCCGAGGTGAGTTATTCGGTATTAAGAGATTACGGGCAGACCGCCAATGAAAAAGTAAATAATTTAACATCAAGCTTGGTGTTTGCTGTATTTACGGTAGTGATTTTTGTTGGGGTATTTTTGGGTTGGCGACCCGCCATTGTTGTTGGGTTAGCTGTGCCTATTTGCTATGGCATTACACTGTCACTGGATTTTGCGTTTGGTTATACCATTAACCGAGTAACGTTATTTGCACTTATTTTATCGTTAGGGTTATTGGTCGATGACCCAATTACAGGCATTGATAATATAAGCCGTTTTTTAGATAAAAAAGGCAATAAAAAACAGCAAATAGTTGGCGCAATGAGCGAAATTCGCGGTGCGTTACTTATGTCTACTTTAACTATTATGATGGCATTTATTCCGCTGGCATTTATTACCGGCATGATGGGGCCATACATGGCACCGATGGCATTTAATGTTCCAATCAGCGTGATGGTGTCTACCATTGTGGCGTTTTTTGTAACGCCTTGGCTTGCGATGAAGTTACTCAAGCCCAATACAGATACCCACACAGAAGTTGAGCCAAAAATAAGTATTTATCAAACGTTATTAAGCCCATTGCTTGTCTCAAGGCAGCGCGCAAAATGGGTATTATGGGGCACATTAATTTTATTTATTATTAGCGCCATGCTACCGGTTATGCGTTTGGTGCCTTTAAAGCTATTACCATTTGATAATAAAAACGAGCTACAAGTATTAATAGATATGCCAGAGGGAACACATTTAGAACGAACGGCTGCCTTTACTCAACAGGTGCAAACACTCACATGGCAATTAAACGAAGTAAGTGAAATAGCAGCGTACGTTGGTAAGCCTTCAAGTATGGATTTTAATGCGATGGTACGTGGCTATTATCGGCGTGAAGCTGCACATTTAGCAGAGCTAAGAGTGTTATTGATTGATAAGTCTGAACGCGAGCATCAATCACATGCTGTGGTTATGCGCTTACGTAAACAGCTCGCACCTTTAGCAAAACAAGGCATAGTAATAAAAGTTGTTGAGGTGCCTCCTGGGCCGCCGGTATTAAGTACTTTAGTTGCTGAGGTTTACCGAGATGATTTTGTTGATCAGCAAACTCATTACCAAGCAGCTAAACAATTAGCTGAACGTTTAAAGCAAGAGCCACACGTAGTTGAAGTGGATACCTCTCTGGTTGCACCTTCACTTTTGCAGCGTTTTGTAACCGATAAGAGCAAAGCAGCACTCAGTGCCATTTCCACTCAAAATATTGCTCAATCGTTAAGTGTTGCCACACAAGGTGAAACCGTGGGTGTGCTTTACGTAAGTAACGAAACAGAGCCTGTTGATATTAAATTACAGTTACCATACAGCGAGCGTAATCAAATTTCGCAATTACTTGCATTGCAAGTCAGGGGGGATAGAGATTTAGCTAAAACCAGTAATGAATTTGGCTTACAAAGTGCACCAAGGCCATTAGTGTCGCTTTCAGAATTAGGTAAATTTACGCAACATCAGGTTGCTGACATTCGGGTTCGTAAAGATCAACGCGATGTAATTTATGTTATGGCTGAGCTAAACGGGCGAACGCCAGCAGAGGTTATTGCAGACGTAAATGCTGATTTTAACGCCGAGCCTAACTATTTTGAAAAAACACCGTGGATAAACCACCACTTTTTTAATAATGGCGGTACTGTGCCATGGCAGTTACCTAAAGGCACTTATGCTAACTTTAGTGGCGAGGGAGAGTGGCGCATTACCATAGATGTGTTTAGGGATATGGGAATTGCATTTGCCTTTGCGCTTAGCGCCATATTTATTATTTTACGTGTACAAACACAATCAGCGAGCTTGTCGTTAATTATTATGTCGGCTATTCCGCTCACTGTTATAGGTATTATGCCAGGCTTTTGGTTTTTAAATCAGTTTGGAGAGCGTGTTATAGCCGGCGCTCCTGAGCCGGTACTATTTACCGCTACAGCGATGATTGGGATGATTGCCCTTGCTGGTATTGTGGTTCGTAATTCGCTTATTTTAGTTGAATTTATTAATCAAGCACGAGGCCAAGGCATGACTATAAAAGATGCGCTGGTTGCTGCAGGAACAGTGCGTATGCGTCCTGTATTATTAACCGCAGGCACGACCTTATTGGGTAACTTAGTAATCACACTAGACCCGGTATTTAGCGGGCTCGCGATTGCGATAATTTTTGGTATTGTGGCGTCTACTGTATTTTCGTTATTTGTAGTGCCACTTGTTTATTATTTAGTGTTTGCAAGTTCAGAGGGTGAAGCGCATGCAGGGTAAATCAAAACTAATCGGCGCTTTAATCGCTTTATTGGTAATTATTATGGCTGTGCTTTACATGGCTGGCAGCTTTTCTGACCAACAAACTGCTGGTTTAAAAGAATCACAACACAGTAATTATCAGGGCGAGCGCGTCACCATTGCCCTGCAAAGCATTACTGGTAGTGAGCAGGTGCCGGGTAGTGTAATAGCAAAACAAAATACGCAAATTTCATCAAATGTGATGGCGCAGGTTGAGCAGTTAAAGGTACGAGCGGGCGATAAAGTCACTAAGGGCGATTTACTTATTACCCTCAAGCAAGATGATTTTAAAGCGGCGTTGGCACAAAGCGACGCTAAAATTAACGCCGTGCAAGCATCGTTGACACAAGCTCAAAAGCAATTAGCCAGACTGACTAACTTAAATGCTAAAGGGTTAGTATCTGTTAGCGAAGTAGATGACGCTAAAGCTAAATTTGATAACCTCACGGCTAATTTAGCCGCCGCTAAGCAGCAGCAAGCACAAGCCAAAGTGGCATTAAATTATACTCAAATAACGGCACCCATTTCGGGTGTGGTGGTTGAGCGCTTAACAGAGCCTGGCGATACCGCAACACCGGGTAAGCCACTCATTACTGTATATAACCCATTGCAATTACAGGTTGAATTTAATGTACGAGAACAACAAGCAGTAAAGTTAAAACTAGGGGATAACTTAAATGTAGTACTGCCATCGCTCAATTTAACTATTTCGGCTACAGTGAGTGAAATAGTCCCTGTTGCTGACAATAGCGCGCGCAGCTTACTTATTCGTTTAGACACGAATACACAATTAGGCTTGATCCCTGGGCTTTATGCACAGCTACAATTGCCTACAAAAAACGCTCAAGGTATTTTAATTGAGCCAAGCTGGGTGCATGAGTTTGGTCAATTAAGCATGGTGTATGTGTTGGAAAACGAAACGCTAGTTAAACGTTTCGTCCGTTTAGGCGCCAGAGTAAATAATAAGCAGCATGTGGTTGCTGGCCTGAAAGAAGGGGATGTACTGGCTATTGATTATGCTCCCTTGCAAAGTATTAAATAAAACTGGCTATTTCATCAATCGTTTTTTTATCTAGGGCATGCATTGGTACTGTTGCATGTTCATCGGGGTAGCCTGTAATTAATAGCATGTAAGGGCGTTCATTGTCTTTATCTCGGTCACAAATGTCCGTTAAAAAGCTCATCGGTTTTGGGGTGTGGGTCAGTGTTGCAAGGCCTGCACGGTGCAGAGCTTGTATTAAAAACCCCGTTGCTAGCCCAACGGACTCATGCACATAATAATTTGTATTTTTATCATCGGTATTCACACCGCCCTTTTTTTGACTAAATACAGCAATAAGCCAAGGTGCATGCTCTAAGTAGGGTTTGTTAGCATCGGTGCCTAAAGGCTTTAATGCATCTAACCATTCATCGCCTGCTCGCCCTTCGTAAAAAGATCGCTCTAGCTTTTCAGCCGCGTCGCGTATTTGCTTTTTAACATCTGCACTATTAATAGCCACAAAATGCCAAGGCTGGTGGTTTGCGCCACTGGGTGCTGTACCTGCTGCTTTTATGCAGGTTTCGATAATCTCTTTTGGCACTGGGCGGTTGCTAAAGCTGCGAATACTATGACGACGTTGGCTTGTTTGTAAAAATTCATTTGCACGGGCCAACATTTCATCCTGTGGATATTCTATGAAATCGGTCAATGGCTGGTTTTTATGTTCTTGCATGGCTTTTCGCTTCTTATCAGTAGTGTGTGGTTTTTATACCGAGAGGCTCACTGCTAAGCAAGTGTTATTAGAATGAATTGTTGTTTATTTATTGTTACAAAGTTAACTGGTTACTAACTTATGTTCCCGTTTTTAATGTGGTATAAAACGGTATAAAAAATAATACTTACAATTCAAGGAAGTAAAAAATGCTATCAATCACAGGGTTATCAAAAACCTACGACAACGGCGTACACGCATTGCAAGGCGTTGATTTATCGATAGGTAAAGGTATGTTTGGACTACTTGGGCCAAATGGTGCCGGTAAGTCATCATTAATGCGCACCATTGCAACGTTACAATCTGCCGACGCGGGTTCAATTATCTTTGATGGTATTGATGTGTTTAAAGACCCACAAGCACTGCGCCAACGCTTAGGTTACCTTCCACAAGATTTTGGTGTTTACCCACGTGTTAGTGCTTACGACTTGTTGGATCATATGGCTGTTTTAAAGGGCATTCATAACAAAGCTGAGCGAAAAGAGTCGGTTGAAGGCCTACTGGCTCACACTAATTTATATCAACATCGCTCAAAAGCGGTTAGTGGTTTTTCGGGCGGGATGCGCCAGCGTTTTGGTATAGCACAAGCATTGCTGGGCGACCCAGATTTACTCATCGTTGATGAGCCAACCGCAGGGCTAGATCCTGAAGAGCGTAACCGTTTTCATAACTTATTGGTAAGCTTAGGCGAGCAAAAAGTCGTTATATTATCAACCCATATAGTAGAAGACGTGGCAGAGCTATGCCCTAATATGGCCGTACTGGCTGGCGGTAAAATTTTATTAGAGGGCAACCCGATTGCGCTTACCGATAAACTGCAAGGCCAAATTTGGCGCAAAGCCATGAGCCAAGAAGAAGCGCAAGAGCTTGAGCCACAGCTACCTGTTATTTCTAAACGCTTATTTGCTGGGCAAACCATATTGCATGTATTAGCCGAACAAGCTCCTGAAGGTTTTCAACCAAGCCATGCAAACCTAGAAGACGTGTACTTTTCTACTTTGCTCAATCATCGTAATAGCCAAGAAGCATAAGGGGGCGCTATGTTTTTTAATATGCTCGCGTTTGAGCTGCGCTATTTTGTGCGCCAGCCTTCGTTTTATATTGTTTCATTAATGTTCTTTTTTATGGCGTTTTTTATCAGCTCTTCTAGCAAATTTCCGCTAGGCGGCGCTAATGTACATATGAATTCGCCCTTCTCAATTATGATGTTAACCATTACATTTTGCGTATTTTCGATGTTTTTGGTAGTTAACTTTGTTGCCAGCTCCGCTATTAGAAATAGTGAAAGTAAAATGGACGAACTGGTTTTTAGTAAGCCTGTTAATCCTATTCCTTATCAAACTGGGCGTTTTTTTGGTGCTTACTTAGTGGTGCTAGTTGTATTTTTAACCGTGCCGTTAGGCGTGCTTTTAGGGTCGCAATTTGGCTTATCAGTTGGGTGGCTCGATAGTGAGCTAGTAGGGCCAAATAATTTTGTGTATTACGCCGCACCTTATTTTTATATTGCAGTGCCAAGTTTACTGGTGCTTTCGGCTATTTTTAACAGCGTAGCTGTCTATTTTAAAACCATGATGTCGGTGTATGTAGCAGCCGTTGTTATTTTTATTGCTTATCAAATCGCCAGTGCTTATTTTGATGATTTAGCATTTAGAAATATAGTTGTTTACGCCGACCCATTTGGCCTAGGGTCTTTAATTGATTTGACGCGTTACTGGACTGTGAGTGATAAAAATACAGAAGTGCTTACCCTCAGCGGTGATTTGTTAGTTAACCGTATTTTGTGGATTGTACTGGGCTTAGCTATGTTTTTTAGCCTTGGAAGATTAAGTAACCGCATATTAGCTAAAAAACAGAAAAAGCAATTTAAAGTCTCTGCATTTGTGCAAAATAAACAAGCTGCACTGATTAATAATGCTAAAAATTACAAGTCTGCAGGAGCGAGTACGCAATCGCAGTTAATAATGCGCAGTATATTTGAACTTAAACAAGTAATATTTAGCGCGCCATTTATGATTTTAGCGGGTGTAAGTATTGTAACGCTTATGATTCCGCTGTTTGCTCCCATTGGCGCTTACGGTACAACTAACTGGCCAATTACCGCGAATATGGTCAATATTATTAGCGGTATTTCGGGTTTGTTTTTGTTTGTTATTATCGCTTTTTATAGCGCTGAGCTTGTTTGGCGAGAACGTCAAAGTGGTATGGGCGATATTGTTGACAGCTTTCCAGTACACAACAGTGTTTTTTGGGTATCAAAAATACTGGCGTTAATAACAGCTATTTCAGGCTTGTTTCTTGTTGGGATGGTGCTAACAATCACAGTGCAGTTATTTAAAGGGCAATTTAATTTAGAGTTAGGGCAGTATTTATTCAGGATTGTTTATTTATCGCTTTTACCGTTAATTATGCTTACGGTGCTTGCCTTCTTTTTACAAATTATTAGCCCAAATAAATACGTAGGAATGGGGTTATTTATTTTGTACTACATAGTGCAAATGGTAATGGATTCGTATGGATTTGAACACCATATGTATCATTTTTCGAAAAGCAGTAGCGTACCGTACTCTGATATAAACGGCTATGGACACTTTTTGCAAGCAGCGCATTGGTACACATTGTATTGGGGCGCGTTAAGTCTTGTTTTGGCTATTGTAGGATTTGCGTTATGGCACAGAGGACCTTCACAAACACTGCGTACACGCCTGTCTATGCTTCGTTATAATATGTCGTTAAAGGGGCAAGTAATTGTTTGTGTTAGTGCACTGGTGTTTGTTGGTGCAGGTTATAACATTTATTACAATACGCGTGTTTTAAACGAATTTACCACAAGTGATGCGTTTCAAGACAAGCAAGTAAGCTATGAAAAACAGTTTGCACAATACAAAGATTTAGCCGTGCCTATGGTGACAGATGTAGACTTAACTGTTGATATTTATCCTAAAAAGCGTGCTTTGAGTGCAGTTGCAAAAATTAAGTTTACTAATACATCTAATGAGCCAATTTCGCGAGTGTTAATAAGTTCACCGCAACACGCCAAAAGCTGGGATGTAACAATGGCTGGCGGTAAAATTGTTGAAACATTACCAGCGCTTTATTCTGCATGGTTTGAATTTGATCAGCCCCTTATGCCAAACGAAATAAGAGAAGGGCAGCTGTCTGTCACTCGCGAGCATACAGGTTTTACCGATAGTGGCTCTGATACACAGTTAGTGGCTAATGGCACGTTTATTAATAACTGGGAGCTGTTTCCCAATTTTGGTTACAACCGTCGTTTACAGGTGGCTGATAAATTTGAACGCCGTAAACATGATTTACCTGAGCTAGAACGAGCAAATAAACTTGAAGATAGCCAGTACTATACACAAAGTGATTTTGGTCAAGCGACTGGATTTATTAACTTTAAAGCAACGGTAACGACCGATGAATCGCAATTTGCGATTACGCCTGGTTATTTACAAAGTGAAAGTGTAAAAGATGGGCGCCGAACCTTTGTTTATGAAATGGATGCACCTATTATAAACTTTTATGCGGTGCAGTCGGCCGAACTGGAAAGTAAAAAGGTTGAGCATAATGGTGTAAATATTGAGGTTTATTTCCATAAAAGTCATGCGTGGAATGTTGACCGCATGATTGAATCGGTTCAAGACTCGATAGATTATTTTACACAAGCATTTGGTCCCTATCAGCATAAGCAATTACGTATTATTGAATTTCCTCGCTATCGCTCATTTGCGCAAAGTTTTGCTAATACTGTTCCTTATTCAGAAAGCATTGGTTTTGTTACAGACTCAAGGGATGAAAGTAAAATTGACCTACCTTACTATGTAACCGCACATGAAGTGGCGCATCAGTGGTGGGGTCATCAAGTATCAGGCGCCAATGTAGAAGGCGCCGCCGTTATGTCGGAGACACTTTCACAATACAGTGCGCTTATGGTGCTTGAAAAACGCTTTGGCCCAGAAAAGCTACGTAAGTTTTTAAAATACGAGTTAGATAGGTACTTAATGGGCCGCACAGGGGAAGCGTTTGAAGAAATGCCGCTATATAAAACACAAGCCCAGCAATACCTTCATTACAATAAAGGATCTGTGGTGATGATGGCGATTTATGATCGCTTAGGTGAAAAACGTTTAAACGCTGCCCTTAAGGCATTTTTAAATGAGTTTAGATACCAATCAACGCCATACCCAACAACGCTTGACTTACTTAGTTATTTAAAACAAGACGCAACGCAAGCTGAGCAAAACTTTATTGATGATCAGTTTAAATATATCACTTTGTATGAGCTAGAAATGAAAGAGGTTTCAATTTCAGACGAAGCCGACAGTGATGGCTTTTATAGCGTTACGTTAAACGTTGAAGCTGTTAAGCAACGTGCTGATGGTCAAGGTGAAGAAACAGAACAGCCACTCGACGAGTTAATTGATATTGTGTTGTTTAGCGATGATCCTGAAAACCTACTCGCTGAAGATTTTGTGATTTACTCACAAAAACACCAAATAGTAACGGGCACTAATATCATTGAGTTAAAGGTAAAAGAAAAACCTTTATTTGCAGGGGTAGATCCGTACGTAAAACTGGTTGATAAAGACAATGTAAATAATTTGGCTAAGTTTTAATAGCTGACACAACATTTACTCAAAGGCCGCAATTTTGCGGCCTTTTTTTTGTGTAAAAAACTGTTTGAAATCTGTAAGGTTGGCTACATTTTTCGCACAGCTTTTTACGCATTATTTTACTGGTTTACTGTAAAGTTTATTTACTGAAAGTGAGTACTAAGTAAGGACAAACATGAAATCATTAATAATGGGGTTTGTAGTATTAGGCTTAAGCGCCTGTTCTGCCGTTACCATACAGCCACACGCTATCGCAAAAATTACAAGTAAAGCAACCTACGAGGATAGCCGTCCATTTTACTTATGGGGGTTAGTAGGGAAGGAACGCGTGGATGTAAAACAGATTTGTACAGATACACAAGCTGCTCAAATGCAGTCGCAGCAAACATTTAGCGATGGTGCGTTGAGTTTAATTACGCTAGGTATTTATTCACCACACACAGTAAAAGTATGGTGTGAAGAGCAAAATACGCAGGAGGCGTTATGAATCTTAAATTAATTTTAGGCAGTATTACATTTGCTATGTTAACTGGTTGCACAAATATTTACTTTGATAATGGTGTACCTGAAAAAGTTAACAATCAAACACATAATAGCTCTCAGTGGCATCATAATTTTGCTTTAGCTTTGTATGAGGGATCTGATGCGGTTGATTTGAGTGAGCATTGCCCGCAAGGACAATGGCAGACGGTGCATACTTATAAGTCATTTAGTAATGGAGTGGCGGAGATTGTAGTTAATCAGGTAGGCCCAGCTTGGTACCCTAAAACAGTTGAAGTAAGCTGCACTAAGGTACCTTTTAAAGCTGAGTAGCGATTGATGCCAATTATTCGTATCGTAATGCTTCAATAGGGTTTAGCCTTGCTGCTTTAATAGCGGGGGCTAAGCCAAATACAATACCAATGAGAGATGTAAAACCGAACGATAACATCACAGCCCAACCAGGTATGTAAGCATCGGGCATACTGGGAACAATAAACGAAATAAATGTGGCAGCACCATAGCCTATAGCTAGGCCAATTAATCCGCCAAACAACGACAGTACCACTGCTTCCACCAAAAACTGCAGCATAATAAAGCCGGGTGTTGCGCCCAATGCTTTGAGTGTACCTATTACTCGGGTGCGCTCAGTCACCGATACCAGCATGATATTCATTACGCCAATACCTCCTACAACAAGGCTTATACCAACAATACCGGCAGTGATCGCCGTGGCGCTCCCCGTAAACTTATCAACATTAGCACGGGCTTTTTCTGCGGTTTCAAATTCAAAGTCGTTTTCTTCACCGTCTTTTAATTTATGTAATTGGCGTAAAATACGCGTTATTTTAGCTAAAGTAAGCTCTTCATCGACTCCTTCTTTAAGTCTAAACATTATCTGTACGTTACTCGTGCTGCTAGCGCCCTCTAGCGCGCTCATGGTACTGATTGGAATATTTATATAATCATCTTGATCAAAGCCAAATAAGCTACCTTGTTTTTCGGCTACTCCAATGATCCTAAACCATTCGCCACCAAGTTTGATATATTCTCCTACGGGGTTGTCGGGTAAATTTAACTTTTCAATAATAGAAGGACCAATAAACGCAACCCGACGGCGTTTTTCGTCATCTTCCGCGCGAATAAAGCGGCCTAACTCTGGAAACGTGCGGTATGCTTTTTGATAATCTTGTTCGGTTCCCATTACCCGTGATGAATGACTTTTATTTCCGTATTCAGCGCCACCAGAAAAGCGCCATGTAAACATAAGCGCGGTTAGTGTTTCGGCTTCTTTTATGCGTGCTTTTAGTGTTAAAAAGTCGGAGTAAGTCAGCTTTGCGTTTTTACCAACCATTTCTTGCTCAATGCTTGTAAATGGTTTGATTGAGGTTACATCGGGTGCCATATCAGCAAGTTGATCGTTAATTTGTTTAGTAAAGCCCTGCATAACTGCAACCACAGTTATAACGGCTGCAACACCAATAATAATACCTAAACAGGTTAATGCGCTGCGCATTGCGTTGGCCTTAATAGCCATTAATGCTGCTTTTGTTCCTTCCATAATGGCAATGGCAGATTTAAACATGTTGTTTTTCTCCTTCGCCTTTTTTTACGTCACTTACTACCTTACCATCTACCAAGCGAATAACCCGCTGGCAATGGTCTGCAATTTCTTGCTCGTGGGTCACTAAAATAATAGTGTGTCCCTCATTATGCAGTTCATCAAACAAGGTCATTATTTCGGCGGTGGTCTTACTATCAAGATTCCCCGTGGGTTCATCTCCTAGTAAAATATGTGGTTTAGTTACTAATGCGCGAGCAATAGCTACACGTTGACGTTGCCCACCTGAAAGCTGACTAGATAGGTGATCAACCTTGTCGCCAAGGCCAACCCGTTGCAATGCTTCAAGTGCTTTTTGTTTGCGTTGTTTTGCGGGTATAAAACGATAAACCAAAGGTTGCATTACATTTTCAAGTGCAGTTGCCCTAGGCAATAAGTTAAAGCTTTGAAAAATAAATCCGACGCTTTCATTACGTTGATGCGCAAGTTCGGTTTCGGTCATACTTTTTACAAGTTTATCTTTTAAAAAGTAATCGCCACTAGTGGGGGTATCTAAGCAGCCAAGTAAGTTCATTAAAGTTGATTTACCTGAGCCTGAAGGGCCAATAATGGCTACATATTCATTTTCATTCATGACGATATTTACATCATCTAACGCTTTAAATACCTGCTCGCCCATTACATATTGTTTGTTAATGTGTTCTAACTTAATTACCGCAGACATTATATTGCTTCCTCGTCTGCATCATTTTTAAGTGAAACAACATCGCCTTCTTGCAGCTTACTAATTGGTCGAGCAGGGCCAATAACCACATTATCGCCTTTGCTTAGCCCTTCTGTTATGGCTTGCTCAATGTCAGACGAAATACCAACACTTACTATTACTTTACTCACGGTATTATCGCTATTTAAGCGCCATACAAAGGTTTTACCCTCTTCTTTTTGTATAGCTTCAATAGGGAGCTTTAAGCCGTTTTCGGCAATGCTTGTAGCAATTTCTGCCCGGCAACTCATACCTGCATAAAGCTGGCGATCTGTTGGGTCTAATAGTACTTTAACTCTAAAAGAAAGCCCTTGCGACCCTGGTTGGTTTTTAGCTGATGTGCCAATATTAATGACTTTGCCGCTAAAAGGTTTGTTAGGGTAAGCTGCGGCATAAATATCAGCTTGTTGATTTAGTTTTATGCTGGCTATATCTGTTTCATCAACTCGAAGCTCTGCTAAAATAGCGCTAGGGTCGGCAACAAGCATAAGGTCTGAACCAATAATATTAGTTGTGCCTGCAATAACCGTTTCGCCTTCTTTAATATTAACCGATGCTAGTAAGCCACTCATTGGCGCTCTAAATACACTTTTACTTAGGCGATCTTGTGCTATTTGAAGCGACGCTTGTGCTTGGTTATATGACTCTTTGCGTGATTCGATATCTATTTTTGCTAGATCGCGAGCGCTTTCTATATTTTCAAAGCTTTCTTGATTTCCTAATCCAACATCGTATAGCTCTTTTTGCCTTTTTAATTGACGCTCTAAATTAGCAAGACGAGTTTGGCTATGTTTTATTTCAATTTCGGTAGCGCGTAGAACGGCTTGGTTTCGGTTTACTTCTGATTCGAAGGCCGTTGTATCAAGGCGCATTAAAATATCCCCTTGCTTAACGCTTTGCCCTTCTTCTACAAAAACCTTATCGACACGACCAGTTACCTCAGAGCGCAATTGCACTTGGGTATTAAAAACTAGATTGCCCGACGCCATGATTGAATCAGCAATACTTCCTTGCTCAACCTGTGCAATATTTACTAGTGCTTGCTTTTTATCATCTGTTACTTGCTTAGAAACTATTAGGCCTATAAACGCGACTACAGCTATCGTTATTATTATTGCTTTTTTCATATATACATCTGTCCGTGAATAAGTAGCGCAGAGGTAAAATACCTCTGCTTATTAATTACATTGCAGCAATAATTGCCCAAATACCAAAAATAACCAATGTTGGAAGCGCCGAGAAAAGTAACGCTTTATTTGTTGAAAAATTTGTCCAACATTTTAAGCCAACCATTCCTAGTCCAATCCCCCAAAGACTACTTAGCTTTAATGATTCTAGTAATGTATAAAATGGGCTGCCGGGTTCTAACCCAACAACAAGCTGATTAATTGAATCAAAGTTAAATACTGCTGTTTGAGATATTTGATCGGTACTTGCACTAAGTACAAGCGCTAGCGTACCTAGACTTAAAACAATATTTGGCATTATTGTCCAAATAGTAAAACCATACCAAGCACCATAGCTGTGCTCTGATTCTGGGTCTAATTTAGCAATGAGCATATAATACACAGCCATTATCGCGGCTATGATTGCAGTACCTAATACGATTGATATCATGCTAATCCATACTTGTATTTCGGCGTTTTGTTCAATGCTTTGGCGAATCATTTTTTGCTCGCCAATTGTTGCATCAACACTTGCAGCTGCAAATTGCTCGTTAATCAAAAACTGCATATCAACGGTGGAATAAAAAATATAAATACTCGTCATTGAAACTAAAGAGATTGCTATAAAAGCAAGCCATGACCAACCTTTGGCGTGTTCAACACCATTGAAAGCTTTGCTTGGGCTAATGTAAATATCGAGTAGGGCGCTAAATGCGTTAGGTGATTTCATTATTATTCCTTAATAACCTATATGAGATTTGGTAAACACGTGATACCAATGGATAGATTAATAATATAGGAAAAAGTATGTACTAATTTTATTCAATTGTAACCGATTGTTAACAACGGTGGGCATTGTAAAAGTAATAAGTAATAGACGTATTACTAAGTCCTATTGTTGCTATGTGGTTTTAATATGATTGACCTAATCAGGAGTAGAGCTTAATAATCACGTTATTATGGCTGTATCTAATGCAAACACAGCCATTCATTTAATTAGCTATCAGATAAGCTTAAACCGCTAGGGTTATCTGTTGCGATATACAATGCTTTTAGTTTTTTATCACCACTTTCGGTTTCAGTAAATTGCTGGAAAGAAAGGTTTTTAGAAAAGCTTGAAAGGGTGTCAATAGATGCTTGGTTACTACTTTGCGTATAAGTAAGTTCTATCGCGCAAACCTTTCCTGCACACTCTAAGTCTTGCTGTAAAATGGTAACGTCTTTTAATTCATTTATAATAAATTCGTTTAGCTTATCTTTACGTATCTGGGCGACTTCAGAGTATTCAATATCAGACATGCGTTGCAGCAATAGTGAGGTGTCATTTTTAAATACGTCATCTAATGCTTTTTTTGACACAAACTCTTTGCCATTTTCGGTAGAGACAAACTCATCAGAAAATACTTCAGCAGTTAAGACTTGTTGCTCTGGTTTATCTAACTGTTCTGGTGTTATTGAATTGCTTTTATCGGTGATGGGCAACACGTTTTTAGTTTTTGATGTAGTTTTTACAGGCTTTATATCACTTAATTGGGTGTTTTTATTGGATTCGCTAACTGATTGCTGAACCGATAGATTAGGCTCTTGTGAGTAATGTAATGTGAAGATAACCGCAAAACTAACTGCAACAACAGAAATAGTAATTAACACTTTATGTTTCATTTTTACTTTCCTTAGTAATTGGTAGGTAATGCTTTATTTTTACACTAACATAGTAAGAACCTTCCCTCTACTCATATAGTCATGGATACTTAAAAAAATTTGCTAGTTTTTTAAGTATAAAAAAAGGGCCAAAAGGCCCTTCAGTTGCAGCAAGTAACATATGTTTGTTTATAAGCTGAAGTCTACAGCGTAAGCAACGTAAACTTTTACATCTGACTCGTCCATATCAGTGTCTGATACGCCAAACGTAAACCCATCTTTTGATACAGAGATACCGTAATCAATGATGTCTTCATCACCAATGAAATCACCCGAGTAATGGCCTATATGTAAAGCCATTTCTGTACCATTACTGCCAACAGCAAAGCCGTAATCAGCTGTTAAATAAAGTGAGTCACCAAAGTCTGTACCGTCACCACTTGCCGCTGACGTAGCAAGCACTGATGCACCAAAGGTAAACCCTTCAACACTGATGCTACCGTAAATTTCAGAGAAATCAGCATCAGCACTTGATGCCGCGTCTGGGTAAGCATAGTAAATATAACCTACGTCATAGCTAACGCCTTCGCTAATATCGCCACCAAAACCTGCGTAAAAATCTAGTTCGTAGGTCATTTCGTCAGCCCAAGATGCATTTGATACCCATGTACCAGCATAAAATCCTGACTCATCAGCGTAATCAATACCACCAGAGATAGCTGCGTCGCCACCAGTTTGTTCTTGTCCACGCCATAAGTAGTTTGAGGTAGCGGCTACATTAGCAGACACTTCAGCATTTACTGCTGTTGATGTTAGTGATGTGGCAGCCATTAATGCTACGGCGCTAAAAGCGATTGTTTTTTTTAGTTTTAACATGTTCCATTTCCCGTTATATGATTTTTTGCATAGGAAGGCTTTTTATTATGAAGTACCGTAGCCTTTTGATTTATGCGTTTTTATTGTTTAACTGAGAATAGAATTGCACTGTGTATGCCAGCTTGATTTATTTTGTTTGAAATTTAAATTTTATTGTTTATTAACAGTAGGTTGTGTTTTAGTTGTGTATTTTTAATTACAAGGAGGGAATGTTTCTTCGCACATCGCTGGTGCATAAAATAATCAAGCTGCACCATGAAAGTACAGCTTGTTTAGAATTATTTAGCCAAATATGGTGCGCATTAGACTAATTGTTTCGTTTACACTGCGACCTTTTTGAACTTCGCTGATTATTGAATCACGTTTGCTACGAATGTGCTCAGGAATATCATCAGCAGCTAAAGCGCGGTCAACTAAAATTTCAGCCGACTCTTTACCTCTGCGTTGTGTTTTACCCGTTTTAGTGGTGCTACGCTTTGGTTTATTAAGTAATTTAATATAGTTAGAGCTATCTGGTGTTTTGTTATCCGCGTAGTAAAAAAAGCACGGAATAAGCGCTTTAATTGACACTAGTTGCTCTTCTAGTTCATTTGAAGCATTTGCCATTTTGTACCATGACATAGCTTGAATGCCTTTTACAATATCTTGCCAGTAACGCTCAAAATCACTATTTTTGAGTTTAGTAACCGCAAGCGCTGAGCATAATGCGTCTAAACGGCTATTTGTAATTGGCGTAAAAATATCAGGACGACGCATTGCAAGTAGTCGTGTTGCCGGAGCAAGTGTTGGTTTTTCACTGCTATCAGTAAATACTTTGGTGTAAGCGGCTACGAATTGTTGGTACTCGTAATGGGTAATGTCACCTTCAAGAGGAATATTAGCCAGTGCTTCATCAAACGCACCCGGTAAATCACCAATGAGTTGATGAAAAGCTTTAGCGCTTTTAGTCGATGCAAACCACTCAACATCAAAGTCGTATGTGCTTGGATCAAGTGAAGCCATATGCTTGCCAGTAAAAGCAAGAAGGTCTTCAGGGATCATGTCTTTTAATGATTGCTCACGAATACTTTTTACGTAACTTGCTAAACGAAGTTGCTCATCAAGTGCAATAACGTCTTTATGTTGCTCTATAAATACACTTACCACAGGCCAAGGGGCTACACGAAGCGTTTTAACTTGTAAAAAGCTGATAGCCGAAATAAGCTGATCATGCAATTTTTTAAGAACAGGTAGCTGTTGCGGCTCAAGTAGATCGTAGTTAATACGATCTCTGCTTGCGTTTAATAGCTCGTAACACCAAGGTAAAAAATCATCAGGATGGTTTTCTACTTTCACGGCCATAAGGTTAAGGCTTAATTCTGAAGATTGTTTCAGAATGTTCTGATAGATTTGATTTTCTTGCTCGCCTAGTGTCATTTTTGACGGTGAAATTAGCAGTTTTTTCATGCCTTGTAGATACTCCGGATTTATATATATGTATTAGCATTGTTTATTTTAGCTCAAATACGCTAATAACAACAGCGCTGTCCTGCGCGCTGCAATATTATGGTGTTTAAAATTGGGGTTAATCTAATCTGCTCGGTTATTAATCAGCCTCATCTAATATAAAGAGGCTCTCAACGGGCACGTTAAAGTTAGCTGCAATTTTAAGCGCTATAATCACCGACGGCGTAAATCGATTTGTTTCTACAGTGCTTATTGTTTTACGCGATACGCTTATAGCATCGGCAAGTTCTTGCTGCGAAAGCCCTGCCTCTTTACGAAATTTTGCTATGTTATTTTGCACTTTTGTTCCTAATCTTTGCTTTGCCAAAGAATTGATACGCCATATATTAAACACATTACAGCAAGATAAAACGAGGCCATCATGGTGTGAGACACTTCTAAAGCCAAATCATCTGAGAATAAGTAAACGCCACCCATGCTAAAAAGTAAGCCAAGGACTACATGTTTATAGGCAATGGTGTCGATGGTGTTTAAGTACTCATCTTTGTAGGTAAGGTGGTATTTCATTTTCCATGTAAACCCGCCTCTGATCACAAACATACAGAATGAACCTAAAAAAGCAGCAGTGCCAAAAAACAACAGTGGGGCTGATGTTTGAGTAAGCAGTGGGTAAACACTGATGATTAATAAAGTGACTCCCATGAATAATGAGAACCAAGCATTTTGGCCCATAAACTTTTCTTCATTTTTAATATCATGATTTGACATATATCATTTCCTTTTAAAATTTAACATGATGTAACCTCTGGGTGTCAATGTAACCTTGAGGTATCAATGAGTCAATTATTTTTTGTAACCTAAAGGTATCAAAATGTTTCAGGAACGATTCATATGAAATAAGTAAACTGCTTTTATGAGCTTTTTTGTATCTATAGCAATGCTTTTAGGCTTAACACTCGCTATGATAAAAACATAATTTGACCGCTTAAAGGACGAACATGAAAACCTTACTCAAAATTTTTGGTGTAATACTCTTACTCTGTATTGCTTTAATTGTGGCAGCGCCTTTTTTAATTCCTACCGATACCATTTTTAATAAAGTATCAGAGGAAGTTCAAAAAACGACGGGAAGAACGCTAACAATTAAGGGTGACAAAACGCTTAGTGTATTTCCTGCACTAAAGTTAGAGTTGAATGATGTCCACTTTGCTAATATGCAAACAGGTTCGCGAAATGATATGGCAAGTATGCAGCAGTTAGCGATACATATACCTTGGTTCTCGTTATTTGGCGGTGAGTTTAAGCTTGATAAGTTTGTTATTAACGAACCCGATATTTTATTAGAGACAGATAAAAATGGTAAAGCTAACTGGCAGTTGTTTGATGCTGTAGCAGAGCAACCAACAGAGCAAACTGAGCCTGGTGAGGCAATTAAGCTACCTGCTAGCTTTGATATTGAGCTGGGTGAGGTCGCTATTTATGGCGGTACATTTACATATCTAGATGGTCAAACGGGCGCCAAGCAGCAAATTAGCGATTTAGAGCTGGCTATTTTACTTCCTTCATTACGTAAAACCCTTGAAGTTAAAGGGGGGATTACCTATATGCAGGAGCGATTTGAACTAGATTTAAAACTCGATACTCCTGCCAAAGCGATTGAAGGTCAGGCTTTTAATGTATCGCAAAATTTAGATTCGCGCTTGGTTGAATTGACATTTAATGGCTCAATCGCAAAACAAGGGCAAGACATAAAAGGTCAATTAGCACTCAATGGCGAGTCGGTAAAAAATATTGCTAAATGGCAGGGGGTTGACCTAAATGCGAAAGATAATGCGTTTAATGCATTTAGTGTAAATGGTAAAATGCATTTACTGGGTGAAAAATTCAATCTTGAAGAGTTAACTGCAACGCTTGATGAACTTCAAATTAAAGGTAAAAGCGAAATTAGTTTAGGTAACCGTTTAGCCATTAATGCAAATGTAGATTTGGGGATGCTCGATCTTAATCCCTATTTGCCAGATGCCGTTGCTAAAAAAGAACAGCCGACTGAAGACGATAGCAAACCGGCAGAGCCAATTGTTTGGGATGACACTCAAATTGATTTAAGCGCATTAAATGCACTTGATGCTAATGTAGTTATTCGTTCAAGCGGGTTAAAAGTTAACGATATTGAGCTTGGTGCAAACCAATTTACAGTGGCTCTCAAAAATAGCGTGGCTAAATTAAGCCTTGATAGCTTTTCAGCGTATGAAGGCGCTGGTAAAGGTGTAATTACTATTGATGCTCAAATTGTACCTTATAAGATAGCTACAAACTTTAATTTAACAGATATTGATGCACAGCCGTTATTAACTGATGCAACTGGTTTTGACAAGTTACTCGGTAAAGGCTCTTTAAATTGGAATTTATCTACAGTTGGGCAAAGTCAAAAATCGTTTATAAGTGCACTTAATGGCCAATTAGGATTTAAATTTGCAGATGGTGCGGTAAAAGGAGCAAATGTCGCTGAAATGGTTCGTAAAGGTAAAGAAATTATATCAGGGAACTTTGGCGCAGCTTCAGAGGGATTAGATACTGGTTTTGAAGAGGCTGAACAAACAGACTTTTCTGCGCTTACTGGTAGCTTTAATTTTATAAACGGCGTGGGTAAGAATAAAGACCTGTCGCTAATAAGTCCTTTAATTCGTATTTCCGGTGAAGGGGATGTGGATTTACCCCTCACTAAAGTAGATTACCGCTTGGTAACGGGCATTGTGGATTCAATTGAAGGTCAAGGCACAACCGATGACAGTACAGGCTTTAAAATACCATTGCGTATAAAAGGACCATTTCACGATGTGGGTATAAATTTAGATGTAAGTAATGCCCTGAAAGATGAAGCTAAAAAGAAACTCGATGACGCAAAAGAAAAAGCGAAAGAGAAGGCCAAAGATAAAGTAAAAGACAAATTAAAAGGGCTATTTGGCTAAATAACCACTAGTAAAATAAACAAGGCACTTTTTAAGTGCCTTGTTTATTTTATAACCATTTAAAAAATAGTCACATAGCTTTACCAAGGTTAATAAAATTTCTTCAGTCCTTAAATTAATTAAAAAATAACCTATCGCTGCATGCTCAATGCTGGTACAATTGCCCGCCCTTAAGAGACAACTCGTTTGTTTTTGAGTGGGATTTAATCGAAATGTCTTGATTTTAAACAATTTTAAGACACGTTGTAATTACTACACCGGAGGTCATTAACATGATCCAAATGCAAACTCAGCTGGAAGTTGCTGATAACAGCGGCGCTCGCAAAGTGCAGTGTATAAAAGTCCTTGGTGGTTCACACCGTCGCTACGCAGCGATTGGCGACATCATTAAAGTTTCTGTAAAAGAAGCTATTCCTCGCGGTAAAGTGAAGAAAGGTGATGTTAAAAACGCGGTAGTTGTGCGTACCAGAAAAGGTGTTCGCCGTCCAGATGGTTCTCTGATCCGTTTCGACAGCAACGCGGCTGTTATCTTAAATGATAACTTGCAGCCAATTGGTACACGTATTTTCGGCCCTGTGACTCGCGAACTTCGTAATGACAAGTTCATGAAAATCGTTTCACTAGCCCCAGAAGTACTGTAAGGAGCCAATCATGGCAGCAAAAATCCGTCGTGGTGACGAAGTAATCGTACTAGCAGGTAAAGACAAAGGTAAGCGCGGTAAAGTGCTTTCAGTTGTTACTGAATCTGGTCGAATCTTTGTCGAAGGCATAAACTTGATCAAGAAACACCAAAAGCCGGTTCCACAATTGAACCAAGCTGGCGGCATTGTTGAGAAAGAAGCGTCTATGGACGCATCAAACGTTGCGATCTTCAACTCGGAAACGAGTAAAGCAGATCGTGTAGGTTTCAAGATTGAAGATGGTAAGAAATTACGTATCTTTAAATCTACTGGTAAAACTATCTAATAGTTGGAGTAGAATGATGGCGAAACTGCATGAAGTATATAAAGACAAAGTAGTAGCTGAACTTCAAGAGAAGTTTGGTTTCAGCTCTGTCATGCAAGTCCCTCAGATCGAAAAGATCACATTAAATATGGGCGTGGGCGAAGCCCTAGCTGACAAGAAAATTTTAGATCACGCTGTAGCTGATTTAACTGCAATCTCTGGTCAGAAACCTTTAATCACTAAAGCACGCAAATCTGTTGCTGGCTTTAAAGTGCGTGAAGGCTACCCAATTGGTTGTAAAGTAACCCTACGCGGCGAGCGTATGTGGGACTTTTTTGAGCGTTTGGTATCAATCGCTATCCCACGTATTCGTGACTTCCGTGGCGTAAGTGCTAAGTCTTTTGATGGACGTGGTAACTACAGCATGGGCGTACGTGAACAAATCATCTTCCCAGAAATCGATTACGATAAAGTAGACCGTGTACGCGGTATGGATATCACTATCACTACTTCTGCGAAATCTGATGAGGAAGGCCGTGCGTTGTTAGAAGCGTTTAACTTCCCATTTAAGAAATAAGGGTAGGGTTATGGCAAAGAATTCTATGAAAGCGCGCGAAGCAAAGCGCACAAAACTAGTTGCTCAGTATGCTGAAAAGCGTGCTGCACTAAAAGCTATCATCAGTGATGTTAATACATCTGAAGATGATCGTTGGGACGCGGTACTTAAGCTACAAGCTTTACCACGTGATTCTAGCCCTGCACGTCAACGTAATCGTTGTAACATTACGGGCCGCCCACATGGTTTCCTTCGCAAATTCGGCATGAGCCGTATTAAAGTTCGCGAAGCAGCTATGCGCGGTGAAATTCCTGGCCTTAAAAAGGCTAGCTGGTAATAGAATCATGGGAGTAAGACTATGAGCTTGCAAGATCCTATCGCGGATTTGTTCACACGTATCCGTAACGGTCAATCAGCGAAGAAAGTATCTGTAACGATGCCAACTTCAAAGCTGAAAGTAGCATTAGCTAAAGTACTAAAAGACGAAGGTTACATCGTAGACTACGCAGTTAACGGTGAAGTTAAACCTGAGCTTTCTATCGAGTTGAAGTACTTCGAAGGCAAAGCTGTAATTGAAAATATCCAGCGTGTAAGTCGCCCTGGTTTACGTATCTATAAGAAACGTGACGAATTACCTAAGGTAATGGGTGGTCTTGGTATCGCTATCGTATCAACTTCTAAAGGCCTAATGACAGACCGCGCAGCACGTAGTGCTGGTGTTGGTGGTGAAATCATTGGCTTTGTAGCTTAATCGGAGGGGAACTATGTCTCGCATAGCAAAGGCACCAATTAATGTTCCTGCCGGTGTAGAAGTTACATTGAAAGGCCAGGAAATCACAGTTAAAGGCAAAAACGGTGAACTTACTCGTACTATCAACGACGCAGTTGAAGTACAAGTTAACGACAACGTTATTACAACTTTACCTCGTGAAGGCGTAGCAAATGCATGGGCACAAGCAGGTACTGCTCGCGCTCTAATCAACAACATGGTTGTTGGTACGCATGAAGGTTACGAGAAGAAACTTCAGTTAGTAGGCGTTGGTTACCGTGCTGCAGCTAAGGGTAAAGTTTTAGACTTAACACTTGGTTTCTCACACCCAGTTAATTTCGCAGTTCCTGAAGGGATTACGATTGAAACTCCAAGCCAAACAGAAGTTCTAGTTAAGGGCGTAGATAAGCAGTTAGTTGGTCAAACAGCTGCTAACATTCGTGCATACCGTAAACCTGAGCCTTATAAAGGTAAAGGTGTTCGCTATTCAGATGAGAATGTACGCCGTAAAGAGGCTAAGAAGAAGTAAGGTAAGACGATGGATAAAAAAACAGCTCGTCTACGTCGTGCTAAACGCACTCGTAGAAATTATATTGAACAAGGCACAACGCGTCTTGTTATCCACCGCACGCCACGTCACATTTACGCTCAAGTAATTAATGCTGAGGGTAATGTACTGGCTGCTGCTTCTACTGTTGAGAAGGCTATTAGCGAAACAGTTAAAGGCACCGGTAACGTTGAAGCTGCGCAAGCAGTTGGCAAAGCGGTTGCTGAACGTGCGGCTGACAAAGGCATCGAAAAGATTGCTTTTGATCGCAGTGGCTTTAAATATCACGGCCGTGTGAAGGCGCTAGCTGATGCTGCGCGTGAAGCCGGTTTGCAATTCTAGGAGTAGACAATGGCTAACGTAGAAGCAAAGCAACAACAGCCTGATCTAGCTGAAAAGCTAATCGCGGTAAACCGTGTGTCTAAAGTAGTTAAAGGTGGTCGTATCTTTAGCTTTACTGCACTAACTGTAGTTGGTGACGGCGCAGGTAAAGTAGGTTTTGGTTATGGTAAAGCACGTGAAGTTCCAGCTGCTATTCAAAAAGCAATGGAAAAAGCACGTCGCAACATGATCAATGTAGACCTAAATGGCAATACATTACAGCATCCTGTTAAGGGACGTCATGCTGGCTCACTAGTGTTCATGAAACCAGCCTCTGAAGGTACTGGTATCATCGCAGGTGGCGCTATGCGTGCAGTACTAGAAGTGACTGGTGTTCAGAACGTACTATCTAAATGTTACGGTTCTACTAACCCAATCAACGTAGTACGTGCAACGATTTCGGCTCTTGAGAATATGAATTCTCCACAGTCTATCGCTGCAAAACGTGGCCTTCGCGTAGAAGAAATACTGGGGTAACCATGGCTAATCAAACTGTAAAAGTAACACAAGTAAAAAGCTCTATCGGTCGTTTACCGAAGCATAAAGCTACATTACGCGGTCTTGGTTTACGTCGTATCAATCACACTGTTGAGTTAGAAGACACAGCATGTGTACGTGGTATGATAAACAAGGTTTCTTACATGGTTAAGGTAGAGGGTTAATTTCATGCATTTGAATACACTTTCACCTGCTGCAGGTTCAAAAACTGCCCCTAAACGTGTTGGTCGTGGTATCGGTTCTGGTCTTGGTAAGACTGGTGGCCGTGGTCACAAAGGTCAAAAGTCACGTTCTGGCGGTAAAGTACGCGTTGGTTTTGAAGGCGGTCAAATGCCTATGCAACGTCGTCTACCTAAATTTGGTTTTACTTCACGCAAATCTTTAGTATCTGCAGAAGTTAACCTTTTTGAAATCGCTAAAGTTGAAGGCGATGTGGTAGACCTAAGCGCGTTACAAGCAGCTGGTCTAGTTAAAAAGAACGTTCTTTTCGTTAAAGTTGTTAAATCTGGTGAAGTTTCACGCGCTGTTACACTTAAAGGCCTTAAAGCCTCTAAGGGTGCACGCGAAGCTATTGAAGCTGCCGGAGGCAAGGTAGAAGACTAAGGAAGTACAAATGGCTAAACCAGGTCAAGATACACAAAGTGCACAAAGTGGGCTTTCGGAATTGAAGCGTCGATTACTCTTCGTATTGGGCGCTATCATAATTTACCGTCTAGGTTCATTTGTGCCGATCCCTGGGATTGACGCCGCTGTACTTGCCGATTTCTTCGAGCAACAAAAGGGCACCATTGTTGAAATGTTCAACATGTTCAGTGGTGGTGCACTTGAGCGAGCTTCAGTGTTAGCACTGGGTATTATGCCGTATATCTCGGCTTCGATTATTACGCAACTATTAACGCATATGTATCCTCCGTTTATAGAGCTTAAGAAAGAAGGTGAGCAAGGGCGTAAAAAAATTAGCCAGTACACACGCTACGGCACGCTTGTGCTAGCTACTATTCAATCTATCGGTATTGCTACTAGCTTACCGGGCATGATGAACGGGTTAGTTGTTAACCCGGGTATGGGTTTCTATTTCACCGCTGTGGTGAGTTTAGTAACAGGTACTATGTTCCTTATGTGGTTGGGTGAACAAATAACAGAACGTGGTATCGGTAACGGTATTTCAGTTCTAATATTTGTTGGTATTGTAGCTAACTTGCCGTCTGCTATTGGTTCGACAGTCGAAATGGCGCGCCAAGGTGATTTGAATGTTTTTGTACTACTTATGGTTGCGGTTATAGTATTCGCTGTTACTTATCTTGTAGTGTTTTTCGAACGTGGACAACGACGTATTGTTGTTAACTACGCTAAACGCCAACAAGGTCGTCAAGTATTTGCTGCTCAAAGCACGCATTTACCACTAAAAGTAAACATGGCGGGTGTTATTCCACCAATCTTTGCTAGTAGTATAATTCTGTTCCCTGGTACAATTGCTAGCTGGTTCGGCCAAGGTGAAGGTCCTGTCGCTGATGCATTACAAGCTGTAGCTACAACGTTGACTCCAGGTCAACCTTTGTACTCACTTGTTTTAGCTGCGGCTATTATCTTCTTCTGCTTTTTCTATACAGCGTTGGTATTTAATCCGCGTGAAACTGCAGATAACCTTAAGAAATCTGGCGCATTTATCCCAGGTATTCGTCCAGGTGAGCAGACATCTAAATACATTGATAAAGTGATGACACGCCTGACATTGGCAGGTGCTTTGTATATAACCTTTATCTGTCTGGTGCCCGAATTCATGACTATGGCATGGCAAACGCCATTCTATTTCGGCGGTACATCAATTTTGATTATCGTTGTTGTAATCATGGACTTTATGGCACAAGTACAGACTCACCTGATGTCTCATCAGTATGATTCTGTGCTGAAAAAAGCGAACCTTAAAGGCTACGGTCGATAAGGTCAGTTTACGGAGTTGAGCAATGAAAGTACGTGCTTCCGTTAAGAAAATATGCCGTAACTGTAAAGTTATTAAACGTGCTGGTGTAGTACGCGTAATTTGCAGTGAGCCTAAGCATAAGCAAAGGCAAGGCTAAGTAAACAGTCGTGCAGGCTGAGATTTCTCGGCCTGTGTTTTTAGTAGTGATTTGGTCTTCGTTTGAGTATCCTTACGGGCTTTTCAAACTTTTGATTACCAAATTCGAATATAGGAGATGTGTTAGTGGCCCGTATTGCTGGCATTAACGTCCCTGATCATAAACATGCAGTTATTGGTTTAACAGCTATTTATGGCATAGGTAAGACTCGCTCTAAGGCTATCTTAGCAGCGACTGGTATCGCCGAAACCACAAAAATCGGTGAACTTTCTGACGAAACACTTGACGTACTGCGTGATGCAGTTGGCAAGTACACTGTTGAAGGTGACCTTCGTCGTGAAGTTACATTAAATATCAAGCGCCTTATGGACCTTGGTTGTTACCGTGGCCTACGTCACCGTCGCTCTTTACCACTTCGTGGTCAAAGAACTAAGACTAACGCGCGTACCCGTAAGGGTCCTCGTAAGCCTATTAAGCGATAAGGGGATAGTATTATGGCTAAGACACCAATTCGTCGTAAAAAGGTTAAAAAACAAGTTGCTGATGGTATGGCTCATGTTCATGCTTCTTTCAACAACACTATTGTAACGATTACCGACCGTCAAGGTAATGCACTATCATGGGCTACTGCCGGTGGTTCAGGTTTCCGTGGTTCACGTAAATCTACACCATTTGCTGCTCAGGTTGCTGCAGAGCGTGCAGGTACTGCTGCTCAAGAATACGGTTTAAAAAATCTAGAAGTTTTCATCAAAGGTCCAGGTCCAGGTCGTGAATCTGCTGTACGTGCTTTGAATGCTGCTGGTTACCGTATTACCAACATTACTGACGTGACGCCAATACCACATAATGGTTGTCGTCCACCGAAGAAACGTCGCGTTTAACAATAGGTTAGGAGAAATAACATGGCAAGATATTTGGGCCCTAAGCTCAAGCTGAGTCGTCGTGAAGGTACTGACCTGTTCCTTAAGAGCGGCGTAAGAGCTATCGACTCTAAGTGTAAACTTGAGACTGCACCTGGTCAGCACGGCGCTCGTAAAGGTCGTCTATCTGATTACGGTTTACAATTACGTGAAAAGCAAAAAGTTCGTCGTATCTACGGTGTACTAGAAAAGCAGTTCCGTAACTACTATAAAGAAGCTGCTCGCCTTAAAGGTAATACAGGTGAAAACTTGTTACAGCTTTTAGAGCAACGTTTAGACAATGTTGTATATCGCATGGGTTTTGCTAGCACACGCGCTGAAGCACGTCAGTTAGTAAGCCACAAAGCGATTCTAGTTAATGGTCGTGTTGTGAACATTCCTTCATACGTAATTACTCCAGAAGATACTGTAGTAATCCGTGAGAAGTCTAAAACACAAGCACGTATCATCGCTGCTCTAGAGTTGGCTGAGCAACGTGAAAAGCCGACTTGGGTTGAAGTTGACGGTAAGAAATTGGAAGGCAGCTTTAAGCGTCTACCTGAGCGTTCAGACCTGTCTGCGGACATTAATGAACAACTAATCGTCGAACTTTACTCTAAGTAAAGTTAAGAGTTAAGAGAGGATAAAATGCAGGGTTCTGTTACAGAATTTCTAAAACCAAGGTTAGTCGACATCGACGCTATAAACCCAACGCGTTCTAAAATAGTTTTAGAACCATTAGAGCGTGGCTTTGGTCACACTCTGGGTAATGCTTTACGCCGTATATTACTTTCATCTATGCCTGGATGTGCAGTAACTGAAGTAGAAATCGACGGTGTATTACATGAGTACAGCGCGAAAGAAGGCGTTCAAGAAGACATCATTGAAATACTATTAAACCTTAAAGGTTTAGCAGTAACGTTAGAAGGCAAAGATGAAGTTTTTCTGACCCTGACTAAATCTGGTGTAGGCCCTGTTACTGCGGCTGATATTCAGCACGATGGCGATGTAACAATTGCTAATCCAGATCACGTTATCTGTAATTTAACTACAGGTAACAGCGAGATCAGCATGCGTATTCGTGTTGAGCGCGGTCGTGGTTATGTGCCGGCATCTAGTCGTTTATCCTCTGATGACGATGAGCGTCCAATTGGTAGATTGTTGCTTGATGCATCATTCAGCCCAGTTGAACGTATTGCGTACTCGGTTGAATCAGCTCGAGTTGAGCAACGTACAGATTTAGACAAATTAATCATTGATATGGAAACAAACGGTACATTAGATCCTGAAGAAGCGATCCGCCGTGCGTCTACTATCTTAGCTGAGCAATTAGATGCATTCGTAGATTTACGTGATGTAACTGAGCCAGAAGAGAAAGAAGAGAAACCAGAATTCGATCCTATTCTGCTTCGTCCAGTCGATGATCTTGAACTAACAGTACGCTCAGCAAATTGTTTGAAAGCCGAGCAAATTCAATATATCGGTGATTTAGTTCAGCGCACTGAAGTTGAGCTTCTTAAAACGCCTAATTTAGGTAAGAAGTCTCTAACTGAAATTAAAGACGTGCTAGCTTCACGTGGTCTTTCTCTAGGTATGCGCCTAGAAAATTGGCCACCTGCAAGTTTAGCTGAATAATCTAAATCACTATATTAGTTTAGTTAGAAGGATAGGGTCATGCGCCATCGTAAGAGTGGTCGTCAATTAAACCGTAACAGTAGCCATCGTAAAGCGATGTTCAGCAATATGGCAGGTTCTTTGGTGAAACATGAAATCATCAAAACAACTTTGCCAAAAGCGAAAGAGTTACGTCGTGTAATTGAACCTTTAATCACACTGGCTAAGACTGACAGTGTAGCAAACCGCCGTTTAGCGTTTGCTCGCACGCGCGACAATGAAGTTGTTGGTAAATTATTCAGTGAAATCGGTCCACGTAATGCGGATCGTCCAGGTGGTTACACTCGTATTCTTAAGTGTGGCTTCCGTACTGGTGATAATGCACCAATGGCTTATATTGAACTAGTTGGTCGCCCAGCGACTAGCGAAGAAGTTCAAGAAGACGCACAGTCTGCAGAGTAAGTCTTAAAGAAACCTAAAAGCCGAGCATATGCTCGGCTTTTTTAATGTCTAAATTTCACTCAAACCGGATATACCGTTTGCTCGATATTATTAGTAAATTAACTCTCCTTCCTTTCATCTTGTAAATCAGCCTGATTAGAATAGAAAACAATAGTGCAATTGTATTGAGAATTGTTACTTTTTACTTACTGAAAAAGTTATTTATTCAATAGTGCCATAACATCGTAACGACTGAGATGGTTGATTGGTATAAACAGAAAAAAGCCATAACAGATTATATGTAGTAATAGCGTATTAACTTTACACACTTGAATTTCTGACTGATGAACTTATTTGCCACAAATCTAAATGGCCATGTTTAATTAAACAATTAGTTTTCTGGATAATCTAAGCAGCAATTATAAAAAGCTTCTTTCAAACAATCAGCTTTAATAGCTTTAAAGGTCAAATATGAGTAGGTTTAGTTGCCTTTTTGACCGTTTAGCCTAAATTCCCAGCGAACAACATGTTTTTTCACGTTTTCTTCAAAAAAGGGTTGATCTGTTTTTGGATCTCCCTATAATGCGACCCCACTGAGACGGCAGAGCAGGCAACGCTTAAGCT
>NZ_BAAJML010000014.1:0-60011 GCF_057547735.1 Pseudoalteromonas sp. NH0006-46 | reverse complement strand
CCCCATGTTGAGCTCAATAGTGAAGTTAAACAGCTAGAAGGCGAGCCCCGGCCAATGATAGTGTCCCATTTGCTATGTGAAAGTAGGACATTCTACTGCGTAGCGCACCGACTTCAAATACAAGAAAGCCCGATTCGAAAGAGTCGGGCTTTTTTACGTCTATAGAAAAGTATAATATTCAGCACTTTCTTCTCTAAAGCGCAGCGTCTCTTAAGCGAAGCGCCTCTTTGTGAACAGTGTTTTGACTATCCAATACATTGAGCGATGGTAGTGCAGCATTTCACTGTGGCTCTCCACGCTGTGGGCACCACAAAATTCTACTGCGTAGCGCACCGACTTCAAATACAAGAAAGCCCGATTCAAAAGAGTCGGGCTTTTTTACGTCTATAGAAAAGTAATATTCAGCATTTTCCTCTTTAAAGCGGAGCGTCTCTTGAGCGAAGCGCTTCTTTGTGAGCAATGTTTTGGCTATCCAATGCATTGGCCATGATAGTAACCCATTCCACTGTGACCTTCCAACGCTGTGGGCACTTCGGCATTGCAAGGCTCCAAATAAGAAAAACCCGTTACAGCAATGTGACGGGTTGTTTGTTGTTTAAGGTTTTTCATGCCGAGCCCAGTAATCAAACGAAACAGCGAAAGGTGAATCCCCGCAAGGCTGTACTGCACAATAATGGTGTTGTTATTTTACAGCTTTATTTGCCCATGTAATTACTTAAGGAGCGTAATAATATAAAAAATACTAGCGATTTAATAAAGCGTAGTGATTAATATGTACTTGCTATAAAAGTAAGTTTTTGTAGATTTTGTTTAACTTTACTTGTTAATAAGCCTTATGGGCTTTATGCTCTTCTTTCGTTAACGCTATTACTCATTCAGGGTCTTCTATGCCTTTCTCCTTACTTATTGATGACTCATCTTCTTTAATAGAGTTTACTCGTATTTATCTTGCTTTGTTTTATACCTTTGTAGCTGGTTTTTATACATTTAGAATTATTTATGTGACACGTACTTCTAAAGAAAGCATTGTTTTTCCTGGAGTTAAGTATTGTGCAAGTTGGTGGAATCACACTGCGTTTAAGTTTTTTAGGGCGTTAATATGGTTTATTTGTGTATTGCGGGTGTTTATACCATCGCTTGATAATTACCTAGGTGTTTTTACTGGTCTGAATGGCTGGCCTAGCGTTATGTTTGGTAATGCGCTGCTCACAGCTGGGTTTGCTTTGTCAATGATAGTTCATTTTAATATGGCCTCACTATGGCGCTCAGGAGTTGATCCAAACGGTCCACGAATACTAAAAACAAAAGGACTCTATCAGTTTTCAAGAAACCCTATGTATTTGGGTGTTATAGCAGCTCAAGTAGGGTTTTTCTTAGCATTACCGAGTATATTTAGTTTGGTATGTTTAATCGTTGGAGTTGTAGCTATTCACAGGCAAACATTGGTAGAAGAAAAGCATTTATCCGAGAGCTTTACTGCTGAGTATAAGCAATATTCGCAGCTTGTACCCCGCTGGTTTTAGAGAGTGGTTATTTATCGATAAAATATTTAACAAATTCTTGTTTTGATACAGGCTTTGAAAAAAAGTATCCTTGGATGTAGTCACAATTTAACTGTTTCAGTAACAAATATTGTTTTTGATCTTCTACGCCTTCAGCAACGACTTCTACATTTAAGTTATGAGCCATTGTAATAATAGCTTTTACCAGAGCAATGCTGTTTTCATTTGTTTCTATGTCTTTTATAAACGAGCGATCAATTTTTAGTATGTCGATATCTAGCCGTTGTAAATAAGCCAGTGATGAATACCCTACACCAAAGTCATCAATAGCAACATCTATCTGAAATTCACTTAGGTGCTTTAACTGTCTTTTAAACTCTGCGTCAGTACCCATTAAAGTATTCTCTGTTACTTCAATTAAAATTGAGTGTGCGGGTAAGTTATGTTGCTTAATAGCCTGTATCCATCCACCAACTCATTCTCCTGAACGATCAATTTCAAGTGGTGAGGTATTGACGCTTACTTGGATCAGCTTATTTGAAAGTGTATTAAATAAAATACAGTCTTGTATTGCTTGAGACTCAACCCATTTACTAATATCAGTTATTAATCCATTTTTTTCTGCTATGGGTATGTAGAAAGTAAAATCAGGGGATAATCTACAGCTCAATGTTAAACATTACGTGGTACAACATCCTCACTGATTTTAGAGCTTGGAGATAGCTAATCATCCAAAGCCTCAAGATTCAAGTGGTCAATAAAATTTGGCCACAGTTTTAGAATCTTGATATCTAACCTCAGATTCATTTGGCGCTATACCCTAGTTCTGTACTTAGGTTATTAAAAGGTTGCCAAGTGGCGACTATATCAACCCCGTTAGTTGTTGTTTCACCCTCTGATACAATATCAAGGTCAACACGGGTTTGAGTAAGCGCAAATGCGGCTTGTTCAAATTGACCGAGTTGAAAAAAACGTATAGCGGGCAAAAATTGATTAGGATCGGTGTTAAATCTAATTGCAGCTATATTATTGGCATCGGTATGAAATGCAGAAAAGTCCACAGAGGTGTTTTCACTTTCAAAGCGCTAGCCCAACTCGTATGAAACATAATTTTCTGATTCAACGTTGTCGTTGCCATTGAGGAAAGTTGCAATCGCATATTCATCAATAGCTCTAATCCCAGCACTTCCTCCGAGCGCCTCTTCTACAACCGTGCCATTCACTTTATAGTCATCATTAAACTCTATAAGGGTTGGTGTACGAACACTTCTAGATATGGCTCCCCAAATTAGGTGGTTTTCTTGTGGCTTATAAATAACCCTAGCTGATGGTTGGTTTTCCCAACCAGTTAAGTCATTGTGATCGAGCCTAGTGCCAATAATAAGGTCTAGAGAGTTAGGTATTACATTGTATTGAGCCTGAAGTAACCCGCCATACTGTTGTAGGTTGTTAAGGTTTTTATCACTGTCTAAAAATAGGCTCTCGTCAAAAGAGATATTGTTATACCTATAATTTAGCCCCCAATCTAGCTGCAAAGAGTTATATAAAAAGTTCATTTGGTAGTCTATGTCTATAGATTCAAAATTTTCTTTTATATAGGTCTGATTACCACTTTGCTTCAACCACGATACCTGCAACATTTGATTGGCATCTGGTGATATTCTATTTTCAAGGCGCGCCATAACACGCGAATCTGTGCGTGATAAGTCATCCGAAAATAAAACGTTTTTATTAGTTGCGTCAATGACTCCACGAAAGTTTTGGCCTAGGTTTGAGTGAGTAAAGTCGCCTTGAACCAATGCTGACCATTCATCGCTAGGTGTAAAGTCAGTACGAAAACCAAAAGAATGTTGTTTTGCTGTGTCGGTAGGCTCTAACGAAATTCCTTTTTTTGATTCATTGGCATTTTTTACATGGCCATGAATACGATAGCTTCCTTTATTAGCTAAATCGTTACCATAGCGTACATTGGTATTAATGTTTATTTGATTACCCGTAGTAGCATTTGCATAGGCCCCACGGGTATCAATACTGTTTTTAGTAATAATATTGATAACACCATTATTTGCATTTGTGCCCCACAATAAGCCGCCTTGACCGCGAATAACTTCTATTCGTTCCATATCATAAAGTGGGACGTTAAGTGTTTCCCAGTAGACAGCAGCAAATTTAGGTGTATATAAGCTTGGCCATCCACCATAACTAAAAGTTTACTTGAAAATCGAGAAGCAACACCGTGCGAAGAAATTGCCCATTGGTTATTATCAAGTTGCCTAACTATAAGACCTGGCACCATTTTTAGCGCTTCAGGTACTGAGTTTGCACCCGACTTATATATTTGTTCTTTGCTTAATACATAGATTGACGAGGCGGTATTAAATGCAGACTGTGCTCGCTTCATTGCAGACGTTACTTACACATCCATTTCCATTAATGCGCTAAGGTCTAGCTCTGTGTCTTCAAAAGGGTCTGCAATCACAAGCGGCGATAATAATAAAAATGGCCATAGTGATTGATACGAAAATTTCACTAAGGATCTCCTACCTAGTCAAAGATTATATAAGCGAGGTTGCTTTTTAAAACATTACATTAACATCGTAAAAGCTTTAAACATAGAAAATACGTTATCGTCATTAATAAAAATCGAGACTACTTTTATTCGTATATCATTAGCTCATATAGCAATTTTGGTTAAAATAACATCATTACTAAATGTAGGTTTAAATGATTGATTATATATATTATCTTATAACGAAAGTATTAAGCCCATGTTTGATTGCTTTTTGCCACCTAAATCAGGTTGTTTCGCATAAAAATGCTTTGATAAATTAAAATGATGGTGATCCCTAATGGTGGCGTAATTAAATTTATTCTCAATAAAGCCTATCAATACTGGTTCAGGGTTAAAAAATAAATTAATCTTGCTGCATTTAACGATTATCAGAATATTATATGAGTTTTATTTTTTCTGCACTGCTAGCTAGTCTTCCTGTTTTACCTGAGCCCGTTGCAAACAATGCCGTAGCTAAGGTTACAGTACAAAACCAAAGCTACTTTTTAAGTTTTATGGGGCTGGGTAAAAACAAACAACATACCGATGTACACAACAAGGTGTTTTCTCTTAAATTAGGTGAGGGCGCATGGCAGCAGCAAGCGAGTGTGCCTTCAAGTTTGCCACTAAAAGGGCGCTTAGCAAGTACTGCTGTGGGCTTAGGTGAATACGCCTATGTATTTGGTGGTTATACGGTAGATAGCGACCATACTGAAATTTCAAGTCCCGATGTTTACCGTTTTGATATAAAAAGCAATACATACAAACACCTTGCAAGCATGCCAGTACCGGTAGATGACAGTGTAGCGCTGAGCTACAAAGAGCGCTACATTTACCTGATTAGCGGCTGGCATAACGATGGTAACGTAAATTTAGTACAGGTATACGATACCCAAACCAACACATGGCAACAGGCATCACCTTTTTTAGGCGAGCCTGTATTTGGCCAAGCAGCTGCTATTAGTGGTAACACTATTGTTATATGCGATGGCGTTAAAACCCAAGCAAACCCAGATTCACGCCGCTCGTTTACAGGTGTTGCGCAGTGTTTAAAAGGCACAATAGATGCTAACAATGTGCAAAAAATAGATTGGCGCACGTTACCTCATCCTACAGGTGAGTCGCATTACCGTATGGCTGCTACAAGTTACAATGGCAACATTTACATGATGGCTGGTTCTAACAACCCCTATAACTATAACGGCATTGGTTATGATAAAAAGCCAGCACCGGCAAGTAAACACGTGTGGCGTTTTAATATTGAGCAAAATTCATGGCAAGTTTTATCGCCTTTAGCCGGAGGCACTATGGATCACCGCGGGCTACTTGAGCACAACGGGGCTTTATATCGTGTTGGAGGTATGAACAACAAACAACAAGTAATAAGCGATGTAACAGGTTATGAGGTAGCACAGTGAATACGCTTTATATTACCGGTGCAGGAGTAAGCGCTGCTAGTGGTATACCTACTTTTAGGGGCGAAGATGGCTTTTGGACTATAGGCAGTAAAAACTATACGGCTATGGAAATGGCCACGCGTGCTATGTATCAAAACAATCCGCGCGAGTTTTTAGCCTGGTATTACAACCGCTTTGCAACGTATCGTAACCATGGCCCTAACGACGTACACCACTGGCTTAGCGATAAAAACTTAATAACCCAAAATATAGATGGGCTTGATGGCAAAGCTGGTAATAAAAATTACATTGCTATACATGGCAGGCTCGATCAAATGACGTTATTTCATGAACAAGGCGAAGCAGTTAAACCGCTAATGACCCCATGGGATAGCGTAGACGAAAGCCGCCTGCATGACTCTCTTTTTGAGCTATTTAATATTCAAAACCAAACGCCTGAGTTAAACCATTCATTTAAGCCCTTTGTTTTATTATTTGATGAATACTACACCGAGCTTTACAGAATAACCGAAGCACAGCAACGTATGCTCAATGCCGATAAAATGGTATTTATAGGCACCTCATTTAGTGTCAATATCACTCAAATGGCAATTGAAATAGCTCGTACTTACAGCATCCCTATTGAGGTGGTAGGTCCTAATCCCGCGCATGTTTTACACCCAAATGTAAGCTATAAAAAAATGACTGCACTTGAGTATATTCAGCATTGCTAATTTATTTATGTAATTTAAAACTTACAAATAAATACTTAAAAATATGCGTTTTGTTAACCCCAGTGATACATGTTGTTTTATAATGATACTGTAAAACTGAAATCGTTTAAAAAACATGACCTAAGAGAGTTACATGAGTGATTTAACTGCAATAGCCAATTTATCAATATTATTAGTAGAGCCGTCAGAGGTTCAGCAAAAACTGATAATCAAATCACTAACTCAATGTGGAGTAACGCAAGTAGAAACTGCAAGTAATCAAGCGCAAACATTAGCATTGCTAGAAAAGTATCACCCAGATTTAGTTATTAGTAGCATGTACCTAGCCGATGGTACTGCAGATTCTCTGTTACAAAATATTCGCTCAAATCCGCGCACAGAAAGCCAAGCGTTTATGTTGATCTCGAGCGAAAGAAATAAAAAATACCTAGAGCAATTAAGGCAGTCGGGCGTATTAGCTATTTTACCTAAGCCATTCAGTGCAGATGCAATTACACGCGCATTAAAAGCAACACTCGATATAATTACGGAAGAAGAGGTAGAACTAGAGCACTTTGATGTCACACTTTTACGTGTACTTGTTGTTGATGATAGTCGTTTTGCGCGCAAGCATATTATTCGTGTGCTTGCTGGTATGGGAATTCCAGCCCCGGTTGAAGCAGAAGATGGTAAACAAGCAATTGAAAAACTTAACGAGCAGTCGTTCGACTTGATTGTTACCGACTATAACATGCCGGAAATGGATGGCCGCGAGTTAACCGAAACAGTACGTGGCTCAAATACTTACTCGCATATTCCTATTTTAATGGTGAGCTCAGAGGCAAACGACACCCACCTAGCTAATATTGCGCAAGCGGGCGTTGATGCCATTTGTGATAAACCGTTTGAACCCGCAACAGTGCGAGATTTACTCTTTAAAATAATGTCGTGATAGACATTTTTTCATCACATGTATTTAAAATGAGTGCAAAAATAACAGCACTCGTTTTTAAATACTTTTACATTTTCCCTAATCTATAAATAAGCAGCGCTGTTTTAGCGGTGTTTTTATTTAAACTGGTTAAATCGGCGGTTTCGTTTTTAGTGTGCGCGCCACTGCCCATTAGTCCTAGGCCATCAAGCGCCATATCAACATGGTTTGCAGCAAACGAAATATCAGCAGCGCCGGCATTACGAGGGTTTGCAGCCACCACTTTGTTATAGCCTAAGTCTTGGCTTGCTTGGCTATACAGTGCAAGCAGCTTTTTATTACCTTCGGTGAGCCCCATTGGTGGGTAGCCGTCTTCAAAAATAAGCTCAGCATGGCTGCCATTTAAGCTTTTAGCCACTATTTGCAGCATCACTTTTTTAGCGCCTTCTACCTGCTTTGGCGAAAGCGCTCGTAAATCACCCGCTACATACACGGTTTGTGCAATTACGTTACTTTTACCAAACGCCGTGGCGGATGAGTTAGCACTATCGTACTGTGCATCAGTGCCACCCACAATAAGCCCAGGGTTAAAGGTTAAATTAGGTTGCGTGGCAAGTTGCTCTCTAAAGTCATTTAAAATACGCGACGCCTCGTAAATAGCGCCATAGCCCACATTGTCACTAAATATTTGCGATGAATGGGCAGCATTGGCCGTTACATTTAATGTCCAGCCAGTATAACCACGGCGCGCCGCCATCGCGGTTTTAATATTGTTATCACCATTTTCATAGCCAAGCGCTACGTCAGCCCAAATTGCGCCATCAACAATGGCCTGTTTAGATAAGCTAAGTGGGCGACCGCTGCTTTCTTCATCGCCCGTAAGCAGTACTTTAATGCTTACGTTTTCAAGTAAATTAAGAGCTTGCAGGCTTTTAAGCGCGGTAATTATTATAGTGTTGCCGCCTTTCATATCGGCTACACCTGGGCCGCTCGCAGTGTTCTCATCAATTTGTTTATAGGTAGTAAAGTTATCGTGTTTGGCAAACACCGTATCTAGATGGCCGATCATCAGTATTTTTATTGCATCGGGTTTTTTACTCTCATGCGTAGCGAGTACATGCCCAGCACGGTTAAACGCGCTGCCATCTAACCACTCAACCTTAAAACCAATCGCTTTTAGTTGCTCGCTTGCAAGTGTGCCTACTTTTTTTACGCCTTCAATATTAAGCGAGCCGCTATTAATGTTTACCGCTTGTTTTATCTCTTCAAGTGCTTGAGGCATGTTTTGCTCAACTTGTTTTACTATTTCACACTCGTTTTTATCAAGCGCCGCATAGCTTGTAAGCGAAAGGGTACTCGCAAGGGTAAATATAAGTGCTTGGCTAAATTTTAAAAGTGACATAACAGCCTAATAATTGGAGAATAGTTCAGCTAATATGGAGTAAAAATACAAAGGGTTCAATAGGTGTGGTTTATGACTTTTAAAATAATAACAAGTTACAAGCATAAGATGTATGGAGTGTAAGCGTTATTGGTTTAAACACAGATATTAATATTCAACTAGTACAACTAAACAGTAATTTACTTGATATTACTGCTCTCTACCAATTTGGGTTTTTGCTGTATTTAGGAAAGGTAAGGCGAAGCTAACTATCTGTTTACAGATGTTTATTTTATAGCTAGGATAAATTATTGTATATAAAGACATTTGTCGGTTTGTAAAGCGACAAATGTCGTAGACTAAATTGTTAGGGTTAAAATTAGGCAATGAAATGGACTGAACCTTGGATTAAATCAATCCAAAATCAAGAGAAATACAGCCTCATTTCAAAGGGGCTGTTAATTAGTTGCTTATTATGGACGCTGTTTTTTGTTTTTTTGGCCGCAATAAGTCTGCTGACTAAAGATGACTTTATCCATCACGTAACTAAAATTATTTGGATTGCGCCTGTGGGAGGTTTCATTTTAGCTTGGGTCTTGTATACGATTACTTGGCTGTCACCAGTTAAAATTGACTCAGGCCCCAAAGGCCTTGTTAGAATTAAAGCGGATAACATTACTTTGATACCTTGGGAACTGATCTCTTCATACAGGTTTATTTTTAAAGGCATCGTTTTTAAGTTTACTGATGATAGTGAAATTACATTCTTATTACCTGAAAAAATGGATCGAAATTCAATATCTAAGGAACTCAAAGCACACTCAATCAAACAAGATGTTTTGTAACCCATACAAGTTGCTTAAACGGACAAAAAACAGTTGGTTTTTGCTCGTTCATCAAATATTTTAGCTCGTATGTCTTTGCGCCTTATTTAGAAATTTGCTACTACGGCAAAGTAATGCACAGCATCCTGTACATGTAATATTTTTCCAGCTAAACTTGGCTTATATAATGTACAAGTGAGGTGCAAAATGAGAATAGTCTCTTTTACCGAAGCCCGAAATAGTCTAAAAGCCGTTTTGGATAATGTAATTAATGATGCAGATACGACAGTCATCACTCGTCGTGACACTGAAGATGCGGTTGTAATGTCATTAGATTACTACAACAGCCTTATGGAAACTGTTCATTTACTTCGCTCTCCAGCGAACGCTGAACATTTAAACCGTTCAATTGCGCAGTTCAAAGCGGGCAAAACGACCCCACGAGAACTTATTGATGAGTAACAGGTTATTGTCATGGACTGATGAAGCTTGGAATAGTTATGTCTACTGGCAGACTCAAGATAAGAAAACCTTGAAACGTATAAATAAGCTAATTGTCGATGTTAAGCGTTCTCCATTTGATGGGATTGGAAAACCGGAATCCCTTAAAGAAAACCTTTCAGGCTTCTGGTCTCGCAGAATAGATGATACAAATCGTTTGGTATATGCCGTGGATGATACAGCAATTACAGTTATCTCGTGTCGTTACCATTACTAAATAAACAAGATAAAAAACAAGATACCCATCTTAAATTCTTCATTCTATCCAGCCAGTATTTATTAAAAAAACCATCAGGTTTAACGCCATTGGCATTAAACCTGAGAGCTCAAACTCAACCAATCAGCGTTAATTAGTCGGCATTAAATAAATTTCGCGTACGCTGTTGCGTTGGTTTGCTTCTATTGCAAACAATACCGCATCGGCTACATCTTGCGGGTCAAGTTTGTCGGGTTTAGCTTCATCAAAAAATGGGGTGTTTACCATGCCAGGGGCTATGGTGGTACAGCGGCCATTCCACTCGCTCATTTCCTCAGCTAAATTTTGCCCAAACCCGTAAGCAAACCATTTAGTTGCACCGTAAATAGAGCCTTTAATAGGCTTACGGCCAGCGGCTGAGCTGGTTAATATAAAGTGACCTTTGTTTTGGCGTAAATGGGGCAGGGTTGCTTTTGCCGTCCACAGCAGGGCTTTAATGTTTATGTCTATCATGGTTGACCATTCATCAGGGTCACCCTTTTCGGTACCTGCGGTTGAAACACCCATACCTGCATTGGCAAATGCGGCATCTAGTCGGCCAAATTTTTTAAGCCCTTTTGTTACTACGTTTTCAAGTTCGGTAAAGTCGGTGGCATCTGCGGGTACACTCAGTGCGTTACCTTCACCTAATGATTGTACTAATTTAGTTAATTTGTCTTCGCTTCTGGCTGTAAGTATGACTTTGTGGCCGCTATTAACCAGTGTTTTAGCAGTTGCTTCACCTATGCCACTAGAGGCACCTGTAATGAGGACTATTTTTTCTTTCGCCATGATTATTTCTCCTATGTTTACATATTCAAAATGATAAGAACGGTTTAACTAATATGTGCTGTTTACTGTAACAGTACTGGGTTAACAGGGCTTGAATGCAGGTCACTTTTCGAATGAATTATTTGGATGATGTTAGATGAGTGGCTTTAATGGGTTTTTGCAAAGGTGGAGTGTTCGTTTTTGTTATACTTTTTATAAAAAAAGCGCACCTTAAAGTGCGCTATACGTTTATTGTGTTATGTCAAAGCTAACTGAGAGGTCCTCAGTTTGCGGTACACTAATTTGCTTAAGTTGATAAACAGTGAAATCTGTATCTTCTAGCTCTGCATCGTCTATATGTGCGGTGCACGTATAGCCAAGTTGGTAATCTCCCGGTGTAATGAAAGCAAGCTCAAACTCATATTGGTTATCGTCTTGATCAAATACAACATTTGCGGTCGCAAGTGGGGCATCTTCTGGGGTTTGCTGATCTATTTCGTATATATCTTTAGGTATTTGAGCATCTGATGAATATAAATATACGGCGTGTCCAAACGTTGAATCTGCAGCTGCAGTGGCGATATTGTCTGTTTCACAGTTATTAATAAGCGCTTGGCTTACTGTGCCTTCAATTTCTTGTGACTCAGAAATATTTTGTAATCGTACGCCTCTAGGTTTTAAAAAGATCTCCTCATTATTTTGGGGATCGACCAGCGATTTTTTTAGGTCAAATTCTAAAACAAAGTCGTTGTCAGTTTGGTTAAGTGTAAAGCCATCGAGTTGTATTTCGCCTACACCATCATTCCCCTTTCTTTTTACCACGAGCGGAGCAATGCTGTCGTCTTCGTATACTACGTGAGATGTGAAACTAAGGTTATTAGTATCGCCATTTATAACCTGAGCGCGGATCCACGAGTATTCTCCTGCTGGCACTTCTTGATCGTTAAGCAACTCAAAAACATCGTCCCCGGTGTAATTGAGCAAATTAACCATTTGTGGTTGAGATGCGTCAGCTTCACTTCGGGTTTCAAAACTAAATTCTTCATCGCCTTGTGTTTTAATAGTAATTGAATCAAACACGACGTTAACCGCTTTTAAACCACTAACTGGCGCATCTGACACACCAAGGCTAAAGGTTGACTTGTCGCTAGATTGTGGCGGTGTTGTGCCATTGTCATCACTTGAAGAGCCACACCCGGCTAATGCAAAAAGAACGGCGCTGCTGACTAATGTTGATTTAAAATTCATGATTTACTCCTTTAGTTTATAAAGCGGATTATAGAAGGGCTAAGCTGAATTTAGATTGAACTGGTTTTTAAAATAGTTACTTGAAATTAATTTTTATTTTACTTTGCGCATTTTTGAACAAAAGTATGTACGCCATAGGTTAACTAATTTGTGATCACTAAGGTTTTAAGTGTGAAAATTTAAGCGAAAAAAAAGAAAAATTTTGCCCAATTAATTTACTGAAATAGGCACACCTTCTACTTATTTTAATGCTATCGCTTTAAAATTTTTACTATATACTCCCGCCACTTCTTTTGAAGTGTATAGATTTAATTCTTGCTGATAATCAGCCCCTAGTTGGAATATTTATGAAAGATAAACTTATTGTGTTTTGGCAAAGCCATTCAGAAACTATCATCACTTTAGGTTACAAAGTGGTATTAGCGTTGGTTATTTTAGTTGCGAGCGCGCTTATTGCACGCTCGGTTAAAAAAGCGATTAAAAACTCTAAGTCGCCATTAAAAAAAGTAGACGAAACGCTACTACCGCTGTTATCGAGCATTGCGGGGTATTTAGTTTACATAATTGCTGGGCTGTTTATTTTAGATATTTTTGGCGTTAATACGGCAAGCTTAATAGCGCTAATGGGCGCAGCGGGTTTAGCGATTGGTTTGGCGCTTAAAAGCACCTTAAGTAATATTGCCGCTGGCATTATGTTACTAATACTTAGGCCATTTAAAATAGGCGATTTTGTAGATGCAAGCGGCACGCTAGGCACAGTAAAAGAAATAAACTTATTTACGACCATTTTTAAAACCACCGACGGCCTTTATATCGCATCGCCTAACGGTAAAGTGTGGGGCGGCAACATTAAAAACTTTACCCGTAATGGTAAAAGGCGCATGGATATAGTGGTGGGGATTTCGTACGCCGACTCTATTGATGTTGGCTTAAATGTACTTAAAGAACTCGCCGAATCAGAAAGCCGACTACTTGCAGAGCCTGCACCTAAAGTAATGGTTACTTCAATAGGCGAAAGTGCGGTGAACATTCAATTACGTGCATGGACGTTAAACGGCGATTACTGGCAAACTGTGTGGGATTTAAATAAACGCGTCAAAGAAGCTATAGAAGGTGCAGGGCTGAGTATTCCGTTTCCGCAGCGTACGTTGCATATATCTGAGTCGATGGCATCGGCAGTAACGGTTAATAAAGATATTTAAACACTATTAACATAAATAAAAATAGCGAGCCAAGGCTCGCTATTTTAGTTTCAAAAAATTTAACGCGCTAATTGAAAGTCGTATACTGAACCCAAATTAAGCAGTTGGGTTAACTCATCTAGTGCTTGGTAACTTTCGTTAAGTAAAGCAGGGTCAGCGAAGTCGTTTGCACCTAACTTATCGCGGTAGTTACGTTTAGCCCAATCACAAAGCTGGGTGTATTTAGTGTCAGTTAAAATAACCGCTGGGTTTACTGCACTTAGCTCTTGTTGGTTAAGGGCTACACGTAAACGCAGGCAGGCAGGACCACCACCATTTTGCATGCTTTGGCGCAGGTCAAAAAACTGTACTTGGTTTACTGGGTTATCGGCTAAAATCATTTCTTCAATGTAGGCGTTTACTGCGCTGTTACGTTGGCACTCTTGTGGCGCTACTAATAGCATTGAGCCATCGTCTAGGCTTACTAATTGGCTATTAAATAAGTAACTGCTTACTGCATCGCTAATGCTTACTTTGTCAGTAGGTACTTCAATTATGTATAGCTGTTTGCTGCCGGTGTAGGCATCGCGAATTTCTTGCAGGGCGTCTTGTTGGTTTAAAAATGCTTGCTGGTGGCAAAGTAGTACGTTTTCATTCCCTACTGCAATTACATCGTTATGAAACACGCCTTGGTCTATTACGTCGGGGTTTTGCTGCAGTAAAATTTGGCTCGATTCTTTTAAATTATGCAAACGACAAATAGCTTCTGAGGCTTCAAGTGTTTGCCTTGCAGGAAACTTAGCCGGTTTTGGTAGTTGGCTGTTAAAGGCACTTGCGCCAAATACGAACATTTCTAGGCCTTGCTCGCTGTGGCTGTCGCAAAGTCGGGTATGATTTGCAGCGCCTTCGTCGCCAAAAAAGCCTTGATCAGGTAAATGAGTATGGTGTGTAAAATAACTATCGTTATTAAACATGGCTTTTAGTAAGCGGGTAGTTGTAGCAGGCTCTAGGGAGCGATGAAACTTATTATTTAAATTAGCCGACGTAAAATGCACTTTGCCATCGAGTGTATCTGGCGAAGGTGACACAGTTGCTGCGTTTGCAGTCCACATTGCAGAGGCCGAATAACAGGCACGTAATAAAATAGGGTCTGCTTTAAATGCTTTATGAATGACTTGTGCGTCGTTACCGGCAAAGCCTAAACGACGAAGCACGTTTAAGTCGGGGCGTGCGTGAGGCGCAAACACACCTTGTGTTAGGCCTTTGTCGTGCATGGCTTTCATTTTTTCTAGGCCCTGTAATACGGCCTCTTGCGGGTTTGAAAAGCTTGTCGCGTTATTTAATGAGGCAACATTACCATACGATAAACCGGCATAGTTATGGGTTGGGCCCACTAATCCATCAAAATTCACTTCTAAGGCGCGCATACTTTTTCCAAAAATAATTAATATATAACAACAATACAACGCAATAGCTGCGCTTGCAAAGCGTATAGTCATTGGTTTTAAATATTTAATTTAATACGTTGTATTTAGTAGGAAGGTTTTATTTTATAGGCAGGGTGTAAAATTAAATAATGTACAAAAATGCAGTTGGGCTTATTTGCACAGCTTACGCTGCGTTTTTGTACATTACCGTGTTACTTAACATAGGCACGTTCTTTGTCGGCAGTAGTATGTGTATTGGTTGGCTCGTTTACCTGCCAAACGCTAATGTCTAAACGCCACAAAAGATAAAGGGTATGGTAAAAACTGATCATGGTTATTCCTTATTGAATCACTAAACACGTGTTTAATTAAGGAAGAATTGTGCCAATGTTAAGTTGAATATTTTATGAATATAAATCAGCTATTTAATTTATTTGCTTTATTTTGTGCAATTAAACTAGCACCAAAATAGGTAAAAATAGTCAATATTTGCACTTTTTTGGATCATAAAAACAACTCAGCCCTGCAAAAAGTAAGCGGGGCTGGTTGAAGTAAAATACAAGCATAAGCGTGTTTAACGACCAACTTGCCCTTTTACTATTGGTTTGAACGACATGACTTTAAATTTACCGTGGCTCTCGTTTTGACCATTACTTAATACTGGCGAATGATGTAGGTCGTTAACGGTAAAATATATTTTATGATCGGCGCCATAACTAAAGCCATCTGGCCAGCTTAAGCGCTCGTCTTTAAATAATACCTGGTATTTACCGCTTGGTTTTACTACGCCAATTGCTCCGTTGGTAATGTCGGTAACATACACGTTGCCGCCGCCATCAACAATAATACCGTCGGAAATGGGTTTAGTGCCGTAACGCGTTACTTTACTCTCAAGGGTGCTTGCGCTCAGGCTTTTATTGTTAATATCGCTGGTGGCAATACGGTAAACCGACGTGCCAGACATAGAGCCAAAGTAAAGCCACTGTTCGCTTGGGTCGAGTGTGATTGGGTTTACGCCTAAACGAGCTGGTTGGCCGCCTAGTTTCATGGTGCGCCCTTCAATGACCATATCGATGTTTTCGGCTGTGGTGTATTGGCTATTTTGTAATACTCTGCGCGCCTCACCTGTTTTTAAATTTACGGTAATAATAGCGGCTTGGCTGCCTTGTGCTGTGTCGGCAATGTATACAACACCGTGTTTATTATCGATGACTAAATCGTTTAAAAACGAGGTGTCGGTAATGGTGGGTTTAGCTAAGTAAATTATTTTATGCAGCTGCTCTTTATGGGTATCCCATCCGACTAAACGACCAGCATGATCAGGGCCTGATGTATCAAGCATCCATAATACGCCATCGGCTGATACATTTATGCCAAGTATATCGTAAAAGCCTTTGCCGTTTTTATACGCGTATGCCCATTCTTCATTAGGGTAGGGTTTGGTGGTGCCATCGTTTAATAGCTCCATAATTTTTTGTTTTTGGCCGTAAAAACCATGTACCGATAAAAACTTACAACCCGAGTGCGTAATAGCAATATTCCCCGGTGGGTGTTGCGCGTCGAATGTGGCTACTGTTTTTAAATCAGCATTTTGATTAGCGGTATTAGCAAACACACTGCTGGTTAAAAACGCGGTGCTGCAGGCTGCAACTAAAAGTATTTTTTTAATCTCGATCATGTTTAAAAGCCTTCTAAAACAAGTTTACCGCGTGATGTGTGCGATTCTAAAATTTGGTGCGCTTTATATAAATTAGCGGCGTTTATTGGGCCTAAATTTTGCCCAAGTGTGGTTTTAAGCGTACCTGAGTCTATAAGCTCACTAATTTCATTAAGTAAGGTGTGCTGCGCTGTTATATCGGCGGTAGTAAATAGCGAGCGGGTAAACATAAACTCCCAATGTACCGATATACACTTACGCTTAAATTTTAAAATATCGAACGATGTAGGGTCGTCTATTAGCGCAAATTTACCTTGGGGTTTAATACACTCCACTATTTGGTCTTGGTATTGGTCGGTATGGGTTAAGCCAATAACGTAATCAAACTCAGCTAAACCCAGCTCTTTGCGCTGCTCGTTTAAGTTTTTAGAATGATCGAGCACGTGATCGGCTCCTAACTCTTTAAGCCAAGTTACGCTTTGCTCGCGTGATGCAGTACCTACTACGTTTAGCCCAGTAAGCTGCTTGGCAAGCTGTACTAAAATAGAGCCAACGCCACCAGCGGCGCCAATAACTAAAATAGATTGCTGAGTATTTTGCTTATTTTTAGGCACTTGCAGGCGATCAAACAGCATTTCGTAAGCGGTAATACTGGTTAGCGGCAGCGCTGCGGCTTGTGCGTCGGTTAATGTTTTAGGCGCACGCCCTACAATACGTTCATCAACTAATTGAAATTGCGCATTACTGCCTTGGCGCGATAAATCGCCAGCGTAAAATACACGCTCCCCCACGTTAAATAACGAAACCGACTCGCCAACGGCTTTTACTATGCCTACGCCGTCCCAACCTAATACTTTGTGGCCTTGCTCTGGCGTTACATTGGCACGTATTTTTGTATCAACAGGGTTTACCGAAATAGCATTTACTTCAATAAGTAGGTCGTGCCCGGTAGCGGTTGGGGTATCAAGTTCAATTGCTTGTATAGAGCTTGCTGTAAGCGTTTTAGTGTTTTTGGTGTAGCCAAATGCTTTCATGTGGGTTCCTGATGATTTTAAGTACTTTTTAATATGTAAGCACTATAGCTCAGTTGAAAAATAGAAAAAGACATGAAAAACTAAAGCACTTTCAAATTTTAATTGAAAATATGCGATCATTTAACGATATTCAAACTTTTATAGATGTAGCTAGTTGCGCCAGCATTTCTGAAGCCGCACGGCAAAACGCGCAAACTCCAGCGGCGGTAAGTGCCGCTATTAAACGCCTAGAAAAAGATTTAGGAAACGTGCTGTTTATTCGCTCTACCCGCAGCTTACGCTTAAGTGTAGCGGGGGAGCAGTTTTTAAGTTACGCCAAAGATTCACTTTCGCTTATCCAACAAGGTGTAGCCGCAGTGCAAACTGCAGTAGGCGAAGTAACAGGGACGCTACAGGTATCGGCCCCCTGCGATTTGGGGCGAAATAAACTAAGTGAATGGCTCAATGAGTTTTTAGCGCAATATCCGCATGTAAAACTTAAACTGCATTTAAGTGACGAAGTAAGCGACATTTACAGCCAATCAATTGATATTGCGCTTCGCTTTGGCGTACCAAAAGATTCGCAGTTAATTGCAGCGCCGCTTTTTTTAAATAATGCGCGTATTTTAGTGGCCTCTCCTGAATATGTAGTAAACAATGGATTACTTACACACCCCCTTAATTTAACGCAGCATACCACCATTACCTTTATGCGTTTTGGTGAAGTGTTTAAAGAGTGGCGATTTTATAAAAATGGCGCGGTGCAAAAAGTGCAGCTAAATTGCCAACACATAGTAAACGATGGCGAAATGGTTAGGCGCTGGGCGCTAGAGGGCAAAGGCATTGCGTATAAGTCGTACTTGGATGTAATTGATAATTTAGCAAGCGGGCAACTCGTTCATTTATGCCCAGAGTGGCAAAGCGATCCGCTACCGCTTTATATGATGTACGCTGACCGGCGCCAAATGACCCCGGTGATCAGCGCATTCAGGGCGTTTATTCAACAAAAAATAACCGCGTTAGTTGGCTAACTCATCATCGCTTTTAGTATGTAAATCGTTTAATACTAAATCAAGTAGTTGCATAAGCTGTTTGGCTTGTGTGGGGTCTACACTTTCAAACTTACATAGTATATTTTTTGGAATATCAGCGGCGTCGTTTTTAAGGGCTTGCCCACTGTGGGTAAGCTGAATTAGGCGTTTACGCTTGTCGTGTTCGTCTTTAATAACAGCTAGCAGAGACTTTTCGGTCATTTTTTTGAGTATTTGGGTCATAGCGCCGCCATCAATAGCGGTTTTATCTATTAGCTGCGCGATGGTTATTTCGTCTTGCTCCCACAGCGCCATCATTACTACATACTGCGGATACGTTAAATTAAGTGCAGCTAAAGGCTCACGGTAAGCGCGTGCAATGCTATTTGATGCCATATATAGCCTATGACACAGCTGATTTTTTAATTTTAATTGCTCAAACGACATACCTAACTCCCAACGCGATAATACCTTTAACTCAAAAAAACATTTTAATTTGCATGCAAAGTATTTGCAATCTCTAATTACTTACCCTATTATTTTGCATGCAAAATAAATTAATTGATAAACTTTGGAGTTCACTATGAATGTATTACAAAACGTTGCCTACACAGCAAAAGCAACTGCAACCGGTGGCCGTGAAGGTGTAGCTAAATCTGACGATGGCCGTTTAGATGTGAAGCTATCAACCCCAAAAGGGCTAGGTGGTGATGACGGACAAGGCACTAACCCAGAGCAGCTATTTGCAGCAGGTTATGCAGCGTGTTTTATTGGCGCACTAAAATTTGTAGCAGGTAGCGAAAAAATTGCGCTACCAAGTGATACACACATTAATTCTGAAGTATCTATTGGCGCAATTGAAGGCGGTTTTGGCATTGCAGTTAAATTAGCGGTATCACTAGGTGATATGGATAAAGCAGCAGCGCAAGAGCTGGTAAATAAAGCACACCAAGTATGCCCATACTCAAACGCTACACGCGGGAATATTGAGGTGGAACTTTCGGTTATTTAGTTAACTGATTACTTAGCATTGTAATAGCCCAGGGGTTTTGCCACTGGGCTTTTTTTGTGCGTTGCAATTTAGCTGAGTTTCCACGCTTATAAATAAATATACGAAAAATCGTATATTCACTATTTCATATATTCTTGTTTTGTTTTATTGTATGCACACTAACTAAACGAGGATGCTATGGAACAACTCAACCCACTACAATTTTACAAGTGCTTAGCCGAGGATACGCGCTTAAAAGCCATGTTATTAATTAGCCATGAGCAAGAGCTATGTGTGTGTGAGCTTGTTGCTGCGCTTGAACTTAGCCAACCTAAAGTATCGCGCCATTTAGCGCAGCTTAGGCAATGTGGCTTATTAAGCGACCGTAAGCAAAATCAATGGGTGTACTACAGCATTAATAAAGCCCTGCCAGAGTGGTCTCTTAGCGTAATAACACAAACACGAAACGAAAATTCTTCGTTTTATAACGACGATTTAAATCGACTCAATGCAATGGGTAATCGCCCAGAGCGTGCAGCAAGCTGCTGTTAATTAAGCAAATTGATATAACTTTACGAAAGGTATTTATTATGACAATTAAAGTAGGTATTAACGGCTTTGGCCGTATGGGACGTTTAACACTGCGCGCGGCATTAGAATGGCCAGAAGTAGAATTTATTAAAGTAAACGATGTTGCTGGTGATGCTAAAACACATGCCCATTTATTAGAGTTTGACTCAGTGCATGGGCGTTTAGCGCACAGCGTAACAGCAAACGAACATAGCTTTAGTGTGGGTAAACACACTATTGCGGTTACCAATAACAAAACTATTAACGACACCGATTGGTCTGATTGCGATGTAGTAATAGAAGCCAGCGGTAAAATGAAAACCACTGAGTTGTTAAATCAATACTTAGCACAAGGTGTTAAGCGCGTTGTGGTAACCGCACCAGTAAAAGAAGACGGCATTTTAAATGTGGTTATGGGCGTTAATGATAATTTATATAACCCAGATGAGCACAAAATTGTTACAGCGGCTTCGTGTACGACTAACTGTTTAGCGCCTATTGTAAAAGTACTACAAGAAAAAGTAGGCATTCAGCACGGCTCAATGACCACTATTCACGATATTACCAATACCCAAACTATTATTGATGCGCCACATAAAGACTTACGCCGTGCTCGTTCGTGCGGGACAAGTTTAATACCCACCACAACAGGTAGCGCAACAGCTATTACGCATATATTCCCTGAGCTAAAAGGTAAGTTAAATGGCCACGCCGTGCGCGTACCGTTAACTAACGCATCAATTACCGACTGTGTATTTGAGCTTGAGCGTGGTGTAACTGCAACTGAGGTAAATGAATGGTTTGCTCAGGCGTCTAAAAACGAGCTTGCAGGTGTATTAGGCTACGAAGAAAAACCGCTGGTATCGATTGATTACAAAACCGATCCACGTAGTAGCATTATTGATGCACTCTCTACCATGGTTATTAATAATACACAGCTTAAATTATACGCTTGGTACGATAACGAATGGGGCTACGCTAATCGTACCGCCGAGCTTATGCTTAAAGTTGCTAAAAGCGACTTGGTTTAACCATTTATAAGGTTTAAAGGGCTTTAACCATGTTTGAGCAGCTTGCTAATTTACCTACAGCAATAAAACAGTATTTAATTATTACCGGTAATTATTGGGCATTTACCTTAACCGATGGGGCACTGCGTATGCTGGTGGTGCTGCATTTTCATCAGTTAGGGTATGGTGCGTTGGCTATTGCCATGCTGTTTTTGTTTTACGAAATTTTTGGTGTGATCACCAATTTAGTGGGCGGTTGGTTAGGTGTCAAACTTGGGTTAAATAAAACTATGAATATAGGCTTAGGGCTGCAAATTGTTGCCTTAGGCATGCTGTGTGTACCGGGTGATTGGCTCACAGTTGCGTATGTCATGGTAGCGCAAGCACTAAGTGGTATTGCAAAAGACTTAAATAAAATGAGCGCCAAAAGCGCGATTAAGTATTTAGTTCCTCAAGGCGACAGCGGGCAAGCGCAATTATATAAATGGGTTGCTATTTTAACGGGGTCTAAAAACGCACTTAAAGGCGTAGGCTTTTTTTTAGGTGGCTTGCTATTAAGTTTATTTGGGTTTATTGGCGCTTTAGTTGGGCTTATTGTATTACTCAGCATAGCGTGGGTAATAAGTTTAGTGTTTTTAAAAGGCGACATGGGTAAAGCTAAAACTAAACCTAAGTTTAAAGAGTTATTTTCAAAATCTCGTGCAATTAATTTACTCAGTGCAGCGCGTTTGTGCTTATTTGCAGCGCGTGATGTGTGGTTTGTGGTTGCATTACCGGTTTATTTAGCGGCTCAGTTTAAGTGGGATCATTGGTGGGTAAGTGGGTTTATGGCAACGTGGGTTATTGCTTACGGACTAGTGCAATCTCAGGCACCACGTATTACAGGACACAGCCAATCTCATAAACAAGCAAGTGCCACTGCATATTGGTGGGTGGTGTTACTGAGCATGGTTACTTTAGTATTAGCCGTTTTAATGCAACTTAACTTAGCGGTACACATAACCTTAATAGTTGGGCTACTTATTTTTGGGGCTGTGTTTGCAATTAACTCATCGCTACACAGCTTTTTAATTGTAAGTTTTGCTAAAGACGATGGGGTGTCGTTAGATGTGGGCTTTTATTACATGGCCAATGCAATGGGGCGTTTATTAGGGACTGTGTTGTCTGGTTGGGTATTCCAAGTTTATGGATTAAGTGCCTGTTTGTGGGTGAGTGTGGTGCTATTACTAAGTGCCTCAGTGACGACTGCTTTTTTAGCCAAGCGTTAAAACTCAACGTATTGTATTAAATTAAATTTTGTTAACGGTTATCGATAGCTTGATTAATAAAATCGTCTAAACTGTATTTGTAGTTTAAACAAAGGGCGGGTCAATGCGAGAAATATCGTTAGCAAAAAAACTACTGTGGATTACAGTAGGCAGTATATTTATAACAGTTTTGGTGCTTTCTAGTGTTTTGTGGTGGCAGCTATCATCAAGCAACGATGAGCTATCAACCCAGTCAGAAAAATACATAGTAGCAGAGGTTGAAGAAAAGCTAAGTGCTAATGCGGCTGTATATGGTGAAAGAATTGCAGGGTTTATTAACGAGGCATACCGTGTCCCTTTTTCTCTCGCTGCCATATTAAGTGGCACGGCGGGTAATGATGCACTTAGTCGCGAATCCGTTGTTAATCTTAATCAATCCATATTAAATAATAATGAATCGCTTTCTTCCATCTACTCCCAGTTTGAAGTAAACGGTTATGATTCTAAAGATACTCAATTTACAAGCGGCTACAGTCACTCTGTTGATGGTGCTGGTACACTCGAAATTTATTTTACACGTAGTAAAGCAGGCGTGGTTGAGCAGCAAGTTGTAGACGACCCTGCCGAAAAATATTTCACTAAGCTTAATGAATTTGGCCTGCGAGAGTCTGAATGGTATTTGTGTGCTAAAGACAACGTTAAGCCCTGTATTATGGAACCCTACCTATACGAAATTAAGCCAGGCAACTCAGAAATGATGACGTCTCTTACGGTTCCTATTGTCAAAGATGGTCGGTTTGTTGGTATATCTGGCGTTGATTTAACGTTACCGGTTTTTCAAGCGTTAACAGAGCAGCTTTCAAAAGAGCTTTATAATGGTCAAGCTAAGGTAACATTATTAAGTGATTTTGGTTTAATAGTAGGCAGTAGCCACTACAAAACCAAGCTTGGCCGACCTTACAAAGAAGCCATGTCATCCACGATTACCAGTAAAGTTGAAAAGGTACGAGGTGAAAACAATCTTTTAAAAGCGGATGACACTTACCTGGTTAATTACCCCATAAATATAAAGCTTGCAGACACTCAGTGGTCGCTTATTATTGAAGTACCTGCAAATTTAGCACTGGCTGGCCCACAAGCTTTGAGCGAAAATATGCAAAGCACCGCAGCAGCATTGGGCACTATTATTTTAGTAACCGGCTTAATTATTGCGGGTGTTGCTTTTGTAGTTATGAAATTTGTTGTAGCAGGTGTTATTGCCCCACTTGAACAAATACAAGAACGCGTTGATAACCTAGCCAGTTCAGAAGGCGACTTAACACACACTTTACATGTAGACAGCCATGCCGAACTAATTGCGCTGGCTGGTGGTTTTAACCGCTTTTTAACCAAATTACGCGACCTAATTGTTGAGCTTAAAGCCGTATCAGATCAGACTAAGCAACAAGGCGAAATTGCCCAGCATATAGCCATCGACACAAAACATAATGTGCAGGCGCAGTTTAAAGAAATAGAAAGCGTTGTTACCGCTATGAACGAAATGAGCGCAACGGCACTTGAAGTCGCAAGAGCGTCTGAGCAATCGGCGCAGCAAGCTGACGAAATTAACGGCTTAGTGGTAAGCAGTGAGTCGAGCTTGTCGTCGGCTATGACGCAAGTTAAAACCATGTCTGAAGAAATAAAAGAGGCAAACCAAGCGGTTGAAAAAGTAGCCACGCGCAGTAAAGACATAACGCAAATTTTAGATGTGATCAGAACTATTTCAGAGCAAACTAACCTACTGGCACTCAATGCAGCCATTGAAGCTGCACGTGCTGGAGAACACGGTCGAGGTTTTGCCGTTGTTGCTGATGAAGTAAGAGCACTTGCCTCTAAAACACGTTCATCTACTGATGACATTAGCAACCTTATAGACAGCCTACTGCATGAGGTTGGCAATGCTTCCACTGTAATAGAAAAAGGCGTTGTAAGAGCACAAAACGCGGTTGACGAAACCTCTGTTGCTTTTGACGCGCTGCACAGTGTGGTTGTAAAAGTGGATGAAATAACTAATCAAATTACGCATATTGCAACAGCCGCTGAAGAGCAAAGCCTAGTAACAGAGGAAATAAACCGTAATTTAACGCTTATTTCTGATGCAGCTTCTCAGTTATCTGGTTTATCTTCACAGGCTGGCGACAGCAGCGAAGTTCTCAATAAGCTAGTTGCTCAACAAGATAGCGAACTCAATAAGTTAAAAACCTAACAGGTACATAATTTCTAAAAATAAAAAACGGCGGTAATTACATTACCGCCGTTTTTTTTGCCATTAATTGAGCTAAAGGGTTTAGAGCGTTTTCATAATTTTAAACATTTGATCGATCATAGGTTGTGCAAGCTCTTCAACACCCGGGCGGTTAAAATAGCCGCGTAGGCCTGTAAATTGCACTTTAAAAAAGCGGGCGTAGTCTTTTGGGCTAACCTCGCCTTTTAGCTCTTCACGCGCAATGGCTTGTGCAAATAAATCGCTTAAATAGGCTTCAAATTTATCTGATAAATCAAGGCTCAATGAATACAAACAGCTGTCTTCGTCGGCAAATTCGCAATTTGCTTTTACCAACATACAAATAGCGCTCGGGGCATTTTTTTTATCTTTAATAATCACGTTTTCAACAAACGTTTGTAAACCGCCAATAATAGTAGGTGACGCCAATAAACAGGCTTTTATTTGGTCTTCTATTTGAACGGTATAATTTTTTAAAGACTCAATATAAAGCCCTTCCTTTGATCCAAACGCAGAATAAATACTGCCTGGGCGCATATTAATTGCATCTTGTAGATCACGAGTAGAAGTGGCGTTAAACCCCTTTTCCCAAAATAGCTGACTGGCAAGGCGAACAACCTTCTCGCGCTCAAACTTTACTTTATTGACCATGCTGTTTCTCAATTAATTTGAACATTCGCTCAATTTTAACTTGAGCAATCGCTCAAAATCAAATAGTATGTATTTTGACGTTACATAAACAACTCATTTTTGGAGCTAACAATGGCAGAATTTACTTTATACACAGCAGAAAACGCACCTGAAGAATCAAAACCTTTATTAGCCGATTCAGTTGCTGCATTTGGCATGCTACCTAATTTACATGCAGTAATGGCTGAAGCACCAACGCTATTAAAAGGTTACCAAGTACTGCACGACTTATTTCAAAAAACATCGTTTAACGCAGAAGAGCTAACAGTAGTATGGCAGTCAATTAACGTTGAGCATGAGTGTCATTACTGTGTGCCAGCGCACAGCGCAATTGCCGCTTCAATGAAAGTTGACCAAGGTATTGTTGATGCACTAGTAAACAAAACACCACTTGCAGATGCAAAACTAGAAACACTACGTGAAACAACACTGGCTATGACGCGCGAACGTGGCGTAATTAGCGATGAGCAAATTGAAAAGTTTTTTGCAGCCGGTTACGGCCAACAGCAACTACTAGAAATTATTGTAGGTTTATCGCAAAAGGTAATGAGCAACTACACTAACCACCTAGCAAATACGCCAGTGGACGAACCATTTAAAAAATTCGCAAAATAATCGTGTATTAATTAACAAAAAAGGCAGCGGGGCTGCCTTTTTTGTACTGTAAACAATGATAGCTATTTAAATTTAACGGCTTGATTGCTACGTGTATAAATACGTGACTCTGGTTTAGTCCATTCACCTTTTTTTAAGTAGGAGGTAGACACAACTAACTTTCCATCTTTTAAATCACTGGTCGACTTCACTTTAGTAATACCTTCTTTACTACCAGTAACCTCCTCGTAAGCAACAAATTGCGTAGAGCTGAGTACTTTTATAGTGCCTTTTGTGTAAAAACCGGCTGTTGTAAAATAATAAAAAACCAATGACTCTTTTTTACTATCGTAAAAAATCATCGACTCGCCACCATATTCACCCTCATTAATAGAGTGCTTTGTTCTTATTGCCTTACCATTAAGCGCACGCTCCCATAAGCCCACGTCTTGAACGGGTTTAGCGCCTGGTGCAACATCAAAATCGGCCTGCCACGACCCTAAATAAGGCTGAAATACACTGAGGTGTTTATCAAGTTTAAGTGGTTGTTCTTTTGCGTGGGTTGTAAAAGCTAAAAAGCATAAAGTACAAAGGAGCGCTTTAAAATATGTCATAATTATTCTCTTATTATTTGAACTGATACAAACTAGTATAGGCGATAATTACTTGATAAAGAAAACCTTAATAATTCTATCCTTATTTTTTATATTCATATTATGGGTTGCACATTTTAAATGGGGCATAACTATTTTTGCGCCTACTTATATAACGGTTATTAGTGCCATAACATTTATTATGTATGCGTGGGATAAACAAAAAGCTAAGCAGTCGGTAAATAAAAAAGTAAGCCGCACGAGCGAACGAACTCTTCATTTATTAGCACTATGTGGAGGGTGGCCCGGAGCGTTAATTGCTCAGCAATTATTGCGTCATAAATCACAAAAAAAGCGTTTTATAACGGTACTTTGGGTGTGCATTTTATTAAATATAGTTTTACTGATAGGTGGGTATATTTTTTTATGCGCTCAATGCCTTTTATCTTTATAGTTAAAGGCATTAAGCGTAAATCGATAATAACTGGTATTAATTGGCGCTTTGGTCTGCGGCAATTTGATCTAACTCCACAGTTAAAATTGTTTTTTTATCAACAACAACCCACTTTCTGTAGGTAAGGTAACCTGCTTTGGTAACTTCTATATCGTACTTACCTTCTTTTAATTCCATGGCGTCTTGGTAAACAGGGGCAATATTCATAATGCGCACGCGTGCATCAGCAGGGTTGGTAATAACGGTTAACGAAATTGGTGCATTTTCTTCGACTACCTCATTAACAGGCTCTACTGACACTTGCTCAGTTTCTTGAACAGGAGAGGTGGTTGAACAACCAGTTAAAATTAGCAATAGTGCCAGTGCGCTTAACTTTTTCATAGGTACTCCATAAAATCATTTAGTAGTGTTCAATTTCACGAAATATCATGGAGGACTATCAACAAAAGGGGGGTACTCGCTCGTCTTCCTTGACTTTCGTTTGTTTAAATAACAAATCGGCCTACAGTTTAATATGTATCCAGCCTAGGTTCAATTATTGTTGTTAATTAATCAAAATTAAACATAAAAAATATACAAACGATCCGCAATTAAATTATTAGTAGGGACTCACATTATTATCACGCTCAAAGTTTAAATTAAACTGGCCTTTACAAGTGATAGTAAAAATAGCGCGTTGCCAATTTTCCACTTCGTTTTTAATTGCATGGTCAAATAACGTTTTAAATAACTCAGTTATATTCTCAGATACAGCAATTGCATGCTGTGTTTCGTCATCTGCTTTTATAAAGTTGGCTTTGCATTCAAGTATATTGTTGTTTTCGCAGTCTAAAATAAGGTGTGCTTCAAGCCATGGCTCTTTTATTTGTTGATAAAGGTACTGACCTAGGTGTTGCGGGATGTTTTTAATATCGGGTTGCATGTGCTGTCCTTAGCGTTTTATTTGTGCTAAATCATCAAGTGATTCATCGGGTTTTAAATAATTGAGGAGTTCTTGCTCATCAATAGGGCCTGTGATTTCTTCATCTAAGATTTCGTCGTCATCCCAATAACTTGAAATGGTATAATCGATATTCGAGCCTATTTTTTTCGTTTTCATATATGTTGAATAAAAAGTATCCCAGTATTTATTATCTATTTCATGCCACCAATCACCAAAACCACCTATGTTATCAACATCGCGAGATAAGCCTCTTAAGTTGCCAGCAGAGCTTGCAATTCCTGTAAGGTGGTCTTTTTTAGCTTTTTCAAAGTGTTCAAGCGCATTCTGAGCGCCGCGTTTTATATTTGGAGCACCTCGAAGTTGCCATTGCTTAAAGTTATCTATGTTTAAAGTCGGATTTTTTTGCAACTGAAGTTCAAACTCATTCATTCCGGCTTCAAGCGTTTCAACAATTTCCTGATAACTATCCACGTAAAGTTTGATGTAGTCTATTGAAGTAAACTTCCTCTCTAGAAGTGTTTTTTTTGAATTTTTATTCATTATATTGCATCCGGCCAATTAGTTAGTTTTGGTTGTATTTTGTCACCATTGATTAAACCAGGTTTGATAAATATCTGTGTTTCAGCTCCTTTTAAATAAAAGTTACTACCTTCAAACTCTTCATATTTCTGCCCAGCTACACCGCCAACCCATACTTTTTCATCTTGCTCTAGTATGTGCTCAATATAGTGACCATTGTCATTCCATGAATCTTTAACTGCATAATTTTCTCGCCACTGCGCTTTTGACTTAGGCAATTCAAAGGCCCAGTAGGCGCCAGAGCTTTGACGAGTTGCTTCAGATGTACCTTCGTCAATAACACGATAAATCTTTGTTCCTTTTGGAAGTGTGTCCGCTTTTAAATCGGTGAAGTTTTCAAAATTGTCCCCATATCTTAAATCAGGCCATCCTTCATCTATTTTGCCCAAGCTATTTTCATCTAGTTTCTTTAATCCTTTAAAGTCATCAGGCATTATTCCTTCATTTGCCCCAAGAGGCCTCCCGTTTGGCGTTAGTGTATAGCTATCGGGCCACTCGCCATTTTGCTGGCCATGGGGATGATGGCGTTTAAAAATAATGGGGGAACTGCCAATTGCTTTTACACCTTCTTTAATTTTATAAGGTAGCTCTATGTCATTGGCATCTAACTCCGTAGTTTTGGCTTTTACGGGCTGGCCGGTATTACCTCTTACAACACGACCTTTGGCATTACTTAATAACGCTTCGTCAACGTAGCCTTTAATACGATTAATGCCTTGCTGTATTCCTGAGTCTACTTTAGTTTCAAACTGTTTTAATTTAGTTAAGCTATTTTCAATAGATTTAATGGCGTGATTATCTAACATTTTACGAATTAACCAAGAGTCTAAGATAGACTCAAGTGCTTCTTTAATTGTGCTAATTTGATTTTTAACAGCTTTTGTTGAATCTTGAGTGAGTTTTGACCAGTCCAGATTTTTAAGAAACGCGTGTGGATCGCCTTTACCTAGTTTTCGCAATACAGCAAAGGCTGCATCGAGTGTTGCCCCAATATTTTTTATAATGACTTTTAGAGTGCCTTTTAATGCACTTCCAAGAATTGGGACTAAGCCAATAGCTGTTAAAGAAAGTGCTAGCCAGCCGTCACTGTCATTGCTTTCGTCATCATCACTTAAGACCATAATATTTGCGCAGATATCACGACAATCCATTAACTGATCAATAACGGGGATCATAGATATAACGCTACCCACTACTATTTGGGAGGTACTTGGGTTTCTATTAAAATCGCCTTGCAGCGCTCCCCAAAGCCAATTGCCTGATGTTGCGGCTACGTTATTAGCTTCATCAAGTAAAGCAGTGTTGTTAGTTTCAATCATTTTTACCGCTTGTTGCGGTGTTATTTTTCCATAAAGCGGGTTTGGTTTGGTGTTATCTTGAGGTTCATACGCGCGCGTATCTTCCCCGTATTGAACAGTAAATTGCCCATTTGGTACGTCGGTTAATTGCGCTATACCTTCTTCATCTAGCTGGCCTGTGATTTGTGTTCCATCATCAAATTTAATTGTATAAGGTGCGTTTTTTACAGGGCTACCATCTTGATAAACGTATTCTAAATCAACAACGCTTGGGGTGGTTGATGCTACACCAGCATCACTTATGTTTATATTATTAACACGACTAATGTTGGCAGGGCTTGCGTTACTTGGTGCCCGCGCGGTTTGTGGGCTGGTTATGTCATAATCAACCGGGCCATCAAAGGTTATAAATGTGCCATCAAGTGTGAGTACATTTGTTGCAGTAATTTCAACATTACCTTGGCTGTCGAGTTTTATCTCGCCGCCTGCGTTGTGAATAATTAAATCGCCTTGGCCGGAGCCGGTAATATTAATACTGTTATTGGTTTGTAAAAATGTAGAGCCATTAGGCACATTAAGCTTTAAATCGCTATTATCAGTTTTAAGACGTATGTCGCTTTGGGCATTTATTTTTAGTGCACGACCAGCAAGTAACGACAGCTCTTGATCGCTTTCAACACGTGTGTTTTTACTACTGAAAGATTGATTACCTGCGCTTTGATAATTTATGTGGCTGTTATTGGTAGTTTGCTCAATGTTATTTTTTACATCAATAAATTGATTGTTTTTAATTACAAATTGCACATTACTTTGTTCGGTTTCAAGGCATAGGTCGCGCCCAGCGTGTAAATTAATAGTACCGAGTTGGCTTATCCATTCAATAAACTGTCGGCCAGATTGTTTAGCGTTGAGCTCTATATAATGTTCACTTGCAAGCGTTTGCAAAATGACTTTAGGTTCGTTTTGATCGTCGTCAAATAAAAGTTCGTTTTGGGCGGCGCTTAAAAGGCGGTTATGTGTTGGGTTGGCTGCTGTTACTACACTTGGCTGGTCGGCATTTAGTGCAAATCCCATTATAAATGTGTTGTTGGGGTCGTTATTAATACACCCAATAAGTACCTCTGAGCCACCGACCAGTGGGAAGTGCCAGCCAGTGGCTTGAGGTTGGTTTTGACATGCATATAGCGCCAATTTTTTTAATGCAGGGCTTGACTGAGTTAATGGCCGTGCTGTTTTGTCAAAGTCGGTACGTGTTCTATATTCGCCATGTTCATCTACAAATGCGTTACCCGTTAATGACTCAACTTTGGCTGCAAAAACCATTGGTTTAGCTGTGTGCTCCACAGGCATTGGTTTAAAGGGCGTACCGCGCTCAATAAATTGTGCAACACAATGATAATGTGTTTCACCGTCATGGCTGCTTTCGTCATTTGCTTGATTTAGCGTGTGTTCTACTTTTATACAAAGCAAATCGCCGCTGGCAAACCCCATTTGATCGTCAAGTGAGATTGAGCATCCTGCAAATACATCTGATACGTTACCTGTTAAGGTAATTACCTTGTTATGTGTACCTAATGCGTTACTAAAATTTTGTGCTTGTAATGCAGCTTGGCTAGGTGTTTCTGCTACGGGCTCAAAAAACGATTGGCTATTGCTGGCTACTTTTTGAAATTGCCCACGTGCATTACTTATTGCTGCATTATTAGATATGCTTTGTTTTACTTCACTGTGCATAAATCCAAAAAAACTATTGTTGTAAAGCGCGTTCATACCACCGGTCGCTTTTACCTCAAGTACGCCTGTATTTAAGTAGGGACTATTTAAATTACTGTCACTTATTATCAAGGTTTCGGTGCTTGTATCGCTTTCAATCCAATAAAAAAGGCCATGTTGAGATATTAGCCTATTAAAAAATGACCAGTCACTTTCCATTGCTTGAACGCATTGTGCTACTTGAGGCAAAACTGAACTTGTTCTAAATACAATTTGCCCTGCTGAATAGCCTGCCTTGTATGCTAAGTGTGTTAGTACGTCTTGTATGTTAACTGATATAAACACTTTGCTATTGGCCGTGTTTTTTAATGTTGAGAGCCGGTCTTGTACGGTAATAGCAAAACGATAAACCTTATTAAATGCACCTAAGTTGGTAACAGATGTAATTAGTCCTGCTTGTTGTCGGTATTGATTTTTTTTATTTACAAAGATGACATTGGCGTTAGCTAATAAATTATCAGATTGGAGGTTTTCTGAGGACTCTACGGTTATTGAGTAATAAAAACCTTGATTAAGTGTTTCGTGGCCTTGTAGGTGTGTAACGTTAAGGTTTTTATCGTTAACCTTTAAAAAAAAACTAGCCTTACTCACAACGTTGCAATCCTTGCTCAGTAAAAATATCCGCTAAACATACCTGTTTGCAAACTTTTGATCAATAAAATAATAATATATATGTTTATTTTATTATCCCGTTTTTTAGATTGTTTCAAAAATAGGGATTGTTGTTTATTGTTGCAAAATATTGATTAATTTTTGTTTTTAGAGTTTTTATTCTATTTATTTTAAGTTTTTATTAATGTTATTTATTAAGATTTATATAGGTTGACAATGCCTGTTTGGAGTTTGTATTATTGCGTTTATTAAATGGACAGAATGCTAACCTTGTACTACGAGGTTAAATAAAATTGATGACAAGGAGCTTGTTATGAATAGAAAAGAGTTTATAAATCAAATAAATAGCTTGTACTCTTTGGCTTGGTCAATGACTACAAGTGTATCCTCCTTACTTGATCAAGTGGGTATTCCTGCCCATCGTGTTTTTTCAGAAAAGTCCATGGAGCATTTTTTCTTTTTTTTAAATAATCCCCCAGTTGACAATGAAAAAGTTACTTTAATTAATGGTGATGTATCTATTTATATTAAAGAACTTTCTTTAATAAATACTAAATTGATTACATCTATAGATGATGTGGTTACTCAGTCTTTATTAGTTGAATCGCAAGAAAAAAGTAAATCAAAACGTTTTTTAGGGTTGTTTAAAAGTGACAAGTGGTCTGATTGTGCGAACGATAGATTTAATAAAGTAATTTGCCCAGTTTACGAAGCTAATCTGTGCAGAAACTAATTTTAATTTAAATAAAAATAATTATGAGGTAAATATGCGCTTTATTATAAAGGTTATAACGAGCTTTTCATTGTGTTTTATTTTAGCCGGTTGTATGAGTACTAACGTAAGTTTAGATGTTAAAGCAACAGATAATTTAAACTTAAACCAGTTTGATGAGGCTTTACCTGTTGTATTAAAAGTTTATCAATTGTCTGATATACAAACATTTAAAACAGCCACGTTTGAAGAATTGTGGAAGTCTGATAAATCAGTATTAGCAAATAGTTTGATTACGTTAGAAGAGCGCACAATTCACCCTTCTGAAAAGTCTGAAATTAAGTTTGAACAAGCCGAAAATGCCAAATTTGTAGCGATTGTTGCATTATTTAGAGACCGCAATGGGGATAATTGGAAAGCATATTATCCGCTAGCAGATGGACCGGTTAAGTTATCTACCTCATTAGATGTGTTAGTAACTAACAATGAAGTGCAACTACCTGGTGTGGATAAGGCCGAGTAATGAACTTAAAAGCTCCCGCTAAGCCTGTATGGGCTGAAGGTGTATTGCTGGCTCAGCAACATTTTCAGTTATTTGATGATTACCACGATCAGAGTCAAATTGTACGCCATGCACTTACATCACCTTTAGCCTTTGGGTTAGAGCACTTTGCTATTGACGAATCGTCTCTTGCTAGAGGTATTTTAAAAGTAATTAGCTTTAAACTCCTGCTAGAGAATGGCCGTTTATTAGATTTTGATCGTCAGCAAAATGAAGAGCTAAAGCTGGAGCTCGATAGCTCACATGAAGATAGCGTTATTTATATTGCTATAGCTGCAAATAAAACGGTGAGTAATATAGAAGGTTATTCAGCAAGTGGCCAATTAAGCGCTTACGAGGCTGATTATATTGATTTAGAAGATAACCACGATGCGTCACGTAGTCGAGAAGTATTAATTGCTAAACCTAAATTTATACTGTTGTCTGATTCTGACGTTAAAACCTATTTTGATACGGTTGCCTGTTTAAAAATAACGCGTGCAGATGATGGGTCATTTATTTTAAATAAGCAGTTTGTACCGCCTTTATTAAACATAACGGCATCGTCTTATTTAACTGAATTATTAAATAGAACGGCAAACTTAGTTAACGCAAAAGTAAACGTGCTTTTAAGCCGGCGCAAAAATTATGGTTCGGTGACCGACTTTGGCCCAAATGAAATGAATACATTTTTACTGCTAAATGCCATGGCGCCGTCGGCTAAGCGGTTAGATCACCTTAAAAACCTTGCCTTAGTTCATCCTGAACGCTTGTATTGCGAATTGGTTGATTTAATTAGTTCAGTTTCAATGTTTGAGCACAGTGATTTAGTTAACCAGGTGCCACCTTATCAGCATAAACATTTAAGCAATGTATTTGGTCAATTAGATGAGTTGTTAACACGTTTACTCGAGGGCGTAGTGCCTAAGAAAATGGTGGGGCTTAAACTCGAAAAAACTTCAAATGCAATTTACCAAGTGGCAACTATTGATTCTGCAACTTTTACCAATAATGACTTTTATCTTGCCGTGTATTTTGAAGCAGAAGACACAAAATGGATTGAAACCTTTAGTGAGCAGGTAAAAGTAGGCGCAAGCGAAAAACTCGATATTATGATTTCGTCGGCATTGGCTGGTGTTCAGCTAACACATTGCCAGCGCCCTCCTAATAAGCTGGCTATAAAAAGCGGTTATGAATACTTTAGGCTTGAATCACATGGGTTTATTTGGCAACAAATTATTGAAGAGCAGTCACTCAGTTTATTTGTGCCATTTGGATTACAAAGTGCACAAATAGAAATTGTGACCGTTGCACGCAGTTAACGTTGAGTTGAAATTATGCAAGAAAAACAACAAGAGCAAGATTTAGTCGCGTGCATCTCTCCGGTGATCAATGCACTCACTCCTTTAAAACTTAAGCAGTCTACAACTGTTGAGCTAGAAGAATTTAGAGAAAGCTTATTAGCTAGCTTTGACGAATACGAACGTAATTGCTATTCGCAGCAAGTGACAACCAGTTTAATGCAAGAAGTTAAATTTGCCCTTACGGCAATGTGCGATGAGTTTGTAATGAGCTCGGGTGCACATTTTAGAATGGACTGGATGTCGCGCCCTCTGCAGCTTGAATTTTTTGGTAATAACCGGGCAGGGGAAGAGTTTTTTGAGCGCTTAAGTAAGTTACGAACAGGGGGAGAACAAAAACTCGCTGCCCTAGAAGTTTACTATATTTGCTTGCAACTTGGTTTTGAAGGTATTTACAAAGTTAAGGGTATTGAGCAATTAAAAGCGTTAATTGTTGATATTAGGGCACAAATTGAAGACATAAAAGGCACTCCAAGTGCTCAGCTTTCTGAAAACGGTGTACCTGCAGAAGGGTTTGCAATGAAGGTGGGTCGTAATATTCCTTATTGGGTTATTTTATCAATTTGTCTGGGATCGATTGCCTCTTTATTTGCTGGATTCCATTACGTTATCAGTAAGCAAGCAACCCAAAGTACACAAACAATAAATAACCAAATTGAAGTGCTGACTCAGCTCAACAAAACCAACGAAACACGATAGGTAATACAATGCAGGGAAGAGTTAATAAAAGCGGTTTAGTCCATTTTTTACTGGGCTTAGTATCATCGCGTGCAACGGGTCAGTTAATTGGGTTAATTGCCGTTTTAAGTATTGTGTGGTTTGCCGGTCGTATGGTGGGTTTAGACACCACTGACAAAAAGCTTATTGCTATGGGTGCCGTTACCGCTGTTTTTATACTGTTTATTTTTATTCGTTGGTTATGGACTAAACGTTCTGGTGATAAATTAGCGTCTGAGCTTGCGAGTCATAATGCGGGTTCTAGCGCTGAACTTGATGAAATAAAAGATAAAATGCAAGAAGCATTGGGGTCTTTAAAAGCGTCGCATTTAGGGGCTGGTTATAGAGGTAACACAGCATTATATGCATTACCTTGGTATATGATCATTGGCCCTTCTGCAGCAGGTAAAAGTACTTTATTTGCAAACTCAGGGTTGCATTTTCCTTATTCTAACTCAAGCGAACTGCATATTCAGGGCTTTGGTGGTACACGTAATTGTGATTGGTGGTTTTCAGATCAGGCCATTTTAATTGACACTGCAGGGCGTTACACCACAGAGCAATCTGAAAACAAAGAGTGGTTATCTTTTTTATCTTTACTTAAAAAATACCGTCCTAAATTACCTATTAATGGTGTGATGGTCGCTATTAGTGTGGCAGATGTTTTAACGTCAGATAGCGAAGAAATTCGTCAACATGTGAAGCTTGTACGCGAGCGTATTGAAGAGTTAATTACACAGCTAGGTGTTATTTTTCCTGTGTATATTACCTTCACAAAAACTGATTTAATTAGTGGTTTTGAACCCTTCTTTAGTGACCTATCTGAACAAGAACGCGAGCAAGTGTTTGGTGCCTATTTACTTGATATTAGTGAAGATCAAAAAAATGATCCGGCTGAAATGTTTGAAGTTCGAATGCAAGACCTGTACGAACGTTTATGTGAGCAACGCTTAAGCAAAGTTGCACGCGAAAGAAACGAACATCGTAAGCAACTTATTTTAGATTTTCCTAATCAATTTAAATCAGCGTCCACCAAGCTTACAGAATTTGTAAACTTATTATTTAAATCTAACCCGTATCAAGAGGTTCCTTGGTTTGCAGGTGTTTACTTTACATCAGGCACACAAGAGGGAACGCCAATAGAACGCATAACTAATGGGGTAAGAGATCAATTTGGTGCTGTAATTGTTGAGCAAAAACAAGAAAGCATTACGCAAAGTTACTTTATTAACCGTGTTTTTAACGATGTTATTTTTAAACTGCAAGATTTAACTCGTGGAAATAGAAAAAAGCGTCTTGTTGGGCGTTGGTTAAAAGGGTTAACCGTTACATCAGGGTTAGCCTCTATTGCAGCAATTACGGCTTTATTAATTACGTCTTACACGAGTAACCAGTTATTACTAAACCAAGGTGAAGCGCGTGTTAAAGCCGTTGTTGAAGCCAGTGTAAATAAAGCAAAAGATGAGCAAAAGTTAGCTGCTACGCTCGCATTGTTCGATCATTATGGCCAATTGCGCAGTTACGAAGATTCACTACCTTGGTATTTTATTTTTGGAATATACGAAGGCGACGAAACACTTGATAGCGTAGCTAATGTTTTGTTTAACCAAATGAACCAGCTTATTACTTATCCGGGTGAAGAGCGTTTACTTACTCAAATAAAGCAATACGAAACTCAGTGGTTAGAAAATGAAGATGAGGCAAAAGCAACCATTCGCCAAGCCTATTATGATGCATTAAAAATGCACTTAATGATGAGCACTAATCCTGAAAATATGTCACCTGAATTTGCAAAAGAGCAGTTACTGAGCTTTATTGCCGAACACTTTAATATTGATATAAACGCCGAAGAGCAAGCACCTATTTATACTCAACTGAGTAGTTTAGTTGATATGTATCTAGCAAATATGAGCAGTGACATTGATCAGCCTGGAAACATTGTATTTTGGCAATCTAACGAAACCTCTATTGCGTTAGCGCGTGAAAACCTAAACACCCAGCCTGAGGCATTCCCGTTATATCAACAAGTTATTACAAGCTTTGCTGAGCGTAAAAAGCCACTACTTTTAAATAACTATATGGCTTCTAAAAATCGTGATGTATTCAAAAGTAAATACAAAATACCTTACGTGTACACAAATTTAGGCTGGGAAGAATATGTTTTTCCAGAAATTAAACGTATTTCTCGTTTAGTGTTTTCTGGCGATTGGGTTATGGGAACAAGTAATGACTCGGGCCAAAATGTGGTAGATGAAGCTCAAGCTGAAACACTCGCTAAAGCAATGCGCGCCTATTACTTTAAAGATTATGGCAATACGTGGTTTGAGTTTCTTGATAGCGTGAAAATACCTGCTTTTAAAGATTTAAATGACGCCAGTATCGATTTTGCGCGTCTTTCGTCAATGGACGGCCCTTTTAATGACCTAATGAAATTAGTAAGTGACAATATCACACCTGCCGATGCGCCACTTAAAAGCCAAGCATCAATTGGTAAAACAGCGTCAGATGTTGCTAATAAATTAGCGCTTAACACGCCAACTATTACGCAGATCAGTACTGTTAGAGCGCCAGAGCTTGAAAGTCGTTTTGCTGATTTAAGACGTTTTGCACAGGCCAACGCTCAAGAAAATTCATCAGACTACTTAAGGCAGTACATTAGTTCGTTAAGCAGTATTCATTCTGACATTAAAGCAATGGCCGCCAGTAATGAAGACGACGCGCAAGCGATGATCTTTGCTCAAGAGCTACTGTCTGGTAATAGTCAAAGTAATGCATTGCAGTCGTCGTGGATCATTATTGAAAGCCAAACTCGGGCGCTTGACCCGCAAACTAAAGAAACGTTAGACGCCTTATTTAAAGCACCGCTTCATGCGGGTATTGCAACGATTATGGCTAAAGCCCGGACTCAGTTAAATCAAGAGTGGGAAAACCAAGTTTATACCATGTATAACAGCAGCTTAGCTGGCAAGTATCCGTTTAATTTAACGGGGCCTGATGCGGCAATTGCTGATGTTTCAGAATTTTTAAACGCTGAAACGGGTGTTTTATGGAGCTTTATAAATACACAACTTAAACCGTTTATGAAAGTTCGTCGTGGTGTTTGGGAAGAAAAACAATGGAATGGTGTTGGCATTGGTTTTAGCCCTCAATTATTAGATGGGTTAACGAGGGCAACCAAGGTAACGCGTTCGTTATTTGTAAATGGAGCGGATAGCGCAGGGTTTACTTTTCAAATGATGCCAGTGCCTGTTAGGGGTATTCGTGAAACATACTTAGGCTTTAGCGAGCAGGGCTATCGTTACCGAAATGAACCAGAAGAGTGGCGTAACTTTTCATGGCCAGGGCGCGGTGCTGCAGAAAAAGCAGTGTTGTATGGCCTTGATAATAAAGGGCGCAGAATCTCAATTGCACAAGATGGGCCATGGGCGTTATTAAAAGTGCTTAATTCAGCCAATGTTAAATGGATTAAAGGTACTGAATTTTTAGCAACATGGGAGTTAAAAGATAAATCTGAAGAGCCGCTTACGGTGCAGTTTTCTCTTAAGTCAGGACGCAACAGCGGCATATTTTCTAAATACATGCTTACGTCGTTTGCACTTCCTAGCAACTTGTTTTCACAAACGCCAACGTTGGCTCAATCGCAGTCGCGAACGATGCAATAGGCGGCTGACCAATGTTTAATTTATTTACTAAAAAGAAAACACCGACGCTAGTAAAGCAACATGCATTTGGTTTTATGGGTAAAACACCCATTAGGCCAGATTTTGTAAAGCTTAATATATCATCCCGTGAGTCAGTCTCTTTTGATCATTGGCTACAAGAAGGCTTTGCGCATTTAAACAGAGGTCGAAAAGCTAGCGATACTCATCATTTAAATGGCTGTAAATCATTGTTTTTTATATCGGGTAATGCAGACGATGGCGGTTTACTTGGGGTGCTACAACCTAGCACTGACAGCAGCGGTCGTTTTTACCCATTTAGTTCATTTGTGCACAGCGGTTTAGAAACGTATAAACGTCATCCTGCTTTTTTGTTTTTATTTGCAAGCCAAGTAATTGAACACTTATTGGGCGTGAATGAAAACATTAAAAATGCATCAAATATTAATGAGATGGAGCAAAAAGCGCAGGGTTATAACTTGGTAGCTAATTCGCTTAAACAGCAACCAAATTTAACTCAAGAGTTAGACAAACTCAGAACAATTCCGATGAGTGTTTTTTGGGAGCACCTAGGAATCAATGATATTGCTAAACGCGCAATTCTTATTGAAGAGCTTTCAATCGTTTTAAAATCCATAGCGAACAGAGGCTGCTTAAGAAGCCAATTTGGTATTCGTTTACCTATGCCTCGCTTTACGCACGAAAGTGCATTAGTGGCGGGTTTTTGGTTGCACTTAGTCGCCTCAATGGTGGCAGATCATAACTGGCAACCTTGGTTTTTTTATCAATTAGGTGATGAAAATCAAGCACCTAGCTTAACTGTTTTTTGTAGACCTATTCCTGCCTCATACTTTAACAGCGTGTGGGAATGCGATAAAAAATCGAACGACATCATTGATTTATGTAATTTAAAAGTCGAAAAACAACCTTCGTCACAAACACTTAACTTTGCCGATATGGACAATGTAAGTGTATACGACGCGCTTCGTCGTTGGTGTAAATCATGAGTTTAAAAGCACCGCATACGCACACCACATGGATTGAGTGGCTTGAGGCTTTGAGTTCGCCACTTTTAGGAAACAAATGTGGTGAAGATTTAAAATACGAAGAAACATTTAAAGCATTAAAAGCCTCTTCCTCTGGAGTGGGTGAAGTTGACTTTAAAATGATGTTTATTCAAGCAACCGATCTTATTAATACGCAAAGTAAAGATTTGCGTATTGTGAGTTATTTAGCACTTGCGGCCACCAGTGAGTTTGGTGTGACTGGGCTTACGCATTCGCTTTTATTATTTAATCGTTTATTAACCACCTTTCCAGATGAAGTACACCCGCTCAAAGCAAGAATGCGAAGTGCGGTAAATACCTGGTTTTTACAGCAGCAAGAGCGTTTAAAAGGGGTTGCCCAAGGTCATAATACTAACCCAGAGCAATGGCCAGAGCTTGTTGCTGCATTAAAACAATATAACGAGCAATGTGTTGCTGTGCTTGATAGTGAGTCAGGCCCATTATCAACATTAAACGATTGGGCTCACGAGCAAGAAAAACGCAATCCAGTACCCGTTGTTGATCCTGAAAAAGTTGAGCCAGTAAAAGAGCCCGAACAAACGACTGTTAATAATGCTGTGCAAAGTGCGCCTAAGGCTGATGAGCCAAGCACAAATGCGGCACCCGCGCGCTCTCAAGTTGCTGTAAATACTAACGACATAGCATCAGATTCCGCATATTTAGCGGCCATCAGGCAGTTATTAAATTTTGACAAAGAGCAAAATAACATTGAACGCGTAGTGAAATTATCGCGCGCAGCACGGTGGACTAAATTATCTTTACCTGCAAATGAAAATGGCAAAACACGCCTGCCAGCTCCACGTGCAGCCGCTTTTGCTCCTATTGAAAATGCGTTGGCGAGCGACCAGCCAGAGCAAGCCTTAAATTTAGCTGAAGGCTTATTTATGGAAGGGGCAATGCAATTTAATTTAAACCTGCAAATTCTTACATTAAATGCTTTAAAAAAACTAAACAAAGGGCACCTTGTTCATTGGCTAGAGCAACAGCTTGTAAATTTAAACGAGCAGTTTCCGGCTTTAACATCATTGCAGTATGACGATAGCAGTGCGCTTTGTTCACCCGTTAATAAAGAGTTTATAAGAGAGCTTGCTAATTCATTTAATACTGATTCTACCAGCGCGCAAACTAACTTATTTGATGAGCAATACGTTGAGTTAGTCGAGGAAGTTGAAAAAGGCCAGTTGTCGAGTGCGTTAAAAAAAGTTGATGAAATAACCATTTTAAATGCTTTTGATAAAGCGCAAGCACAGTTATTAAAGGCCAAATTATTAATAAAGGCTGAGCACTATGAACATGCTTTGTCTTTATTAAATGTATTACTTGAACAAATAAACGCGCACGATTTAGCGCAATGGCAACAATGTTTTTGCATGGAAGTATGGCGATTCTCCAAGCAGTGTTATGCAAGTTTGTCACAAACGCCAGAAGATGAAATGAGTTTAGCTGCTAAACATATTAGTCAGCAAATGATGGTAACTGATCCGGCACAAGCATTAAGTTGGGTTTAGTTACAAGGGCCTGACTAATATGTCGAGGTTTAATTGGAATTGAGACGGTAGATAACCAAACTGCAAAGGAAAAAACATGAGTGATACATTTCAAAAAGAGATCCCACGAGCTCGGATCAATATTTCGTTAGAGCTTGATACAGACGGCGCTTCGCAAAAAAGTGAATTACCGTTAAAAATGTTAGTGATTGGTGACTATTCAAATGGTCAAAATAGCCAAGAGCTTTCTGAGCGCGAGCGAGTAACAATTAATAAAAATAACATTGAGCAAGTGCTAAAAGATATGGCGCCTAAAGCTAATTTTCAGGTAGCTAACAAAATTAAAGGCGACGGCGAAATTAACGTTAACCTTGAGTTTGACTCTTTTAAATCGTTTGATCCTGAGTCGGTTGCAGCACAGGTGCCTGAACTTAATAAAATGATGGCAATGCGTAATTTACTACGTGATCTTAAATCTAACTTATTAGACAACTCATCACTGCGTAAAGAGCTTGAGCGTGTATTACAAAATCAGCCTGAACTTGATGAGCTAAAAGCAAAACTTGACGAAATTGCACCACTTGCGTCTGAAGAAGAAAAACAACCCGTAACGGAATAAGGAGGTTACCATGTCAATGCAAGAACAATTAAATGTAGCTGCACATACGACAGAGCAAGCTGCTTTATCTACCTACGAAAGCATTTGTGGAATGGTTGATATTTCACCTGTTGCAGATGAAATAAAACTAGACTCATTCAGAGACGCCAGCAACCTTGCTGAAACACGTGCTAATGAGCGCTTAACAGCAGCCATTAACGTATTTTTAGATATGGCCGGTAGCAGCGAGCAAGAAGTAACACGTATAGATAAACTGCTTTTAGATGACTACATTGCAAAAGTAGATACGATTATCTCTCAGCAGTTAGACCAAATATTACATAACCCAAGCTTTCAAAAAATGGAATCAGCTTGGCGTTCACTTCGTTATTTAATTAATCACACGCCTAATAACGCGAATATTAAAATTGAAATGCTTGATGTTGATAAAGAAACATTAAGAGACGATTTTGAAGAAGCGCCAGATACAACACAATCTGCGTTATACAAACACGTTTACACGTCAGACTACGACACGCCGGGTGGTGAGCCTGTATCGACTATGGTATCTAACTTTGAGTTTGATTGCTCTGCGCCAGATGTTTCGTTATTACAAGAAATATCGCGTGTTTCAGCGGCGGCTCACTGTCCATTTATGGGTAGCGTTGGTCCTAAATTCTTCTTGAAAGATTCACTTGAAGAAGTATCAAAAATTCAAGACTTAGGTTCTTATATGGAACGAGCTGAGTTTCTTCGTTGGAAAAACTTCCGCGAATCAGAAGACTCTCGCTACATTGGCCTAGCATTCCCACGCTTTTTACTGCGTTTACCATATGGCGAAACAAACCCTCTTCGTAACTTTAATTATCAAGAAGATGTTAACGCACAGCACCACGAGCGTTACTTATGGGGTAATGCCACGTTTGCATTTGCAGCCAATATTATTCGCAGCTTCCATGACAACGGTTGGGCTGTAAATATTCGTGGTCCGCAATCGGGTGGTAAAGTTGAAAACCTTCCGCTTCATTCGTTTGAAGCAGGTAAAGGGTCTGAAACAAAAATACCTACCGAAGTGCTTATTTCAGAAACTAAAGAACTTGAGTTTGCTAACCAAGGGTTTATCCCACTTAGCTATTACAAAAATTCAGATTTTGCGTGTTTCTTCTCTGCTAACAGTGCTCAAAAGCCACAAGTACTTGAAACAAGCGAAGCGACAGCAAACGCACGCATTAACTCGCGTTTACCTTATATTTTCTTAGTGTCGCGCATAGCGCACTACTTAAAAGTTTTACAGCGCGAAAACATTGGTTCGAGCAAGCCGCGTCATGAACTAGAGCAGCAGCTAAATGATTGGCTAGGCGCTTTGGTAACTAAAATGAATAACCCAGATGAGTCACTTATTGCAACGCATCCGTTAAAAGATGCAAAAGTAACCGTGTCAGAAATTCCGGGTAACCCGGGTTACTACCGCGTAAGTACCTATATTGTGCCGCATTTCCAAGTTGAAGGAATTGACGTTCGTTTAGCGCTAGTAGGGCAGATGCCTGGCGAAAAATGAACTGCCAAGCCGCCGATGAAACGCATTTAACGCAGGCTTTATAGTGTAAATACGTCAATTTGGTGAGTAGCTGGTTGGTGTACTTAAAGAATATAGACTAATGGTCTGAAAAGTTGCCCCAAGTTGGTTGCACCCAACTTGGGACATATTCCCCAGTGGCATGAAGCAGAGGGCTTTTTGGGGGGCATAAACAGTGATGTTTATGCCAATGCCAACTAACAGGAAACACTTCATTCTAAAAGGAGAATAATGAAATGGCAATTCCAGCGTACATGTGGTTAAAGGATGACCAAGGTAATGACATCAAAGGTTCTGTAACAGTTGCAGAACGTGAAGGTTCAATTGAGATCCTACACTTTGATCATGAACTTCGTATCCCTACGGATAATGATACTGGTGAACTTACAGGTACTCGTAAGCATGAACCTTTTGTTATTACAAAAGCGGTTGATGCATCTACACCGTACTTGTACAAAGCGTGTTCAAACGGTCAAACACTTAAGCAACTTGAGCTTAAATGGTACCGTATTGATGACACAGGGACTGAGCGTGAATATTTCTGCCACAAGTTGGAAGACGTAAAAATCACTTCAATCTCACCAACAATGCACAACGTTAAAGACTTAGACAAGGAGCGTTACCCGCACCTTGAAACAGTTTGCCTACGTTACAAGCGCATTACTTGGACTTACTTAGATGGCAACATCGAGTTCTCTGACTCTTGGACTGAAGGTCGTTAATTAGTCAGTACTTATTAAGGATATGCGAAAGCATATCCTTTTATTGAGATCCAAATATGGCGTTATTCGATTTTTTAACTCAACCCGTTATTCGCAATGGTCATCAGGGCTTTGAAACTGATGAGCAAGCCAGTGTGTGCAAGCATTTAAATGAGCTTTTAAATGCCCGCAGAGGCGTTTTAAAGCACTTAACCGACTACGGCTTACCCGATGTAGAAGATATTTACGAAGGGCTTCCTTATTCGCAACACACATTAGCGTTTGAAGTTAAAAAATTGATAGAAAAATACGAACCCCGCGTTCGCTATGCAAATGTAACACCGGTCGAAATTAAAGAAGATAACTGTGTAATTAGGCTCGATATACAAGCTTTTCTGACCAGTGGACAAAGTATTAAGTTAAATACGCGGTTTGAGTCGGGCGGTAAAGCAGATGTTATACAGCACGCAAAAAATAATAACTAATGTAGTTCAAAAGGATTGATGAATGCAGCAATATTTTGATGCACAAATGCGCTTACTTACTCAGGCTGGCAAGCAATTTGCCCAGTTTTATCCTGAGCACGCAGGTATGCTTAATATTGATGCATTAAAAGACAGAGACCCGCATATTGAGCGTTTATTAGAGGGGGTTGCTTATTTAACGGCACATACTCAAAAGCGCTTAGATGAATCTGTGCCAGAGGTATCTGAGCAGGTGTTGCGCCAGCTATGTCCTATTTTGTTAAGTTATTTTCCTTCCAGTACGGTGGTGCAGTTTTCTCCTAAATTAGCAATGCAAAAAACGCACACCATTGAGAAGGGGTTGCAGTTAAACCCACCAACAGCTAAGTCGGATGGCAAAAAAATTATATTTACGACCACGCACAGTTTAGATGTTGTGCCTTTAGATGTGGAGCATGTGCAATATCAAGAGTCGCATTTGGGTGCCGAGCTAAGAATTGGACTCAAATTTGTATGCCAAGGTGAGCGTAGTAACTTTGATTTATCAACACTTAATTTTTATTTGCGCGGTGATACACCTTTATGTAGCGCATTATTTCAATTATTAAAAACACCTAATAAGCAGGCCGAACTCGACTTTGGCGCTAACCACTTTGAATATAATAAAAAGCTTAAGGCAAAAGGGTGTAATGCCAGTTACCTAAATATAGATGGTGCATTACTTCCTAGCGCGGCTAAAAGCCACCCTGGGTATGCTTTATTACTTGATTACTTTAATGCCAAAGATCGTTTTTACTTTTTAAGCTTTGATGGTTTAAAAGATGAAGAGTTTCCTGAGCATATAGACCGGTTTGAAATTGTATTCAGAGGGGATAAAAAACTGCCTCCGGGACACCAATTAAGTAAAGAAAACATACTAATAAATTGCGTACCCGCTATTAACTTGTTTAGCCAAGCAGCAGAGCCAATAAAAATAGAACCTAATAGAACCGACTACATGATAAGCGCGGATCAAGCTCGCACCGATCATGTTTTTAGCTATACCGTTGACGATGTAGCAGGGCGTAATTCGGTAACAGGTCAAACTCACGAATACACCCCCCGCTACCAAAGTGTATTTGAAGACGAAAAAAAGCTATTTACCGTGCAAACTAAAGACGTAGGCGCTGCGGCACCAACGCATTACTTGCAACTGCCTTTTAATTTAAATGATGAGAAAGAAACTTTATCAATTGATTTAACAGCGTTTAATGCCGGTTGGCCGCGTCAATTACTACAAGAAGGCGATTTAAATGAAGGGGGCAAAGACATGCCCAATATTGTTGAGGTTAAAAATGTTATTCGCCCAACAAACTACTTAGCATGCCCAAGTCAGCCAAAACACTGGCAGCTTATTAGCTTATTAAACGTAAAATTTTCTCAAATTACGCAGGTAACTGAACTTAAACGGCTGCTTGTATTATTTGATTGGTCAAACAAGGCCGAAAACCGATTAAGAATTGAAAGTATTTTAAAAATATCAGCAACACCTATCAGCCAAATTAAACGCGGTATATTTATAAAAGGGGTTGATGTATTAATTGATATTGATGAAAGCAAGTTTGTTGGAGACGCTGACCTGTATCACTTTTGTAATGTATTGCATGAATTCTTTTTGATGTATGCGCCTATAAATGAAAGCGTACAAACGCGCGTTAACGCAATTCCAAGTTATAAGTCGTGGTGTTGGGATATTGAGCCGGGTAAGAGTTACCAGCTATGAATTCGTCAAGCAATTACGTACATCCTGTTTGGTCTAAATTACCCCCAGCGATTGAGAGCTTAATTGCTGAACCCTGGCGCTTTAATTTATTTAAAGCAATGAGCCTAATAGAAAAACACTGGGCTGCGCCGCAAGAGCTTGAGCATGGCATAAGTAGCCGTGTTGTTTTTAAATCACATAAAGAACTCGGGTTTCCTGCAACGGATGTTCGCGAATGTGTATTAGAAAACGAGGGGAGAGGAAAGCTCAGTTTATCGACGTCATTTTTGGGGTTATACGGTGTAGACGCGCCCATGCCCCATTACGTGTTAGAGCAAGCAGCAAGTGATGAGCAAAGCGGTGATCGAGTCCGCCAGTTTTTAGATATTTTTAATCATGTTTTGTATTGTCAGTTATTTCAGGCTTGGAAAAAGTCTCAAATTAATATTGCAGGCAGAGGCGCGAATCAATTTGATGATTTAGTTAAATCTATTTTATTAGGTAAAACAGATCAAAAAATTCAATGTGGCATTGCAAGTTTAAAGCAAACAAGTGCAGCGGGTTTAGCGCAATTGCTTAAGCACAGTTTAAATATAGACACATTAAAAGTTGACGATACACGAGCCAATTGGCAACACGTAGATACCCCAAGCGCCATAGGCGAAGAAAACCAAATGGTACTGGGCAACTCTGCTGTATTAGGGACCCAAGTATTGGTAAGCGGCAGCGTTTTAACGATTGATATAGGACCCGTCAGTAGCGATGTAGCCATTAGCCTTTCACCAAGAAGTGAAGAAGGTATAAAAATGGCCGTATTGTTAAGCGCGCATTTACCCAGCAATGTTGAGTGGGTATGCCAAATTAAAGTAGCAAATGACGCTGTTTCAGAGCAGCTCATTGGTCAGCAATCGTTAGTACTAGGACATAATTCATATTTAGGGGCCGCAGCTGCAAATACAACAACTCATAGCTACAGCCATCAACAGTATAAACACTAAGGAATTAAGGATAAAAAAATGGATGCTAAAGGCATAAAACAACTTATAGATAAATTAAATGGCCATACTGCTACTGCACTTGAATCAGCTGCAGGTTTTGCCAGTAGCCGCAGTCACTTTGAAGTACTTCCAGAGCATTTGCTTATTAAATTAATGGAAGAGGGCAGTAATGGTGATCTTGAGCACATTTTTCATTTTTTTAATGTTAATCAAGATGCTGTTTGGCATGAATTACTAGACTTTTTAAATAGGCAGCCTGCGGGTAACCAAAGTAAGCCTACATTTTCACGTCGTTTATACGAATGGCTAGAGCGCGCATGGTTAAGTGCAAATGTTCAGCATAAGAGCGATTTCATAACGGGTGCTGCTTTAGTTGACTCTTTAACTGAATTGTTACCATACAGCCCAGTGCTTCAGTTACCCGCACTCCTTGATAAAATTGACTCGCGCTTTTTAGCTGAAAACCTGGATAAAATATGTCAGCAATCGTCAGAGCGTTTAAACCCTGCAGCTAAATCACAATCAGCCAATAAGTCTGAAGGTTCAAACGACAGTGCTGCACTGGATGAATATTGCGAAGATTTAACGGCTAAAGCAGAGCAGGGAAAAATAGATCCTGTACTTGGCCGTAATGACGAAATTAGAATGATGGTCGATGTGTTATGCCGTCGCAGAAAAAACAACCCTATTTTGGTAGGCGATCCAGGTGTTGGTAAAACAGCGGTTGTAGAGGGGTTTGCACAACGTATTGTTGATGGCCAAGTACCACAAGACCTGCAAGGTGTTCGCCTTTTAGTACTCGATATGGGGTTACTGCAGGCAGGAGCGGGTGTTAAAGGCGAATTTGAACGCCGCTTAAAAGCCGTGATTGATGAAGTGAAAAACTCTACAACGCCAATCATTATGTTTATTGATGAAGCACACACGCTTATTGGCGCTGGTGGCGATGCAGGCATGAGTGACGCTGCAAACTTATTAAAACCGGCGCTTGCCCGTGGTGAGCTCAGAACTGTAGCTGCAACAACGTGGAGCGAGTATAAAAAATACTTTGAACGTGATGCTGCATTAGAACGTCGTTTTCAGCTTATTAAAGTTGATGAGCCTACAGAGCAAGCGGCTCAGCTTATGCTTGCTGGCTTAAAAGACAAATACCAGCAGCATCATAATATTCAAATAACCGATGACGCTATTGAAGCGGCTGTGGTTTTATCTTCGCGTTACATAACAGGGCGCTACTTACCAGACAAAGCCATTGATGTACTTGATACCGCCGCGGCGCGTGTGCGTATGTCGTTTGCGACAGACCCTGCAGCAATAGAAGCAGAACGTGAACACATAAATTATTTAGAAACCAGAATAAATAGCTTAAATATAGAGTTAGGCCAAGGCTTGGCGGTTGATCAAGATAAACTAACGCACCTAGTGGAAGAGTTGGTTAATGCCCAAAGTAAATTAGCTGAGTTGACACACTCGCGCGAATCGCAAATATCAACTTTAAGCCAAATTAACGAAATAAAACAAGCCAACGATAAAGACCTTGATAGCGAATCGTTATTAATGCTTCGCCAGTCACTTAAAGAACAAAATACGCAAGACAATGGTTTATTTAGTGAAGTAGATGCCGATGCCGTTGCGCAAATTATTTCACAGTGGACCGGCGTGCCAGTAGGGGCAATGGTAAAAGATCAAATTAGTAATTTAATTAATTTAGAAGCCACCATTGGTCAAGAAGTAATAGGTCAGCAGGCGGGTATTGCAAAAATTGCGCAAACGCTCAGAGTGAGTAAAGCAGGTGTAAGTAACGATGAAGGCCCGCTGGGCGTATTTTTATTGGCGGGTCCATCAGGTGTGGGTAAAACCGAAACAGCGCGTTGTTTAGCTAAACAGTTATTTGGTGGAGACAAATTCTTAACCACAATAAACATGAGTGAATACCAAGAGTCGCATACTGTATCGCAACTTAAAGGTTCACCACCAGGGTATGTAGGTTACGGCGAAGGTGGTGTGTTAACCGAAGCCGTAAGACAACGCCCGTATTCTGTTATTTTGCTCGATGAAGTAGAAAAAGCGCATAAAGACGTGATGAATATGTTTTATCAAGTGTTCGAGCGTGGCAGCATGCGTGATGGTGAAGGGCGCGAAATAGACTTTAAAAACACCGTTATTATCATGACATCTAACTTAGGCTCTGCTGAGCTAATTGACGCCTGCACACCACCAACGGTAATAGACTTAAGTCCAAAAGAGGACGACGAAGAGTCGCAACAAACTGAACACGAAGCGGCAATTAACGAAGCCCTTAACACAGCGCAAGCACCCATTAACGAGGACGGAACACCTTGGTCAGTGCCTACTATTGGCGCGCTTACCGATTTAATAAAACCTCAGTTACTTGCTTTTTTTGCACCGGCTTTATTAGCCCGAATGCAGGTTATTCCTTATTTAGCACTCGACTCTGACGCATTACAGTCAATTGTTAGTTTAAAACTCGAGGCCATAGCTAATCGATTACACGAAAACCATAAAATGCAGTTACGCGTAGATGCCAGTGTGCTTGAAAAGCTAACCACTCAATGCACGCTTTCTGACAGTGGTGCACGTATGGTAAATGCGGTCATTGAACAACAAATACTGCCAGGGATAGCCAAATCAATTTTAGAATTTATGGCAGAAGAAGACATGCCAGACATTTTAACGCTAGCAGTTGATGAGCACGACGAAATTACAGCAACATTTGCCGATAATGCGTAAATAAAAGGACAAAAAAATGGGATTCATGGACGTATTTAACGAATTAAAAGCCAGCTCAAGTCATTTTAGTGTTGCAATACAAGGCATGCCCGACGGCATGGTGTATGTAACCGACTTTGAGTCTAAAAACGATCGTTTATGTGAAGACTATGAATTTAAAATCCAAGTTTTGAGCCCAGAGCATTTAACGTCTGATATGTTAATAGGAAAAGACGTTTCGCTTTCTATGGTGTGGTCAATGACTGACCGCACTATATCAGGGTTAATTAGCGGGTTTATAGCACATGGTCAAAGTCATCAGGGGTATCATTATACCTTGGTCATGAACTCCCATTTAACGCTTCTTAAGCATCAGCACTCTAACCGTGTATTTACTGCCATGGATGCAGGAAAAATAATTAGTAGTGTGTTTAAAAAAGCAGGGTTTCCTACTCAAAAATTAAGTGTTCAAGCAAGCTCTAGTTCGCTTGATATGACCGTTCAATACAACGAAACAGATTACGAGTTTGTAACCCGGTTAATGCGTAAATACGGCTTTGTGTATAGCTTTGTTGAGCAAACAGGCGGTGACTGTACGCTGCATATATGTAATGACTCTAAAGATATTGCACAAAAGTTTGATGAGGTTAATTTAAGTTATATTCCGCCTTCGGGGCAAGTTAGAACAAGTGAATCAATATTTGCAATAAGCAGGCAAGCTCAATTGTTTCCACAAAGTACACACTTAAACGACTACAACTACCAAGCACCAGGAAATTTACAAGTATCACAAAATACTAGTGCATCGGTAACCGGGTTTGGTGAAGACAGCCATTATGGCGACAACTATGCACAATCGGGAGATGGGCAAACACTTGCAACTATTAGGCAGCAGGCGTTTGATTGCCAACGAGAGCAAATAATAGTCGATACCGATTGCAGAGCTTTACGCCCTGGCATGCGCTTAAATATTTATGACCACCCAGAGCACGACGGGCAATACTTAGTAACACGTGTAGAGCATAAAGGCAGCCAAAATGCAGTCGTTGAATATGGCTCTAATGTTAAAGGCCTAACGTATAAAAACCAAGCGTACTTAATTAGTGTTGACCAAGTGTACAAAGCCCCATTAATTCCCGCCAGACGAGTATTTGCAACCTTTAACGCATTAATTGAACAAGAAATAGATGACAAAGGTAATTACGTTGTAAAGCTGCCTTTTAACCAAGATGGCGAAGGGCAAGAAAGCCGCTCAACACGATTAATGCAACCGTATGGGGGCAGTGGCCATGGTATGCATTTCCCGTTAACACAGGGCACAGAAGTACTCGTTTGTGGCGAAAATGGCGACTTAGACAGGCCCATTATTTTGGGGGCACTTTATAATCAAAATGCGCCTAACCCAGTAACAAGCCAAAACCCAACAGAAAACAAACTGGTGACCAAAGCAGGTCACAGTTTTGTAATGGACGACAAAAAAGGCGAAGAAAAAATAAGCCTTGCCAATAAAAACAACAAAAACCAGTTACTGCTTGATGCAACAAACGGCGCACACCAAGCAACGCTTAAATCGGTTGATGGGGACGTAAAAATTTCGGCTAAAGAAAACCTGCAATTTGTAGCTGAAAATGACGCTAATTTTACCGTGGCAAATAACTTTACTACGCGCGTTGAAAACAACCTGCAAATTCAAACGCGTGAAGGTGATATTACCGTTACCTCAGCAGCCGACTTAAGCCTAAAGTCGACGGCTAATACGCGCATTGAAGCAACCGATGGCAGTTTAGAATTAAAAGCAGCACAAGAGCTTAAAGTTCAAGCCCAGCAAGATGTAAGTGTTTACTCTGTTGACGGAAACCTTGAACTTCAAGCGCCACAGGGCGATTTAGAGCTCAATAGTGGCAATAACATTACTATAAAAGCCAATGGTCAGGGCTCTATTCAATTAAGCCAAGGCGGAGCAAGTATTGAAATAGATGCAGCGGGTAACTTAACGATTGATGCCACTAATATAACGCTGAGCGCCACTAATATAGCTATTAAAGGCAGTGCAATTAGTAATAACTAAGTTAAAGGAGTAATTTAATGAGTGCACAAGTTAAAAGTATTTTTAATGATCAGCAAATACTCGCGTTAGTGAGCCGTGTTGACCGTTTAGGAAAAGTTAAAGCCGTTTTGATTAACAATGTAGCCCATGAAATTATCGCGCAGGCTGCACATATAACACCGTGTAAAATTAACGACACCGTACTACTCACTCATACCTCACAAGGGTTTGTAGTAACGGCGGTATTAGCAAGTGAAGACCAAGCTCCTGCTGCATTAATAAAAAACAGCGAAGGGCATATCACAATTGAAGCGCAGCAAAGCATAACGTTGCAAACAGCTAAGGGCCTAATAGAAATATTTGCTGACGGTACTATTGTGCTCGAAGGGCAAGGTATAACGGCAAACAGCGAGCAAGATCTAACCTTGGCTGGTTGGCCAATTAGGCTTAACTAACGCCATGTTTGCACAGGTCACTAAAGTTAAACAGCACAAACAACGTTTAACCACATTACTAAAACATAAACAAAAATTGCAACAGCAAGGGGTGTATTCGCTTGCGCGTTTAAACGTGATTGAAAGCCAATTACTTAACCACTTATACACATTAAGTGACTTAAAAACTGAAGCGCCAACAGATTACTTTTCGGGCAAAAACCTTTCTGAGGTTAGCACACTAACGCTTGATGAATTTATTAAGCTTGCGCTTGATAATACAGATCACCGCGAAATATACACCCTACTTATACAAACGCTTAATTTTGAACACAATCGCAATAGCGACGAAACGTTTGACGAGTTAAAGTCGACAGAAAATTTGGGTTACTACACCTTATTAAAGTATTTAATAAGCTTTTGGCAAATAAGTGAAAACAAAGCACTGCGCAATAGTCTTATAAGTGAAAAAGAAGTCCTTGATAAAAGCATAACTACCTTACTTTTTTCCCAGTCGTTGGGGGAGGCAGAGCAAAACAGCGCCATGCTGCACCCCAATTTTAACATTGCGTATGCGGCTTTAGTTAATGCGTATTGCACTAAAGCTGACCATGTATCAGACATGTTATTTAAAGTATTTGCAAAAACGAGTGATGACTCACACAAAGCTAAGCTACTTGCATTAGCAGGCTTTACTAACGACCCCCGCTGGGACGAGCCGTGTTTTTTATTTTGTAAAGCCAACCCAGACCAATGTGAATATGTATTAAGCCACTTTGTTTATAAGCGGGCACTGCCTCTTTTTATTAATTTAATGGCGCAAGGGGTAACCCAAAAGCCAGCCTACGCTGCATGGCTAACTATTACCAATCGTGAGCTTGCAAAAGCAGATAAAATCTCAGCAGTAAATACGAGCGCAACCCCTCACAGTGGCTTAAACCTAGACGATGCAGAGCACGCGAGGCAAGCTTTTGCGCTCACCCCAGGAGAGCAGTTACTCAATGGCATAAGCTTTACAAACAGCAATGCTGCTCAGCAGCTAAAAGGCCTGGGTGGAACAGTAGTACAACGCGTTTTGGCCACACATTATGAGCGCCAACAAGCGTGCGCTTTATATCATGTGTTACTCAGTGCTAATCAATGGCAGCAAATTGTAAAGGAGACTACAAATGCTTAATAACTTCTCTCCTTGGCAGGCTAGCTTTTTTGATGGCTGGTTGCACGACCGCACGCAGGCTAAAGTCGTGCTTGTTAAGCAAAACTTTGAATTTGACGAGCAAGGTAATGTCACACCAAACAATCCGGGTGACGAAATAATAGGAGCAGATGACTATCACAACGAGCCTACTAACTCATCACTCAGTGAAGTAAACGAACAGGTTGCATTTAAAACGGGCTTTGAAGTGTATGGCAACTTTACAGCCTATCCGCCAAAAGCAAAGCAAGCCCGCGTAATAGAGGTTGAGCTTGCCCTTTATGAACACACAACCCCCCTGTTTAATAAACGTTTACGTGTTACAGGCACGCGGTGTTGGAAACGCTCATTGTTAGGGCCCGTTGCCACCGACCCACTCATAATTAAACCAACGCCTGTTGATTACAGCCATGCATTTGGTGGCAAAAACCTCAATGACGATACCGACTACTTACTAGAAAACCCATTAGGCAGCGGTTATAAACTAAAAAATAAACACGCGGTAGGGCAGCCATTACCGTGTATTGAATATGCAACAGCGCTTTTACGTAAGCCAAGCCATACAACACCGGTTGCCAGTTTTTCGGCCATTCCATCGCATTGGTCACCGCGCATAGAGCTCATGCCAGAAATCGATCAAAAAGCCCTAATGGCGGGTAACTACCCGTTTAAAACGCAGCTTAACGAATTTTTTAATAACACCGCACCGATAGATCAGCGGGTAAATAAAAAATTTACACCAGGCTGGGCTTTCACCCTATCGGGTTTGTACCCACTGCAAGAATATGGGCAGCACCAGCGAGTAAACCTTCCCTTTGAAGAGCCCATAGTACAAATTGTGAATACACTTAATAGGCATACATTGGCCATGCACTGCGACACACTGGTTATTGACTCAGACTCACAGCAGTTTTCTTTACTATGGCGAGGGCATATTGATGCAATAAATGTTGCAGAAAATAGCCAAGTAATCGTGGCAAAAAAGGAAAGCAACAATGACGTTTGATGTACTTTGCCACATAAATGCAACGGGATCCGTTGCCAGCAGCTTATATACAGCGGTTGCAAATCAAATGCTGTTTTCTAAACCAAGCAAAGCGCTAATACGGTGCGACATAAGCTTAGACGCTCCTTACATAATGGTCGAAATAGATGAACTAGCTCAGTTAGACAGGCAAACTAAATGCCTGCTTTTATTAAGCCAATTACTCGAACATATTGATATACCGAGGCTTAGGCAAACGTCGCGCATTAGCCAAATTGTGTTTGTACTCCCTCAAGACGAACTAGGCAACCCTGTTATCGATAACGACACACTCGCTGAGCTACTGTCTGACGTGATTTTGCAGCAAGTGCCCGACTTTAACCAAACTACAACGCTTGATTTAAAAAGCATAGCGCCCGATACGCTCATAATTGCACTCGACTCATGCGTAAGCTACCAATATGTAAGCAACCAGGCCAAAAATAACGCGGTACAAGTATTAAACGGCCCGCCAGGTATTATAAATGGTGAAGGTGGGTACGCATTACTGACTCATTTACAAGGCGGCCTTAGCGCACAATTTTATAGTGGTGAATTAAACGAGCAGCTTAACCAAGCACAGGCTAGCGTTAATAATACTTACCTATTTGCAGGTAAAGACTCGTTAGCATGGCAAAAAAAATGGTTTGCCAATACACAAGCATTGTATAGCCCAGAAGACGAACTAATAGAGCTTGCCAACTTAAATAATACTATTGGCTATCAAGGGGTTGCAAACGCTCCAGCAGGGCTTTTCCTCGCAAATAGCTATTTAAATAACCCACTAAATAAAGGGTTACAGCATGTTTTTTTATTATTTAATTCACCCAGTGATCAATTAATAAAAATTTCAAGGAGTGAAACTTAATGCCCTACATTAACGCAATGGCAGGTAAACAAACAGGCACTGTGCAATACGATATTGACGCGCTCACAGCCGATGTACGTAGCGGTGGCTCTGTAACATGGCGGCACAACAACCCCACTTTATTAGGGTTAAATAACAGCGCCCGAAGTAATGGCGCGTTAGGAAAAGCTAATGGCATAGCCATATTTGAAGACCGAGCCAGCGGCGACGCCGCATTTTTAGCCGAAATTGGCCGCCCCAAATACCGCGAAAAAACACTCGGTGAAATGGTTAATACCTTCATACCCGACTACATAATTCCCCCCCCGCAATGGGATAGCCAAAAAAACGAGCCCATATTGCCGTGGAATGAGTCGCAAACCAATATGGACGTTAATAAACCCATTACCAATGCTCAAGCATTTTTAGATTTAGTATCAAGCCACCTAGGCTGGGAAGCCGGCACTCAAGCGCAATTAATTAAAGATTCGCAGGCGCAAGCCGCGCAAGTGGCCACAGTGTCAGGGCAAAATGTATTAATTAACGGCCGAACGGCAGTACACACAGACAGCGGCGGAAAGTTAACCACTGTTGATGTGTGTTTAACCACAGTAGGCACAAGTGTTATACCCATTCCTTACGCAAATAAAGCGCAAACAAGCGATATTACAAGTGTAGCAAGCTCAGTAAAAATAAATGGCAATGGCGCGGGTAATATAAAAAGTTACTTTTCGCAAAGTAGCGGGGATTCACCCGGCGATAAAAAAGGCATTGCAAGCGGTACAAACGACGGCAAAGCCGAGTTTATATTAGGCTCATTTAATGTGCTGATTGAAGGAAAACCCGCAGTGCGCCAAGGCGATTTAATGATATCAAACGCTAAAAACACCCCACCTATGCCGCTAGCACAATCAGGTGGCGCATCACCACGAGGATTAAGTGTGCAAGTGAGGGATTTAGGCGCAGAAAGCGAAGACCCAGCAGAGGCTGTTTATAGTCTTGAAGCGCAAAATAATGATTTGTTTTTGGGACAGGGTACTTTTAAATTGTCACAGGGCGGATACAGCACAAATAAAGTATTAGGTGAGGCATAAAATGACAACTATTAATTATGTTGAAAAACTTCCTAGTGTTGATTCTCAATGTTCACTTGACCTAATAGTCCCAACCCAATGCGGAACAGGGCTTATGGTGCCGTTTGGTCAGGCAGAAACTCAAACAAAAAATAACCCTAAACCAAGTGATCAAATTCCAAAACAGCTGACAATTAAACCACGCGTATTTACAGAACCATCGCTTGATAAAAACAAAGCAACTGAGCCTACATATATAGAACAACCTGATAACTTTGCTGAGAATACTGCATGTGGATATTTATATATATTTGTTGATGGTTTTTTGTGGCGCGAGTATGCAGCACTGGGCTTAAGCGGATACAGTGAAATTGATTTAGCAAAAGAACACAGTTTAGACACGCGTAAATATTCAGGCGCTAATGTTAGTAATATTATTATTCCAAGCGCAGCTAAAAGCTTATATAACGGTGACAATCTAAGTAAAACAAAAGTAGAGGTCGCATTTACGAGAGTGCAATGGTCTTGGGACTACATTTGTACTTTAGGTGGTATGTTTGAAAGTGATAAACGTTTAACACTTAAACCACTTATGCAAAAGTGTGAAGATACAACTAAAGCCGCTACTTTCAGGTCGCAAAGGCTCACATTGCTTGATTTTACGCAAGGCATGCCGGCTCTTTTAGCAGCTGACGGAACCTTATACCTTCATGATAAGCTAGGTATTGCACATCGTTTATTTATGCAAATGGAAATGGCTAAAGTTGTGATGCAAGTTGAATATGAAAAGTTAAAATCTAAGCCATTTTACGATTCAGCACTACTTGCTTATCAACTGTATTTAAATGAAAAACTTCATAAAAAAATATCTAAATTTGCAGGGCCAGCGGTTGGAAATCAAGATATCCACGAAGACAGAAGTTTAGAGGCTAGCTCTTTGCGCGATGTAGCAAAGCACCTTGACGCAAAAGAGATCGAAAAGTGGCTCACTTCAAAAGTCGGATTGAGTGCCCTAGAAACATACTTAGATAGTAGAAAACAGCTTGTAGGCTTTTTTCAAGATAAATTTGATACAGAGTCACTACAAACAGTATGTAGCAATAATAATATTTCAACGTTACCAAGCTGGAGTGCTGTATCGCGTGACTTAACTTGTCTAGGCCAAAATGCTTATGGTGCTGCTTTAAAAACACTGTATGAGTATTTAAATGCAACAAATGAACGTACTGCTGAATTACCTATTTTTATAAAACCTATTACAGATAGTGCAAAAAAAAATGAACTCAAAAAGCGCATAGCTGAAGCAGAAAAAGACGGGCAAACACTTGCCAAAAACTTATGTAATGACCCTCAAAGCTTTGTTAGAACACAATTAAGCGCTAAAGAAAGTGCTTATGGGCAAGATTTTAACAATGCACAATATGCCAGTATCACGCCTGATAAATCACAAGAGCCCGGCACCTTTGACCCAGATAAATGGCAAACGTATTTTACAAATATTGATCAAGCAGGTCATAGCCTTGGTAATACAGAAATACTAATAGCTCATGCTTTAAAAACGTCTGATAAAGTACTCACCGAGTTAATTAAATATTGGAAGCGCGCATTTGACCCAGCGGCTAACCCTAATGCGTCGAAACTTCAAATTAAAGTGATTGGCGCAAGCTTAAAAGCATCAGGCATTGAGCCTTACGGCAATATTAAAATTCATAACTTTAATGACGTACCTGAAGGGCACACAATTATTGGTGTTGATATAGTCGAAAGCACGTTGTTTAAAGAGCCTAAACTCAGGCGTGCAAGTAAAGCACTAGATAGAGTAATTAACGCGATAGATAACAATAAAAAGCCAAGCGCTAAAGATATTAGTATTATTTCTGGCAATGTACCGCGAGAAGTCACGGGCGACAAAGGTGCTCATGGCACAGTGACCATCACGGACAGTAAAACAGGAAAAGTAATTGGTGTACAAGCCTCTAAACACGCTGCAGCTTTTATACAAAAGGGGTTGGATACAAAAAACTTTGCTAAAGACTTATCAACTCTCACGCTTGATGTTTTAACGCTACCTACAGAGCATGTATCAAATTCGATGTTGGCAGCGCATTACAACAATTTAAATCCCATAAAAAGAACGGCAATGCGGTTACCATCAACAGCTAAATTAATGGACAACTGGATAAAATCAAACCCAGGGACCTTCTTTTTACTCGATTCAATCAGCACTATTAATACCTACAAAGAATATAAAAAGAATTTTGAAGGTAAAGGAGATTTTTATGAAGCAACAAAAAATATAGCATCCATTTCTTCGGTTATTATTTCATCTGCCCAAGTATACGAGGCTTACTTTAATAATCGCACTGCTATGTCAAAAGCCATGTATATTGATGCTGCAGAAAAAATTGAAGACTTTATGCGTTATAAAGAAGGGACAGTCTTATTTACAAAACTAAGGTTTGCAGCTGGCTTGGGGGGAGTTCTGACCTCGGCCTTATTAATCTGGGACGCGTACGATTTAAATAAAAAAGGGCAACATGGCGCAGCGCTTGCCAGTTTAATTGGTGGCGGTTTGGGTATTGCCAGTGCTTTACACGGTGCTGTATTTGTTTCAATGGGACCATTTGGTTGGGCGTTTTTAATTGGCAGTATTTTAGCCGGGCTCGTCGCGAGTTACTTAACAATCACTGATGCCGAAATATGGGCAAAATACGGCATATTTTCAAACGATAAATCGATAAAAATAAATTTTGATGAGCAAACAAAAAAAATAATCTTACCAAACCAAAACGACTATACAACGTTTACAAACCCCAAGCTTTACATGCGATTTATCACTTCTGTACTCTTTAGCCCTAAGTTATCAATAAAAAAAGTGGCTTGGAGTTGGGACCAGTATGTAATTGAAGTCGGGTTACCCTTATATATTGAACAAAAAAGCCAAATTTACTTAAATGTAACAATAAAACGTTACTCACGAGGTGGTCAATCACTCAACGTAGATACAAATCCTATTTATGTTCCAAAAACAGGGCGGCCTGTTCGCTCTCAAACCTCAT
>NZ_BAAJML010000013.1:0-61075 GCF_057547735.1 Pseudoalteromonas sp. NH0006-46 | reverse complement strand
CCTGTACGAGTGCCCACACAGATGATTGCTTTATATTGTTAAAGAACGTTGCGACGTTGTCGCTAGGGATGCGTATAATACACCCTTTATTTTTCGAGTCAATACTTTGTTTTAAACTTTCTTGCGATGATTTAAAACTGAAGTTTTACTTAACTCTCTGATTAACTCTTGCCTCGCTATGCGTTGGCGCCTGCCGTCTCAGTGGGGTCGCATTATAGGGAGAACAGATTTTTACGCAAGTACTTTTTTAAAGAAAAACTAAAAAAACACACTGTTCGGTTAGTATGTGAGCGAAAGCACTTAAAACTGGTAGTTTTATAATCAATATAGGCTTTGCTGGCACTGAATCAAGCGCTACTGTTACACTAAATACTCATAATTTTTAATTTAAAGGTGCATATATGGCAATACGTTCTTATAAAGGAATTACTCCTTCATTTAATAAATCTGTTTATATAGACGAGTCGTCAGTATTAGTCGGTGATATCACTTTAGGTGATAATAGCAGTGTGTGGCCTTTAGTTGCTGCTCGCGGTGATGTTAACCATATTCGTATTGGTCAGCGTACTAATATTCAAGATGGCAGTGTATTACATTTATCGCGTGCAACTAAAAGCAACCCGGATGGTTACCCTCTTATAATAGGCGACGATGTAACGGTTGGTCACAAAGTAATGCTACATGGGTGCGTACTTGGTAACCGTATACTCGTGGGTATGGGTGCGATTGTCATGGATAACGTAGTTGTAGAAGACGATGTTATTATTGGTGGGGGCTCGTTGGTACCACCCAATAAGCGCTTGGAATCAGGCTATTTGTATGTAGGAAGTCCAGCAAAGCAAGCCCGTCCATTGACTGAGCAGGAGCTCGCTTTTTTAAAAATATCGGCAGATAACTATGTCCAATTAAAAGATGAATATTTAGCTGAAGCTAACTAAGTCCACTTCTATATGACCTGCCGAGTTATAACTTTCTTCTTCTATTAGTTGCTCGGCACGTTCTTCGTATTCAAAACGATATTTTTCAAAATACTCTGTAGCGTGACTTTCATCAGTTAGTTTAAGCGTACTTACGGCAATAATACATTCCACTAGCATGCCATTCACCTGAGCAAAAAATACCAACTGGTGATCAGGCTCCCTAAATTCGAGTCTATCTATAAATTGTATAGCTTGGTTCATTTTAGTGAGCCTTGTTTAAGCGCTTTAACTACAGGGAGGATTTCTGGCATTTTATTATGCCAAACATAATAAGCTTGTGCTGCTTGGCCTACTAACATACCACTGCCATCTAAAAGCTTAGTGCTGTTATTATGCCCTGCTACCCAGTTCATAAAAATAGTGTTTGTCAGTGAATAAAAAATATCGTATGCAACATCACAGCATGTTAAGTGCTTTTTATCTAGAGCTGGCAATTCGTTATTCATGCTGCTAGATGTTGAGTTTACAATTAGTGAGTAATCGCTTACTGGTAAATCATCGAACCCATAGCCTGAAACTTTTCCGTATTCAGCAAATAGCTGAGCTAAGTCTTTTGCCTTTTGAGCGGTACGATTAACAACAATAATTTCTGCGGGTTTTTGTTCAAGCAATGGTAATATTACTCCCCTTGCCGCACCACCAGCACCAATTATTAAAATACGCTTATTTGTAATCACAACTTTATTAGCAAGCAGGTCATTTACAAAACCAACACCGTCGGTGTTATCTCCTAATAATGTACCATCGTCTCTTTTTTTGAGTGTATTAACCGCTCCTACTATTTTTGCAAGCGGCGTTAACTCATCGGCCATGGCAAACGCTTGTTCTTTAAATGGCATGGTAACGTTTGCACCTTTTCCCCCTTGCTCAAAAAAAGTCGATACTGTTTTTTCAAAGCTGTCGATAGGTGCTAATATTGCGCGATAGTCGATTTGCTCACCTAGTGAGATAGCAAATTGTTTATGTATCGCGGGGGATTTTGAATGTTTAATTGGATTTCCAAAAACCGCATATTTGTCCATTTTAACTCAACCTCTTTGCAGCTAAGTGCTGCCTATAAACGATGATAAATAATATGATTAAACGACTTTTTTCTAAATCTAAGCCTGAAAAAGTAGATCAAACACCTACGCCTGAAAAAACACCTTACGAAATAATTGGCCGAGAAAAAGGGGCACGCGCTATTTCTGAACGATTCTACGACATTATGGCCTCAGATGAATACGCTAAACCGTTATATGATATGCATCCTCAACCATTAGATAGGATTCGCCAAGTCTTTTTCGAGTTTTTATCCGGTTGGTTAGGTGGCCCCGCCCTCTTTGAGCAAAAGCATGGACAGCCCATGCTACGTAAACGCCATATGCCATTTTTAATTGATCAAAACTTACGGGATCAGTGGATGTATTGTATGAACAAAACCCTTGATATAGAAATAGATAACCCGCTACTTCGAGAAGGGCTTAAAAACTCATTCGCCCAACTAGCAAGCCACATGATTAACCAACATTAATCATAAACAATAAAAAAGACGCTTTCGCGTCTTTTTTATTGTTTATATCTGCCACTCTCGGGCTATCAACTCTTCTGGTTTACTCGAAAGCCAAGCTTGTGGTCGTAAGTAATACTGATATAGGTTTGCTTCAAGGCTGTTTTCAGCAGGTGTGAAGTTATACTCCCAGCGAGCCAGTGGTGGCATAGACATTAAAATAGACTCTGTTCGCCCACCACTTTGTAGGCCAAACAAGGTGCCTCTGTCCCAAACCAGATTAAACTCAACGTAACGGCCGCGACGGTAGAGTTGAAAATCACGCTGTTGCTCGGTAAATTTATCATTTTTACGGCGTTCAATAATTGGGATATAGGCGTCTAAAAAGCCATTCCCGACTGATTGCATAAACGAAAAACTTTGCTCAAAACCTAATTCATTTAAATCATCAAAAAATAAACCACCTACTCCTCGTGTTTCATCTCGGTGTTTTAAATAAAAATACTCGTCGCACCATGTTTTATATTTTGGATAAACGTCACTACCAAACGGCGCACAGATATCGTGTGCCACTTGGTGCCAATGCTGGACATCTTCAAATACCGGGTAAAAAGGGGTTAAATCAAATCCGCCGCCAAACCACCAAATAGGCTCTTCGCCCTCTTTTTCGGCTATAAAAAATCGTACGTTGGCATGACTTGTTGGCACATGCGGATTTTTTGGGTGAATAACAAGTGATACCCCACATGCATGAAAGCTTCGTCCTGCAAGCTCTGGCCTATGGGCGGTTGCAGAGCCTGGCATTGAGGCTCCAAATACATGAGAGTAATTAACCCCACCTTGTTCTATGATAGTGCCATTGGTGGTAACGCGAGTACGCCCGCCACCGCCTTCAGCTCTTTGCCAGCTATCTTCAACAAATTTAGCGCTTCCATCAGCAGCTTCTAGCCCCTGGCAAATCGTATCCTGTAAAGCCATAAAGTAGGTTTTTACTTGTTCTAATAATTCGCTTTGCATATTACCCTCTAAATACTTTACCGGTCATGGCATCTTTTATTGTGCTGGGTTGTGTGTTGCCACCTAATGGCTCGTCAACATAAAAACCAACTTGATCAGCAAATTGCTCTTTTGCCTGCTCAATACTTATTACTGTTTCTTGGCCTGTTAAATTTGCACTCGTTGATACCAGTGGCTTTCCAAATTCTTGGCATAAGCGTTTAACTGTTGGGTGACTTGTTACTCTTACTGCAATTGTATCAAACTGCCCTGTTAGCCATTTTGGTGTACCTTTTGCTGCTGGCATAACCAAAGTTATAGCAGCCGGCCAACTAGAGAATATATCTGCACGTTTGTCCATGGGTATTTTGGCGTCGTCAACATACTTTAGTAATTGTCCATAGTTGTCTGCAATTAAAATAAGGCCTTTTTCAACGGGACGCTGTTTAATTGCCAGTAACTTCTCAACAGCGTGCTGATTATCTGGATCACAACCCAAACCAAACACAGCCTCTGTTGGATAAACAATGACATCGCCTTGATTTAAGCAAGAGAGTGCCGAAGGCATATTTGAAAGTTCTGACAAAGTAGTCTCCAAAAATAATTAAATGTTATTGAGGTTTAGCAAGCTTATGCATGCAACTTTTTTGTGGGCATTGTAGTAGTGTACCATTTGCCATTTGTCTTTCTATGACGATGGGCCAATTACATTTAGGGCAAGGTTGCTCTACAGGTTTATTATTGAGTGTGTATTTACAACTTGGGTAGCTGTCGCATGAGTAAAACACTTTACCGAACTTGTTACTCCGCGCAACTAAGTGACCTTTTTTACATTTAGGACATGAAGGTAGTGTAACCTCTTGTTCCTTTTGCTCGTTGTCGTTTGCAATGTAGTGACAGTCAGGGTACCCCGTACACCCAATAAACATACCGTAACGTCCGTTTTTAACCACCAGCGGTTTGCTGCACTGAGGGCACGCTGAATCTTCAAGTATTTTTATTTCGTTACTTTCGTGGTGCACTAATGGCCTAATGAAATCACATTGAGGGTAGCTTGCACATCCCAAAAAAGGGCCTGACTTGCTATTGCGCATCACTAACTCTGAGCCACACTGTGGGCATACTTCGTATTCTTTTTCTAAGGCGTGTTTATTCGCCGAGAAAAGCGAATGATCGATTTTACTCATAGTGTTCCTAAGAGATAAGTGAATTTTCGCCTAATATACCCAAACCACTTAAAGATACAAGCTATGGTGAACGCTTAGCTTTAAGTAATTTACGTAATGAGTAATAAATTAATAAGGCATTAATGCAACAATTCAGTGGGCTCATCAAAAATTAAGTCTTCCATTTGCCCATAGGCTTCTTCGGAGCCAGGTACATTAAACAGCACCATAAGCACTAACCACTTTAAATCGTCTAGGTTAATGCTTGGTTTATCAAGCGCGGCGAGTTTATCCATGACCATTTCACGAGTAATACTGTTTATAACGCCAATCTGCTCAACAAACATTAAAAAACCACGACACTCAACATTAAGCATAGCGCATTCGCTTTGAGTAAAAATACGAATAGCATGCCCTGGGTTGGCAATTAAATATGGGGATTCATCGCTATGTTGTAAATCAGCTAATTGCTCTAGCCAATTGAGCGCTTTAAAAATTTCTGGTTTATTAAATCCGGCTCGCATTAACTCATCAGTTAGCTCATTTTGTTCAGCAAAAATATCAGCTTCGCTATGAATATAATTTTCAAATAGATACATAAGTATATCGAACATGCTACCTTCCTGCGCTTAGCCTAATATAACCATCTAAAATACGTTCAATCTGATCGTCTAACTCTAAATCAAGCAATCTTGCCAATACCTTATCTATTGGCCACTGAACTCGGCGTACAATATCGTCAACGGTTGCTACCTCAAAGCCAATGCTATTTAAAACTTCGCAATCACTACTTTGCTGCAGCGTCTCTTCTTTACTATATAGACCGCTTTGATAAGAAAAGCTCACTTCATCTAAAATATCTGTCACATTTTCAACAAGTTTAGCCCCTTGCTTAATTAAAAAATGGCTGGCTTGTGCAAGCGGGTTTTTAATAGAGCCCGGCACTGCAAACACCTCTTTATTTTGTTCAAGCGCATAACGCACCGTAATTAATGAGCCGCTTTTAATTTCAGCTTCAACAATTAAAACACCTAAAGATAAGCCCGAAATAATTCTATTTCGACGAGGAAAGTTATGCGCGTTAGCGGCAGTACCGGGTAAAAATTCACTGATTAATAAACCACTATTGAGCACTTGTTCGGTTAACAGTTTATGACGTTTAGGATAATAAATATCAACGCCCGTGCCTAATACTGCAATGGTTTTACCAGATCCAGCTAGTGCACCTTTGTGCGCAGCACCGTCTATTCCTCTGGCCATGCCCGATGTAATGGTAATACCTGCATTCGTTAATTCGTATGCAAACTCTGATGCTATTTCAAGCCCTGTTGGGGTGGCGTTACGGCTCCCAACAATGGCTATTTGCGAGCTAGAAAGTAAAGACACATCGCCCTTACAAAAAAGTAATAAGGGTGCGCTAGCTATCTGCTTTAATGAATCAGGGTAACGTGCATCAAAAAAACAAATTACCTCTATACAATGCTGCGCAATACGCTCCTCATAATGCTGTACTTGCAGCCAGTCTGTACTGAGTAAATTACTGGCCTGGTTAGCGGTTAAGCCTAACTCGAGTAATTTAGCGTGGGGTAAGTCAAACAATGACTCAAGTGGGTGGTGTTTAGATAGGGCCAATAAGGTTTTTGTACCTAATCCCTTACACATATAAAAGGCAAGCCAGTGAGCTAACTTGCCTGATGACTGATCCATGCTCTCTCCTAGAGCACCGACTCGCTACTTCTTAATGAATAACTGCAATATCTCCAACGCGAATTGGGTGCTGGTTTTTTGTTATTAATGCATAACTTACTTTGTCATACACTTTGAATACAATTAACTCGCCTACTTTTTCTTTAGGCATTTTCCATGTTGTATTATCTTCGTCAGCTTTATCACTAAATAACTGACTTGCATCAGATAACAGTTTTTCAAATTTACTTGAATCTTCTGGATAACGAGGACCACGAGGGCCATCAATAACCGTAGGTGATTCACGCTCTAAATCTAAAACATGGCCTGGTTCAATATTTTGCTCGCGGCCTAAGTTTAGCACTACAACATCCATTGTGCTGAACTCTCTTACTTGACGAGGTGATGCTATGACTTGCCCTTCAACGGGCTCTTTTGGGCGGTGAATATCAAAATACGCAGGCAATAGCTGTCCTTCCATTGCTGGCATTAAAAAGTCACCTTGTTTAATTTCTCGTTTTACTGATTCGACTCGTAATGACGACGGCACACCGTTACTTTCATCGCCACTTCTAAACGCTCGCGCCATGCCAACGTAAGATGCACGCGTTGCTAATACTTCGCCCGTGTTTAAATCAACATAGGGTTCACCCTCGTTGTAAATCGCATAGGCGCCATGTACTTTAAGATCACCTTTAACATATAAAATATGGCCCAAAGTTTGTGTTTTTGTGTTTTCGTTAGCACCTAACACATACGGCATATTTTTTATATCGTCGCTGTTAATCGCTTGCTCGTAACTTAAGTAAGGTTTAATCATTTGCAAAGGTAAAGTGGTAATTGCATTTAACCCTTTTGGCGTAATACGTCCTTGAGGAGACAGCTTTCGATACGCTTTATTAATAACTAAACGTGGATTTCCGTCTGCATCGTATATAAGTGCCAATGCATCACCCGGATAAATTAGGTGAGGGTTATCAATTTGCGGGTTCATTTGCCATAGTTCTGGCCACAACCATGGCTCATCTAAATAAATGCCAGATATATCCCACAACGTATCACCTTTTTTTACAACATACTGTTTTGGTGCATCTTTTTTTATTTTTAGCACGTCAGCAATCGCCCCAAAAGAGGTGCTTAGTGCCAGTATGATTGCAACTAACGGAAATTTCATTGAGCTTCCTTGTATTGTTTTTTCATTATTATTGCTCAAAACCTGTTAAAGGTGAACGTGAATGGCTAAAATAAGAGCATACAATACCCTAAATTAAGCACAAGTGAAAAAGGTAACTAATGGCTAGGTTAGAAGTTTTAAGATTTCCAGATGAGCGTTTACGTACAATAGCAAAAGATGTTGCAGACGTTGACGACCAAGTTCGCCAAATTGTAAAAGACATGCTCGAAACCATGTACGACGAAAATGGCATTGGTTTAGCCGCAACGCAAGTAAATATCCACCAGCGTATTGTGGTTATTGATGTATCTGAAGAGCGTGACGAACCGCTGGTATTAATTAACCCGCAAATTATTAAAAAAGATGGGTCAACGATTAGCGAAGAAGGCTGTTTATCAGTACCTAACTCGTACGCAAAAGTAGACCGAGCTGAAACAGTCACAGTGGCTGCACTAAACGAAAACGGTGAAGAGTTTGTGTTAGACGCAGATGAGCTATTAGCTATTTGTATTCAACACGAACTAGACCACCTACAAGGCAAGCTATTTATTGATTACTTATCTCCATTAAAGCGCCAACGTATCCGTAAAAAGCTTGAAAAAGAAGCCAAGTTTGCAGCACAGTAATCAGTACCTTAGGAAAACTCAGTGATCCAACCATTACGCATAATATTTGCCGGTACGCCGGATTTTGCCGCACGCCATTTACAAGCGCTAATAAATAGCGAACATGAAATTGTGGGCGTATATAGCCAACCAGATCGCCCTGCAGGTCGCGGTAAAAAATTAAAAGCGAGCGAAGTTAAAGCCCTGGCGATTGAAAATGACTTACCGGTTTTTCAGCCTCAGTCATTAAAAAATGATGAAGCACTTGCAGAGCTCACCGCATTAAACGCCGACATAATGATTGTTGTGGCTTACGGCTTAATTTTACCTAAAGCTATTTTAGATACGCCACGCTTAGGCTGCTTAAATGTGCATGGCTCTATATTACCTCGCTGGCGTGGTGCTGCACCTATTCAACGCGCAATTTGGGCGGGTGATGAGGAAACAGGCGTAACCATAATGCAAATGGATGAAGGCTTAGATACTGGCGACATGCTGCATATTAGCCGCTGCCCTATTAGTGATACAGAAACCAGTGCCAGTTTATATAACAAACTAGCAGCGTTAGGTCCAAGTGCATTAATTGACACCGTTAATAAGCTAGCTAATGGTGAGCTGACAGCTGAAACTCAAAATGATGAACTGGCTAACTACGCCAAAAAGCTCTCTAAAGAAGAAGCAAATATTGATTGGTCTATGAGCGCCGTGCAAATAGAACGTAATATTCGCTCTTTTAACCCTTGGCCAGTGTGTTTTACCCAAATGGGTGAACAAACCGTAAAAATATACCAAGCGAAGGTAGTTGATCAAGCGGGCAAGCCGGGCGAAGTTTTAACAAGTGATAAAAACGGTGTTGTTGTTGCCTGTGGTGAGCATGCTTTAAGTATTACTCAGTTGCAACCGCAAGGTAAAAAACCAATGGCAATTAGCGACTTTTTAAATGGTCGCAGTGACTGGGTTAGCCCTGGCACACTATTAGGCGAAAATAATGAATAAAGTGCAAAACGTACGAGCGCTGGCCGCTGAGACTTTATATAACGTGGTTGATAAAGGCGCTTCGCTTAATCAAGAATTACCGTTTGCAAGCCAAGGTTTACCCCCAAAAGACAAAGCACTGTTACAGCAAATTTGTTATGGCGTATTACGCTACTTACCTAGCCTTGAAAACTACTGCCAACATTTAGTAGAAAGTCCACTAAAAGGTAAACGCAGAATTTTTCAATTTTTACTCTATGTGGGTATTTATCAGCTACAACACATGCGCGTTCCACCGCATGCAGCGATTAGCGAGACCGTAAATGCGTTAGGTCAAATGCGCGCACTTGGCTTAAAAGGGTTAATAAATGCTATTTTACGTAGCTTTCAACGCCAACAAGCGGAGCTTGAAGAAAAAGCAAAGCTGATTCCAGTGTGTTTATACAACCACCCTAATTGGTTTATTAAACAAGTAAAAGAAGCCTACCCTGGAAACTGGGAAGCCATACTTGAAGAAAACCAGCAGCAAGCGCCAATGTGGTTACGTGTAAACCAATCACAATTTAGCACGCAAGAATACAGTGATATGCTAACGGCAAATGATATAGAGCATACATTAAACCCAGACTTTGTAGATGGGATTAAACTTGCCAAGCCGCGTGATGTTTTTTCACTTCCTGAGTTTGATACCGGTGCTTGTTCAGTGCAAGATGCAGCAGCGCAATTAGCCGCTCGCTTCCTAGAGCCAAAAAATGACGACGTTATATTAGACGCCTGTGCAGCCCCAGGTGGCAAAACATGCCATATTTTAGAGCTTGCCGACGCCGACGTACTTGCACTTGATAGCGATGCCACTCGCCTTGAACGCGTAAAGCAAAACTTGACCCGTATTGGTTTAGGTGCTGACCTACAATGTGGCGATGCATCGCAACCGCACACATGGTGGGACGATGAACAATTTGATCGTATTTTATTAGATGTGCCTTGTTCAGCAACAGGCGTTATTCGTCGTCACCCAGACATAAAATGGTTGCGTCGTGCATCTGACATTGAAGACTTAGCTGCACTACAAGGCGATATACTCAATAGCATTTGGCCTCTACTGAAGCCCGGTGGTACATTGGTATATGCCACATGTTCGGTTCTTCCAAAAGAAAACCAACAACAAGTTGCTAAATTTTTAGCTAATAACGATGATGTAGAACATATTCCACTTCATGATAAAGACACCCTCACTACACCGGGGTTACAACTACTTCCGGGCGAAAGTGATGGTTTTTATTACGCTAAAATGGTTAAAAAGCCGAGTTAATTAAGGCTTAAGAACGCGTACAACAAGCCATTTTTAAATTTAAAAATGGCTTTTTATTACTACTTAATACACTGGTAAATAATGAAAATAATCATACTCGGTGCTGGACAGGTTGGCGCCACGCTAGCTGAAAACTTAGTAGGCGAACAAAACGAAATTACCGTAGTAGATATTGACGGTAACCGTATACGCGAGCTGCAAGATAAGTACGACCTTCAAGGTGTAATGGGCCACAGTGCTCACCCTGATGTATTGCGCCGCGCCGGCGCAGACGATGCCGATATGATTATTGCGGTAACCAGCTCAGATGAAGTAAACATGGTGGCATGCCAAGTGGCGTATAGTATTTTTAATACACCCACTAAAATTGCTCGAATTCGCTCTGAGCAGTATTTAAAATACCGTGAAAAGCTTTTCCAAAACGATGATTTACCAATCGATCATTACATAGCTCCAGAAGCGTTAGTCACTAAGTATATTCGCCGCTTAATTGACTACCCTGGTGCATTACAAGTCTTGCAATTTGCCGATGGTATGCTCTCGCTAGTTGCAGTAAAAGCCTATTACGGAGGTTTATTAGTAGGCTATGCTTTATCTGCATTAAAAGAGCATATACCTAATGTAGAAACTCGTGTTGCGGCTATTTATCGTCAAGGCAAAGCCATTAAGCCGCTGGGTACAACCGTTATTGAAGCCGACGATGAAGTATTTTTTATCGCGGCAACAAAACATATACGCGCCGTAATGAACGAACTACAAAAACTTGAACGTTCATACAAAAAAATCATGATAGCCGGTGGTGGCAACATCGGAGCTGGCCTTGCTCGCTCTCTTGAAAAAAATCACACCGTAAAATTAATAGAACGCAGTAAAGAGCGTGCTGAACAGCTTTCAGAAATGCTCGATAACACGGTTGTTTTTTGTGGCGACGCTTCCGATCAAGAACTCCTCTCTGAAGAACATATTGAACAAGTGGATGTATTTATTGCCGTTACCAACGACGATGAAGCAAACATTATGTCGGCCATGCTTGCAAAACGCATGGGCGCGCAAAAAACCATGGTGCTTATTCAACGTGGTGCGTATGTAGACTTGGTACAAGGTGGCGAAATAGATATTGCTATATCACCGCAACAGGCAACAATTTCTGCATTGTTAACCCACGTACGTCGCGGTGATATTGTTAACGTGTACTCGCTGCGTAAAGGAGCTGCAGAGGCTATTGAAGCAGTTGCCCATGGTGATGAAAACACCTCTAAAGTAGTTGGCCGCGCAATTGCCGATATAAAACTACCTGCCGGAACAACGATTGGTGCCATTGTGCGTAACGACGATGTACTCATTGCCCACGACGACACCATTATTATGTCGGGCGATCACGTAATCATGTTTTTAATTGATAAAAAGCATATCAACGTGGTAGAAAAACTCTTCCAAGTAAGCGCTATATTTTTATAACGCGTCAGACACAAAAAAGCCGCTGAATATGGCGGCTTTAGTGGAGTATGATTGGGGTATATTGATATTACTGTACTTTTGCAAACTCGTCTTTAGAAAGCTCACCATTTCCATCTGTGTCTAAATCTTTAAAAATTTTTACTAGCTGTGAATTTACTTTTGCCTCTTCCATGCTAATTACACCATCGCTATTGCTATCAAACGATGCAAAGTCTACGGCTGCATAAGCTGCTGAAGAAGATGCTAAAACTAAAACTGCAAGTGTTGTATTTAATGTTTTCATAATAATGTTCCTAGTAAAATGGGAAGTCCTTTTCTAAGTTCCCTGTCTGTGAAAAATAGCTAAAACAATACCGCTTAACTTTAAAATTTTGCAAACTCGTCTTTAGAAAGTTCACCATTGCCATCTGTATCTAGTTCTGTAAACTCAGCCATTAAATCAGTGTCTATTGCCGCTTCGCTTGGGCTAATTGTTCCACTGCCGTCGGTATCTAAACTGTCAAAATCTGATGCTGCAAATGCTGCTGAAGAAGACGCTAATGCAATAAGTGCTAATGCTTTGTTTAAATGTTTCATGACTTAATCCTTCAAAATTTTATTTTAAAAATAACCTAATTAACTCGTAAAATAGCTTCACTTCCTTGTTATCCTTTTTCGAAGGCTCCCTTGCCTACTTAGGTTGTCTTTGGCAACTCAGGATGCTTGTTATTTAATTAAGCTTTTGAAAACTCTTCTTTTGATAACTCACCGTTTTGGTCAGTATCGAGCTCTGAAAACATGCTCATTAATTTTGCATCAACCGATGCCTCAGCTTGGCTAATTGCGCCATTGCCGTCTACATCGAGTGTATTAAAGTCAGAGCCTGCAAAAGCGGCTGACGAAGAAGCAAGTGCGATAAGTGCTAATGTTTTATTTATGCGTTTCATAGTATGTATCCTTCAAATTGTATGTGAGTGATTGGTACTTACTGTTAATCACGTTTTTCGATTAGTACAACCAGACTATTACAACTTAAATGCCAATATTTAATAAGTGTTATTTTTCAATAGCTTAAACATTGAATACTGAAAACCATGCAAATTTATGCATTATTTTTGTAGCTATTTAGCAACGCAGGTTTAGTTAAAATTTGTAAGTTATTAAAAATCAGTTAGTTAGGTTTCATACAAAAAACCACAAAGCCAGATAACTTAAATAATTGAGAGGGTGTTAGGTATTGAGCAGGTAAGTTTTAAACTGAACGAGGTGTAAAAAGAAAATAAATCATAAAAAACTTGAAAGTTATGCCTTTGTTTTTATTGAGTAAAATAATAACTTTAAAGACTGGTAACTTATTTTCGTTCATAAAGTAAAAAGTCGCTATTTTGTTGCAAAATAGCGACATTAAAGCTAATCGGCATCGAGTTCTATCATTGCGGGGTCAATAAAGTGCTCTTTCATAAAAGCTTTCATTTCTTCTTTACTGGCTAATAACTTAATCCCACAACGCACGCCTGTATTATGATCTTTTACACTGCACACTTCGCCTTCAAAGTCTTTACCATTACTCCCTAATACAACTGTGCATTGAGAGTCTTTAATGCTTTCTAGATCAGCGTCAGTTTTTATATCGAACATAGCACCGGTTAGTGAGATATCTTTAATAACACCATCAAGTACCTTGTCATCACTGAGTTTAAGTTTTGCAGGTAATAAGGTTGGAATACGTGTTTGCGAACGTAAACTAAATAGCTGAACTTGCTTAGGGTAGTTAATAAAAATCAGCCTAACGGGATGTGATGCAATAGATTTAATTTGCTGTCTAAAAGCAATTATTTGTCCATCGTCACCTTCTATTAATGCTCTTACAACCACAGTAACACCATCTCGTAAGTAGTCATTTGCGCCCGGTAAACGTTTAGCTGTTGGAAAATTTAAAATAATAAACTTTTCCTCAAGCAAGCCGACCATTTCTGTTTTCACGCGCTTACTGCTGGTAGGTGTTAATATTTCTAAGTCAACTAAACTGCCAACCGGTATATTATTTAATTTATCTGCATGTGTTGCTGGCATATCCATTCCATAAACATAGTAGTAAAACGTTGTGTTTTATCCGCGCCAAAACGTAGGCGTAAATAACACAAGCAAAGTAAAAATTTCTAGTCGGCCAAATACCATTGCAATCGTCAGCAACCATTTAGCGCCATCGGTAATTGCACCATAATGCGAGGCAACATCACCCAAGCCTGGACCTAAGTTATTTAAACACGCCGCCGTAGCCGAAAACGCTGTAATATTATCCATTCCCGTTCCCATCAGCGCCAGCATAATAATAATAAACACCAGAGCATAAGCAGAGAAAAACCCCCACACTGCTTCTACAACCTTATCAGGCAATGCTTTACGACCAAGCTTAATTGAATAAATAGCACGAGGATGTACCAAACGGTTAAGTTCACGCACGCCTTGCAGGTAGAGTAAAAACACGCGCACCACTTTCATACCGCCCCCGGTAGAGCCTGCACAGCCGCCTATAAAGCTCGAAAATATTAATAAAATAGGTAAAAACAGTGGCCACGTCGAAAAGTTATCAGTAGCAAAACCGGCCGTTGTACTCATTGATACCGCTTGAAATAATGCTTGGTCGAGCGTTTCATCACCATTAGCGTAGATCTCATTTGAGGACAAAACCGCAAAACAAATAACCACCAGCGCTAATTGAATACATAAAAACACTTTAAACTCGGGGTCGCGAATGTACACTTGTACATTTCGGCTTGCCACCGCAGCGTAGTGCAAGGAGAAGTTAATAGCAGCGATGATTAAAAAGAAGACACAAATAAAGTTAATAACCGGGCTATCAAAGTGACCCATAGAAGCATCGTAAGTCGAAAACCCGCCAATGGCGACGGTAGAAAACGCATGACAAATTGCATCAAACCAGTCCATACCTGCCGCCCAATAAGCCAACATACAGGCAATGGTTAACGACACATAAATATACCAAAGGTGCTTTGCGGTATCGGCTATGCGAGGGGTCATTTTTGAGTCTTTTACCGGGCCGGGTATTTCAGCACGGTACAACTGCATACCACCAACACCTAGCATGGGCAGTATTGCAACGGCTAATACAATGATCCCCATACCGCCAAACCACTGTAATTGCTGGCGGTAAAACAGTACCGACTTAGGTAAATACTCAATCCCTGTCAAAACTGTAGCCCCCGTGGTTGTTAAACCCGAAAAGGCTTCAAACACAGCATCAGCAAGGGATAAATTAGGTTCTTGTAAAAAGATAAGAGGCAAGGATGCGAATGCCCCCAGTACCAACCAAAACAATACCACAATTAAAAAGCCTTCGCGTGCTTTTAAATCCCCGTTTTCATGTCGGTTTGGGTAATACGCTATTAAGCCAATAATAATACTGAAAATAAACGCTAAAACAAAAGGGACACCGCCACCATCTTTATAAATTAAAGACACCACAGCAGGTGGCACCATGGTAATGCTAAACAGCGCAACAAGTTGGCCAAGAATTTTTATGATGGTACGAAATTGCATTTAGCTAATCGCTTTTATTATTAGTAAATTCAGGCTCAACTGCATTAACCTGGTTAAATAGAATGAATATGCATTATATGCAACTTGTGTAGGTTATTACTCTTTAATAGTTAACTCAACTGCGCCGTGACTTAAATCAAAAATATCTTTAATTGCTTGCTGTGCTTGGCGGCTATCAATGGTGATCACCCAGTTAATGTTAGCAGTAAATTGCTTTTCAATGTTGAGCACTTGGTAGTGTGTTTTAAGTAGCTGCTCAATTGCACCCTGCATACTGTATTCGCTGCTGCCCAGTAGCTCAACGCTTGGCACTTTAAGTACGGTATTTAATTTTGCTAATGCATTATTTAACGATCCGCCATATGCTCGCACTAAACCGCCAGTTCCAAGTTTAATCCCTCCAAAATAACGAGTTACCACGGCTGTAACTTCACCTAGCCCAGATCCCACAAGCGCATTTAACATTGGTTTACCGGCCGTACCATTTGGCTCACCATCGTCTGAAAAACCATACACATGGCTGCCACCGGGGTTACCTGCCACATGGGCCCAACAATTATGCCGAGCATCGCTGTACTTATCTTCAATACTTTTAATAAACGCTTTAGCTGCGACTAAATCTGGGGTGTGTGCAATATGCACAATAAACGTGCTTTTTTTTATTTCTTCTTGATGAAACACACCCTCGGCTGGGTATTTATATTCTGACATATTTTACTTAACCAAAAAAATGGGGCCATCAGGCCCCTTCTATCGCAAACTGCTCACTTAATCTAAGTGTAAGTCACGCGTCATATTTTCTAAACTATCTTCGTGCACAATAATGTTATCTTCAATACGAATACCACCATAAGGTTTAAATTCTTCAACCTTATTCCAATTAATGTATTGCTTGTTATCCGTTTGTGCTAAATCACCTAACAACGAATCAATAAAATATAAACCTGGTTCGATAGTAAATACCTGGTTTTTCTCTATCATACGGGTACAACGTAAAAATGGGTGCCCGTCTGGTGATGCTTGATGAGTACCTTTGTCGTCACTCATAAAACCGCCTACATCATGCACTTGTAAACCAAGGTGATGCCCTAAACCATGTGGGAAGAAAGTAGACGTGATTTTACGCTCAACTATATCTGCAGCCGGTAAGTTAACTATATTAAAGTCGCTAAGAATTTGCGCTATGCGGTTATGGCACTCAACGTGTAAATCACCGTATAACATGCCAGGTTTTAAACCTTTACCTAACTCAACCTGTATTGCGGTCATTGCTGTAACTAACTCAGCAAATTCACCCTGCTTTTTAAAGTCATAAGTGCGCGTTATATCTGCAGCATAACCGTTAAAGTTTGCGCCAGCATCAATTAAAAATGAGTTATGTGTTTGCGGTGCATTTGACTCAAAATGGGTGTAATGCAAAATAGCGCAGTTTTCGTTAAGCGCCACTATATTGCCATACGGCATTTCGTTTTCGCTTTGGCGTGTTGCCATTAGGTAAGCGTGCTGAATATCAAACTCACTGCCACCATTAAAAAAAGTGTCGCGCGCAGCTTTGTGGCCGTCAACGGCTATGCGGTTAGCATTACGTAAACATTCGAGTTCATATTGTGTTTTGTAAGCACGGTTAAAGTGTAAATAGTTAAGCACGGGCTCTGGGTTCATTATGCTAAAGCCAAGTGCTTGAGCTACTTCTATGTATTCGCCCATATACGCGTATTTTGCTTTATCATAAGGGAGCAGCTTTTCAACCTGATCGGGTTGTAACAATAGTTCTATATCAAAATACTCAGCCCAAAAATCACGTGGCTCGTCGGGTACTTTATGCCAAAAATCAACAGGACGATAAAAAATAAGCTTAGGTTTATCGCTACCATTAACAACAATCCAGCAATGCGGGTTATCAATAACAGGTAACCAGGCTTTAAAGTGAGGATTAACTTTAAACGGGTAATACATGTCGTCTAAAAATTGGCGCTTTGCTTGGCCTGAGTGAATAACTAATCCTTCTAACCCTTCGCTTTCGCAAATTGTACGAGTACGCTGCTGCAGTGTTGCAATATGTTCTGCGTATAAAACGGCTAATTTATCCATTGTTAATCCATCTGTTAAATTTAACGTGTGCTGAGTCTACCACTTATAGCTATTACGCTCAAAAAAGGGGGATGGCTCACAGTAAGCACTATCCCCCTAATTTAAACTTATGTTTACTACCCGCCTATTTTCATTTCCAGTATAGGAGCTAATATATTACCCTCTCGGCCCATGCGAGTATGGTATACCTGCCTATACGCAAATACATTTTTTACGTAGTCGCGTGTTTCACGGTATGGAATAAGCTCTATCCATAACTCTGCAGGCATTGCATCATCAGGCACCCAGCGTTTTATACGATGGTAGCCTGCATTATAAGATGCCGTAGCCAATATTTCGTTACCGTGATTTTTCTTTTTCAAGTAACGTAAATAACTGGTACCTAGCCTAATATTTGTTTTAGGTTGATATAACCGACTATTAGACACGCTACCTTTATTTACATATTTAGCAGTACTTGGCAGCAATTGCATTAAACCTCGAGCATTAGCACTTGATCGCGCGTCAGGTGCAAATGAACTTTCTCGCCTTGCTATAGCTATACTCCACGCCACATCTATTTTATTGCGCTTACTGTAGCGTTCAAATATGTCTTGAAAAGCAAACGGAAAACGCTGCTCAACGTTATCCCACGCTTTTATTTTAGCCAGTGTGAATATAGTGCTGTCGTGCCACCCCAAATCGGTAGATAAAACGGTGGCTGCAAGTTTTTCTTCTTCATTTGAAGTATTTGTTAAGTAATTCCACTCACGTCTCGCGGAAGTAACACGCTCTAGTTCGTATAATGCTTTTGAACGTTTAAAACCGGGAGCATTACTTACTTTATTGATTAGTTGCTCACTAACCACTTTAGGTTGATTATTTAAATCAACCGATAGCCCTAAACGTGCAGCAGCTAAAAAGCCGTAGTAATCTCGGTTAGTTGCAATACTTTGCCACATTTCTTTAGCTTTTTGCTCATCGCCGCGTTCTGCGTAACTATATGCAAGCCAATACTGTTGACCCAAGCTAAGGTTTTCTTTACCAGTAAAAAACGCAGCAATGCCTGCCCAATCTTGGGTTTTTAGCATATTACCAAGCTGCCATTGCATTAATTTGTTGTCTTGGCGCTCTTTTGGCACTTTGTTTAACCAAAAGCTGGCTTGTTTATGCCCGCTAGAAGCGAGTGATAAAGCAAAGGTGTAGTATAAATCTGCCTTTTCTTCATCGCTGTAGTTAAACATGCGCTCTATTTTTTCCCATGCGCGAAGTGCAAGTTCTTTATCTCGCCATATCAACCGCTTAACTCCATAAAGTGCAATTTCACCTTCCTTAGGCGATTTATTTTTATAGCGGTATAATCCCGCCGCAGCACTTGGGTCGCGTCGTACTTTTAAATATAAGTCAGCAAGGTAACGCTCATTTTTTGGTAAAAGTGTTTTTAAATAAGGAAGTAAACTTTGTGTACCGCCTTGCGCGGCAAGCGTTATTCGCTGCCATACGGTATCGGCATTCATATAGCCTTTTTTACGCCAATACGAAAATAACGAATCACACTCTTTAGGTTGTGACTTACCCACCGTCCATAAATCGGTCACCTGGTTTAAAATGGCCTTTTCTGGGGCACCTAAGTCCAGCTGATACCCTAAATAAGTGCAAGTGTATTCAACATTACTCGTGTCCCGGTAATTACGAATATACGCCGCTTTTCTATTATTTTTTTCAAGATACTCCAGCCACACTTTACGAACAGGCCATTCAAGTGGCGTATGCTGATATATATTTAGATAGCTTTCTATCTCGGCCTGATATTTTATGCTCGGGTTTCGTTGCCAGTATGTTTTTTCTACATACGGTTTTAGCGGGTGATTTAGGTTATTAACTACATTTTTGAACTCACGGTAACTTGCGTTGCGTACTTTTTTTTCAGCATCTAAAAATGCGTCGTTATCGATGCTAGCCTCGGCAGAATAAAGAGGAAAAATGAAAGCAGCTGCCGCAAAACTAAATAATTGTTTTTTCATAATGTCCTTTAATAAAAAATTAAAGTAGTGAATAAAAGCTTTTTCACCACCTTAGCACCAAACCAGCTATATTTTAACCAGTCGTTTGTAACCGAGTTAAATTTTTCGTTGCATTTTCTATTCAAAGCAAGCACACTGATTGAAATGCAAACTCATCGTACCAGTCTTAGTTCGTCAACTAGGGAGAATAAAATGTTATATAAAAGCGATTCCTTTGAAGTTAACTTCCTAAAGGAAAACATCGCCGAGTTTAAGTTTTGTGTTGCAGGTTCTGTAAACACATTATCTCAAAAAACTCTTTCAGATTGTGCAGCAGCATTAAAAGAATTAGCTGCTAATTCTGATATCAAAGGCATGGTTTTTACCAGTGATAAAGACCACTTTATTATCGGCGCCGACATCTTCGAATTTTTACCTACATTTACTAAACCTGAAGAAGACTTAGTAGTGTGGATCAAAAACGCAACTGACGTTTTTGATGCAATTGAAGATCTTCCATTCCCAACTCTAAGCGTTGTAAACGGTTTAGCACTTGGCGGCGGATGTGAGTGGGCACTTGCTACCGATTATCGTGTTGCAAGCGAAAGCGCTAAAATGGGCTTACCAGAAGTTAAACTTGGCATAATGCCTGGTTTTGGTGGCACAGTGCGCTTACCACGTATCATTGGCGCAGATAACGCAATGATGTGGATCACTTCAGGCGCTGAAAACCGCGCAGCTGACGCCCTTAAAGTAGGTGCGTTTGACGCGGTAGTTAGTGCTGACAAACTTTTAGAGTCAAGTGTAGCAACACTTGAACTAGCGATTGCAGGCAAGTTAGATTGGCAAGCAAAACGCAACGCAAAACTACAGCCACTTAAATTAAACCGTGTTGAACAAGGCATGAGCTTTGCTATGGCAGAAGGTATGGTAATGGGTAAAACCAAAGGCCACTATCCTGCTCCGGTTATGGCAGTACGTACTATTAAAGCAGCGGCAAACTGTACTCGCGATGAAGCAATGGCAATCGAAAATGCTAACTTTGCAAAACTTGCGCGTACTAACGAAGCTGCAGCACAAACGGGCATTTTCTTAAATGACCAATTCATCAAAGGTAAAGCACGTAAACTTGCTAAGCACAGCGATGTAGAAATTAAACAAGCTGCAGTATTGGGCGCGGGTATTATGGGCGGCGGTATTGCATATCAGTCAGCTTATAAAGGCACACCTATCATAATGAAAGACATCCAACAGGATGCGCTTGATTTAGGTATGGGTGAAGCGTCTAAATTATTAGGTGCAAAAGTTAAGCGTGGCCACATGCCAATGGAAAAAATGTTGGCAACACTCAGTAAAATTAAACCAACACTTAACGATGCAGACCTACAAGACGCCAACATCATTGTTGAAGCCGTTGTAGAAAACCCTAAAGTTAAGCAAGCAGTGTTAGCTGACCTTGAAAAGAACATGCCAGAAGGCACTGTACTTACATCAAACACGTCAACTATTTGTATTGATTTACTTGCTGAAGCACTTGATAAGCCAGAAAACTTCTGTGGTATGCACTTCTTTAACCCAGTGCCAAAAATGCCATTAGTAGAAATTATTCGTGGTGCAAAAACGTCAGACAAAACCATTAACGCAGTTGTTGATTATGCCCTTAAACTTGGCAAGTCTCCTATCGTTGTTAACGATTGCCCAGGCTTTTTTGTAAACCGTGTTTTATTCCCTTACTTTGCAGGCTTTAGCAAGCTAGTTGTTGAAGGCGCTAACTTTGCAAAAGTAGATAAAGTAATGGAAAACGTATTTGGTTGGCCTATGGGTCCGGCTTACCTACTAGATGTTGTAGGTATTGATACGGCTTATCATTGTACTGGCGTAATGGCTGACGGTTTCCCTGAGCGCATGGCGCGTGCAGAAAAAGACCCAGTGACTGTTTTCGCAAACGAAAAACGTTTTGGTCAAAAGAACAAAGCAGGCTTCTACAAGTACGAAACAGACCGTCGTGGTCGTCTTAAAAAATCAAGCGATGCAACAGCAGTTGAGCTACTAGCGCCAATTACTGATGCACCGAAAGAATTTGATAAACAAGAAATCATTGACCGTTGTATGATTCCAATGATCAACGAAGTTCTTCTTTGTTTACAAGAAGGCATTGTTGCTTCTCCACAAGAAGCTGATATGGCCCTTGTGTACGGTGTTGGTTTCCCTCCATTTAGAGGCGGTGCGTTCCGTTACTTAGATCAAACTGGTTTAGCTAACTTTGTTGCAGCAGCAGACAAATACGCTCACCTAGGTGCGATTTACCAAGTATCAGAGCAAACTCGCAAATGGGCTGAAGAAGGCCGTGTTTTCTATAAGGTGGAAGGTTAATATCATGAATAATCCAGTAATTGTAGATTGTATCCGCACACCAATGGGTCGCTCAAAAGGCGGCGTATTTAAAAACAAGCGTGCGGAAGACTTAAGCGCTCACTTAATGAAGGGCTTACTAGAACGCAACCCAGCGGTTGATCCTGCATCAATCGACGACATTTATTGGGGTTGTGTACAGCAAACATTAGAGCAAGGCTTTAACGTTGCACGTAACGCATCGCTTCTTGCGGGTATTCCACACTCAGTACCAGCAACGACCGTTAACCGTTTATGTGGCTCGTCAATGCAAGCATTGCACGACGCTGCGCGCGCTATTATGACTGGCGCTGGCGATACTTACCTAATTGGTGGTGTTGAGCACATGGGTCACGTTCCTATGACTCACGGTAACGACTTTCACCCAGGCCTAGCAACGTCAATTGCGCAAGCTTCAGGCTCTATGGGTTTAACAGCAGAATACCTTGCAACTATTCACGGCATTAGCCGTCAGCAGCAAGATGAATTTGCATACCGTTCGCATCAACGTGCACATGCTGCAACAGTTGAAGGACGTTTCCGCCGCGAAATTTTAGCAATGGAAGGTCATGCAGCAGATGGCTCTTTAATTTTAGTTGAAGACGATGAAGTAATTCGTCCTGAAACAACGGTTGAAGGTTTATCTCAGCTTCGCCCAGTATTTAACCCAGCATCGGGTTCTGTTACAGCGGGTACATCTTCTGCACTTTCTGATGGCGCATCAGCGATGTTAGTAATGAGCGAAGAAAAAGCTAAAGAGTTAGGCTTACCAATTCGTGCGCGCATTAAAGCAATGGCAGTTGCCGGTTGCGATCCATCAATCATGGGTTACGGCCCAGTACCAGCAAGTAAAAAAGCACTTGCACAAGCGGGTATCACAATTGATGACATTGATGTAGCTGAGCTTAACGAAGCCTTCGCAGCGCAATCACTGCCAGTACTTAAAGACTTAGGTTTAGCTGATGTGGTTGACGAAAAAGTTAACTTGAATGGCGGCGCTATCGCTCTGGGCCACCCTCTAGGTTGTTCTGGTTCGCGTATCAGCACCTCGCTAATTCACTTAATGGAAGATAAAAATGCTAAATATGGTTTAGCGACTATGTGTATTGGTTTAGGCCAAGGCATCGCAACTGTATTTGAGCGTGTTCAAGACTAATACTCTTAACATGTAAACCATCTTGGTGAGTAAAAAGGCGCACTGACGAAAGTTAGTTCGCCTTTTTTATTTGCCAAATTTAAGGTACTTTACTAAAGCGATTTAGATTAGTGATGTTGTTGTGATCGGGTTTATAATTTAATGTTTATGTATATAAACTTAAATGAAAACTGATCCAGATCTAAGTAATTTAGTTAAAGTATACTTAAAATTACGCTAAACTTTGGCGCAACAAAAAAGTCTGACTACTCATTAAAATCACATATTTGAATCACTATTAACAGGCATACGTACTATGAATTTTGATAACCCCGATCACCAATTAGATGCAATAGGTCTTCGCTGTCCAGAACCTGTAATGATGGTACGTGCTGCTATTCGAAAAATGAACGAGGGTGAAACACTGTTAATAACCGCCGATGACCCATCAACCACCCGTGATATTCCAAGCTTTTGTGTATTTATGGATCACACGCTGGTGGCTAAAGACGCGAATGAAGCGCCGTATAGGTATGTGGTGAAGAAAGGGTTGTAAAAGCTATCAGCTATCAGCTATCAGCTATCAGCTATCAGCTATCAGCTATCAGCTATCAGCAAATTTGTTCGTTAAGCCAATTAGGTTCAAGTAATCATTTGCACTCAAACTGTTTACTCCTAATAATGTCATATGAGCTTCTAATAGTTGAGATTCACTGATAGCACCTCTCCCATCGTAGCCAAACGTATGCATGTAACCTGGTTTTCTAATTTTACCGTTCCTGTTTAAAACGCTTTGGAAGCTCTGAAAATAAGTTAAAAGACCCATACCTGAGAAATTTAATTCAAATTCCATCAGTCTTACTTTCTCGCGATCCTCTAGGCTTACTAACTGCTTTATGCCATCTAGTTTTTTTGCAGAAAAAAGCATTTCTTTTAAATACTTAGGTAAGTTCAGTTGTTTTGATGAAAGCTTTAAGTCTGTAACCCTTTGATTTATTTCAAATCGTTGGTCATTAAAAATACTGCACATATAATCATAATGAGGTTTATTGAACATGTACAAGCAAAGTAAAATGAGTAGGACTAAAATATCTACTGTTTTCTCTTTACCAATTAACTCTATACTTGTAAGTAATCTATTTGCTAATTGTATAGCTGACCTAGGCGCTAAATTTTGCCAATTCGAGATTTCAGCAATGAGAGATGATAACTGTCTTTCTAAATCATCACCATGAGATAAAAGCGGAAACAGCAATATGCTTTTTTGTTCAAGGTAGTTATTATCTAATACAGTAAAATCACAATTTGCTTCTAGTAAACTAGCAGAAATCCCAACATCTAGATGATACTTTGTATCGAAGAAGCGCCTTAAATAATTATCAGCATTAAAATCGTTTCCATATAAAGCTTTTATCGTGTGCTGCAATTCTTCTGTATGTGTTGAAACGACTATTACTAACCCTTCAATATCAAAAATATGCTTTATGGCTTCAAGCATTTCTACTGCATAAGTTGGGCGGCAGCGGTCTAACTCATCAATAAAAATGAATGCAGGATAATCACGTGCTGTTGCTTGCAAGCCTCTTTTTGGCTTTTCAATCGAGTATTTGACTAACTCTTTAATGGTGCCCTTTAGCTCTTTTACTCCCTTCTTATAGTCACTATGCTCTTTAAACGCTTGTGTTGTCATCGCTTCCATGGCTGCTGACAAATCCAATGATTTATTGTTTTGTGTTGATGGCGAAGTACATGTGTCAGAGTTTTCGTCTACAAATATGTCTTCAATATCAAAGCCACCATATCGTTTAACTAGTGCTGCTAAGATTTTTGGTAATACAGATATACCTATATTCTTAAAACTTTTTCTTTTGGCTTGAGTTAAATGGCTTTTGTTAATTGTTTCTAGAAGTTGCTCTTATATTTCAGCAAGGACGCTAATAATAGGTGAATCCATAAAATCATTCGACCAAGCATCTATATAAACAACAGGATGATCGTGTTTTAAGTCTTCAGCCCAACGTTTTACGAAATAAGTTTTACCAGCGCCCCATTCCGCATTAACGTTAATTACATATGAAGATTTATTAGGTTTCTCTCTATTCGCTTTTGAACGACGAACAAGGATTTTTGTAAGTAGTTCTGCATCTTGCTTTCTATTTAGCTGATCTGCAGGATAAGTAATATCATCAATTTTTATTTCTTCGGTCCACTGCTTAGTTTTCACAATAACATCCTTGTCACAAATCTAAAAATTCACTCGGGCAACTGAAAGCTGACGGCTTATAGCTTAAAGCTCTTACTTCTTAGTTATCGTCACTTTTGGTTCGTCGTAGTCACTGAAATCAATGCTGACTATATACGTGCCTTTTATCGCAGGTGTATAACTAAAGTAATTATAAATAGTATTGCAGTCTGCGTTTGCTGCTTGGCCTAGCGTTAAACTCTGACCTTGTGGATATGAGTCGCTATAACCACAGTTAAAGCCTTCACTAAAATCGGCATCGGCTATTTTAAATTCGTACACTTTACCTGGTGTGCTAAATTTTACCTGTGCTTGATAAAGTGCTGGGCCCACTAAATTAAGCTGATATTGAGGCTCTGCATCCCATAAAGTAAAATCGCCTCGCAAGTACATGGTGCGGTCGAGTTCTTTTTGCGGCAATACATCGTTAATTGATATTTGGCTTGAACATGCGCTGAGTAACCCAACAATAGCGAGTGGTATTATTTTTTTTATTGAAATCATCAATTTTAATCCTATTCATTATACCTATTAAAAAATGCCTATTTTGCTAATAGGTATTAAAACTAAAAAGCCAGCGTTATGCTGGCTTTTTAAATTGCTAATGGCTTTTATTTTTGTAAAACAGATACATCTGCAATATCCAAAAATAAACCACTTAACTGACTTAATAGCGCAAGGCGATTTTGCTTAACAGCTTCATCGTCGGCCATAACCATTACGTTGTCAAAAAAGTTATCAACACTTTCACGAATGCCTGCCAATTGGCTAAGCGCCTCTTGGTAGTTTCCATCAGCATAAAGAGGTGCCAGCTCTGTCGCAAATTTTGCCACTTGTGATGCCAATACTTTTTCAGCATTGTCGCTTAATAAGCTCTCATCAACGTTACCTTGGCTTGTGATATCGTTTTTAGCAAGAATGTTGCCTACACGCTTATTAGCTGCTGCAAGCGCTTCTGCGGCGTCTAAAGTGCGGAAGTGGCTTACCGCTTTAACACGGCGGTCAAAATCAACAGGTTTAGTTGGACGACGCGCAAGCACAGCTTGAATTACATCAACTTCAATGCCTTCATCTTGATACCATGCGCGGAAGCGCCCTAGCATAAAATCAAACACATCTGTTGATACATTTAGATTAGTTAGCTTATCGCCAAACAATGTTTGTGCTTTTGCTACTAGGTCTAAAATATCAAGCGGTAACTCTTTTTCGACCATGATACGCAATGCACCAATAGCGGCACGACGAAGTGCAAATGGATCTTTATCGCCTTTTGGTGCTTGGCCTATACCAAAAATACCCACCAGCGTATCAAACTTATCAGCAATGGCTACTGCACAGCTGATTAGGTTTGTAGGTAAATTGTCGCCCGCAAAGCGTGGCATGTATTGCTCGTTTTGCGCTATGGCTACATCTTCTGCCTCACCGTCAAAGCGCGCGTAATGCATACCCATTACACCTTGTACGTCGGTAAATTCCATTACCATTTCGGTCATTAAGTCTGTTTTACTTAATAGGCCAGCACGTTTTGCTTGGTCTTTATCGGCACCTAGTTGCTCAGCAATGTAGCCGGCAAGTTCGCTAATACGTACAGATTTATCTTTAAGCGTACCTAACTGCTTTTGGAATAAAACGGTATCTAGCGACTCTAAACGGCTTTCTAGGGTTTTCTTTTTGTCGGTTTCAAAAAAGAACTGCGCATCAGCTAAACGTGGGCGCACTACTTTTTCGTTACCTGAAATTACCACGCTTGGATCTTTACTTTCGATGTTAGATACAAACAAAAACTTATTTAAAAGTTTGCCGTTTTGATCTAATAACGGGAAGTATTTTTGATCGTCCTTCATGGTGTAAATTAGCGCTTCGGCTGGTACATCTAAAAATGCTTCTTCAAATGTTGCCGTTAATGTTACTGGCCACTCTACCAGTGATGTTACTTCTTCTAATAAGTCTTCATCCATTGCAACAACAGCGTTAACTGCGTTTGCAGCGTCTTCTATTTGTGCACGAATTTGCGCTTTACGTTGTTCGTAATCAGCAATAACGTAAGCAGATTTAAGTACATCAAAAATCTCATCAGCATGGCTGATGCTAATTTTTTCTGGGTGATGAAAACGGTGACCTTGCAGTTGGTTACTTACTTGCTTACCCAGTATTTCACCTTCGAGTAACTCGCTACCAAATAAAATAGTGACGGTATGAACTGGGCGAATAAACTGTGTTTTATTTGCACCCCAGCGCATTGGCTTTGGTATTGGTAATTTACTTAACGCTTTTGCGATAGCATCTGCCATTAGCGTTTTAGTTTCTTGCCCTGCAACTTTAGCAATATGTAGTAACCAAGCGCCTTTATCGGTTTCGAGTGTTTGTGCTTCACTTACGTCAATACCGCAACCGCGTGCCCAACCCATTGCTGCTTTTGTAGGGTTACCTTCGCTGTCAAACGCTGCTTTTGTTGCAGGGCCGCGTTTTTCAACTTCTTTGTCTTGTTGTTTAGCTTCAAGCGCTTTTACTTGTAAACCCAAACGACGAGGTGATGCATACCAGCTGACGCCTTGGTGCGCTAACTCTAGTGTTTCTAACTCTTGAGTTAAGTTTGCAGCAAATGCTTCGGCAAGTTTACGCAACGACTTTGGTGGCAATTCTTCAGTGCCAATTTCTACTAATAAATTTTGTGCTGACATGCTTACTTATCCTTACACAGCGGGAAACCAAGCGCTTCACGTGCATCGTAATAACTTTGTGCACATGCTTTTGATAACGCGCGGACACGTAAAATATAACGCTGACGTTCTGTTACCGATATAGCATGACGCGCGTCTAATAGGTTAAATGCATGCGATGCTTTCATTACTTGCTCGTAGGCAGGAAGTGGTAAATTTGCTTCAATTAACTTTTGGCTCTCAGCTTCACACTTATCAAACTGCGCAAATAAGTCATCTACGTTTGCGTGTTCAAAGTTGTAAGTAGATTGCTCTACTTCATTTTGGTGGAACACATCGCCGTAAGTTACACGCCCTAGTGGACCATCTGCCCATACTAGGTCGTAAATACTATCTACGCCTTGAATGTACATAGCTAAACGTTCAAGGCCATAAGTAATCTCGCCAGTTACTGGTGAGCACTCTAAGCCGCCTACTTGTTGGAAGTAGGTAAACTGCGTTACCTCCATACCATTTAACCAAATTTCCCAACCTAGGCCCCACGCACCTAATGTAGGTGATTCCCAGTTATCTTCTACAAAGCGTACTTCGTGAGTTAGGGTATCAATCCCCATTGCTTCTAGTGAGCCTAAGTAAAGCTCTTGAATGTTATCTGGTGATGGCTTTAACACTACCTGAAATTGGTAGTAATGTTGTAAGCGGTTTGGGTTTTCGCCATAGCGGCCATCCGTAGGACGGCGACACGGTTGTACGTATGCGCTAGACATTGGCTCAGGGCCAATTGATTTCAAAAATGTTTGCGGGTGAAATGTCCCAGCGCCCACTTCCATATCAAGTGGTTGAATAATGACACAGCCTTGCTGTGCCCAATAATCCTGTAAAGCCAGGATCAAACCTTGGAAGGTTTTTACGTCGTATTTTTGCATATTTGGCTTTTTACTATCTAAGAAGTAGCGTGAAAATTATCCTTAGTATACCGTGTGTACACTCAGGTTTTAAGCAGTTTGTGTATTTGTAGAAAATAAAAAAGGAGCCCTTAGGCTCCTTTTTATTATCTAAATATGTTTTTACACGTCTAAGTTAACTACGCGAAGCGCGTTAGTTTCAATAAAGTCACGACGTGGCTCTACCTGATCACCCATAAGTGTTGCAAATAACTGATCCGCGCCAACAGCGTCTTCGATAGTTACTTGTAACATACGGCGTGCACCTGGATCCATGGTTGTTTCCCACAGTTGATCTGGGTTCATCTCACCCAATCCTTTGTAGCGTTGAATATAGATCCCACGCTTAGATTCAGTGATCAACCATTCCAAAGCATCCACAAAGTTATCAACAGGTTTTGTTTTCTCACCACGTTGAATATAGGCACCTTCTGTAATGATGTTTGCAATGTTAACACCAGTCACAGCAATACGTTGGTAATCACGCGATGTAATGAAGTCGTAGCTTAGTACATGAGACTTATCTACACCGTGTTGACGAATATTCACAACTGGGTAGTATAAGTTACGCTCTGCATCATACTCAGTTGCAGCGTTGAAAATAGTTGCATCTTCGTCACGGTCTACTAGGTCATCAACAAGCTCTTTTGTCCACGCAATTACTTTAGCTTCGTCTTCAAGGTCTTCTTTTGTTAATTCGCTTTGGTAGATCAAACGTTCCATTACTGTGTTAGGGTATTTACGTTTTAAACGCTCGATTACTTTAACTGTGTTTTGATAATCGTGAACTATTTCCTCTAACGCTTCACCTTCAAGTGCTGATGCATCGGCACTTGTGTATAGCGCTGCGTTATTTAGTGCAAGCGATGTTAAGTAGTCAACAAGTGCAGGATCGTCTTTTATGTAGCGTTCTTGCTTACCTTTTTTCACTTTATAAAGTGGTGGTTGAGCAATATAAATATAACCGCGCTCTACAATTTCTGGCATTTGACGATAAAAGAACGTAAGCAACAAGGTACGAATGTGAGAACCATCCACGTCCGCATCGGTCATTATAATGATACGGTGGTAACGTAGTTTTTCAGGGTTATATTCATCACGGCCAATACCACAGCCTAACGCAGTGATTAGCGTTGCCACTTCTTGTGAAGACAGCATTTTATCAAAACGTGCTTTTTCAACGTTTAGAATTTTACCTTTAAGCGGAAGAATCGCTTGATTCTTACGGTTACGACCCTGCTTGGCTGATCCGCCAGCAGAGTCCCCTTCCACTATGTAAAGTTCTGATTGCGCAGGATCTTTTTCCTGACAATCGGCTAATTTACCCGGCAAACCGGCAAGGTCCATAGCGCCTTTACGACGTGTCATTTCACGTGCTTTACGTGCTGCTTCACGTGCACGTGAAGCATCAATAATTTTCCCAACAACAATTTTTGCATCTACTGGATTTTCTAATAAAAACTCAGTGAATTTTTCAGCCATTGCTTGTTCTACCGCAGACTTAACTTCGCTAGATACTAGCTTGTCTTTTGTTTGCGATGAAAACTTAGGATCTGGAACTTTAACACTAATTACAGCAGTCAAACCTTCACGCGCATCGTCACCGGTTGCGTTACTCGTTGTTTTTGCTTTCTTGTTAAAGCCTTCTTTTTCCATAAAGTTATTAAGTGTACGTGTTAGCGCAGATCTAAAACCAGCTAAGTGAGTACCACCATCACGTTGTGGAATGTTATTTGTGAAACAGTAAATGTTTTCTTGGTATGCGTCATTCCATTGCATTGATACTTCAACGCTAATTCCGTCTTCAACACGCTCATGTGTAAAGTGGAATACACCTTTATGAATAGGTGTTTTATTGCGGTTAATGTATTCAACAAATGCCTGAATACCACCTTCGTATTTGAAGTGATCGCTTTTATTTTCTTCACGCTCATCATTTAAAATGATGCTAACACCGGAATTCAGGAACGACAGTTCACGTAGGCGTTTTGCTAAAATATCGTAATGAAAATCTAAATTAGTGAATGTTTCTGCACTAGGCCAAAAGCGTAGTTCTGTCCCCGTAGTTTCAGAGTCACCAATGACAGCGAGAGGTGCATCTGGCACACCCATAGTGTAAAACTGCTCATGAAGTTTGCCTTCGCGACGCACGGTTAGTTTTAATTTTTCTGAAAGTGCGTTTACAACCGAAACACCTACACCATGCAAGCCACCTGATACTTTATAAGAGTTATCATCAAACTTACCACCAGCGTGAAGTACCGTCATGATTACTTCGGCAGCCGAAACGCCTTCTTCTTCATGGATAGACACTGGGATACCACGGCCGTTATCTCTAACCGAAACAGAGCCATCTAAGTGAATCGTTACAAAAATATCATCACAATGACCGGCTAAGGCTTCGTCTATTGAGTTATCAACGACCTCAAACACCATGTGGTGTAAGCCTGTGCCATCATCGGTGTCCCCTATATACATTCCAGGACGCTTTCTTACTGCGTCTAATCCTTTAAGTACTTTAATACTCGACGAGTCATAATTCTCAGACATGGTTAATCCCACTTATCTTGTTATTAGGTTGCCATGTTTCACGTGGAACATTTGTAGTTCTCGTTGCATGGGTTCCACCACAGCAGAAATACTCTCAGATAAAATTGAAGAGATAAATATTTGAGAACGACAGTGAGACAATAATTGCCCAACTTTCTCTTTTGTATCTTCGCCTAACTCTGAGGGTAAATCATCTATTAGCAATATAGATTGCTTATCGGTCTCTGACTCAATTAAGCTATTTTGCGTTACTTTTAACGCATACAATAATAACTTTAACTGCCCGCGTGAGAACGTATTCTCTACACTGTTGCCAGCGACACTAAAACTAAAGTCAGCCTTATGAGGGCCTTTACTTGTAAATCCTTGGCGAGAATCTCGCTCAAAGTTTTGTTCTAATGCATCGTTAAGAGATTCATTCTCTTTCCAGCCTGCATTAAACGTCATTTCTAAATCGCGTATAAGCGTTAATTCTGCACACATTTTACCAAAAAACTGCTGCTTAAACCTACTTATATACGCCATTCTCAATTTATTTATTTCTTCAGCCAGTCTAACAAATTCTTTGTCCCAAAACTTAATTTGGTCAAAATAATTCTTAGGCTTAGACTTTAACAATGCATTGCGTTGTTTTAATACTTTATTAAACGATTGCCACAGGTAAAAAAACTCATGTTCCACGTGGAACAATCCTAAATCTAAAAACTTTCTGCGCTCTTTTGGGCCACCAAAAAACAAAGAGTAGCTTTCAGGCGTAATTATTTGAACAGGCATAAGTTGTGCGAGTTCAGATATTTTCCGGCTCGCTTTACCTTGAATCTTTAAATTAGTTTCACCTAACCGCGTTTTACTAATACCAATAGGAATTGATAAATCATGAACCGTTTTTCGGCCATGAATTACAAACTGATCCTGTTGGTGTGCAATTATGCTTTTATGTTTTGGTGTTCGAAAAGACTTGCCGTGAGAAAGGTAATAAATAGCTTCTAAAAGACTGGTTTTCCCGCTGCCATTTTCACCATATATAATATTAACGCCATTAACAGGTTCTAGCGTCAGCGCCTCAATATTACGAAAATATTTGAGGCTCAAATGACTTAAGCTCATTATATGTTTATGATCTTATAAACGCATAGGCATAACAACATACATAGCTTCATCATCACCAGCGCCTTCTATTAAAGCACTACTGTTTGAATCTGCTAACGTAAACTGTACATCTTCGGTTTTTAATGTATTTAGTACATCTAAAACATACGAAACATTAAAACCAATTTCTAATTCATCACCTTGGTAATTTACTTCAACAACCTCTTCAGCTTGTTCTTGCTCTGGATTGTTAGCAGTAATTTTTAATAAACCATTTGATAAATTTAAGCGTACACCACGAAACTTTTCATTCGACAAGATAGATACACGCTGAAACGCATTTCGCAACCATTCACGGTTCGCAATAATTGTTTTGTCACCGCCACGTGGAAGTACACGTCGGTAATCAGGAAAACGCCCATCAACAAGTTTACTTGTAAATGTAAACTCAATATCAATAATACGAATGTGGTTAGCACCAAATTGAATAGTTACTAGCTCATCGTCGGCAACCATAAGGCGCATAATTTCTTGTACACCTTTGCGCGGTATAATTAATTGGCGCTGGGTATTTAATGATTGAGTAAGTTTTTTCTGTGCAATAGCCAAACGGTGTCCGTCGGTAGCCACCGTTTTAATATCACTGTTATCAACTTCAAACGACATACCATTTAAGTAATAACGTACATCTTGGTTTGCCATTGAAAAGTGTGTGCTTTCAAGTAATTTACGAAGCTCTAAACGTGTTAGTTGAAATTCAACTTCACCGTCCCATTCTTCTAAATTGGGAAAATCAGCAGCGGATAATGTCGTTAATGAAAAACGACTTTTACCACTGGTTAATAACAGCTGGTGATCTTGTAAGCTTAAAGTAATGTCTGAACCTTCAGGTAAGCTTTTACAAATATCGAGTAATTTTTTAGCGGGTAAAGTCAATTTTGTGTCGGCAATATCATCACCTACAAAAACACCAGACACTAATTCAATTTCAAGGTCGGTCCCTGTCATCGAAAGCTGTCCGTTTTCTACTACTAACAAAACGTTAGATAAAATTGGTAACGTATGCTTTCGCTCAATTGCGCCCGATACTTGTACCAATGGCTTTAAAAATTGTTGTCTTGATATTGTTATTTGCATAATAAAGTCAGCCCTAAGATGACAATGTTCTTATTAAATTTTGATAATCTTCTTTGATTTCGTGGCTTTCATCACGTAGTGATTTTATTTTACGGCACGCATGTAAAACAGTTGTATGGTCTCGACCGCCAAAAGCATCCCCAATCTCAGGTAAGCTGTGATTAGTAAGTTCCTTAGACAACGCCATAGCAACCTGACGAGGTCTTGCTATAGAGCGGCTTCGGCGTTTAGAAAGTAAATCTGACACACGAATTCGATAATACTCAGCCACTGTACGCTGTATATTATCAATTGTGACAAGCTTATCTTGCAGTGCAAGTAAATCACGCAGTGCTTCTTTTACAAAGTCGATAGAGATAGGACGCCCTGTAAAGTTTGCATTTGCAATTACACGATTAAGTGCCCCTTCAAGCTCTCGCACGTTTGAACGTAATTTTTTTGCAATGAAGAAAGCCACTTCGTGCGGTAAATTAATTTTACTTTGCTGGGCTTTTTTCATCAAAATCGCTACGCGAGTTTCAAGTTCTGGCGGCTCTATAGCAATTGTTAATCCCCAACCAAAACGAGACTTAAGTCTGTCTTCAACCCCTTCAATTTCCTTAGGGTAACGATCGGAAGTTAAAATAATTTGTTGGTTGCCTTCAAGTAATGCATTAAAGGTATGAAAAAATTCTTCTTGAGAACGCTCTTTGTTTGCAAAGAATTGAATGTCATCAATCATTAATGCATCAACACTACGGTAATAACGTTTAAATTCTTCTATTGCATTATTTTGTAGCGCTTTAACCATGTCTTGTACAAAACGTTCAGAATGCATATAAACAATTTTTGCATCAGGCTTATTAGCCATAATGCCATTGCCTACTGCATGGAGTAAGTGCGTTTTACCTAAACCTGTTCCACCGTATATAAATACAGGGTTAAATGCAGAACCGGGATTATCGGCCACTTGAGTTGCAGCCGCTTTTGCTAGCTGATTTGATTTACCCTCAACAAAACTATCAAAGGTATAGTTTTCTTTAATATTAGATTTATAACCAGATTTAGGTGCTGGCTCAACAACCGGCTTTTGCTCTCGCGGTTGTTGCTTTGCTGATGCTTGCGTATTAGATGCAGATTGCGTTTCTATAACAGGTGCAACTTGTGTGTTTAACAGCGGCTTACTACCTACATCAAAACGCAGTTCAGGTGCTTCATCACCACAAATCTCTACAAGTAATTCGTTAATTCGATTAAGGTATTTTTCTCTTACCCAATCAAGCACAAAGCGATTAGGTGCATAAATAGTCAGAGTATCTTCGGTACTTTCTGCTTGAAGTGGTCTTACCCACATACTGAACTGCTGCGAAGGCAATTCATCTTGCAATACATATAAACAACTTTGCCAAACCGACAGATACACAGTTAAACTCCCAGAGATATAATTTTTATTCCCGCACATCAAAAATGGTTAAATACCATGCATTTATTGCGTTTAAATAGCCAAATAAGCGGCCCAAGACCAAGTATTATGAAGGCAGTTTATCCACAAGTAAAAGGCTGATTTTTATAAAATGATGTATAACGTTACAAAAAAGAACTAACAGACTGATTTAGTTATATTTTTAATTATTAACTTGATAATAGATCATAACAAAATAACACCAAGATCGCGAACCAATTCTACGATCCAATTTACTTTTCCCCGGCTTTTATTCACTTTTTATACATGGGCTGTGGAAAACTTCTTATTTATGATGATCCTACTAGATCACGCTTTATGATCCCCAGCTGCTTGCTTAATAAACACAGTGCTTAACGCGTAATTATGATTGACTTTAAGTCGTTTCATCTATAATATCTCGCGCTCGCAATGGCACCTGTGCCAGGATCGCGACCTGCATAGGATGTTTTAACTTTAACCGATCGGATGAGATTGTTATGAAAAGAACTTTTCAACCTAGCGTTTTAAAACGCAAACGTGCACACGGCTTCCGTGCTCGCATGGCAACTGTAAATGGCCGTAAAGTATTAGCACGTCGCCGCGCTAAAGGCCGCAAAGTTCTTTCTGCTTAATTTATAAGTGGAAGACTTTAGCTTTGGCAGGGAGTTACGTCTGTTAACTCCCTCGCATTACTCTCGTATATTTAACGAACCCGCTCGGGCTGCAACTCCTTACTTCACTCTATTAGCTAAACCCAATGACCAAGGGAAACCTAGGTTAGGACTTACTGTTGCTAAAAAACGTGTAAAAAAGGCATGCCAACGAAACCGTATTAAACGTCTTGCTCGCGAAAGTTTTCGTTTAAATCAACACAACATTGATAACATTGATATTGTGCTTATGGTTAAAAATGGTATTGACGAACAGTCTAATGAAGAATTAACCAAGCAACTGACTAAGTTATGGCGAAAAATTAATGAACGCTGTAAACCAGGTGCGCCTAAGCCTCCACCCTTTAAGAAACGCCCAAACAAATCAGCTAAATCTAATAAACAAACCCAATAGCAATAGAATTACAGGGTTAATTAATGTATCTTTAGCTCACCTTTTAATCATGCATTTAAAATTTCCAATAGAGCCTTTAAATACATGATATCTATCTCACTAAATTTAACTAGGGGCATAAACATCATGAGGTTACTTAAACCACTTGTTGCTTTACCGACATTATGTTTAGTGTTATTGATCCGCGGTTATCAAAAGTGGATTAGCCCGCTATTAGGTCCGCATTGTCGTTTTAATCCAAGCTGCTCACATTACGCAATTCAAGCAATAAAATTGCATGGATTGATAAAAGGAAGTTGGTTAGCATTAAAACGCATATTAAAATGCCATCCTTTACATTCAGGTGGTGATGACCCAGTACCTGAAAAAATAACCCATATTAACCACCAACACGAGAAATAAGAGCTGTTATGGAATCGCAACGCACGTTTTTATTCATTGGCCTAATGCTAGTGTCGTTTTTATTGTTCCAAGAATGGAATAATGATTATAACCAGCCAAAAGTCGATCCAAGTGCCACAACACAAACACAACAAGCAAATTCAACTGAATCAGATGATTTTATACCCTCATCATCAGAATCTGGCTTACCGGCTTCAACAACATTAGCTAAACGTTCTGTTATAGAAATTAAAACAGACGTGTTTAAAGTTAAAATCGACACCAAAGGTGGTGATATTGTTGAATCAGACTTACTTCAGTATGAAGAAGTGAAAGGCGAAGAAACACCTTTCATGCTGCTGGGTGAGTTTGATGGTAATCAATACTTTTCACAAAGTGGTTTAATTGGTTTAAATGGTCCTGACGCATCTGCAAACGGTCGCCCTACTTACCACAGCGAACAAACATCTTATACCTTAACCGGTGATGAGTTACGTGTACCGCTGCAGTTTACTGACAGCAACGGTGTTAGCTTTACTAAAACGTATGTATTTAAAAAAGGGCAATATGACGTTGGCTTAGAATACACAGTAAACAATACAACCAGTGCGCCTATTCAAGTACAGCTTTACACGCAAGTTAAGCGCACAGTACAAGAAAAAGGCAGCTTAGTTGATCAAAACTATTTAGGTGCAGCTTACGGTACTGACGAAGAACCGTACGAAAAGTACAGTTTTTCTGACATGGCTGACAAAAACCTCAATGAAAGCACACAAGGTGGTTACATTGCATTTATTCAACATTACTTTGTAAGTGCGTGGGTACCAAAACAAGACCAAACCAACACCCTGTATAGCTTAATTACGAGCAGCAATGCCGCAATCATTGGTACAAAAGCACAACCAGTTAATGTACAAGCCGGTACTGAGCAAACTATTACTTCTATTTACTACATGGGCCCTAAAGAGTCTGATGTATTAGAAGCGCTTCACCCTGACTTAGACCTAACTGTAGACTACGGCTGGTTATGGTTTATTTCACAGCCACTATTTGTATTACTAAAATGGCTTTACAGTATCCTTGGTAACTGGGGTTTAGCAATTATTGCTATCACTATTATTGTTAAATCATTGATGTACCCGCTAACTAAAGCACAATACACGTCAATGGCTAAAATGCGTGCCCTTCAACCAAAAATGGCTGCATTAAAAGAAAAATATGGTGATGACCGTCAAAAATTCGGTCAAGCTACTATGGAAATGTACAAAAAAGAGAAAGTAAACCCAATGGGTGGCTGTTTCCCTATTTTGTTACAAATGCCAATATTCTTAGCGTTGTTTTATGTATTTTTAGAGTCAACAGAACTTCGCCATGCTGAGTTTATGCTTTGGTTAACTGATTTATCAGCACAAGACCCATACTACGTATTACCAATTTTATTTGGTGCAAGTATGTTTATAACTCAGAAGCTTCAACCAATGACGGTTACCGATCCAATGCAGCAAAAAATGATGACCTTTATGCCGGTTATCTTCTCTGTATTCTTCTTATGGTTCCCATCAGGCTTAGTACTTTATTGGTTAGTATCTAACCTTATTTCAATCGCGCAAATGCTTTATATTTATCGCGGTATGGAAAAGAAAGGAATAAAAGTAAGAGGCTAACTTAGCCCTACTTATCAAGAAGGCGACTTAGGTCGCCTTTTTTATTGCCCATTTTTTATCAGAGCATTCGCGAGTGGTAATTTCATAGGTTACAATAGCGCCATAACGTACACATTGTTGGTAAATTTAATAGCATGATCAATCAAGACACAATTGCAGCACAAGCAACCGCCCCCGGCCGTGGTGGTGTTGGTATTATTCGGGTTTCTGGCAGCCTTGCTAAAAGCGTTGCCGAGCAAGTTATTGGTAAAATACCAAAAGTGAGATACGCCGATTACGTACCATTTAAAAACTTAAACGGTGATCAGCTTGACCAAGGTATTGCTATTTATTTTGCCGGACCGAACTCATTTACTGGCGAAGATGTACTTGAGTTGCAAGGCCATGGCGGCCCAGTTGTGCTTGATATGCTACTTAAAGAAATTAGTAAAATAGAGGGTGTACGTTTAGCAAAGCCAGGAGAATTCTCTGAGCGCGCATTTATGAACGACAAGCTTGATTTAACCCAAGCAGAAGCAATTAGTGACCTTATTAATGCCACCAGTGAACAAGCCGCTAAAAGCGCCTTACAATCGCTTCAGGGTGAGTTTTCCAAACACATAGAAACCCTGGTTGAAAAAGTAATCCACCTTCGTATGTACGTAGAAGCTGCAATCGACTTTCCAGATGAAGAAATAGACTTTTTGTCTGACGGCAAAGTAAGCGGTGATTTAGACGCAATTATAAATCAGCTAAACACCGTAACTAACCAAGCCAAACAAGGCAGTATAATGCGCGAAGGTATGCGTGTAGTTATTGCAGGTCGTCCTAATGCAGGTAAATCAAGCTTGCTTAATGCCCTAGCAGGCCGAGAAGCAGCAATCGTAACCGAAATAGCAGGTACCACCCGCGACGTGCTACGCGAACACATTCACATTGATGGCATGCCACTGCATATTATCGATACCGCAGGTCTTCGTGAAAGCCCAGACCGCGTAGAACAAATAGGTATTGAGCGCGCATGGGAAGAAATAAACCAAGCCGACCGCGTTTTATTTATGCTTGATGGCACCGATACCGTGGATACCGACCCACATAAAATTTGGCCAGAATTTATGGCAAAATTACCAAAAGGCATGGGGGTTACAGTGATCAGAAATAAAGCCGATTTGTCGGGTGATATTGTAGGCCTAGATGAACACCAACAATACCCAGTCATAAGCTTAAGTGCTAAAAATGCAGATGGTATTGAGCTTGTACGAGAGCATTTAAAAGCCTGTATTGGTTTTGACGGCGCAACAGAAGGTGGCTTTATGGCTCGTCGCCGCCATTTAGATGCTCTAGAGCGCGCAGCTTATCATTTAGATACGGGTAAAACGCAGCTTGAAATGCATATTGCGGGTGAAATTTTGGCCGAAGAGCTACGCTTAACGCAGCAATTTTTAAACGAAATAACGGGTGAGTTTACTTCAGACGATCTACTAGGAAAAATATTTAGCTCGTTCTGTATCGGTAAATAAAAGGCCTAACAACTAAATAATTAAAAATTAAGGGCGTAAAAACGCCCTTTTTTACTGCCTAAATTAAGCCTTCCTATATCAATATATGAGTATTTTTTAGATAATCTAAGTGCTATTTGAGGCTCTCAATTACTCTAAATTAGTATCTTTAAATGCTTATTAATGGCTTACTTTACAAGATATAACCGCCTAATTAGGGTGATATATCCCCCACATACGAATAAGTTAAACCAATATAATTAACCTTAAAACAAACTAAAATCACTGATTTAAATATTTTGTTAGCTAAATTAAAGCCATATTTGGCTATATATTAAAAAATAAGGCGATCACAAGTGTGTATTGATCGCGCTATCCACCAGCTAAAACATATAAAAACATGTGCCAATTATTACAAAAATTTTAAATTAAGTCAGATCAGTTATCCACAATTCCTACTTTTTGAACAAAACCCTAAAAATTTTTAACTGAAAAACACGTTATTAACTCTATTTTTAGTAAAAAACAGCCATAATGAAATTTAATTTGGTATTTATTTAGTAAGATCATATTTAATTGATCACTTTTTTAAATTGTTTTAGATCTTAATAATCAGTTATCAACACCCTTTATATCCACATTATGATCAACTTCATTTTTATATTAAATATTCATCACTTTTGCACTTACAAATAATTAAAATCAATAACTTACAAAATTTCAGGCTAATAGGATATAGAGTTAAACAGAACTTCCCCCAATCTTATTAACAGCTTGATCAGAAGATTACATTTAAATATTTTATGTTACAGCCATATAAATCAATAACTTAAAATAATTTTAAACAATGATCTAAAAATCAACCTAAAAATAGTTATCCAAACTAACACTCTTCTCTTTACTGCTGTTTTTACTCGGCTATCATAGGCAGCAATTAAAACTAATGCGATCACAACTAATCATGAGTTCAGTAAATATTATTGTTGGCAGCCAAATGGGATCGGCCGAGTACGTTGCAGAGCAATTAAGCGATGAGCTTAATAACCAAGGTATTGAAACTCAACTACATGATCATCCTGAGTTTAATGAAATAGATCAACACAATACGGTATGGCTAATATGTACATCTACTTATGGTGCAGGTGATTATCCAGATAACCTTTTAAGTTTTGTAGAACAAGTAGCTCAAACAACTGATTTAAAACATTTAAAATTTTCGGTTATAGCACTAGGCGATACCAGCTACGACACATATAACTTAGCAGGGCGCAATATAGAAGCACTACTGCTCGATAAAGGCGCTATAAAAGTAGCAGAACGCTTAGAGTTAAATATATTAGACGAATCACTCCCTGAAGACACAGCACTAGCTTGGTTAGACACTTGGATGTCTCAAACAGGATTAAAATAAAGAGATCAAGTTAAATCCCATATAAAAGTTACCCACAATTTACTAATAATTTAATTAATAATGTGGATAAAGATTGAATAAACTGCATTTTAGAGCATGCTTATCCATGGGATAAGATCTAACTAATCACCCCCTGTGTATAAAGTGGCTTTTTGATCAGTGCTTATTTGTGGGATGATCCGATCATATTAACACCTTTAGATCTGATCTAATTTAATGTTTTTAAACAAGATCTAAAGCTTATCAACAGAAAACCCGATCATTAGTAGTAATAGTATTAAAAGATCTCTTTAAAAGATCCTTTATATTATTAGAGATCACTTACTTAGATCTGAGCACAGTTTAATCATTTATCTTCTGCTCATTTCTAGGTAGAATACGCTCCCTTTTGAAGTTTACCGGTTTGATTTAAGTAGGATCCCATTAATGATTTTTCATGAAAATTTTGACGTTATCGTAGTAGGTGGTGGACATGCAGGCACTGAAGCCGCATTGGCAGCTGCCCGTATGGGGATGAATACCCTGCTACTGACTCACAATATGGATACCCTTGGTCAAATGTCTTGTAACCCAGCAATTGGTGGGATAGGCAAAGGTCACTTGGTAAAAGAAATAGACGCCCTTGGTGGTGCAATGGCACAAGCTATTGATAAAGGCGGGATCCAATTTCGTACTTTAAATTCTTCAAAAGGACCGGCTGTTCGTGCAACTCGAGCACAAGCCGATCGCGCTTTGTACAAAGCGGCTATTCAAACAACATTACAAAATCAAGAAAACTTAAAAATATTTCAACAATCGTGTGACGATCTAATTGTTGAAAACGATCGTGTTACTGGCGTAGTAACTCAAATGGGGTTACGTTTTAGCGCACCCAGTGTAGTACTTACTGTAGGTACCTTTTTAGGTGGCCAAATACACATAGGTTTAGAAAATTACAAAGGTGGACGTGCAGGCGATCCGCCATCAATTGCTTTAGCACAGCGTCTTCGCGAACAACCATTTAGAGTAGATCGTCTAAAAACAGGCACTCCACCACGTATTGATGCCCGTACGGTTGATTTTAGCAAAATGCAAGAACAACCAGGTGATACGCCTACACCAGTGTTTTCATTTTTAGGTAAACAAAGTGATCACCCGCAACAAATACCGTGTTACATCACTTACACAAATGAAAAAACACACGATGTTATACGCAAAAATTTGCATCGTTCACCTATGTACTCGGGTGTTATAGAAGGGATTGGCCCGCGTTATTGCCCATCTATTGAAGATAAAATTGTCCGATTTGCCGATAAAGACAAACACCAAATATTTGTAGAGCCAGAAGGTTTAACATCTTACGAGCTTTACCCTAATGGCATTTCAACAAGCCTACCATTTGATGTGCAATTGGAAATAGTGCAATCGATTACAGGTTTTGAAAATGCACATATTTGCCGACCTGGTTACGCAATTGAATACGATTACTTTGATCCACGTGATTTAAAACAATCATTAGAAACTAAATTTATTGAAGGTTTATTCTTTGCAGGCCAAATAAACGGAACTACAGGCTATGAAGAAGCCGGAGCGCAAGGCTTAATTGCTGGTATGAACGCAGCGCTTAAAGTGCAAGGTAAAGATTCGTGGACGCCACGTCGTGACGAAGCATACGTTGGTGTATTAATTGACGACTTAGCAACGCTTGGTACAAAAGAACCGTACCGTATGTTTACTAGCCGTGCCGAATACCGTTTACTATTGCGTGAAGATAATGCCGATATTCGTCTAACCGAAAAGGGCCGTGAGCTAGGTTTAGTTAATGACGAGCGTTGGCAAGCATTTAACGAAAAAATGGAAGTGATCGAGAAAGAAAAACAACGCATAAAGGACACGTGGATTCATAAAGATCATAATGTTGTTGATCAGGTAAACGCATTATTAAAAGCGCCATTAACGCGTGAGGCAAGTTTAGAAGAATTATTGCGTCGTCCTGAGATCCGTTATGATGATCTAATGGCTATTGAAGGCTTAGGATCTGAATTTACGAATAAGGCGGCTTTAGAGCAAGTTGAGATCCATACTAAATACGCAGGTTACATTGCGCGTCAGCAAGATGAGATCAACAAACAGCTTCGTCATGAAGAAACAATCTTACCAAAAGAGTTTGATTATAAAACCGTGTCTGGTTTATCAAATGAGGTGGTGGCAAAACTAGAAGAGTCTCGTCCAGACACTATTGGTCAAGCCTCGCGTATTTCTGGTATCACACCCGCGGCTATTTCGTTATTATTAGTGTATCTGAAGAAGCAAGGCTTATTACGCAAATCTGCGTAATGGTAAGGGCACCTAGTGTTACAACAACAATTAACTACATTGTTAGCGCAAACTGATATTGCGCTAACAGAAAAACAACAACAACAGCTTGTTCGTTACGTTGAGCTATTGGATAAGTGGAACAAGGCGTATAACTTAACCTCAGTACGTTTGCCTCAAGAAATGATGGTAAAACATATTATGGACAGCCTTGTTGTTGCACCTCATTTACCCGGTCATCATTATATTGATGTGGGTACAGGCCCAGGCCTTCCTGGCATTGTATTAGCCATTGCACTTCCTAATACCCAATTTTTTTTACTCGACAGTTTAGGTAAACGTGTACGCTTTTTAATGCACGTTAAGCATGAACTTGGGCTTGATAATGTTACCCCGGTGCAGTCAAGAGTTGAAGAATATCAACCAAGTGTTAAATTAGATGGCGTACTCAGTCGTGCATTTGCTTCATTACAAGATATGGTTGACTGGTGCTCGCACTTAATTGATCATTCGGGTCAATTTATTGCGCTTAAAGGCGTTTACCCTAGCGAAGAGTTAGAGTCACTACCGGCTGGCGTAAAGTTTGAGAAAAAAATTGCATTAGAAGTACCTGAGTTAGATGCACAACGACATTTAATTATTCTTTCTAAAGACTAGGGATCAGAGACACTGTGGCAAAAGTCATCGCATTGGCAAATCAAAAAGGGGGTGTAGGTAAAACTACGACCGCTGTTAATCTCGCTGCGTCTATGGCCGCAACGAAGCGTAAAGTGCTGTTAATTGATCTCGACCCGCAAGGTAATGCCACTATGGGCAGTGGTGTAGATAAGTATGGCGATGTGCCTACTATTTACGACCTACTCATTGAAGATAAGCCCATTGAAGACGTGATCATTAAAGAAACGTCTGGCGAATACCATATGATTGCAGCAAACGGAGACGTAACCGCTGCTGAAGTTAAACTAATGGAATTATTTGCCCGTGAAGTACGCCTTCGTAATGCACTTGAAAAAATTCAGGACCAATACGAGTTTATATTCATAGACTGCCCGCCTTCATTAAATATGCTCACTGTTAATGCTATGGCCGCTGCCGATTCCATTTTAGTGCCAATGCAATGCGAGTATTATGCACTTGAAGGCTTAACTGCATTAATGGATACCATTACACAATTGGCTAAATTGGTTAACCCCGAATTAAAAATTGAAGGCATATTACGCACTATGTACGATCCGCGTAACCGCCTAGCAAACGACGTTTCAGAACAATTAAAACAACATTTTGGTGATAAAGTGTATCGCACTGTGATCCCGCGCAATGTTCGTCTAGCCGAGGCGCCAAGTTTTGGCGCTCCTGCTATGTATTACGACAGAGCATCAAGTGGCGCAAAAGCGTATTTAGCACTTGCCGGTGAAATGCTGCGCAGAAAAGAAAAAACAGCGTCCGTTGTCGCCTAACTTTGAGGTAAAAAATAACATGTCTGCTAAAAAACGAGGTTTAGGCCGAGGACTCGATGCACTTTTAAGTTCGTCTAAGCCTGCACCCAGCACCAGCAAGGAACAAGACACACAAAACGTAACAGAGGTTGTTCAAAGTACAGTAAGTGCTACAGATAACCCATTACAAACATTGCCTATTGAGTTTTTGCATTCAGGCAAGTACCAACCTCGTAAAGACATGTCTGAAGAGGCACTCGAAGAACTTGCCAGTTCAATTCGATCACAAGGTATTATACAACCCATTGTAGTACGCCCTATTGCTCATAACAGTTATGAAATTATTGCCGGTGAGCGTCGTTGGCGCGCAGCGCAAATAGCTAAGCTCGACACTGTTCCGTGTATCATTAAAGATGTACCCGATGAGGCCGCCGTTGCTATTGCCCTGATTGAAAATATTCAGCGTGAAGATTTAAATGCAATGGAAGAGGCGGTTGCACTAAATCGTTTATTAAATGAGTTTGAATTAACACATCAACAAGTGGCTGATGCGGTTGGGAAATCAAGAACGACCGTAACAAACTTATTACGTTTAAATAATTTAAACAACGATGTAAAAATTCTGTTAGAACATGGTGACATAGAAATGGGTCATGCGCGCTGTTTACTTGCACTTGAAGGTGAAGCACAGTCTGACGCTGCACGAACGGCTGTTGCAAAGGCACTTACTGTAAGAGAAACTGAAAAATTAGTGCGCGCAATTTTAGAGCCAGCACCCGCCAAGCAAGAACACCAAAAAGACCCAGATGTTAAACAGTTAGAACAACAATTAGCAGAAAACCTAGGTGCTAAAGTAGAGATAAATTACAACAAAAAAGGCAAAGGTAAATTGGTTATTTCATATACTAATTTAGACGAGCTTGACGGCATTTTGAATCGTATTAATCACGACAATACCCACCATTGATCTATTACATGTCTAAAAAGAGACATTTGTAGCAAATTTGTGTTACAAACACTCTACTCAAGTTGCAAAACTGGCAGGATACAGTATAATTTCGCCAGTTTTCACACCCTAACGATTTGAATGCCATTAAGGTTAACAAAAAGTGAATAATAAGTTAGCAAGTCCGTATAGGCTTGCCGCATTTAAATTAATTTGTCTTCAGGGTGTTGTAGCATTATTTGCTGCCGTAATTATTTTTATTGGTTTGGGAGTTGAAGCCAGTCTGTCAGCGTTAGCTGGTGGCGCAGTCGCGATACTCCCTCACTGTGTTTTTGCACTTTACGCCTTTCGATTTATGGGCGCGAGTCGTGCAGAACAAGCGTATAACGCGTTAAAACGCGGTAACGCTCTAAAGTTTATGCTGACAATCATTTTGTTTGCGCTAGTACTAAAGCATTTTCCGGTAGTTTTACTGCCCTTTTTTAGTATCTATGTACTAGCTTTATTCACTGGATTGTTTGCACCCGTTTTTTTTAAACATTAACTTTTGGGATATAACATGGCTGCAGAAGAAGTTACTCTATCTAGCCATATCCAGCACCACTTAACCAATGCTAAGATGTGCTCGACCGATGCCGGTCTAGCCTTCAATAAAGCATGTACGGACAGTGGTTTTTGGACATGGCATGTAGATACCCTCGCATGGTCAATCGGACTAGGTCTTATCTTTTTATGGATCTTCCGTAGTGCCGCTAAAAAATCAACATTGGGCGTACCAGGTAAATTTCAGTGTTTCATTGAAATGATAGTTGAGTTCGTTGGCGACAACGTACGTGACACTTTCCATGGTAAAAGCAAGCTGATAGCACCATTAGCATTAACGATATTCGTTTGGATATTTTTAATGAACTTAATGGATTTAATCCCAGTTGACTTCTTGCCTGCATTTGCTGGTTTAGTTGGTGAGCAAGCTTTTGGCATGGACTCACACGACGTATACATGAAAATTGTACCAACAACAGATATAAACTTAACAGCAGCACTAGCGCTAGGCGTGTTTATATTAATGATTGGTTACTCAATTAAAATTAAAGGTATCGGCGGTTTTATTAAAGAGCTAACACTTCACCCGTTTAGTTCAAACAATACAGCTATGCAGATTCTTTTAATCCCATTCAATCTATTACTAGAGCTTATCGCATTGGTTTCTAAGCCGTTTTCACTGGCACTGCGTTTGTTCGGTAACTTATATGCAGGTGAACTAATCTTCATCCTTATAGGTGCGATTGGCTTAATGCAACTACCGTTGCACTTTGTTTGGGCTGTATTCCATATCTTAGTAATCGTATTGCAAGCATTCGTATTTATGATGCTAACAATCGTATACCTAAGTATGGCAAGTTCAGATAATCACTAATTTACAATTTTACTTTTACTTTTAATACAATTGAAACTTTGGAGAAATAAATGGAAGCTTTAGAACTAGTAACAGGCTTAAAATACATCGCAGTTGCACTACTAATTGGTTTTGGTGCAATCGGTACAGCTGTTGGTTTTGGTAACATGGGCGGTAAATTCCTTGAAGCATGTGCGCGTCAACCTGAGCTAGCACCATCGCTACAAGTTAAAATGTTTATCCTTGCTGGTCTAATCGATGCTGTTGCAATGATTGGTGTTGGTATCGCGATGGTATTGTTGTTCGTACTTTAATTTTATTTTTTGAACAGCTTACTATTTAAGGAGGAGCGGTTGTGAACTTAAACGCCACTCTTATCGGTGAATTAATTGCGTTTACGGTGTTCGTACTTTTTTGTATGAAGTTCGTATGGCCACCACTAAACGGTGCAATTGAAGCTCGCCAGAAGAAAATCGAAGATGGTTTAGCTGCCTCTGATAGAGCCGAAAAAGACTTAGAACTTGCGCAACAAAAAGCTGCAGAACAGCTTAAAGATGCAAAAGCTCAAGCGGCTGATATCATTGATCAAGCTAAAAAGCGTGCCGTGCTAATTGTTGACGAAGAAACCGTTCGTGGACAAGAAGAGCGTGAAAAAATTATTGCTCAAGGGCACTCTGAAATTGAATCAGAGCGTAACCGTGTGACAGAAGAGCTACGTAAGCAAGTAGCAACACTGGCTGTGGTTGGCGCAGAGAGAATTTTAGAGCGTGAAATCAATCAAGCCGCACATAGTGACATCGTTGAAAAACTTGTCGCTGAGCTGTAATTAGGAGGGTATGAGCATGTCTGAATTGACTACTATCGCTCGCCCATACGCTAAAGCGGCTTTTGAACTTGCCGTTGAAAAAGGCGCTATTGAAAGCTGGAATGACATGTTGTTTTTCGCTGGCCATGTTGCCAGCGATGAGCAAGCATCAGCCATTTTAGCTGGATTGCCTACTGCTTCTGCACAAGCTGAGTTATTTATTAACTTGTGCGCAGAGCAGCTCAACGAACAAGGTCAGAACCTAGTGAAGGTGATGGCTGAAAATGGACGTTTGATTGCACTGCCTGAGGTTGCACAGTTATTCGCTGCGTTTAAAGCAGAGTATGACAAAGAAATCGATGTAGATGTGATTTCGGCAACCCCTCTTACTGCAGCGCAGCAAGAGTCATTGGTAGCGACACTTGAAAAACGTTTCGCACGCAAAGTTAAGCTGAATTGTAGTGAAGACGCGTCAGTAGTTGGCGGCCTTATTATTAAGGCAGGCGACACTGTAATCGACGGCTCTGTACGCGGAAAATTAAACCGCTTAGCCACAACACTACAATCGTAATTGGGAAAAAGAGCATGCAACTTAATTCCACTGAAATTTCAGAACTAATCAAACAACGTATTGAGAAGTTCGAAGTTGTAAGTGAAGCTCGTAACGAAGGTACAATTGTATCTGTTACTGACGGTATCATCCGCATCCACGGTCTAGCTGACTGTATGCAAGGTGAGATGATTGAGCTTCCTGGCAACCGTTATGCTATCGCACTAAACCTTGAGCGCGACTCAATTGGTGCAGTAGTAATGGGTCCGTACGCTGACCTTACTGAAGGCGTAAAAGTATACACAACTGGTCGTATCTTAGAAGTTCCTGTTGGTGCTGGCTTACTTGGTCGTGTTGTTAACACACTAGGTGCTCCTATCGATGGTAAAGGCGCTTTAGATAACGACGGGTTTGAACCTGTAGAAAAAATTGCACCTGGTGTAATCGAGCGTCAATCTGTAGATGAGCCAGTTCAAACTGGTTACAAATCTATTGATGCTATGATCCCAGTTGGTCGTGGTCAGCGTGAGCTTGTAATCGGTGACCGCCAAACAGGTAAAACTGCACTAGCAATCGATGCAATCATCAACCAAAAAGACACAGGCGTTAAGTGTGTGTACGTAGCGGTTGGTCAAAAAGCATCTACTATTGCTAACGTAGTACGTAAATTAGAAGAGCACGGTGCACTTGCAAATACTATCGTAGTTGTAGCATCTGCTTCTGAGTCTGCGGCACTTCAGTACTTAGCACCGTTCTCGGGCTGTACTATGGGTGAATACTTCCGTGACCGTGGTGAAAACGCATTAATCGTATATGATGATTTATCTAAGCAAGCAGTTGCTTACCGTCAAATCTCATTACTACTTAAGCGTCCACCAGGTCGTGAAGCATACCCAGGTGACGTATTCTACCTTCACTCGCGTCTTTTAGAGCGTGCATCGCGTGTAAACGCTGATTACGTTGAAAAGTTCACTAACGGTGAAGTGAAAGGACAAACTGGTTCATTGACGGCATTGCCAATCATTGAAACTCAAGGCGGCGACGTTTCTGCGTTCGTACCGACTAACGTTATCTCTATCACCGATGGTCAGATCTTCTTAGAAACTGACTTATTCAACTCAGGTATCCGTCCGGCAGTAAATGCTGGTATCTCGGTATCGCGTGTTGGTGGTGCTGCACAAACTAAAATCGTTAAAAAACTAGGTGGCGGTATCCGTCTAGCCCTAGCTCAGTACCGTGAATTAGCTGCGTTCTCGCAGTTCGCGTCTGACCTTGACGATGCTACACGTGCTCAACTTGAGCATGGTGAGCGTGTAACAGAGCTAATGAAGCAGAAACAGTACGCGCCAATGTCTGTTGCTGAAATGTCTTTGTCGTTATTTGCAGCTGAGAAAGGTTATCTTAAAGATATCGAAATCGCTAAAATCATGGATTTCGAAGCAGCTTTACTTTCTTACGCAAGTAGCACATACGCAGAGCTTGTGGCTCAAATCAATGAAACTGGTAACTACAACGCCGAGATCGAAGCGCAACTTAAAGAACTTCTAGAGAAGTTCAAGTCTACGCAAACTTGGTAATTTAGTTATTAATGGTGCGCTTTAGTTTACTAAAGCACACCTTGATTCGGAGAGAGAGTCATGGCCAGCGGAAAAGAGATTAAAAGCAAGATCGGGAGTATTAAAAATACTCAAAAGATCACTAGCGCAATGGAAATGGTTGCTGCGTCTAAAATGAAAAAGGCGCAAGAACGAGTGGCTTCAAGCCGTCCATACGCTGACAAATTACGCAAAGTGATTGGTCGTGTTGCTCAAGCAAATCTTGATTTTACTCACCCGTTCTTAGAAGAACGTGAAGTAAAACGAGTTGGTTATATTGTTATCTCTACTGACCGTGGTCTGTGTGGCGGCTTAAACTCAAACGAGTTTAAGAAAGTTGCATTAGACATAAAAGCATGGAAAGAAAAAGGTGTAGACGCAGAGTTTGCAACTTTAGGCAGCAAAGCTGCTGGTTTCTTTCAACGCTTTGGTGGTCAAGTGCTTGCTAAAAAAGCAGGCCTAGGAGATAAACCTTCAGTACAAGACGTTATTGGTCCTGTAAAAGTAATGCTTGATGCATTCTCTGAAGGTAAAATTGACCGTTTATTCCTGGTATATAACAACTTCGTTAATACCATGAAGCAAGAGCCAACAATAGATCAGTTACTCCCTTTGCCAAAAGCTGAAGAAGAAGTATCTGCCCACACATGGGACTACTTATACGAACCAAACCCAGACGCTATTTTAGAGTCTTTGTTAGTTCGCTTTGTAGAGTCTCAGGTATACCAAGGTGTGGTTGAGAACGCTGCCTCTGAACAGGCTGCCCGTATGGTTGCAATGAAAGCTGCAACTGATAACGCTGGCGACCTTATGGATGAGTTACAGCTTGTTTACAACAAGGCCCGCCAAGCGGCAATCACACAAGAAATTAGTGAGATTGTTTCTGGTTCAGCCGCAGTTTAATGCTTCAGGCAAAGATTAACGAGAGGAATAGACATGAGTTTAGGTAAGGTCGTCCAAATTATCGGTGCCGTTGTGGATATTGAATTTTCACAAGACAACGTGCCAGCCGTATATGACGCGCTAAAAGTAACAGATGGCGATTTAGCTGGTTTGACTCTAGAAGTTCAACAGCAGCTAGGTGGCGGTGTGGTACGTACTATCGCACTAGGTACTACAGACGGTTTACGTCGTGGTGCAGCAGTATCAAACACAGGTGAAGCGATTCAGGTTCCAGTTGGTAAAGCAACACTTGGTCGTATCATGAACGTACTTGGTGAGCCAATCGATGAAGCTGGCCCAATCGGCGAAGAAGACCGTATGTCTATTCACCGTGCAGCGCCTTCATACGAAGAGCAATCAAGTTCAGTAGAACTTTTAGAAACAGGTATCAAGGTAATCGACCTTGTATGTCCGTTTGCTAAAGGTGGTAAAGTTGGTTTATTCGGTGGTGCCGGTGTTGGTAAAACCGTAAACATGATGGAACTTATCCGTAACATCGCAATCGAGCACAGCGGCTACTCAGTATTCGCAGGTGTTGGTGAGCGTACTCGTGAGGGTAACGATTTCTACCATGAAATGAACGATTCAAACGTACTTGATAAAGTATCGCTTGTATACGGTCAGATGAACGAGCCTCCAGGTAACCGTTTACGCGTAGCGTTAACAGGTCTTACTATGGCTGAAAAGTTCCGTGACGAAGGTCGCGATGTACTTTTCTTCGTAGATAACATCTACCGTTACACACTTGCGGGTACAGAAGTATCAGCACTACTTGGTCGTATGCCATCAGCAGTAGGTTACCAGCCTACACTAGCTGAAGAAATGGGTGTACTTCAAGAGCGTATCGCATCTACTAAGACGGGCTCAATTACATCAATCCAAGCGGTATACGTACCTGCGGATGATTTAACGGATCCATCTCCAGCAACAACGTTTGCTCACTTAGATGCAACAGTAGTACTTTCACGTGATATCGCATCACTTGGTATTTACCCAGCGGTAGATCCACTTGATTCATCTTCACGTCAGCTTGACCCATTAGTAATTGGTCAAGAGCACTACGATACAGCGCGTGGCGTTCAAACAGTTCTTCAGCGTTACAAAGAACTTAAAGACATCATCGCAATCCTAGGTATGGACGAGCTTTCTGACGAAGATAAGCAACTTGTATCTCGTGCACGTAAAATCCAACGCTTCCTATCTCAGCCGTTCTTCGTGGCAGAGGTATTTACAGGTGCGTCAGGTAAATACGTTTCACTTAAAGACACAATTGCTGGCTTCAAAGGCATTCTAAACGGTGAGTTTGATGACCTTCCAGAGCAAGCGTTCTACATGGTTGGCTCTATCGAAGAAGCTCAAGAAAAAGCCAAAAGCATGTAATTAGGAGGGTAGTATGGCAGCTATGACTGTACATCTTGACGTAGTAAGCGCAGAGCAGAACTTGTTTTCTGGTTTGGTTGAATCGATTCAAGTATCTGGTAGTGAAGGTGAGCTTGGTGTTAATGCCGGTCACGCGCCACTACTAACTGCCCTTAAACCTGGTATGGTGCGTTTAGTTAAGCAATTTGGTGAAGAAGAACTCATCTACATTGCTGGCGGTACACTAGAAGTTCAACCGAACATAGTGACCGTACTAGCAGACACAGCCGTTCGTGGTGAAGACCTAGACGAACAAGCTGCAGAGCAAGCTAAACGTGACGCTGAAGCGCAAATGGCAAAAGGTGCATCGTCAGAGCTTGATTACAATCAAGCGGCAATGCAACTAGCTGAAGCGGTAGCACAACTACGTGTTATTCAGCAATTACGTAAAAAGTAAGCCTATCTGGTTTATAAAAAGCCCACTTTATGTGGGCTTTTTTGTGCTTGATTGATGACTCTATCTAGCTTTGCTGATAATCTAAACAACATTAAGTAGTTAGTTTTAATAATTAAATCCTATCAAATTATTAGCTATAAGGACGTAGTGACCTACCAATGAAACCGTCAACTTTTTCAGAATCAATAGTAGAAATTAAGTTTGGAGCATGGCGTTTAAACCCCAAACAGCAAACTATTAATGATGGTGTAATTGAAAGGGAATTGGAGCCGCTACTTTTTAAAATTCTTAGTTACCTCATTCTTAATAAAGAGTCGATAATTACTCGTCAAGACCTAATTGACGACGTATGGTGTCAACATTATGTTGACGATAACGCCATTAACAGAGCTATTTCAGAACTGAGAAAAGCCCTTAAATCAGATAAACAACGCGGCTTAGTGGTAAAAACACATTACAGAAAAGGGTACAGCTTTTTTTTAGAGCCAGAGATCATACATCATGAAAAAAGTGCTTCGTCATTTAGCCAAGTTAACGCATTAAAAGAAACACCTAATAAAAAACAAAAAAAGTTAATAGCATTAATAACTATATTAATTTTAGGTGCTTTCATTAGTATTTACATGTTTCAAAGTCAATCTAGCCTAAATAACAAGATTGGAAATGATACGTTACTAAAGGTTGAGACAAAAAGCCCAAACATCGTAAATAAAAACTTTAACGAAGAAACACTCTCTTGGCGACAAGGTATATATAGTCGAATGATACTTTCCCCTGATAATTCGACCGTCGCGCTGTCATTCCTTGAAAAAGAACAACAATACTCGTCGCTTTTAATTAAAAACTTACATACCGGCCAAGAAAAACTAGTTGCAGAAGCTAACGCTAATATTTTTCCAGCAGGTTGGTCAATTGGCAGTGAACGTGCAATTTATAGCATAGAAAGTGAAGGTAAATGTGGGCTGTGGGAAGTAGATTTAACAAGTAGTGCAGGTAGTAAATTTTTATTTGAGTGTAAACCATCAAATTTACTTAATGTTGTAAGTTTAGGTAATAACTCTTATGTATATTCAAAATATGGTTACAGAAATCGCTCTGAATTATCGGTCCTTGTTAATAGAAACCTAATTACAGGCGAGGAGTTTCAAATAAGTTCACCAAACTTAAATTCGTATGGTGATAAGTTTTTATATTTAATAGAAAGCAAAAATAAAATTATATTTGAGAGGCACCAATTTAATTCTAGTGAATTATACATGACTGATTTAGAAGGTGGGGCACAGGTTAAGCTATATGAGACTAAAAGTAGAATATGGACAATTAACTACAACAATGAGACAGATTCATTGCTATGGTATGACAATTTAAAAGGGCTTTTATACCAATACTCATTAAAAAATAACCATTTAGAAAGTAAAACAAAAGTTGATAGCGACAGTCGCTACTCACTAACTTACCCATTTGATAATAAAGCTATTTTAGGGCTTACGTATCCTTTTTCTCATAATATTTACAGGTTTGATTTAGTTTCTAAAAATCTCGAACGGATATCAAAGACAATAAGTAGACTTGTAAACACTGTTGGAGAAAATGTTGTGTTTTTTAGTAGGGATAAGGGAACAATTAAACTAAATACGGCATTTAAAGATGGGAAAGTGATATCTAAAAAGGTCAGTGTTAGATATCGAAACTTTCAAGTATCATCTGATACTCAAGAAGCTTTCGGGGTTAATGAGAACAAGATAGAAATATTTAAATTTGAAGATTTATCCGTTAAGGATGTTATTACCCCCAAAGATAATTTGATCTCGGTTAATTATTTATTAGACAAAAATATTGGTTACATTGTGCAGAATGAATCTAGCTTAAATAACAGCTCTTATATTTTTAATAGAAATAGTTCTAATAGTATATTGTTACCAGTAAGAAATGCCTTGTGGTTTGGTCAATTACGAAATAACAAACTCGTTTTTTTAAATAGTTTAGATATGTTGATTTTTTTCGATTTATCTACAGGGATACAAACTCAAGGCTTTAAAGTTAAGCCATCGGCTTATAAACACTCTTTATCGGCAAGCCAAAATAAATTGTATCATTCAACAGGTAAAGCTGTGTACGAATATGATTTTTCGGAAAGCTTTAGTGTGACGCCAAAAAAAGTATTTGAGATTAGCACAGCAGAAGATGTTATTCGTGATATAGAGTTTTCGAGTTCTGAGAAGATTCTATCATTAGAAATTGTAGAGTTAGTTAACAATGAACTTGTGAGACTATCACTAGAGAAAAGCGATTAATTTAAGTATATGTAAAGTGATATACCTGCCAGTAACTTTTTCCAGTCGGTGTGTTTGTGGCAAACAATATATTTAACCCCGATGAATTGGTTAAGTGAAAAGAAGTACTCCACAAGTTACTTTACTGTAATTATAATTTTCACTTATATCCTTCACCAATCCTCGCTACAATAACGCTATTCAATTAAGTCTATTTTTCAGTCAAGATTCAGTACTAGCAAATTAGTTTACTGAGTATTTGCACAGGGCGTGATTTACGCAATCTTCTGTATAAACAGACTTGTTAACTAAAACAACGGAAAAAGGAAATTGTTTTAATGGCTCTAACAACAGTAATTCTTGCTGCGGGTAAAGGTACTCGTATGCGTTCTGCTTTGCCTAAAGTACTGCATAAAGTGGCAGGTAAACCTATGGTGCAGCACGTTATAGATAACGCAAAGGCATTGGGCGTAACCACAACTAACTTAGTTTATGGGCACGGCGGCGAACTATTACAACAACAACTTGCCGATAATAACGTAAACTGGGTACTGCAAGCAGATCAACTAGGTACAGGCCATGCTGTTGCACAAGCAAATCCTCACATTAACGATGACGATACCGTATTGGTTTTATACGGTGACGTTCCTTTAACAAAACAATCAACACTTGAGCGCTTATTAGCTGTAACACCTAAAAATGGGCTAGCGGTATTAACCGTTAACTTGGTTAATCCAAATGGCTACGGTCGTATGCTGCGTGAAAATGACAAGCTTGTTGGTATTGTTGAGCAAAAAGATGCAAGCGCAGAGCAGTTACTTATTAATGAAGTAAACACCGGTATTATGGCGGTTAACGGCAAACTGTTAAAAACTTGGTTAGGCAACTTATCTAACAATAATGCCCAAGGTGAATACTACCTAACAGATATAGTGGCTATGGCGCACAGTGAAGGTGTAGAAATTACTTCAGCTCAGCCAGATCATGCAATGGAAGTTGAAGGTGCAAACAACCGCGTACAACTAGCAGGGTTAGAGCGAGCTTTTCAAGCGTGGCAAGCAGAAGAGTTAATGTTAAATGGTGCCACCCTCGCCGACCCAGCTCGTATTGATGTTCGTGGCGACGTTAAAACAGGCGAAGACGTATTAATTGATATAAACGTTATTTTTGAAGGTAATGTAACTCTTGGCAATAACGTACACATTGGCCCTAATTGCGTCCTTAAAAACTGTACCATTGGCGATAACGTGGTAATAAAAGCTAATACATTAATTGAAGACGCATCAGTTGCAGCTAAATGTACCCTTGGCCCATACGCCCGCCTACGCCCTGGTGCGGTTATGGAAGAAGACTCTCACATTGGTAACTTTGTTGAGATGAAAAAAACCCGTTTAGGCAAAGGCTCTAAAGCTAATCACTTAAGTTACTTAGGCGATGCTGAAATTGGTGAAAAAGTAAATATTGGCGCAGGTACAATTACCTGTAACTACGATGGGGTGAATAAAGCAAAAACCATTATTGGCGATAATGCTTTTATTGGCTCAAATTCATCACTTGTTGCCCCTGTAAATATTGGTGCAACAGCAACTGTGGGAGCGGGCTCTGTGATCACTAGCACCGTTGAAAACGAGCAGCTTGCAATAGCACGTTCAAAGCAGCGTAATTTAACCGGCTGGAAACGCCCGGTTAAAAAATAATACTGAAAGGCTACCTAGGTAGCCTTTTTTATTGCAGCTTAAGTTTAAATTGCTCTTTATAACGCCTAGAAAGGTTAAGCACCTTACCTGTAGTTAGTTTTATTTCGCTGTCGCCGCTGGGGAGTGGTGTAATGCATTCCACTTTATCGAGTTTTACGCCATGACTTCGGTGAATCCTACAAAAGCCCTGCACTTCTAGTTGCTTGCTTAATTCAGTGAGCGTCACTCTTAAAGGGTAAATGGACGTGCCAATGTGTAAGTTTACATAATTGCCTGAAGATTCAAGCCAATCCACATCGTCAATTTTTATAATAAATTCTTTACCCCGCTTTTTAACTAATAAGCGATTAATAGTATCAGTATTGTGTTGCTCACTTTCATCAATAGATGAAGCCTCACCTAGTAGCTGTTTAACAATATACTGATAAACTTTAATAAGGGTGATAAAGAATAAAAAACTTATCGCATCTTTTTGGTATTCATATAAAAATTCAAACCAGCTGAGCCCAAAGTTGTAGTGAAGATCGTTCAACCAATAAATGAGCTTACGTCCTCCAACCATTACACTAATATGGAATACGCTGAAAATAATAGACGCTACAAAGTAAGTACACAGCGAAAGCGCAATATTATGCCAATTAAAAGGTATTTTTTTTAATAGCCACACCACAGCCGGAAATATAAGTAACGTGCTAAACGCACTGGAATATTCCCATACAAACGGCTCCCATATTAAAAAAGGCAGTGCGCCGTCTCTTTGCGCCTCCATTATTTGAGTTGTCGCATTAACCGTATTGTTTATTACAACGTAGCTAAACAAAAGTAACGCGGCATAAAAAGTTTGAAAACGTTGAAAGTGTTGAAGGTTCATTATGTATGCTTTTATATTTGTAGGCGACAGCTATCCCTGTATACCACCTTTTATCACTATTGCTTGTAATATAAGCACTTATGTATAGTTTTTGCGAGTTATTTTAAGTTAACTACCGGTATCACAAACACATTGGTTAACGTATGAGTACTCAATTAAACGCAATACAATCTATACACTCTCGCCATTACTTTCTTGATTGGTTAAGAGTAATTGCATTTGCGACTCTCATTTTTTATCACATAGGTATGTTGTATAGCCCAAATTGGGGGTTTCATTTTAAAAGTAATTATACGTTTGAACTCGTAGAGTCTTTTATGTTGGTGTTTTCCCCTTGGAGAATGTTGCTAATTTGGTTTATATCAGGGGTGGCACTTCGTTTTATGCTTGATAAGGTAGGTGGCTACAAACTACGTGCCCTATTTGTTTTAAAGCGTTCTATTTTTATATTACTGCCCCTGCTGGTGGGGTTATGGTTAGTTGTACCTTTACAGCTTTATGCCGAAATGCATCAACAAGGCGTTATAGATATAACGTACTGGCAGTTTTATTTAGCGTTTTTAGATACTAGTAATAGCATGTTTGCTAATTACCAATCTGGCGTATGGCCGCATGTTGATGTAAATCATTTATGGTATTTACGTTCTTTATGGCAGTTCATGCTTATTGTTTTTATATACTCATTAGTAGCAAAGCTTTCTATTTTTTCTTCTTTATTAACCACGGTTAAATTAAATTTATCATTTCCTATGCTCACAGGCCTATTAGTAATAGCCATGTTGCTCGCTAATAATTATTTAAAAGGTGATGCAATACGCGAAGTAAGCGGCTTTATATTTTTATTTACAGGATACCTGTTAGCCAAGAATACTTATTTTTGGGCAAGTTTAAATCAATATCGTTGGGTATTGTGTACAAGCTTTATCCTATTGTATGTGTGCATTGTTTTGGCGTATCAGAGTGTATTAGATTTACCAAATTATGTTTGGGTCACTATATATAATACTCAAAGAGTTGTTGGGGTGTTCGCCATGCTCACCTTAGCGCAGCGCTTTTTAAACTTTAAAGCACCTTACCTAAATACACTAAATAGCGTGGTGTTTCCCTTTTACGTATTACATCAAAGTGCATTAATTATTTTGTGTTTTATGCTGCGGCCTTTTATTTTTGGCCCCGTGGTTGAGTTATTTTTAATTACAGTGGGTACTTGGGGGGCGTGCGCAGCTATTACATTAGTGGTAATGCGCTTTGATGCTCTGAGGCCCTTTTTGGGTATTAAAATTAAAAACAGCTATTCGAAAGCGCTAAAAAAGGCCGGTTATATTTTGGGTATTTTGCTTATTTTACCGTTAGCCTATCAGCTGGTTTTTTAAGGTAAAAAAGCTTTATTAAAAGTGCCACAACTTTGTAATACCTCTGTGTTGATATTTATGTAATACCACACTAAGAGAAATTACAATGTTAAAAAAATCTATAATAACGCTTTCACTTTTATCTATACTGACCGGTTGCTCATTAGATGGCGATGATGGTCAAAATGGCGCACAGGGTTTACAAGGTGTACAAGGAACTGCAGGGGAGAATGGAATTAACGGCACCAACGCTAACTCAGCTTTAACCATTAGTTTAGTAGGTAGAGCAGTACTCAATGCGCAAAGTCCTGAAGGTGCTGCCGAAATAGTCGCTTATCAAGCATCAAAAAAATGGATTTACGCTATTAATAGCTCGGGCGATACAGCGGTTGTAAATATTATTCCTGCCGACACATTCGATACAGCTGCTTTAGCGCAGGATAACGAAGGCATTGTAAATACAACTAACTTAAGTACGGCAATTACACTTACCTTAAACGACAACACCCCCGGTGACGCAAACAGCATAGCAATAGACGAAAATAACCAATTACTTGCTGTAGCAATGGCCGCAAAAAACGTTGGTGAAATGGGCCAAGTTGCCTTTTACGATATAAGCGGCGATACACCAATCTTTCTAAAAAATGTAACCGCTGGTTTTTTGCCTGATATGGTTACTTTTAGCCATGATGGAGTAAAAGTGGTTGTTGCCAACGAGGGAGAACCTAATGGCGACTATAGTATTGACCCACAGGGGTCTATCAGCATTATTAATATTATTGATGGCGAAGTTGCCGACACCGCTACAAATATTGACTTTACAGCATACAACGATAAGCAAGCTGAGCTTGAAGCTCTAGGACTGGTATTTGCTAATCCAACAGGGCGCACTATAAATGGTAATTTAATCAATACAACCGTCGCTATGGACTTAGAGCCAGAGTACGTGAGCATTTCTAAAGATAACAAATACGCTTATGTATCAATTCAAGAAAATAACGCGCTTGCCATCGTTAATCTAGAAGATAACTCTCTTGAGTTAAAAGGGTTAGGATTTAAAGACTGGTCTAACTTACAAATAGACGCATCAGACAAAGACGGCGGTGTTAACTTTAAATCATACCCCGGCTTATACGGCATGTACCAGCCAGACACAATATCAAGCTTTAGCTGGAAAGGCGCAAACTTTATAGTGTCGGCTAATGAAGGCGATGCACGCGAATACTTTTTTGATACAACCGATGAAGCCGATTGCGCAGCCAAAGGCGGCGTAGATTTCGATGAAGACGATGGTTGCCTTGCTTACATCGATGAAAGCCGCGTCGAAGACTTAACGCTTGCTGCTAATTTTGATTACTTAAATAACGACGATAACGACATCGGCCGTTTAAAAGTGACAACGGTTAAAGGTGATACTAATAACGATGGTCAATACGAATCGCTTTATGCCTATGGCGCACGTTCGTTTACCATTTGGGACAGTAATGGGCTGGTGGTATTTGATTCTGGAGACGATATAGGGCGTATTACCGCATCAGTTCATGGCGAAGCGTTTAATAATAATGAAGATGAAAATAAAGGCGATACACGCTCAGACGACAAAGGCGCAGAACCCGAAGCGCTCACCATAGGTACAATTGGTGAACGTACCTTTGCATTTATAGGACTAGAGCGTATGGGCGGTATCATGATTTACGATATTACTAACCCATATGATGTGCAGTTTGAAGACTACTTTTATAACCGAGGTTTAATAGCTGGTGCAGAAATTACCGGCGACCTTGCACCAGAAGGGATGATGTTTGTACCGGGTGAACAAAGCGCCACTAATAAACCACTCCTCATAATAGGTAATGAAATATCTGGTTCTATTGCAGTATGGGAAATTGCAGCTAATTAACCATGCTATTTAAAAGCGGAAAATAAATGTTTTGTTTTCCGCTTTTATATTCATAGATCATTAGCATTTTTAAAGTGATTTAAAATGCATGTTTTTTAAACTAAAAGCGCTCTCCACCCCTTTATTTGTATACCTTTCGTACTAAAAGTGTTTTTATTCAAAAAAGCGTGAATTAAA
>NZ_BAAJML010000012.1:0-114848 GCF_057547735.1 Pseudoalteromonas sp. NH0006-46 | reverse complement strand
TATGCCAATAGCTGCAATGCAACGACTAACAATTCCACATGCCTCTGTATTATCTTTATGCTCGGTTAGTACTTGATTAAGTTCAGATAGGATTAAACCTTTTAACTCTTCTGGCACATCACCCTCATCTTCATAAAGTAACTCATCATGATCATCAAATCCTTCATGGTCTCTCAACGATAAAGTAAAACCTTTTGATTCATCCTCTGGATCAACAAACATAAAGATGGTGCTTCCATCATCATAGCCACCACAAAAGTCGTAACCTGAAAATTTATAACCTGACATTGCGGCAGACACTCCTTGACATATAACGCCTCGTTAAGAGGCAAATAATATGTTGGCTAAAATAAGCGACGCAGGAGCAAAAGCCAACTGTTATTTGTCCTGCTTTAACGTGTTGTTATATACAAACTCTTTGAGCTTTCGAAACCTTTTGTCATCAAAGCTTAACTCTCCTCTGTAGCCATAAGAGCCAGTGCAAGTTGAAACATAATTTTTAAAGTAACTGGAATTTGGAACAAACAAAACAAACTTTTGACCAGGATATAGGTGAATACCGCAATTACCAGAAGAAGTTACAACAGAACTAACCTGTTCATTGTTTTTAAAACTTTCGATTACATTAAACTTTGCTTCGATGAGTTTTCTTTTGAAAATATCTACGCCTCTATCATCTTCTGCCTCTTTAAGAGATAGACCTATAACTTCGACTAACATGACAGATTTTGAGTTTTCAAAAGCCTCATTTAATTCAAGTCCCTCGCACTTACACGCAAAAGATGAGAATGACATGAACGTAAGGCAAGTAAATATAAAACCCTTTAAATACACCGAAACTTCCTTTGTATATAACAGCTTATTGAACACCACTTTGGGGGTTTATAACACCCCAAAACGGCGTATATTACATTTCTTAATAATTCCACTAAACAACTTCAATGTAAACAAGTGATTACGTATATTGTAAAGTTATTGTCGTTAAAATACACCAAAACGACTTTTAATAATGTTATTGGACATAATACAAATAACTGTCTATATATACAGTACGCTTTAAAAGTTGAGTATCATTTATGAAATCTCCCTTTCTAACCATGATTAAAGACCTTATGTATAAAAAGCGGTATGCAAAGAGCACTATTGAAGCTTATCTTTTTTGGATAGGTGGCTATATCCGCTTTAATAATATGCAGCACCCAACCTCTATGGGGGACACTCAAGTTGAATTATATTTAAACCATTTAGTAAACTCGCAAAACGTAGCGCAAGGCACACAAGCGCAGGCACTAAATGCGCTAAGCTTCCTATATAAAGAAATAATCAAGACCCCCCTCTCATTATCATTAAACTTTGTAAAAAGTGAACGCCCAAGAAAGCTACCTGTTGTGCTTACTCAAACAGAAGTTTCAGAACTATTTAAACACTGTGTAGCAAAGCATTATTTACCCTGTGGACTACTTTATGGCAGTGGTATGCGCTTAATGGAAGTACTGCGTTTACGAGTACACGATATTGACATTGACTATAACTGCATTCGAATTTGGGATGGAAAAGGAGGTAAAAATCGTGTTGTAACGCTTGCCGCAGAACTCATACCGCAATTACGTTCTCAAATACAATTAGTTGATAGTTACCTACAATTAGATCTTAGAAACCCTTTGTATAGCGGTGCGTATATGCCGCATTTGTTACGAAAAAATAGCCAAACCAAAATAAACAGCTGGGCTGGCAATATTTATTCTCATGTTATAAAACTAGGGCCTGTTGACCTTTCAGGATTAAAATTTGTTCAATCTAGGGCTATTTAATAGCGGCGAGAGGTTTGTAACCTAGTGGGCTAAGTAAAAACTGAGCAATAAATAGTAAATTGCCCCTAGGCAGAACCCTCCGGGCAGCGCATGTTTGGCATTTATTCCACGTTATCGCCTATTTATGGGGAATAACCACACTACATAGACTCTGCCTTGCCTAAATACCAAACACACTGCTGCAAATTTAACTTCGAAAGATAAACAGGCCCTGAGCCTTGATCCAGAGAGTAAGCAATTAAGGCGCCATCATATTGATGAAAAGCAAATACAACCCGCGGTTAAAAAAGCTGCTTTTGATGCACATATAAGTAAACACGTTGCCCCTCATACTTTACACCACTCATTCGCTACACATTTGCTGCAAAGGGGCTCTGATATAAACACAGTACAAACACAACTAGGTCAAAGCGATGTGCGGACTACGCAAATATATACCATGTACGACAACAAGGTGCTAACCGGGTTGTTAGCCCTTTTTTTAAGATTATAAAGGTCCAAACTTAAAATAAAAAAAGCACAACCCAAAAGGCTGTGCTTTTTAATCACCTAACACGCATACGTTTATAAACATTAGTTTACAAACGAATACCGCCGTCTATCTCTACTACACGACCAGTGAAAAAGTCGTTTTCGATAATATACTGAGCAGTATGAGCTATCTCAGTTGTTTCACCTAAACGTCCTACGGGTGTTACTGCTAGCATGCGTTGTTTGGCTTCTGGCTTCATTACGTCGGTCATAGCGGTGCTAATAACACCCGGTGCAATTGCGCCCACGCGTATACCAAAGCGACCAAGCTCTTTTGCCCATGTGGTGGTGAGTGCCACAACACCCGCTTTTGAAGCAGCGTAGTTTGTTTGGCCTATGTTACCCGCACGCGCTACGCTCGACATGTTTACAATTACCCCGCCTTTACCTGATTCTATCATGTGGCTTGCAGCTTCGCGCCCTGCCAAAAATACGCCAGTGAGGTTTACATCAATCACTGATTGAAATTGATCAAGCGACATTTTTTTAACCACTTTGCCGTCTTTGGCTTTTATAAACATGCCATCGCGTAAAATGCCGGCGTTGTTAATAAGTACACCAATGTAGCCAAAGTCGTTGTTGATGGTATTAAATACGTTTTCTACTTCGCTCTCTGCGGTTACGTTTGCAGCGTAGCCTTTTATAGTGCCAGATACACCTTCAAGCTGTGTTAGCTGCTCGCACGCTGTATTTAATAGATCTTGCGCCATATCAATTAACGCAATGTTAGCGCCCATTAAGGCAAACTTTTGCGCCATTGCAAAACCTAAACCTTGTGCGCCACCGGTAATAACGACGGTATTATTTTTGATTTCCACAATACTTTCCTACTTTGAAAACAATTTAAATATGGCACTAAAATCATCACTGCCTGCACCTTGGTGCTGGAGCATGGTGTACAAGTTTTTTGCCATAGAACCCATAGGGGTTGATGAATTACTTTGCTGTGCGGCTTCCATGGCAAGGCCTAAGTCTTTTGCCATTAAATCGACCATAAAGCCTGGCTTATAATTATTACTAGCCGGTGCTGTTTCCATTACATCAGGACACGGATTATAAAGCTCAAGCGTCCAGTTACGACCAGAACTTGCGGTCATAATGTCGCTAAGTACTTTTGGATCTAACCCATTGTTAATACCCATTTGAATTGCTTCACTTGTGCCTGCCATTAATATGCTAAGCAGCATGTTGTTGCATATTTTAGCAACTTGGCCTGCACCAATATCGCCTGCATGAAATATGTTTTTACCCATATCTACCAATACGGTGTGTGCTTTTTCAAATGCTGTTTGTTCACCACCAACAATAAAGGTCAACGTGCCAGCCGCTGCACCTGCAACACCGCCTGATACTGGTGCATCTACAAAGCTAATGCCCTGCTCGCCAAGTGCGCTGCCAACCACACGGGCCGACTCTGCATCTATTGTGGAGCAATCAATCACTAAGGTGTTTTTACTAAGCACATTAATCAAGCCGCTATCGTCGTTATTGCCTAAATAAAGCGATTTAACATGCTTGCCCGCTGGCAACATACTAATAAGTATATCGGCATTGGTTGCGCATGCTTTTGCATTTTCAGCTACGTGTGCACCTTTGCTTGCAAGTTCATTTAAGACCGACTGGTTTAAATCGAATGCCGTAACACTGTGGCTGGCTTTAATTAAGTTAGCCGCCATTGGGCCGCCCATATTTCCTAAACCGATAAAACCAATGTTAAGTTTACTCATCGTCTTTCCTTTATTTTTGTGTTGCCGTGTCTAGGTCATCAAGTGGGTGGTTTTCGCCAAATCTGTTAGCAAAAAAGCTCTCTATTATTGTTTGTGGTACATCACTAAGTGTTTTGTATTGCCAATTAGGCGCGCCGTCTTTATCTATTAATAGCGCTCTTACGCCTTCTTGAAATTCGCCAACTTCACCGGCTCTAACCGACATACCTAGTTCCATTTTAAAACAATCTAAAAGGCTTTTATCTTTACTTGCTTTTAGTTGCTCACTGACTAACGCACAACTTAGTGGGCAACCATGTTTTAACGATTTTTGTGCACGTTGCAACCACTTATCGTCGGTGTTTAAATTTAATAAGTAATCTACTTGTTGTTGTAAAGTACTTAAATCACCTAACTGTTGAATGGTGTCTAAATTAGCCTTAACGTTGCCTTTTGGCATATCTGCAGACTGCGCATTTAACTGATTTAATAAATTAGTTAATACCGTGTGGTTGTCGCTTGCAGTAGTAGCCCAGCTGGTAGCTAAAATAGTATTTAGCATAGTGTTATATAGACTGCTGTCGATAAAGTGATCGGCAAGCGATACAAAACATGCATCATCGCAATTAATAGATGCTGACGTTAATCCTAAAAACAAGCCAACACATTTAGGCATGTTGTGCAAAAAATGGCTACCGCCAACATCGGGGTATAACCCTATTGTTTGTTCAGGCATGGCTATACGTGAAGTTTCGGTAACAACACGGTGGCTTGCGCCAGCCATTAGCCCTAATCCGCCGCCCATTACAATGCCGTTACCCCAAACAAGAATAGGTTTAGCGTAGGTGTGTATTAGGTAGTCAAGCTTATATTCTTGTGTAAAGAAATCTTCAACTAAACTTGTGGGCTCACCTTGTGCCATTGCATGATATAAGCTGACTACATCGCCACCTGCGCAAAACGCTTTGTCCCCTGCGCCTTTTAAAATGACCATTGCGATGGCATCGTCGTTTGCCCATGCCTTTAGTTGAGGGGTAAGCAATTTGATCATGTTAAAATTAAGCGCATTTAACGACTTAGGTGCATTAAGTGTAATAAGCCCAATTAAACGGCCATTGGCCGCGGTTGCCGTCTCAAAAAGTACCGAATCATCCGCTTTATTTAATAAGGTTAAATTACTCATTAGCCATTGACCCATTTTGCTTTTCGTTTTTCTAAAAAGGCATTAACGCCTTCTTTTTGATCGTCAGTATCAAATAAACCAACAAACAGTTCGCGCTCAAATGGTAAAACGCTCGCCATGGGTTGGTGGCGCCCTTTTTGAATCAATGTTTTACATGCCGCAACCGAGCTAGGGCTTTGCTCACTCACTAGGTTTGCAAGATTAAGCGCAGCAGAAAAACTCTCACCTTGGCCAACAACCTCTTCGACTAAACCAATGTGTAGGGCTTTATCGGCTTTTAAGCGCTCGCCGCATAAAATCATGCGTTTTGCCCAGCCTTCACCTACAAGCCATGCTAAATTTTGCGTGCCACCCGCACACGGTAACAAACCCACTTTTGCTTCAGGCAGTGCCATTTGTGCTTGCTCTTCTGCTATGCGAATATCACATGCAAGGGCAACTTCTAGCCCGCCGCCCATGGCATACCCGTTTATTGCTGCAACCGACACACCTCTAAAGTTAGTCAATGCTTCAAATGCTTCGCCAAATACACGTGACATGTCTGCAGCGATGCCTTTATCGCCACTGGCAAACACATTAAGGTCGGCGCCTGCGCTAAAAAATTTTTCGCCTTCACCGGTTAGTACTAACGCATAAATATTTTTATCATTATTAAGCGCATTAACTTTATTTTTTAAATCAATTAAGGTGTCTTTTGTCCAGGTATTCGCTGGCGGGTTAGACATAGTTAAAATAGCAACATGGCCTTGGGTGGTTAACTCAATACTTGGTTTTGATTCAGACATACCGTGCTCCTTATAAAATTTCGCTTGCAGACTCAGCTAAAATTCGGCGCGCTATAATTACACGCATTATTTCGTTTGTGCCTTCCAGTATTTGATGTACGCGCACGTCACGTACGTGGCGCTCTAATGGGTATTCTTTTATGTAACCGTAACCACCATGTATTTGAAGCGCTTCATTACAAACTGTAAAGCCAACATCGGTTGCAAACCGTTTTGCCATGGCACAATAGGTGGTTTTTTCGCTGTCGCCCGTATCAAGTTTAAATGCCGCAAGCCTTACCATTTGGCGAGCAGCTACAAGCTCTGTATTCATATCTGCAATTTTAAATTGTAACGCTTGAAAAGCAGCCAGCGGTTTACCAAATTGTGAGCGTTCTTTTAAATATTCGCGTGCTGTATTTAAAGCGGCCTGTGCTGTACCAATTGAGCAGGTGGCAATGTTAATTCGCCCGCCATCAAGGCCTTGCATTGCAAACTTAAAACCTTCGCCTTCAGCCCCTAGTAAGTTATGTGCGGGAATACGCACATCTTCAAAGCTAATTAAGCGTGTAGGCTGTGCATTCCAACCCATTTTTTCTTCTGCTTTGCCATATTCAACACCTTTTGCATCAGCAGGTACTACAAACGCAGAAATACCCGCAGCGCCTTCGCCACCAGTACGCGCCATTACAACGAGCACTTCGGTTTCACCCGCGCCCGATATAAACATTTTAGAGCCGTTAATAACGTACTCGTCGCCATCGCGTACTGCTTTGGTTTTAAGCGACGCAGCGTCTGAGCCTGACCCAGGCTCGGTTAAACAGTATGATGCTAATAACTCACCCATTACTAATTGTTCTACGTATTGATCTTTTATTGCGTCGGTACCAAAACTGGCAACCATCCACGTAGCCATATTATGAATAGTAAGCATGGCGGTAGTTGCCGTACAGCCTAGCGCAAGCTGCTCAAAAATAATGCTTGAGTCTAAACGTGATAAACCAAGGCCACCGGCTTCTTCTGGTGTGTATAAACCACAAAAGCCTAATTCTCCGGCTGCTTTAATTGTGTCTTTAGGAAAAATATGCTCGCGATCCCATTTAGCCGCATGAGGTGCAAGCTCTGACTCGGCAAATTGGCGAGCAGTTTGTGCAAAGGCTTGTTGGTCTTCTGATAAGTTAAAGTCCATGGTAGACCTCTTTAGTTGTATGTTGTCAGTTTTCCCGTAACGGGATTGTGAGTGAAGAGCGGCGAAGGCTTATTTATGTGTGTGTGAAAAACCTTCGCGCCCGTCTTTGTTATTATTTTTAGTGTGTGTTTATTAATTATTTTAAGTTAATACTCATATTAGGCCCTGAAGCGATATCGTCTTCAAACCAACGTGAGGTAATGGTTTTTGTTTCTGTGTAAAAACGAATACCTTGCTTACCATACGTATGAGTATCGCCATAAAAAGAGCCTTTCCAACCCGTAAATGAGAAAAACGGCAGTGGCACCGGAATTGGCACATTAATACCCACTTGGCCAACTTCAATTTCGTGCTGAAATTTACGTGCAACTGCACCGCTTGAAGTAAATAGTGAAGTACCATTGCCGTATGGGCTTTCGTTAATTAGGGCGATGGCTTCTTCTAATGTGTCTACAAACATACACGCTAAAACAGGCCCAAAAATCTCTTCTTTATATAAGTCCATTTCTTTTGTAACGTCTGTAAATAAAGTTGGGCCAACCCAGTTACCTTGCTCGTAACCTTCTACTGTAAAGTGAGAGCCATCTATTAAACAGGTTGCACCTTGTTCTTTACCGCTTTCGATAAGTGATAAAATGCGCTCTTTTGCCGCTTTTGACGTCTGCGGTCCGTAGGCAGCGTCTTTGTCGTCCCATAAACCTGGGCGTACTTTTTCAAAGCCTGCTTTTATTTCATCTACCCATTCGCTCGCTTGCCCAACAAATACGGCAACCGAAATTCCCATACAACGTTGCCCTGCAGCACCAACAGATGCACCAACCAAGTTATTAACAACATGCGACTTACTCGCATCAGGCATAATAACCATATGGTTTTTTGCGCCCACACACGCTTGTACACGTTTAAGGTTTTGTGTGCCTTTAGAGTAAATGTACGCACCTACACCACACGAGCCTACAAACGAAATAGCACGAACGGCTTTATCTTCTAATAAGCGGTCTACTTGCGGTTTTGTACCATGAACAATTTGCAGTACGCCTTTAGGTGCACCCGCTTCAATAAATAGTTCAGCTAAGCGCATTGGTGTTAGAGGGTCTTGCTCTGATGGTTTTAATATAAATGTGTTACCACACACAATTGCCAGCGGAAACATCCAAAGTGGGATCATCGCCGGAAAGTTAAATGGCGTAACACCCGCACACACACCTAATGGTTGCATGTATGAATACGTATCGATTTTACGCGCTACGTTTTCCATTGTTTCGCCCATCATCAGCGAAGGCGCATTTGCAGCTTGTTCTACAACTTCTATACCACGCCATACATCGCCTTTTGCATCTTCAAAGGTTTTGCCTAATTCGTGACAAATAATAGTGGCTAGCTCGTCATGGTGTTCTTTTAAAAGCGCAGCGTATTTCATCATGATGCGTGCGCGTTCTGTGATTGGAACATCTTTCCATGTTTTAAATGTTTCAGAGGCTGAAGCAATGGCTGCATCCATTTCTGCATCGGTGGTACAAGGAACCTGTGCTAAAACCTCTTGGTTTGCTGGGTTTATAACATCGATTAGCTCTTTGGAAGTTGATTTAATAAATTCGCCATCTATTAATAGTGGAACTTGGTGCATGGGTAAATCCTATTATATTAGTGTGTTAGTTTTAAAAATAACGCAGCTTTATTATTGTTATGTTGCTGCGTATTTTTAATGTGATTGGTACTTAGAAAGCTTCTACTGCCATTGCAACGGCTTCACCGCCACCAATACATAAAGAAGCAACCCCTTTTTTAAGGCCACGATTTTTAAGTGCATGAATAAGCGTAACTAAAATACGTGCGCCACTGGCACCAATTGGGTGGCCAAGTGCACACGCTCCACCGTTTACATTCACTTTGCTTTCGTCAAGCTTAAGCTCGTTAATCGCAAGCATTGTTACCATGGCAAACGCTTCATTAATTTCCCAAAGGTCAACGTCATCCGTTGTCCAACCGGCTTTATCAAGCACACTATTCATTGCGCCTACAGGCGCTACGGTAAATTCGCTCGGTTTTTGAGAATGAGTGCTGTGAGCAACAATTCTACAAAGGGGTGTTAGGCCCTCGGCCTTGGCTTTTGATTCGCTCATGAGTATGAGTGCGGCACCACCATCTGAAATAGATGATGAGTTAGCCGCTGTGATTGTGCCGTCTTTTTTAAATGCGGCACGTAAGCTTGGGATTTTTTCAGGACGCGCATTACCCGGTTGCTCATCAACCGATACGGTTACATCGCCTTTTCGTGTTTGTAATATGTGTGGCGCTATTTCGTTTTCAAAGCTGCCGTTTTCAATTGCAGCATTCGCTTTACTTAACGAACTTAATGCAAAATTATCCATTTGTTCACGGCCAATGCCATACTCGTCGGCAGTGTCTTGTGCAAAACACCCCATTGCTTTGTTATCGTAGGCGTCTTCGAGGCCATCGCTCATCATATGGTCTTTAATTTCACCGTGGCCCATGCGCATACCGCCACGCGCTTTTGGAATAAAGTAAGGGGCGTTGGTCATGCTTTCCATACCACCAGCAATAGCTGTTTGTATAGAGCCGGCTTTTATTAAGTCGTTAGCCAGCATGGCCGCTTTTAGTCCTGAACCGCAAACTTTGTTAATGGTAGTCGCACCCGTACTGAGTGCGAGCCCTGCTTTAAGCATGGCTTGACGAGCTGGCGCTTGGCCTAAACCAGCGGGAAGTACACAGCCCATAATCACTTCGTCAATTGCGTCGCTATTTAATCCGGTTTGCGCTAATGCACTTGCAATAGCCGTTGCACCTAATTCAGTAGACTGAGCATCGCTTAGCGCGCCCATAAAACCACCCATAGGCGTGCGTTTTGCTGCTACAATTACCACTGATTCTAAAGACATTGCTAACTCCATTGTATTTAAAGGTAAATAGTTGTTAGAATATTTACTCTATTAATTGTGTTTTAAATTATTATTTAATAATCATACACAATACTAACGTTTACGCTAACGTCAACTAAAAACAGTTAAAATTATACTTTTTAAACTGTAAGGTTTCTTTGCCACTTTTAGTTAATGCAGCCCCCACGCACATTAAGTGTTTGTAATTTAAATATTTAAATTGCATTTACTGTTAACCACCGCATTTGTATTTATTTCATATCAGCCAGCACTTTACCTTTACGTAAACTTCACTTATATTGGAGTTATTCGAATGAGGTAAATACAACAATGAAACCAGATAATCAAACAAACTTTGCAAGTTCTGCCACTATACCAACCAGTAATGAACAAACTTTTAGCATTAGCGATTTAGCTAAAGAGTTTGACATTACAACGCGCTCTATACGCTTTTACGAAGACCAAGGGCTTTTATCACCCGATCGTAATGGCCAAACCCGTATTTATTCAAAGCGCGACAAAGTACGCCTAAAGCTTATATTACGTGGTAAACGTTTAGGCTTTACGCTTGCTGAAACAGGCCGTTTGTTTGAATTGTATGACGCTGATAAATCAAGCGCTAAACAGCTAGTCACAATGCTTGATCTGATTTCAGAGAAAAAAGCCGACCTTTCGCAACAAATGGACGACATTAAAGTTGTTTTAATGGAACTCGTTACCGCGGAAAGACGCTGCAGAGACACACTTAATAAAATAGACGAGTAGTTTATTTTAAAAACAAAAACACACTGATAACACACACTCACACAGGAATGAATCATGAGCACTATTTCACTTTATAAAGAGATGAACTTTGGTCTTGGCGAAACCGCCGATATGATCCGCGACCATGTAAATAGTTTTTCAAGCCAAGAAATTGCGCCGCTTGCTGAACAGACCGATCTTGACAACACATTTCCAAATCAACTGTGGCCGCAAATGGGCGAAATGGGCGTATTAGGTATGACTGTGCCTGAAGAGTTTGGTGGTGCTGGTTTAGGCTACTTAGAGCACGTAATTGCAATGGAAGAAATTAGCCGTGCAAGTGCGTCTATAGGCTTAAGTTATGGCGCACATTCAAACCTGTGTGTAAATCAAATTAACCGTAACGGTAACCAAGCGCAAAAAGAAAAGTACCTGCCAAAGCTTATCAGCGGCGAACATATTGGTGCACTAGCAATGAGCGAGCCAAATGCGGGTTCGGACGTGGTATCGATGAAGCTTAAAGCTGAGAAAAAAGGCGATAAGTACATTTTAAACGGTAACAAAATGTGGATCACCAATGGCCCGGATGCAGACACTCTGGTTATTTACGCTAAAACTGATTTAAACGCCGGCGCTAAAGGCATAACAGCATTTATTGTGGAAAAAACATTCCCTGGTTTTTCTACAGCGCAAAAGCTCGACAAATTGGGGATGCGTGGTTCAAACACCTGTGAGTTAGTATTTGAAAACTGCGAAGTACCAGAAGAAAATATTTTAGGGAACCTCAACGAAGGCGTAAAAGTACTTATGAGCGGTCTAGATTACGAGCGTGTTGTACTTGCCGCGGGCCCGCTTGGTATTATGCAAGCGTGTATGGATATAGTAGTGCCTTACATTCATGAGCGTAAACAGTTTGATACCCCTATTGGGCAATTCCAGCTTATTCAAGGCAAAGTTGCCGACATGTACACACAAATGAACGCTGCCCGTTCATACGTTTACACGGTAGCTAAAGCCTGTGACCGCGGCGAAACAACGCGTAAAGATGCCGCGGGTGCCATTTTATACGCCGCTGAGCTTGCAACCAAAATGGCGCTTGATGCGATTCAAATTCTTGGTGGTAACGGATACATAAACGAATACGCAACGGGCCGATTACTACGTGACGCTAAATTATATGAAATTGGTGCCGGCACGTCTGAAATTCGCCGCATGCTAATTGGCCGCGAACTATTCACTGAAAGCCGCTAAGGATTAGATTATGACGATTTTAAAATCGAGCGTAAATCCACACGATCCTACTTTTGTGCAAAATCATAAAAACATGTCGATGCTGGTGGATGATTTACGCGATAAAGTAGCAACAATTAGTTTAGGTGGTGGCGCTGCTTTAAAAGAGCGCCATGAAGGCCGCGGTAAATTATTTGTACGAGACCGTATAAGTACATTAATTGACGAAGGTTCACCATTTTTAGAAGTTTCTCAATTTGCGGCATTTGGCGTATATGAGCAAGCTATCCCGTGTGCAGGTGTCGTAGCTGGTATTGGCCGTGTAAAAGGTATTGAATGCATGATCATTGCAAACGATGCGACGGTTAAAGGCGGCACCTACTTTCCGCTTACAGTTAAAAAGCATTTACGAGCGCAAGATATTGCAGAGCGATGCCATTTGCCATGTATTTATCTTGTAGACTCTGGTGGTGCAAACCTGCCTGAACAAGATGATGTATTTCCTGATAAGTTACATTTTGGGCGTATTTTTTACAACCAAGCGCGTATGTCAGGCAAAGGCATTCCACAAATTGCTGTTGTAATGGGATTATGTACCGCAGGTGGTGCGTACGTACCTGCTATGGCAGATGAAAGCATTATTGTTAAAGAGCAAGGCACGATATTTTTAGCAGGTCCCCCGCTTGTTAAAGCGGCAACAGGTGAAGAGGTAACGGCTGAAGAACTTGGTGGTGCAGACGTTCATTGTAAAACATCAGGGGTAGCTGATCACTTTGCCGAAAACGACGAGCATGCGCTGTCTATTGCACGCCAATGTATTGAGCGTATTAACTATACACGCCCTACTGCGCCGTTATTAAAAGATATAAAAGCGCCTCGGTACGATATAAATGAACTGTACGGCATTGTGGGTACCGATCTTAAAAAACCATTTGACGTACGCGAAGTCATTGCCCGAACTGTTGATGATTCATCGTTTGATGAATTTAAACGCTACTTTGGCGAAACACTCGTAACGGGCTTTGCTAGCATTTACGGCAACCCTGTTGGCATAGTCGCTAATAATGGCATTTTATTTAGTGAGTCAGCACAAAAAGGCGCTCACTTTATTCAACTGTGTGCACAACGCAATATCCCACTGTTATTTTTGCAAAACATTACTGGTTTTATGGTGGGTAAAAAGTACGAAGCAGAAGGTATTGCTAAGCACGGCGCAAAAATGGTTATGGCAGTATCGTGTGCTGACGTTCCAAAATTCACAGTATTAATTGGCGGCTCTTATGGCGCGGGTAACTACGGTATGTGTGGCCGCGCGTTCGAACCAACCATGATGTGGATGTGGCCTAATGCACGTATTTCAGTAATGGGTGGTGAGCAAGCAGCTGGTGTTATGGCCCAAGTTAAGCAAGACGGCTTAGCACGCAAAGGCCAAAGTATGACCGATGAGCAAATTAGCGAATTTAAAAAGCCAATTATCGACCAGTACGAAGAGCAAGGCCATCCTTATTATGCCAGCGCGCGTTTGTGGGACGATGGCATTATTGACCCAGCCGACACACGTAACGTACTAGGGCTTGCATTGTCGGCTGCTAAAAATGCACCAGCGCAAGACTCTCAATTTGGCGTATTTAGAATGTAACGGAGCGCAGTAAATGTCAGTAACACTACAAATAACAAAATCTAATGTGGCTGTACTTGTTTTAAGCCGCCCAGAAAAAAGAAACGCATTTAATAGCGAAGTAATACACGAATTAATTCAATGTATTGAACATGCTAATACGCTTGATATTAGAGCATTAGTTTTAAAAACAGAAGGTAAACACTTCTCAGCAGGCGCTGACTTAGCATGGATGAAGTCCATGGCTGACAATGATTATGCTGATAACCTTGCTGATTCAATGCAACTTGCAAAACTAATGCAAGTATTAGCTACAAGCCCACACCCTACGGTATGTGCTGTGCAAGGCGCTGCATTTGGTGGCGCATTAGGTTTAATAGCCTGTTGTGATATTGCCCTTAGTAAAGACGATGCACAATTTTGCTTAAGTGAAGTTAAGCTTGGACTTATTCCTGCAGTTATTAGCCCTTATGTAATAAGAGCCATAGGTGAGCGTGCTGCACGCAGATACTTTTTAACTGCCGAAGTGTTTGACGCGCATACCGCTAAACAGCTTGGATTAGTTCATCAAGTAACGGGGAACTTGGAGTGTGCACTCGACAATATGCTTCAAACTCTCATTGATAACGGCCCAGTTGCAGTTAAAGCTGCGAAAGCTTTAATTAACGATGTAGCTAACAAACCGATTAATGACGAGCTTATTGAGCTTACTGCCGAGCGGATTGCAAACATACGCGTATCTGAAGAAGGCCAAGAAGGCTTGAGTGCCTTTTTTGATAAACGCCCACCACAATGGCAACTGTAGGATTAATTATGAACACACAAGCATTAAAAAAAATACTCATTGCCAATCGTGGAGAAATTGCGTGTCGCATTATGCGAAGTGCAAAGCAGATGGGGTTAACCACTGTTGCTGTTTACTCAGACGCTGATAAAAATGCTCAACACGTAAAAATGGCTGATGAGGCCTACCACATTGGCCCTGCTCCAAGTAAAGACTCGTACCTTGTAACCGATAAAATTTTGCAAGTAGCTAAAAATAGTGGCGCCGATTGTATTCACCCTGGTTATGGCTTTTTATCAGAAAACAGTGAATTTGCTAAAGCGTGCGAAGCAAACAATATTGCGTTTATTGGCCCTTTAGCTAGCAGCATTGAAGCCATGGGGTCAAAAACCCGTGCTAAAGAAATAATGGCAGCAGCCAATGTACCGTTAGTACCGGGTTATTATGGCGACAATCAAGACCCTCGTTTTTTGCAAAGTGAAGCTGAAAAAATTGGCTACCCTGTACTTATTAAAGCCGCATTTGGTGGCGGTGGTAAAGGAATGCGCGTTGTTGAAAAAGCAAGTGACTTTATAAGCGCTCTTGAAGGTGCACAGCGTGAAGCCATTGCCGGATTTGGTAACGACTTAGTACTACTAGAGCGCTATGTTAACCAACCTCGCCACGTTGAAGTGCAGGTATTTGCAGATAACCACGGTAACTGCGTTTATTTAGGGGATAGAGATTGCTCTTTACAACGTCGTCATCAAAAAGTAATTGAAGAAGCCCCTGCCCCGGGTTTAAGTAGTTCACTACGAAAAGAAATGGGCGAAGCTGCAGTGCGTTGTGCACTGGCTATAAATTACCGCGGCGCTGGTACTGTTGAGTTTTTATTGTGTGGCGATGAGTTTTTCTTTATGGAAATGAATACCCGCCTTCAAGTTGAGCACCCTGTCACTGAAATGGTTACTGGCGTTGATTTAGTAAACTGGCAAATAAATATTGCTGGCGGACTTCCACTTCCTTTAGCCCAAGAAGATATTCAGCTACAGGGTCATAGTTTTGAAGCGCGAATTTATGCCGAAGATCCTGCTAATGATTTTATACCTTGCTCAGGTACGATTGAGGCGATGCATACTCCAAACCAAAATGAGTTTGTACGTATTGATACAGGCATTGCGCAAGGGGATGAAATTAGCCCATATTACGACCCGATGATTGCTAAACTCATAGTCCATGATGATAGCCGCGAACAAGCATTAGGGCGCTTACGCCAAGCACTCGAACAGTTTCACCTAGCTGGTTTTAGCACAAACATTGGTTTTTTAAATAACTTAGCTCAGCACCCTACCTTTAATGAAGGCGCACCGAGTACACACTTTATTGCAGAACAAGGCGACTCGTTAGTTGCTGTTAATAATACGCTTGTGCAATCTAGCGAGCTAATTGGCGCATTTGCGTATTTGTGTTCATTAAATAACAAACACGCTGAGGAAAAGAACGCGAGCCCATGGCAGCAACTTAGCGGATTTACATTAAATTCTCCAAGCGTAATTAAAGTACCCTTTAAAGATTTACAGTTAAGTGCAATTAAAACCGCAAAAGGGTACGACATTACCCATAACAACACGGTATTTAGCCTTCAAGGTACTGTGGTCAATGGGGGTTGTACTGTATTTATTGATGGTGATAAGCATATTGCGCATGTATCACAAAGTAATGATGCCATCACTGTTATGAATAAAGCGCTGCAAGCCAAACTTGAGCTAATGAATAAGCATTATATAAGTTCACACGAAAGTGATGCACTGCCATTAGCTGCACCACTCAATGGTACTGTGGTTAAACACTTAGTTAGCGTTGGGAGTACTATTACTAAAGGCGATCCTGTTGTGATTATTGAGGCCATGAAAATGGAATACACACTCAATGCACCCCATGATGGTATTTTACAAAGCTATTGTTTTGGTGAAGGTGAATTAGTATCACACGGTGCCCTACTCGCAATTGTTGAGGATACAACAGTTCAGGAAGGTGCCTAATGAGCGCCTTTCCTAACTCAGTTCGTATTGTTGAGGTAGGTGCGCGTGACGGCCTACAAAACGAGAGCATAGTCACCACTCAAGATAAAATTTTGCTTATTAATGCACTTGCACAAGCTGGTTTAAAAGATATAGAGGCCGGTGCATTTGTATCCCCTAAGTGGGTGCCACAAATGGCTGACTCAGCAGATGTTATTAACGCACTTGACTTACCAAATGTTAATTTAAGTGCACTAACACCTAATTTAAAAGGTGCGCACGCTGCCCATAGTACTGGTATTAAGGAATTTGCAATTTTTACCGCCGCAAGCGAGTCGTTTTGTAATAAAAATATCAACTGCTCAATTGACGAAAGTATCACGCGTTTCAGTGAAGTGATGAATTTTGCGAGACAGCACAATATTCGTGTTCGTGGTTACGTAAGCTGTGTAGTTGGGTGTCCTTACGAAGGAGACATAGACCCCAAGGCTGTGCTTGACGTAACACAAAAGCTATTAGATTTGGGCTGTTACGAGGTAAGCCTTGGAGACACCATTGGTGTTGGCACAGCAAAAAAAGTAACTCAACTTATAGAATTACTATTGATGCATATAGATAGCAGCAAGCTTGCAGTGCATTTTCATGACACCTACGGACAAGCGCTTACAAATATTTACGCAGCACTAAGCCTAGGCATTTCAACGGTTGACGCGGCAGTTGCGGGCCTTGGTGGGTGCCCATATGCTAAAGGTGCGTCAGGAAATGTTGCCACCGAAGATGTAGTTTACTTACTGCAAGGGCTTGGCATTGAACACGGAATTGATTTACAAAGGTTAAGTGATGCTGGCTGGGAAATAACTAAAGCACTTGGTAAGCAACCTGTGAGCAAAGTATCTGTGGCACTACACACAAAATAACCTGAGCTCTGGATAATAAATCTATCTCTAGCAGCTATTTTCAGCACTAACTGCGTTGAATTTACTTGCAATAGGCCAGCTATTGACGCGTAAATTCGCCTTGTTTTCACTGAAAATCTCTGACTAGAGAAAATAAACTTAAATATCACCCTAATTCATATGTTAGTAAATCTCTTAACCAGAGTTCAGGTTAAATAGCTATCTTATGAGATGATGATTAACAACAAATAACACACAATGAGGAGAGACTCATGGCCGGTTTTGATAAGGTAGTTGCAAGCTACGAAGCTGCAATGGAAGGATTAAAAGACGGTGATACCATTATCGCCGGTGGTTTTGGTTTATGTGGAATACCTGAAGGGTTAATAAAGCAAATTAAAAAGATGAACACAAAAGAGTTGACCGTTGTATCAAACAACTGTGGTGTTGATGATTTTGGTTTAGGCATTTTATTGCAAGACAAACAAATAAAAAAAGTGATTGCCTCGTATGTAGGCGAAAACGCCCTATTTGAGCAGCAATTACTAAGTGGTGAAATAGATGTTGAGCTAACACCTCAAGGTACACTTGCTGAAAAAATGCGAGCCGGCGGCGCGGGTATTCCTGCGTTTTACACCGCCACCGGTTACGGTACTCCAATAGCTGAGGGCAAAGACGTAAAAGAATTTGATGGCCGCCCTTACATTTTAGAAGAGTCGATCACTGGCGAGTTTGCCATTGTTAAAGCATGGAAGGCTGACCGCTATGGAAACCTAGTATTTAGACATACCGCTATGAACTTTAACCCAATGGCTGCAACTGCAGGTAAAATTACGGTGGCAGAAGTGGAAGAAATCGTCGAGCCAGGTGAGCTTGAACCAAGCCAAATCCATACCCCTGGTATTTATGTAAATCGCGTGATCAAAGGCAACTTTGAAAAACGCATTGAACGTGTAACAACACGAGATTAAGCAGGAGCATAAAAATGGCATTATCACGTGAACAAGTTGCAATGCGTGTTGCGCAAGAGCTACAAGATGGCTACTACGTTAATTTGGGCATAGGAATTCCGACACTCGTCGCAAACTATGTACCTGATGATATTGAAGTTATGCTACAGTCAGAAAATGGCCTACTAGGAATGGGTCAATACCCGACTAAAGCCGAACTTGATGCTGATATGATTAATGCGGGTAAAGAAACCGTGACAGCAGCCACAGGTGCCGCCATATTTAATAGTGCAGATAGTTTTGCCATGATACGGGGTGGTCATGTAGACTTAACCGTTCTAGGTGCATTTGAAGTAGACCAATATGGAAACATTGCATCTTGGATGATCCCAAAAAAGCTCATAAAGGGCATGGGGGGCGCAATGGATTTAGTCGCTGGCGCAAAAAATATAATAGTTACAATGACCCATGCCAGCAAGCATGGTGAGTCTAAGTTACTAGAGTCATGCAGTTTACCGCTAACCGGTGTGAATTGTGTGAAAAAGATAGTAACAGATTTAGCCGTTTTAGAAGTTAAAGACGGCGCATTCCATCTTATAGAGCGTGCACCAGGTGTATCTGTAGATGAAATCATTAGCAAAACAGCAGGTAAATTACTTGTTGACGGTGAAGTACCAGAAATGGTTTTATAAGCTTAGCTTATTTAGTTTCACCCTGTACCGACCTCATTCCCAGTGCCAATGGCGCTGAGTTACCCAAAATCCCTCGTAAGAGGGATTTTTTTTGTCCTCAATGTTATTTTTTTGGTTAATTAATACACGTTTAATTAAATTTTATCTATAGTAGATGCATAGATGCTGTGTTATTCGGCTAGAGTTATTGCACTATTTTGTCGTTATGATGCACCAAATTTGTGAAGTTACTCTATCAATAAAATTAAGTTATTGATAATATTGGCAAATAACATCTGGTTCGATTTTTGCCTATACAGGCAATCCTAACAATTAAATACTGGAACACATGCAAACTCCTATTCGTGGTCTTCGTTCTTTTTGCTTTGCAGCAAGAAGCCTAAGTTTTAAGCATGCAGCTAATGAGCTGTACTTAACGCCGTCGGCGGTAAGCCACCAAATAAAACAATTAGAAGAACAACTTGGTATAGAGCTATTTCATCGTAAAACTCGCTCTATAAGCCTAACTACGGCTGGAAAAAACTTTTTTGATGCGATCTCCCCTATTATTACCATGCTAGAGGGAACCATTAACGAGTTTAGTCAATTACAACAAAACACGAATATCACAATTACGCTGCCAGAATTTTTTGCCAGCGAATTGCTGATGCCAAAATTAAGTGAGTGGACTACTCAGCATCCAAATATAAATTTACAAATGGATACACTCAAAACACGCAAAGAACTTACCCGCCATAGTGATTTATCTATTGTGCTTTCTTCGAGTAAGCCAACGGAAGGTGCAGTGACTGAATTGTTTAATTTAGAATACATCCCTGCATGTAATAAAAAATTACTTGAACAGTGGAAAAAGAACGATTTACAAGCATTAAACCAAGTTCCGCTTATTCTCCATAAAGCGCGACCTTGGGCTTGGCACCAGTGGGCTGAAAAAGTAGGCATAGATGACTTCTCGCCTACGCAGATTATTCAAATAGATAGTATGTTTGGTGTAGCACGAGCTGCACAGCAAGGTATGGGAATTGCGCTAATACCTTTACCAATAAGCCAAAGCTGGTTAGACGAGCAATGGTTGTATAAGTTATTTGAACAGCCATTAACAACAAAAGATAAATATTACTTGGTTCAACATGACTCGAATGTAGCCAATCACCCTCTTGATCTGTTTGCTAAATGGGTAGTTGATACTTTTAGAAAAACTCAAGAATAATCATTTTTCAGCATAAATATAATTATTCTTAGCTGCATAATTAATAAAAAATTCACATAAAATTAATGAAAAAGCTAATTTATTATCAATAAGTTGGCTTTTTTTATTTAATTTTTTTATGGTTTAAATTTTTTCACTTATCAGTTTTATTTTTATCGTTTGTTTGAATTTAGGAAACAACATAAAGTCTATTTAACGAAAGCATTTATGGCGAATGAGTTGTTATATAAAGAGACTAAATTTGAAACCAATTTAGTTTTTATGACTCATATAAATATAGAAAAGAATCTTTATATTGTGTGTGAAGATGTTGTCAGTGTGAAAAACAGTTCAAGTTAGGTGGTGACTTAATTTGGGCTGTTTTTATTCCCTCCCAACGGCCACATAATATTAAAATCTGCCTTTGGCAGTAACCGAATCTTTATTGTGTGTGAAGATGTTGTCAGTGTGAAAAACAGTTCAAGTTGGGTGGTGACCTAGTTTGGGCTGTTTTTATTCCCTCCCAACGGCCACATAATATTAAAACCTGCCTTTGGCAGTAATCGAATCTTTATTGTGTGTGAAGATGTTGTCAGTGTGAAAAACAGTTCAAGTTAGGTGGTGACCTAGTTTGGGCTGTTTTATTTTACAACTTAATTACACCCTATCCCAAATATTTGAAAGCCCTTAAGTAATTAAGGGCTTTTTTATGCCTATTTACAAACGAGTAAAACATTACATAAATAGTAACCCTAATCCACCTAGCGCCACTGCCAACGTACAAAACTCTCTTTTAAATAACTTTAGCGTAATTATTTACTAGGCAATGTTTCCATACCCTCACACCGTCACTTAATTCAGTGGACTAACTTTACTTATAGACCAATTGGTTTATATGTAATGTTAGCTATTATCGCGAGGTATAAAGTCTAATACGGTTGCATTGATACAATATCTGTCTTCCCCTCTTGGGCCTTCGCCCGGAAATAAGTGACCTAAATGAATTCCTGAACTTTTAGACCTCAACTCTATGCGCTGCATGCCCCAACTGTTGTCTTCATGTTCGGTTACACTATTTTTAACAGGGTGCGTAAACGACAGCCAACCTGTGCCAGAATTAAAGCGATCACGGGTATCAAACAAAGCCTCTCCACTGAGCTTGTCAACAAAGGTACCATCTGGAGTATTTTTAAATATTTTGTATTCTTTACAATAAGGACGATCTGTTTTGGCATTAAATGCGACCTTATAGGCTTCGCTATTTCCTAATTTAAATGCCCCTAGGGCTTTATAAAAAGTATCGCGGTTTGCATAGCCCTGGCGTCCGTATACTTCTTCGCCATTTTCTAAAAATAGAATAGTCGGTGTTGCCCAAGTAGCCGATTTAATCGTTAATCCATCTAATTGATCGGCAAATCTAAATGATAAAGGAATCGTTCCTTTGTAGTCATTCGCCACCTCTTTTTTAAACTTCTCGCAGTAGGGGCAATAATCGCGTGAGTCTATAACCACTATTTGCTTACCTGCTAACAATGCAGTGTTGTCTTTAGTTTCATCAGGTACTGGTTCAAAAACAACACCAGTAGAATGATCAGGGCAATAGCCATTAGGATTTTTCTGTAAATAATTTTGATGGTATTCTTCCGCGGCAATAAACCCCTCGAGTGGCTTTATTGCAGTGACTATATCTCCATACCCTGCATTGGTTAATAATTGTTGGTACTGCGCTTTAACCTTGAAAGCAGTGTCACTTTGCTCATTGTTGCTCGTTAAAATAATTGAACGGTATTGCGTACCAATGTCGTTACCTTGTTTGTTTAGCTGGGTAGGATCGTGACTTTCAAAGTAATTTTTAAGTAATGCTTGTGAGGAAATAATATTGCTGTTGTAAGTAACTTTGACTACTTCAGCGTAGTTGTTTTCGTCAAAACGACGTGATTGCTTAGTAATATTTCTGTAAGTAGCCTCAAAGCCTTTTCCATCAGCATAGCCAGACTCTGCATCAATCACTCCTTCTAGTGCTTCATAGCGTTTTTCTGCGCCCCAAAAACACCCCGATCCTAGTACAAGGATTTCTACATGCATGCTCGCTTCTACATTGCTTTGTTCTACTTTTTCCATTGATAAAGCAAAAGTGCCTGCGCTAAATATAATGGCAGCGCCCGATAAATATAATAATTGCTGATAATTCATAATATACCTCTAAACAAGTCCGTACTCATTGAGACCATTTAATCTTGATTATTATTTCAAACTACGTGCTTATTTATTACGAGGCTTAAGATATAAAGTTTACTTTTAAACCTCATTGGCAATGAAATTACAGAATTAGTGTATAAACTATTTTGTATAAAATGTTTTTTGTTAGTCTCAAGGTTGTCAATAATTAACTCAATATGTGTTAGGTTTGCTTAATGATGTCCGAATTAGGTTTTACCAATGCAAAATCCTCACGTTTACGCTCTATCAAACAATAGCCTAATGTTTGATGCATCTCATTTAAGCGCTAACGACACTCTCAGTATTCAAAACAAAATTTGGTCTTTAGCAAGCCACTGTAATACAAGTGGGTCATTTATCGACGTTGTACCAGCTATGACCTCACTCACTTTGTATCTTAAGCAAGAAATAGAGTTAGCCAAATGGCATGAAGAATTACTAGGTATTTGGAATAACATTAAGCCAAATGAGTTTGTTGCTAAACATCATAAAATTAAGACGCATTACAATGGGGCAGATTTAAACTACGTTGCCAACTTTCATAATTTAAGTATTGATGACGTCATTAATCTTCACAGTGAAGCGCAGTACGCTGTTTTATTTTTAGGGTTTCTACCTGGTTTTGCATACTTAAACGGGTTAAACGAACATCTTTATACACCAAGACGTTCCGAGCCTCGCCTAAAAGTGCCTAAAGGCTCTGTTGCTATTGGCGCTGAGCAAACAGCGATTTACCCTTCAGATTCGCCCGGTGGTTGGCATATTATTGGCCATACTGACACGCCCTTGTTTGATGCAAAGCTAAAAAAACCATGTTTAATACAGCCAGGTGATACGCTCGAATTTATACCTATTTCGGTGGGGAAATAAATCATGATTAAAGTGATTAAAAGTGGCCCATTACTGACCATTCAAGATTTTGGACGCAGCGGATACCGCCATTTAGGCGTTAGTCAGTCTGGTAGCTTAGACCCTTATGCACAAACCATAGCAAACTGCCTTTTAAATAATGATAAAAATGCCGCTGTGCTTGAGGTGACTGTTGGCATGTGCGAACTTGAGTTTGAATGCAACACAGTTATTGCCTTATTTGGTGCTGATTTAAATGCAACACTTGATGAAAAACCTATTTACCCGGGTTGGACATACAATGTAAAACAAAAACAAGTGCTTAAGTTTTCAACAGGGAGAGCCGGATTAAGAGCCTACATTGCCGTTAAAGGGGGAATTCAAAGCTCGGTTATTATGAATTCTAGAGCCACTGATTTAAATGCTGGTTTTGGCGGACTAAATGGCAAATCGCTCATAGCCGGTGACAATATTAAAATTACTCCTTACCAATCAGAATTTACTCAATGCGGCGCACTTATGCCGCCAAAACGTAAAATTGTGCGTGTATACCCAAGCCCATACGCAGAGCTTTTCTCCAAACAGATCATTAATGGGTTTACTCAGTCGTCGTTTAAAGTGAGTCACAATAGTAACCGTATGGGCGTAAGACTCCAAAGTGATGATTATTCTTTAACTCACTCACACTCATTACCTTCTCTTGCTGTGAGTCCAGGAAGTATCCAACTGCCCCCAAATGGAGAACCCATTGTATTGTTAAACGATGCACAAACAACGGGAGGTTATCCCTTATTAGGCACCGTCATTGAAGCAGATTTACATCAATTTGCTCAATATAAACCGCTAGATACAATTGAATTTGAATACGTGACGTTTGAACAAGCACTAAAAGCTAAACAAAAACTCAAAGGCCATTTAAACCAGTTAAGCATTGCACTTAAAAGTAGAGGCCTAGGCAATAATGGGGGACGTTAAACCGCGCGTAATTTAATGTAGTTCATTGCACTACTTAGTTACATAAACAAGTTCGGCCTGCTTGATTGTCTAATTAATAGTTCAGAGTTTACACAGCAAATTGATGCAAAAATAATCAGAGTTTCGCCCTATTAACCAACAAGGTGCAACGAGTTAAACATTGGTGCATAAATTATTCTTAATTAATTGCAAAAGCTGTGTGACTTGAGTAATTATTTCTGATAAAACAAGGGTTCGCAGTTCAGCAAATTGGCTGTTCTGCACACATAATAGGAATGAGGAGTTACTATGTGTTCAATCTTTGGGGTATTAGATATAAAATCTGATCCCGCTCAATTGCGTACCCAAGCAATTGAAATGTCAAAATTACTACGACACCGAGGGCCAGATTGGTCTGGTGTTTACGCGTCTGAAAAAGCAGTTTTAGTTCATGAGCGTCTTGCAATTGTTGGCGTATCTAGCGGTGCGCAACCTTTATACAACCCAGAAAAAACGAATATATTAGCGGTAAATGGGGAAATATATAATCACAAAGAGTTAGCTGCGAATTTAGACACTGATTTTACGTTCCAGACGCAGTCTGATTGTGAAGTTATCTTAGCGCTATACAAACAAAAAGGCCCTGTGTTTTTAGATGACTTAAATGGTATTTTTGCGTTTTGCCTATACGATGAAGAAAATGACGCCTACTTAATTGGTCGTGATCATATCGGTATTATACCGCTTTACACTGGCCACGATGAACATGGTAACTTTTATGTTGCCTCTGAGCTGAAAGCACTTTCTCCAATTTGTAAACACATTGAAGAATTCCCCCCTGGCCATTACCTTTACAGTAAAGATGGTGAACTTAAGCCTTATTACAAACGTGATTGGCAAACTTTCGACGCAGTTAAAGATAACAGCGCAGAGTCGGCAGATGTAAAAGACGCATTAGAAGCAGCCGTTAAACGCCAACTTATGTGTGATGTACCATACGGTGTATTACTGTCAGGTGGATTAGACTCATCAGTTATTTCTGCTATTACACAGCGTTTTGCTGCTAAACGTATTGAAGATAACGACGAAAGCGATGCTTGGTGGCCCAAACTTCACTCATTTTCAGTTGGCCTTGAAGGTTCGCCCGATTTAGCGGCGGCTCAAAAAGTTGCAGATATGATTGGTACGGTGCATCACCCTATCATTTTTACTATTCAAGAAGGTATTGATGCGCTTCGAGAGGTCATTTACCACATAGAAACCTATGATGTAACCACAATTCGTGCATCAACCCCTATGTATTTAATGGCGCGTCAAATTAAAGCCATGGGTATTAAAATGGTTCTTTCTGGTGAAGGTGCAGATGAATTATTTGGTGGTTACTTATATTTCCACAAGGCTCCTAATGCACAAGAGTTTCATGAAGAACTAAACCGTAAAGTTTCTAAACTTCATATGTTTGACTGCCTGCGCGCTAATAAGTCGATGGCCGCATGGGGCGTTGAAGCACGCGTACCATTCCTTGATAAAGAATTTGTTGATGTTGCTATGCGCATCAATCCTGAAGCAAAAATGTGCAAAGATGGCAAAATTGAAAAGCATATTTTACGTGAAGGTTTTGGCGGTTATTTACCAGATGAAGTTTTATGGCGCCAAAAAGAACAGTTTTCTGATGGTGTTGGTTACAGCTGGATAGATACATTAAAAGAGTATGTTGAAGAGCAAGTAAGCGATCAAGACCTTGCTAATGCAAAGTTCAAATACCCTATTAATACCCCTGATTCAAAAGAAGCTTACTACTACCGTACTATTTTTGAGTCGCACTTCCCAGGTGACGCATCAGCAAAGTGTGTACCACATGGCAAGTCAGTTGCTTGTTCAACTCCTGAAGCACTTGCTTGGGATGAGTCGTTCCAAAACAATGCAGACCCTTCTGGTCGTGCAGCGGGCGTTCACAACGACGCTTACACAGGTAAAAAATAAGCACTAATTTATACACTGCATAAATTTTATGCAGTGTATAAAACTCCCCCACCCCATTTATTACAGTTTACATCCCAACCTTAATAGACCACTTAGTTTATAAATAACTATTTGTTAAATTATAGTTTAAGTTCTAACCTTATAAATATTGCCTGCATATCATTAATTTCTAAAATCGCTATTTATATGGCTAACAATACCCAAAAAACACGATATTTTGACTATTTGTTACTTTAAACGTTTATGCAACCTCATATCATCTGTAAGATAGGAATATTATTAGTTAGTCTTCAAATTATTTTTCATTCTCTGTATATAGACTAATGTATTTAATGGGCGGCTGGATAAACCAGTTATTTATAATTAAAAAAGAGGTATTGCATGAAGGAAAATCATGACAAATATAGTATCGACAATACAGATTACACCGTGGGACAGGATAACGTTCAAAAGTGGGGGTTTGATATTCATAACCCTGTTTTTGGGATCAGTGCGGGCCTTATTATTTTATTTTTAGTTGCCTTACTTGTTACTGAGCCACAAACAGCTAAAACGGCACTAGATACAATTAAATTCGATATCATTAATAACTTCGATGCGCTATTTATGTGGGCTGCTAACTTTTTTGTCGTTTTCTGTTTAGCACTTATTGTATCTCCATATGGAAATATACGCTTAGGAGGAAGTGAAGCTAAACCATCTCATACACGTCTTTCATGGCTTGCCATGTTATTTGCAGCGGGTATGGGTATTGGCCTTATGTTTTGGGGTGTAGCTGAACCTGTTGCTTATTATACTGGTTGGTACGAAACACCGCTAAACGTTGCAGCAAACACGCCAGAAGCAGCAAAGCTAGCTATGGGAGCAACCATGTTTCACTGGGGGCTTCATCCGTGGGCAATCTATGCAGTGGTGAGTTTATCCCTTGCTTTTTTTGCTTACAATAAAGGGCTACCACTATCAATTCGTTCGATTTTTTACCCTATTTTAGGTGATAAGGCGTGGGGATGGCCGGGTCATATTATTGATATTTTGGCTGTTTTGGCGACTTTGTTTGGTCTAGCTACCTCTCTAGGATTGGGTGCCCAACAAGCCTCTGCAGGTATTAATCATGTCTTTGGTTTAGAAGGCGGTATTGGTTCGCAAATATTAGTGATTGTAGGGGTTACTTTATTAGCGGTTATCTCTGTTGTTCGCGGCATTGATGGCGGTGTAAAACTACTTAGTAATATAAACATGCTAATAGCGTTTGTATTGTTATTGTTTGTTTGCCTTGTGGGATTTGCTGTAGCTATGGGCAACATTCCAAATACCGTGATGGGCTATGTTGAAAACATTATTCCTTTAAGCAACCCACATGGCCGTGAAGACGAAACATGGATGCACGGTTGGACTGTATTTTACTGGGCATGGTGGATTTCGTGGTCACCTTTCGTTGGCATGTTTATAGCTCGTGTTTCACGTGGGCGCACTATTCGTGAATTTTTAATCGCTGTTTTACTAATCCCAACGTTAGTAACGGTATTGTGGATGTCTATTTACGGTGGTATTGCAATTGACCAAATTATAAATGGTGTAGGCGCGCTTGGGCTTAATGGCTTAACTGAGGTTCCTTTAGCAATGTTTCAGATGTTAGATGAGCTTCCGCTTGCAAATATATTATCGTTTATTGCGATTGTGCTTGTACTTGTATTTTTTATTACCTCTTCAGACTCTGGTTCGTTAGTCATCGACTCTATTACTGCTGGTGGTAAAATTGACGCCCCTGTTCCACAACGTATATTTTGGGCTACGGTTGAGGGCGCTATTGCCGCAGCATTGTTGTGGATTGGCGGAACACAGGCTATTGAGGCCTTACAAGCAGGTGCAGTTTCAACAGGCTTACCATTTACGTTTGTGCTTTTACTTATGTGTGTGAGCTTGTTGTTAGGTTTAAGAACTGAGCCTAGACCGACTAAATAATAAATTAATAATAATAAAACGCCGCATTTTTTGCGGCGTTTTTATTTGTATGTGTTCAGCTCCATATCTCACACAATGGGGTATCTTCAGTGTAATGATGGCGTAATTGAGCTTGCAATAGTTCAGCTGTTGCAAGCGCATCAGTTAGCGCATGATGCCCTTCATAAACTGGTAGTGAATAACGTTTGCGACAGTCATTTAGCCTCAACGACCCCAATTTATAGTTAAATAACTGCCCAATTAAGCCTTGTTTTGCCTTGAGCGCTCTGCGCTCAAGTTCCATGGTATCAACAACCATAAACTCAATATGCTCTCTTAATCGCAATACTAAGGCACTGTTTAAAAAGCCACGTTCGATTGCCGCATAGTGAACAACAATCACCTTAGCACGTAACGCATCAAGCAAAGGAGCAATAATGTTGTCAAAGTCGGGCGCGTTATCTACATCATTATGAGTAATACCGTGGATCACAATAGACGATTCACTTAGGTTTCGTCTTGGCTGAACAAGCCAGTGCTTGCTCTGTTTACAGTATATTCGCGTTAATGTAAAAGGAACTAATCCTACACTCACAATATCATCTGTTTGGCTATTTAGCCCTGTTGTTTCAAAATCTAATGCAACAAAAGAAATCTCTTTTACAGCGGCGTTAGCATTGCTAAATGCCGATAAATAAAACTCTTTTATTAAATTATTTTGCGCATCATCGGCAAGCTGTGCATAACGTATTTTCCAGTTTATTACTTCTTTAAAAAACATAGATTATTTCACACCTGAGTGTGCGCTATAACAAAATTTAAGGTAACTTTGCGCCTTATCTAAAATAGCAAAAGCATCTTTCAAATGTCGCTGTTCGAAAGGAGAAAGTAAATGAGGGTCAAGGTTATTATCGGGTGCTTCACCCTGTTCAATTTGCCATGCCTGATGGCGTATACGCGTCATTGAAATGTACTCTAACGCATCACGTAAATCTTGCGCTTTACCTTCAGGTAAAACATTGGCTTCTATAATATCTTCTAAGCGATCAAATGAATTTTGCTTACGAGATCCAATTGCAAGTGCATGAACACGCACTACATCACTTAATGGCGCAGTACCGCGTCGTTTTAAGTTCATAGACTTTTGATGCTGTCCGTTGTGCTCGAGAACAAACCCTTTAAAAAAACCAAGAGGAGGTGTTCTATTTCGTGCATTTGATGCCATGTTAGCTAAAAACACTCTGTTACTTGCACTTTGCTTTGCAATAAATGTTTTTAACTCATCAGCCCACTTTGTTTTACCCCACACACCGTCTAAATCAAAAAATATAGAGCTATTAAGCAAAGCCTGTGGTTTAGGCTCAGCAATCCATTGGGAAAATTGCTCAAACCATTGGTCTTGTGTTTTTCGCCACTTTTTAAAGGATGCCATAATTTCACCGTCGCAATAGCTATAGCCACATTGAGCTAATCCATAACAAACAAAGTCACTTAAGTTTTGAAAATATGTATTATGTTTTTCATCGTCATAACTATTATCTAATATAAGTGCATTATCTTGGTCGGTAACAATAAGTTGTTCATCCCTTGCCATAGAGCCTAATGCAATAAAGCAGTAAGGTACTGGCGGCGGGCCGAACTTTTCTTCTGCAAGTATTAGCAGTCGTTGTTTAAAGGTACGGCCAATGACAGCCATTGCAGTACCAACCATGTGAGAGTTAGCGTCTTCATTTACCATGCGCACAAATACACGGGGAAGTTGATTTGCATAGTGGGCTAAATCTTCCACAGACTGCTGTGCCAATATACCACGCACCAACAATAAGCTACTCTGCGATTCATAACGCAAAATATCTGATAAAGAAATAACACCTATCGGCCGTTTTTTTTGTACCACTGGAAGATGATGTAAGTTATCTCTGAGCATTGCCAACACAGCTTCAAATATATAGTCATTTTGATCAAGTAGCACTAAGTTAGTGGACATAATAAAGTGTGCAGGTGTGTTGAAAGCAAGCCCCTGCGCCACAACTTTAGTGCGTAAATCTTTATCTGTTATTATGCCAACAACTTGCCCGTCATCTTCTTGGGGGTCGTTATTTACGGGCTTATTAACGTCGGTAACTAGCACTGACGATACCGATTCATCAGTCATTAGCTGTGCAATATTTTTTACTGTTTCAGTTGCGTCAACTGTGACAACCTCTCTGTGAAGTAACGATTTAACTTTGGCAGTGGTTAAATCGTTTCCATCGGCTTGTTCTACAATTGCCTGATGCAAACGCACGTTACCATCCGTTTCAAAGTAATCTGCAAATACTTCATATTCATCACAATACTGCAAAAAAATGTCAACGTTTATACAATAAACTAAGGTGTCTTCGAGCGCTGTAGCCGGAAAACGCACCTTTCGATTCATTAGTAACCCCATTTGCCCAAATATTCCTGCGGTGGCTAAACGGTTATACAGCTCACCATCACGTCGGTACATTTCAACAGAGCCACTTCTTATTATGTATAAATCAGCTATGTCTTGGCCATATTGTAAAATATCGGTATTAGCCCTGAAGTAACTGACTTCAACTTGTTGGGCAAGTTCATCTAATGCTTTTTGAGGAAGATCATCAAAAGGAGGGTGTTGTGATAAAAATTGCGCTATTTCAATTTGCTCGCTTTGCATTATAGATCCCTACTAATATCCAGTAATGCAATTGTGGGCCTAATTAACCGTTTTTTAAAGAAAAAAGATTAATTAGGCTCATAAAGATTTACTCTGTATGTTCAAGCTCTTGAGCAAGCTGTTTAGTTTCATCCCCTCTTGGCTTAGTAAAACGCGCAAGCCCTAAATAGATGACTGGTGTTAAGTATAAAGTAAATAAAACAGCAAGCGACAGCCCACCAAATACAACCCAACCTATTGCATTACGCGCTTCGGCACCTGCCCCACTTGATAATATTAATGGTAGTGCACCAAGCAACGTAGAAACGAGTGTCATAGTGATTGGACGTAGCCTAACCAGCGCAGCCTCTTCAACGGCCTCACGCACAGATAAGCCTTGATCGCGAAGTTGGTCTGCAAATTCAACAAGTAAAATAGCATTTTTTGCAATCAGACCAATCAACATTACTAAGCCAATTTGCGAATAAATATTGAGAGACGTATTCGTTAAATACAGCGCTAAGATGGCAGAGGTAATACCAAATGGAACCGTTAGCATTACCACTATGGCACTGTTAACACTTTCGAATTGAGCAGCTAATACAAGCAATACAATTAAGAATGCTAAAACGTAAGTTAGAAGGACTTCGTTTGCAGTTTCTTCGAAGGTCAGCGCTTCGCCTTTAAACGCAAGAGTAATGCCCTGAGGCAAAGATTGCTGAGACAAATTACGAATTTGCTCGACTATATCTGCAATCGTCATCCCATTGGGTAATTCCATATCCAATTCAATAGCACGACGCTGAGCATGACGCTCAAGCTCTGCAGCAACGCCCTCTTCACTAATATTAGCTAAGCTACTAATTGGGACTAACCTTCCTTGTGAACTTGCCACATACAGGTTTGCTAAATCACTTGGATCTTGAATAACTTGGTTTTGCACTTGCAACATAATAGGTATTGATTGGTCGCCAATGTTTAAATCAGCAATATCATCACCATTTATGGCGGCACGAAGTGTAATTGAAATATCACTTAGCGATACACCCAACTCTTCGGCTCTTCGTCTATCAATATTTACACGTAATTGTGGTTGTGACGGCTGATAAGATACTCGCACAGGCGCTGTACCTGGGATTGCATTTTCAATTTGTTTTGCAAAGTCTTGCGCAGCAATAAAAATTTGTTGGTAGTCTTGGCCTAATAAAGCGATTTCTATTCCGCCACCTTGGCCTCTTAAATTTAAACTGTTTGAACCCGATGCACGTCCGGCTGCGCCTGGAATTTCACCTAACGGACCACGAATTTTATTAATGATTTCTTGCTGAGTAAATTGGCGGTCATCCCAATGCTTAAGAGGAACCGTTATAAACACAATATTAGGGTCCCATTGCCCAACAACGGTGTAAATAGATTCTATTTCACCACTTTCTACGAAAGGCAACAAAATATCTTCCATCTGCATTGCTTGCCTGTCCATAAAGTTCAAACCTACACCATCAGGTCCTCTGGCAAAAATTCGTATTTTGCCCCTGTCCTCTGTTGGTAAAAGTTCGTTATCGAGGTTTAGATACAATGCACCAGAACCAAAGGCTATTAATATGCACGCAATGAGAACTAACCAAGCACGGTTCAAAACACTTTTTATGGTTGTACTGTAAAGCTTAACGAGCTTATTGCCTACTTTAGCAAACGGGTGGTTGCTTTGTTTTTTCAGTTTTAATTTTGAAGTCAATGCAGGAACAAGTGATAATGCAACAAAACTTGAAATAATAACGGCGCCGGCAAGCACCCCGCCAAACTCTCTAAATAATCGTCCTGCAGTAGAAGGTAAAAAAGCAATAGGAATGAAAACCGCTGCCAATACCGCAGTTGTGGCAACAACCGCAAAAAATACTTCTCTCGTACCTATGACAGCGGCAGCGCGCCGACCAAGTCCTAAGCCTCTTTGACGTTGTATGTTTTCACTCACAACAATTGCATCATCGACTATTAAACCCGTGGCTAGCACAAGCGCTAATAAAGTGAGTATATTGATAGAAAAACCAAGGGTCCAAATAAGAGCAAGTGAACCTATAAGCGCAACAGGTATAGCAAAAGCAGGCACAAGTGTAGCGCGCCACGAACCTATGAATACCCATAATGTTATTACCACTAACAAAACGGTAAGCACTAAGGAGTTGATGACTTCATCAACTGAGCTTCTTATAAATTGCGCGTCATCTGAGGTTAGCGTAAATTCGAGCTCAGGGAATCGTTTGCGCATGTTTTCGAGCAACTGAAGAACTTCATCCGATATTTCAATTGTATTAGACTGTGCTTGGCGAATAACCTCCATACCAATTACGGGTTTGCCATCTAAACGAACCATAGAGCGTGGATCTGCAGGACCAAAATAGACCGATGCAATATCACCTACTCGTGTATCGCCGCTAACGATAATATCTGCAACTTCACTAGGTGTAATAGAAGTTGCATCGGCTCTAACAATTACTTGTTGGTCACTTGATTTAAGGCTACCTGCGGGCACATCAAAGGGCGCTTCTCGTAAAACGTCTGCTACATCAGGAATAGTAAGATTGAAACTGCTTAATTTAAGGGGATCTAAACGAACACGTAAAACGCGTTTACGGTCTCCGTTCAACCTTACATCGGCAACGCCTGGTATTGTTAGAAATTGAGGTGCTAAATCGGTTTCGACTCGCTCAGTAAGGGCTTCAAGAGCCAGACTACTACTTGACACAGTGAGGGATACAACCGCTTCTGCATCGTTATCGGCTTTGATAATGGCAACACGCTCCACCTCCTCTGGTAACTCTCGTTGCACACGAGCAACAGACTCTCTGGTTTCGTTAGCTACATTGTCTAAGTCAACGCCAGGGCGAAACTCAACAACAATACGAGCACTGCCCTCTTCACTTTGCGCACGTATTGATTTAACGCCACTCACTCGGGCTATCGCCCCTTCCAGTTTGCTGGTTACTTCTGTATCAACCGTTTCGGGTGACCCACCAGGAAATGATGCTGAGACTGTTATACGCGGTCTATCAACATCTGGTAACTCTCTAACTTCAATGCCAGCGATTGCAGCTAAACCTGCAATTATAATTAATAGATTTAAAACAACAATAAGCACAGGTCGGCGGATTGCCATTGAAGGGAGATCTTGCATCATAGGGGAATTTTTCATTATTATTCCTCTAAATTACTAACATTGGCGAACGTTAATGCTTGGTTTTCGCGTAGACGTTGCACGCCTTCAACAACCAATATATCGTTCTCATTTAAGTTACCTGAAACTAGCAATCGCCCAGCTAAGCGTTGCTCTATTTTTACATCAATACGCGTAGCTTTTTTATTTATACTTTTCCAAACGTAGGGACCTGTTGCTCCCCACATAAGTGCAGCTTCAGGCACAACCGCGTATGACTCCCCTTGCATTGTAATATTAATTCGAAAGCTCATACCTGGCATAAACTGATCATTTGTATTTTCCAGTTTGGCTTTAACACGTAAGGTACGGGTTTGTGGATTTATTCGCGAATCTAAATATGAAACTTGAGCATTAATGGCTTTTGCACTTTGCCATGGTGTTACTTCAACAATGCCTTTATTTTTTAGCATAGAGACAGCTGACTCAGGTGCGTTAAAGTTGATATACAAACTGCGGGTATCATCAATAGTCGCTATGGCTGTTTGCTCAGTAATGCGATCCCCTTTTTCAACATCAGTAAGCCCCATCACACCATCGAATGGCGCAAGTACTGTTCTATCTTCTAGGTCTGTTTTTGCATTGATAAGTGCAACCTCGGCAAGTGCATGCAGAGTTTTCGCATCATCTAAGTCACTTTTAGGGATTGCCCCTTTTTTGTGACTTTCGCTGAGTCTGTTAAGTGTACGCTGAGTGTCTGCTAGGGTTATTTCTGCTTGTTGAAGGGCTGCTTTTTGCCTACGAGAGTCTAGTTCAACTAAAACATCTCCTTCTTTAACAAAGTTACCCGGTTTAAAGTGAACTGCTGTAACTCTATCACCGACAGCAGGGAATAATATAACGGAATGAATTGCTTCTGCATTTCCTACAGCTTTCACCTCTTCTTTTGTACGTTCCGTTGTTACTTTTTGTACCATTACATTTGCACTTGATGCTGCGGTGCTAAAAATGAATAATAACAAGTAGATATTTAATAGAAGTATGCGCAATTTCAAAGAACCACCTAATAGACAATTTTGTTAACCACTATACGCAGTGTAACAAAACTGTGATCAAAACTAGCCCGTGTTAACGCTGAATGCTCAACTATATAAGATGAATAACAAAATGAAGGCAAAAAAAAGAGCCGTGAAGCTCTTTTTTATTTAATAACTATTACCGATGAATTACTTTGCGCGTTGCGCATCTTTTTGTGCTTTTTTAGCTTCTTTGCGTTGTTGAAGAACAGTTTGTGCTTCATTACCTATATGCCCTTCACCACGAGCTTGAGCAAGTTCAATTTGTTTTTGGCGCTCTGCAAAGCGCGCGCGCTGCTCATCAGTGACGTTATCAATACAATGATGGCATGAAACACCTTCTAGATACTCAGGCTTTTGTTTTTCTTGTTCAGTAATAGGCATACGACACGCATGACACTGATCGTACGATCCCTTTTGTAGGTCATGGTTTACAGCAACGCGATTATCAAAAACAAAGCATTCGCCTTCCCACATGGTTTCTTCTTTTGGCACCTCTTCCAAATACTTAAGTATTCCGCCTTCAAGGTGATAAACTTCATCAAAGCCTTGTTCTTTCATATAGGCCGTTGATTTTTCACAGCGAATGCCACCTGTACAAAACATAGCTACTTTTTTATGTTTTTCTGGATCAAGATTTTCTTTTGCCCACTGCGGAAATTCACGAAAAGTGGTTGTATTGGGATCAACGGCATTTTGAAATGTACCAATTTCAATTTCGTAATCATTACGCGTATCAATTAAAACAACCTCTGGGTCAGAAATTAATGCATTCCAGTCTTGAGGTTTAACATAGCTCCCCACGACTTTAAGGGGATCAATTCCCTCTACGCCCATTGTTACAATTTCTTTTTTTAGTTTTACTTTTGTGCGGTAAAACGGGCATTCGTCGTCATAAGATTCTTTAGTGACAATATTTTTTAAATTTGGCTGCTCATCTAGCCATGCAAGGAGGTTATCAATGCCTTCTCTTTTTGCAGAAACAGTGCCATTTATCCCTTCTGCAGCTAAAAGTAATGTGCCTCGAACTTCGTTTGCTTCCATAACCTCTAATAAAGGTTTACGTAATGCCTCAAACTCTGGCAGACCTACAAATTTGTATAATGCGCACACTACAAAGTGTTCGCTGGTAAGATCGTCTTTATGAACAGCTGTCATTTTATTTCCTATTTTGCCTTAATAAGCCAATATTGGCGTTTACCGAATCGTAAATCCGGCGCATATGGGGCGCGTATTTTACGCTTTTTTAGATTAATTGCAAAAAATAGCAGCATACATTGCTTTTTGCTGTCGGGATAAGCCATGTGTACGCTATAATGCAGCAATTAATTTAAGTTGCACATTGGAGAACATTACATTGCACTTTACTGATCTTGGGATTGATACTCGCCTTGAAACACAATTAGCACATCAAGGGATCACCCAGCCCACAGACATTCAAGCACATGCAGTGCCTACCGCACTTGCAGGGCATGACATTTTTGCTCAGTCGAAGACTGGGTCGGGCAAAACCTTGGCGTTTTTATTACCAGCAGTTCAACGGGTTATGAAACAAAAAGCACTCAGTAAACGCGATCCACGTGTACTTATTGTTGCCCCTACACGCGAACTAGCCACGCAAGTTTTTACTCAACTACGTTTATTAATAGCAGGCACTGCTATTAAGGCAGTTAAAGTATTAGGTGGTGAGAACTTTAACGACCAAATTAAAGCATTAAGAAACGACCCACAGTTTGTAGTTGCAACACCGGGTCGTCTGGCTGATCATGTGACTAAACGCTCTTTACAGTTAAGTGGGTTAGAGCTGCTGATTTTTGATGAAGCAGACCGCATATTAGATCTGGGTTTTACCGAACAATTAAAACTAATTAATGACGAAGCAAATCACCGCCTTCGACAAACATTATTATTTTCAGCGACGCTTGACCATGCACAAGTAGATGCGCTTTCGCGTAATTTATTAAAAAAACCAAAACAAATTACGCTTAGCGCTGCAAACGAGCAACACAGCGATATAACGCAAACACTCTACCTAGCCGACCACCTAGATCACAAAGAAGCGTTATTAGCACACTTTTTAAAGCAAGACGAAGTTGGCCAATGCATAATATTTACTGCCACCCGGGCAGATACAAGTCGTTTGAGCGAAGAGCTAAACAACAAAGGATTTAAATCAGTTGCACTTGCGGGTGATTTAACACAAAGCAAACGCTTAGACATTATGGACTCGTTTAGCAGAGGAAACTTTAAAATATTAATTACCACTGATGTTGCATCCCGTGGCTTAGATTTACTAAGCGTAACCCATGTGATTAACTTCGATTTACCAAAGCATGCTGAAGAATATGTACACCGAATAGGTAGAACTGGACGTGCTGGCTTTAAAGGTACTGCTATTTCGTTAGTCGGCCCTAAAGATTGGGCTAGTTATTTATCAATTAAATCTTTTTTAAATGATGAACTTAAGTTTGCAAGTATTGACGGACTTAAAGCTAAATTTAAAGGCATAAAAGAGAAAAAACCTGCTTCAACGCTTAAAGCTAAAAAAGTAACGCATGATAAAAAGCCACAAATAAAACGTAAAGCAAAACCCAAAAAACCAGTAGCACCCATTAAAGCCCCTATGAATATCGATGGCGATTCACCAATGCGCCGTAAGAAAAAGCCTGAGCAGGAATAATTATGAGTTACCTTGGAACAACACAAACACTATTTGTAAAAGAAGTAAGTAATGAAGGCGCTTACTTGGACGGTCATGATTTAGGTGAAGTTTTTTTACCAAAAAACGAAATCAAAGATGAACTTGAAGCCGGTGATAGCATTAGCGTGTTTATATATTTAGATAATGCTAATTTGCCAACTGCAACGGTTAGAAAGCCACATGCTCAGGTAGGTGAGTACGCCCTTTTACGTGTCAAAGAAATAAATAGTATCGGTGCTTTTTTGGACTGGGGATTAGAAAAAGATGTACTAGCCCCATTTAATGAACAAAAGCCACGCATGCAAGAGGGACATTCTTATTTAGTTCGATTGTACCTTGATAATGCCAGCCAACGCATTTGTGCTTCAACTAACTTTAATCGCTTTTTATCGAAAGATGAACCTGAATACACCAATCTTCAAGAGGTTGATTTAATTGTTGCTGGCAAAACAGATATTGGCTACAAAGTGCTTATTGAAGAATCTCACTTTGGTGTTGTGTTTTACAACATGGTGTTTAAAAACTTATTTGTAGGGCAAAAACTTAAGGGCTTTATTAAAAAAGTTAGAGAAGACGGAAAAATTGACGTTGTGCTAGAAAAACCAGGCATGGGCAAGGTAAGTGAGCTTGGCGATAAAATAATGGAAAAGCTTAAAAACGAAGGCGGAATACTCGCTATTGGCGATAAATCTGATCCTGAGCTTATCAAAAAAGTTTTCTCTACGAGTAAAGCAAATTATAAAAAGGCAATTGGTGGTTTGTTTAAGCAAGAGCTTATTGAAATTGAAGCAAAATCAATTCGCTTGAAATCGAAATAATTAAACAACACTCATTCTATATTTATATAATGAGTGTTTAACCTAAAATATACTTATAAGGCAATGTGCATTGCGTATATTGCCTTGAATAATCAAGTACTTCCCTTTCTGATTCTAAGTTCAATGGTGCTAACCTGAACACCTTTTTTTCACACTCTAATTTTTTTTCGTCATGGTTTGTTAAACAAGCACTAACACTTATATCCTGGGCATTCAATGTGTCGGAATTTCTGTAACAAAGGTGATGTGCGTAGTCTTTCATTGTTTTTTTAAAATCAAACATATTTACAGGATACGCTGAAATAACATCTGTTACTGTTGTAACTCCATCATATGCTTTACTCGAAAACACATATTTATTAAAAGAGAAGCCTGCGATGATAATGACCAATGAACCAATTAATAGCTTCAAAATAAAACCCCTCACAACATTTTGATATTATAAATGTAACACAAATTACACATAACGTAAGGGGTTTAGTACTTATTTGCTGTTTTTTGTAAACTATTTTATAGAGTCATTAACATCTTGCAGTACTTTTACTGGATTTGATGCTTTAGTAATCGGCCTGCCTACTACTAAGTAATCACTACCTGCTTCAATTGCTTTTTTTGGAGTCATTATTCTTTTCTGGTCGCCTGCATCACTACCTTCAGGACGAATACCGGGTGTAACTAATTTAAAATGCTCACCAAGCTCAGCCTTTAAAACACTCGCTTCTTGCGCGGAACAAACAACACCATCAAGGCCTGCTTCCTTGGCTAGTTTTGCAAGGTATATTACCTGCTCCTGAGGTGATTTATTTATACCTAATCGCTCTAATTCTGACTCATCCATACTTGTTAATACAGTAACAGCAATAAGAATTGGGGCTTTATCACCAAACGGTTCTAAAGCCACTTTTGCTTTAGTCATCATTTCGAAACCACCCGATGCATGAACATTTACCATCCACACCCCCATTTTTGCAGCCGCTGTGACTGCCTTTGCGACTGTATTAGGAATATCATGAAACTTTAAATCTAAAAAAACATCAAAACCAAGTTCAATTAATTCTTTTACAAATTCAGGACCAAAGTATGTAAACATTTCTTTGCCTACTTTTAAACGACAAGTATCGGGCGAAAGCTGTTTTACAAATGCTAACGCTGTTTCTTGATCGTCGTAGTCTAAAGCGATAAGTACTTTTTTTGAATTTTCGAAAGACATAGTTATCCTAATGTATAGCAGTAAAGAGTTTTTGTATATTTTACTTAGTTAGCTTAGCGAACTTACACAAAGTTAATAAGGAGGTTTAATTAGTCTATTGGCGCTAGTTAAACTTCTAGTCGAATTTGTAAGGGCTCTACAATAATTAAGTATTTAGGGGTTATTAAAATCCGTCTAAACCTCTACTTGGGACAATGGTTTCCCAATGTTTACAAGAAGGGCAATTCCAATAGATTGTATAACTTGTGAAGCCACAATGCTGGCATTGAAAGTCTGGCTTAGTCGCTATATATGACGTAACAAGTTTATCAATTTCATTGAGCACTTCTTTTGTATTTTTATTTTGATCACCCATAAGTTGCAGTAAAAAGCTAAAACCTCTGATTGTAGGTTGCCTTTTTAAACTATCAGTTAAAAAATCAAGAGCTTGCTTAGTGTGACCTTGTTCTAGGAGCGCTTGGCAATGTTTTATTTTTATTAGAACACCACCTTTGTCTAGTAAATCGCTTACTAGTTCATGAAATTGATGTGTTAAGTTAAGTTGTTTATAACTATGCGCTAGTTCATCAATAAATAACGGCGCAAACAACGTAAACTGACAGATTAGTTCACGCCAGTAGTAAATAGCTTTAACGTAATCCTCTTTGGAAAAAGCGATGACACCTAGCTCGTACAAGGGCCTAACTGCTTTATAATTTAAACTAATCGCTTTACGCATAATTTGAGGATTATTATCACTAAGCGCAGCTTCACAATAAAAATTCGCTATGGCTTTAAATTGCTGCTCTTTAGAAAGTAGCTCGCTATGAGATTCAAACATATTAATGCCTTTATCCCATTCACGAGTTTGCGAATACAAAGTAATAATAGGATCGAGAGCCTCTACGTGCCCTGCTTTGACTAGCCAAACTAAATGCTCTTCTGCGCCATCTAATAAGCCAGCCATAATATAATCTTCAGCGAGTTCTAAACGACTCGTTGCAGCTTGCTGCTCACTTAAGCTAGGATGTTTTAGGAGGAGTTCATGTATTTTTATTGCACGATCTAATTCGCCTCGACGACGAAACATTGTTGCAAGAGTGGAATAGTGTTCAACCGAATCAGCGGCAACTTCAAGTAGGTTTATTAAATGTTCTAAGCCTTGATCTTCTTCACGGTCTAATAAAAATTTTAAACCTTTACTGTATTCAGACGTAATTTGTCTATTCAGTTGATGGGCATGATTCTTAGCGCTGTTTTTTCCCATAACCCAGCCATAACCGGCTGCGACAGGTAGTAATAAAAACAAAAGCTCAATCATAATTAGGTGTCTTTATTAACGTCAGGCTTATTTTTATTTTTCTCAGGCGACAATTGCTTTTTTAACCGGTAGTTTTGCCACTTCAACTGAGAAAACAACTTGAAGCTTATAAAAAAACCTATTAAAACACCTAACAAAAAGCAGATACTTATTATTACAGCTAAAGGTAATGTATTACTGGCTATAATATAATTTACTTGTACTAACTGCGGATTTTGTGATCCTAATACAAAGGCACTAATTAGGCATAGTGCAACCAGAATAATTTTCAATACCTTGAACAAGTAACTACTCCGTTATATTAACTAGGCAATGCTCGCATTTACGCGGTCACGTAATTCTTTACCTGGTTTAAAATGAGGTACGTGCTTTCCATCTAACTCTACAGTATCGCCAGTCTTAGGATTGCGACCTGTGCGAGGAGCGCGGAAATGCAAAGAGAAACTACCAAACCCTCTGATCTCAATCCGATCTGAAGAAGATAATGAGCCGGCCATTTGTTCAAGAATTTCTTTTACAGCATTTTCAACATCTTTCACTGGAACGTGTGCATGTTGTTCCGCAAGTGTTTCTATCAGTTCTGACTTAGTCATAGCGTTTCCTTAAAAAAGATATAGGAAGGGCAATAATTGCCCTCCCAACTAAAAACTAATTATAAATTAGTCTTTTTGTGCATTTGCGAAAGCAGCTGCCATTGCGTTTTCAAACACTGGCTCTTCTTTCTTAAGCTTCTCTAGTACTTCTTTCTCTTCAGCTTCGAAAAGAGCTTTAACAGATAAGCTTAAAGTCCGGTTCTTACGATCAACACCAACATATTTAACTTCAACTTCGTCGCCAACAGAAACAACAGTAGTTGCATCTTCAACGCGCTCTTGAGCAATATCAGCTACACGGATGTAACCTTCAACGCCTTCGATAAGTTCAACAGTTGCGCCTTTCGCATCAACTTCAGTCACTTTACCTTTAACAATAGCACCTTTTTTGTTTGCATCAAGGTAGTTATTGAATGGGTCAGCTTCGATTTGTTTAACACCTAGAGAGATACGTTCACGCTCTGGGTCAACTTGCAATACGATAGCAGTGATTTCGTCGCCTTTCTTGAATTCACGTACAGCTTCTTCGCCAGGTGTATTCCAAGAAATGTCTGAAAGGTGTACAAGACCGTCAATACCACCGTCAAGACCGATAAAGATACCGAAGTCAGTGATTGATTTGATCTTACCAGTAACTTGATCGCCTTTGTTTTGTAGACGAGCAAATTCTTGCCAAGGATTAGCAATACATTGCTTAAGACCTAGAGAAATACGACGACGTTCTTCGTCGATTTCAAGAACCATAACTTCAACTGTATCACCTAGTGAAACAACTTTTGAAGGATGGATGTTCTTGTTAGTCCAATCCATTTCAGAAACGTGTACTAGACCTTCAACGCCTTCTTCGATTTCTACAAAGCAACCGTAGTCAGTAAGGTTAGTTACACGACCAGAAAGTTTAGAACCTTCTGGGTAACGACCAGCGATAGCTGCCCATGGATCTTCACCAAGTTGTTTAAGACCTAGAGATACACGAGTTTTATCTTTGTCGAATTTAAGAACTTTAACTGCGATTTCGTCGCCAACATTAACGATTTCTGAAGGGTGCTTAACACGCTTCCACGCCATGTCAGTGATATGTAGTAGACCATCAACACCACCAAGGTCAACGAACGCACCGTAGTCAGTAAGGTTCTTAACGATACCTTTAACTTCTTGACCTTCAACAAGGTTAGCAAGAAGCTCTTCACGTTCTTGTGAGTTTTCTGATTCGATAACTGCACGACGTGAAACAACAACGTTGTTACGTTTTTGGTCAAGCTTGATTACTTTAAATTCAAGCTCTTTGCCTTCAAGGTGAGTTGTGTCACGTACTGGACGAACATCAACAAGTGAACCAGGTAGGAAAGCACGGATTGAATCAACTTCAACAGTGAAACCGCCTTTAACTTTACCGTTGATAACACCAGTAACAGTCTCTTGCTCTTCACATGCTTTCTCAAGACGGATCCACGCTTCGTGACGCTTCGCTTTCTCACGAGAAAGGATAGTTTCACCGAAACCGTCTTCGATTGCATCTAGTGCAACATCTACTTCGTCGCCAACAGCAACTTCTAGTTCACCAGCAGCATTTTTGAACTGCTCTGCAGGGATAGCACTTTCTGATTTAAGACCAGCATCTACAAGTACAATGTTGTTCTCGATTGAGATTACTGTACCTTTAACGATAGAGCCTTGCTCTGCTTCAAAACCCTTTAAGCTTTCTTCAAATAACTGCGCAAAATTTTCTGACATACGAATATACGTCTCATATATTAATACCAATAAGCAACCATGCTGCATGGGGTTGTTAAAATAGCACTGGCATCCTGCTGGTGCATAAAATGTGTTTAACTTCGTTTAGGAAGTTTTCCCTCAGAAATAGCTGCATCCAATAAAGTCATAACCTTATCAAATACTTGCTGTGCATTTAGCTCGCTAGTATCGAGTTCAATTGCATCTTCTGCAGGAACAAGCGGCGCAACGGCGCGATTCATATCACGGTCATCACGAGCTTGAATGTCCTCTAATAGACCACTTAGTGTAACATCAAGCCCACGCTCATTCAACTCAACAAAGCGTCTACGAGCACGCTCTTGTGCGCTCGCTGTTAAATAGATCTTTAATGGCGCATCTGGAAACACAACAGTTCCCATATCACGGCCGTCTGCTATTAAACCATTTTCGGTTCTAAAAGCGCGTTGACGGCGCAATAGCGCTTCACGAACGCGAGGAAGTGCAGCTACCTTTGATGCAGCTGCGCCCACTTCTTCATTACGAATAGTGGTCGTAACATCCTCTCCCTCTAAAATAACTTTTCCAGCATTAGTCTGGCTATCCACCAAAAACTGCACATCTAAATTTGCAGCCAGCGGTACAAGTGCCTCTTCGTTGTCTAATGCAATTTGGTGGTGAAGTGCTGCAAGGGACAAAACGCGGTAAATTGCACCACTATCCAATACATCCCAACCCAACTTATCGGCTAACAAACGACAAACAGTTCCTTTACCAGAACCACTTGGGCCATCAACGGTGATCACGGGCATTAATAACGCCTGCATTTAAACCTCCTGCAATGCACACCTAAATAATCCGCGACATTATACGCCAGTTATTAAAATATATCTGCTATTAGTGTGTAACTTTTTATAAATAGTTATAAAAAGTCTATTCACTAACCGATGCTAATACATTGAAAAACGTAGGAAATGTTTTATAGGTACACTTAGGATCATTGATTGTTATAGGCTTTCCCCCTACTGCAACCATTGCAAAACACATAGCAATACGGTGATCGTCGTAAGTATCAATGGCGACATCATTAAATGTTGATGGGGGAGTTATTTCAATAAAATCTTCACCCTCAACAACTTCTGCACCTACTTTACGTAGCTCTGTGCTCATGGCGTAAAGTCGATCAGTCTCCTTTACACGCCAATTATAAATATTACGAATAGCTGTTGGACCTTTAGCAAACAGTGCAACAGTTGCAAGTGTCATGGCAGCATCAGGTATAGCATTGGCATCAATGTCGACCCCTTTTAAGTCGCCTTTTCTAACGACTAAACGCTCATCATACCAATCGATTTTTGCACCAACTTGCTCCATCACCTTTGCAAAGCCAATATCACCTTGAACTGATTTAGCGCCCACACCTTTAATTTCTATTTCACCACCAGCAATAGCTGCTGCGGCTACAAAATAAGAAGCTGATGAAGCATCACCTTCAACCATAATACGCTCAAGTGATTGATACTGCTGCCCGCCTTTGACTTTAAATGTTGAATAATCTGAATGTTCAACGGTAATGCCAAAACGCGCCATAACGCCTAATGTAATATCAATGTACGGCTTAGAAACTAAAGTGCCTTTAATTGTAATTTTTGTATCACCCGTGAACAAAGGCGCAGCCATTAATAAAGCGGTTAAAAATTGACTTGAAATACTGCCATCAATTTCAACTTCACCGCCATTAATTTGTCCACCAACAATTTTCAGCGGCGGGTAGTCTTTGTGCTTAGTGTAGGTAATATCACCGCCAAGCGCTTGAAGAGCGTCTACTAAATGCCCTATTGGGCGCTCTTCCATACGTGCTTCACCAATTAATTCATACTCACCACTTACAGCCGCAAGCACTGCTGTTAAAGGGCGATATGCAGTGCCCGCATTACCTAAAAACAATGGCTCATTAGGTGTTTTAAATTTTCCACCGACACCGTGCACGGTTGCAACTGTACGGTCATCATTAAGTGTAACTGTTACACCTAAAAGTGCTAAGGCCCCCAACATATGACGAATATCATCACTGTCGAGTAAGTTCTCAACAACTGTTGTTCCGTTCGCTAAAGCAGCCAGTAGTAAAATCCGATTAGATAAACTTTTTGACCCAGGCAATGTCACAGTCCCATTAACACGGGATATAGGCTCTAAACGAAGTTGCTCCATTAGCTATTCTCCTTCGCAAAAGCTGCCATAAAATCAACAAGCGCTTGTACGCCTTCAAGTGGCATTGCATTATAAATACTTGCACGCATACCACCTACTATTCTGTGACCTTCAAGTGCCAATAAACCAGCTTCTTTAGATTGTGATACAAACTTTTCATTTAAGCTTTCATCATTAAGCCAAAATGGTACATTCATACGTGAGCGGCAATGCTTGGCTACTTTATTGGTATAAAAAGAAGACTCATCAATAAAATTATAAAGAAGTTCTGCTTTGGCGATGTTGTGTGCTTCCATCGCCTTTACACCACCTTGTGCTTCTAACCATTCAAACACCTCAGCAGCTAAGTACCATGCAAATGTAGGTGGTGTATTAAACATACTGCCCTGTTTAGCTTCAAGGGCATAATCTAAAATACCTGGTTTTGCTAGTCCTTCACGCTCAAGTAATGTTTTGCGCACAATAACAATAGCGATACCTGATGGACCGATATTTTTTTGCGCACCAGCGTAAATTAAATCAAATTGATTAACGTCGATTTCACGAGATAATATAGTCGACGACATATCGGCGACAATGGGAGCTGTTGGATGACTTGGTACCTCAAAAATTTCTAATCCATCTACGGTTTCGTTTGGACAGTAATGAATATATGAGGCATCTGCAGGTAACACCCAGTCAGCCACGTTTTTTATAGAAAATTGCCCATCTTTATCGTTGCGTACATCAACACTAATTGTTGAAGTAAACTTATTAGCTTCGTCTGTAGCGCTTTTAGACCACACTCCATTTTCACAGTAGACCGCTTTTTTATCCGCTTGATGAAGATTAAGGGGTACTGCGCTAAATTGACCTCGACCACCACCATGCATAAATAGAACTTCAAATTCATCACTAATATTCATTAAGCGTCTTAAGCTTGCTTCACATTTTGCAGTTAATGCTAGAAATTCTTTACTGCGGTGGCTAATTTCCATTACAGAAACGCCCATGTCTTGCCAATCTAAGAATTCTTTTTGTGCTTTTTGCATTACCGCTTGCGGAAGCATAGCCGGCCCTGCACAAAAATTATATTTACTCATTACCTTTGCCTCATTCCAGTAATTTATATACTCAACATGAAAATATTAAATCCACGCTGTATTAATTTTTTTCAACAACATTAAAAAAAGCGGCCAAGGCCGCTTTTTCAATCTCAATTATTCTGAAGGAGGAGTGTCATCCACGACTTCATCTATAACTGTATCTACTGTTTCAACGTCTTCAGTATTAATTAAGTCACTTTCTGTAACTTCAATTTCTTCTATACGTTGTAAACCAACTACTTGCTCTTCGTCAATAGTTCTGATCAAAATAACACCTTGTGTGTTACGACCAACCGTTGAAACTTCGTTCACACGAGTACGCACTAACGTTCCGCGGTTTGAAATAAGCATTATTTCGTCGTTGTCATCAACTTGAACAGCACCTACTACAGCACCATTACGCTCACTCACCTTAATTGATACAACACCCTGTGTTGCACGACTCTTAGATGGGTAATCTTCAAGCTGAGTTCGTTTACCATAACCATTTTCAGTTACAGTTAATATAGCACCATCAGTTTTTGGTACGATAAGCGATACTACACGTTGTTCGTCGGTCATTTTAATACCACGTACACCGGTTGCCGTTCTACCCATTGGACGAACACCTTTGAAACGAATCTCAGGGTTACCTTCTTCGTCAAGTACTGGGTTACCGTTTTCATCTACAACAGCAGATTCTTCAGCTTCTTTAAAGCGAACAACCTTACCCGCATCAGTAAACAGCATTATTTCGTTCGTACCATCGGTAATATCAACACCAATTAAGCTGTCGCCTTCATTAAGGTTAACAGCAATAATACCGCTAGCACGCTGACGGCTGTAGGCTGTTAATGGTGTCTTCTTAACGGTACCAAAAGCAGTTGCCATAAAGATGTATTTATCTTCTTCGTACTCACGTACTGGCAATATAGCAGTAATACGTTCGTCAGCTTCTAACGGTAACAAGTTTACAATTGGCTTACCGCGGGCTGCACGGCTTGCAAGTGGTAATTGATACACTTTTAACCAATATAAGCGGCCTGCTGTAGAGAAACACAAAATAGTATCGTGCGTGTTTGCAACTAATAAACGCTCGATGAAATCTTCGTCTTTCATCTTCGTTGCAGACTTGCCTTTCCCGCCACGACGTTGCGCTTCGTAATCAGACAATGCCTGATACTTAACATACCCCTCGTGAGAAAGTGTCACTACAACATTTTCCTCAGTAATCAGGTCTTCAAGGCTAATGTCATGCGCAGCTGCATTAATTTCAGTACGACGTTCATCACCGTATTGCGCCTTAATTTCAACTAATTCATCGCGAATTACTTCCATTAAGCGCTCTGGACTTGCCAATATGTGTAACAGTTCAGCAATCAAATCAAGCAGTGTTTGGTATTCACTTAAGATTTTTTCGTGCTCAAGGCCTGTTAGCTTGTGTAAGCGTAAATCAAGAATCGCTTGAGCTTGTTGCTCAGAAATGAAGTACTGGCCATCGCGTATACCTAAATCATCAGCCAACCAATCTGGGCGAGCAACGTTAGCTTCACCTGCTTTTTCAAGCATGGCTTTCACATTACCGAGTTCCCACGAGCGAGCAGTTAACGCTATTTTAGCTTCTGCCGGTGTAGGAGACTTACGAATAAGTTCAATAATTGGGTCAATGTTGGCGAGTGCAATTGCTAGACCTTCTAGCATATGAGCACGGTCACGCGCTTTACGTAAATCGAATACTGTACGACGAGTTACTACTTCACGGCGGTGAATAATAAACTCTTCAAGCATTTCTTTTAAATTAAAACACTTAGGCTGATTATTAATAAGCGCAACCATGTTCATGCCAAACACTGTTTGTAATTGTGTTTGCGCATATAGGTTATTTAAAATAACTTCACCTACGTCACCACGTTTAATCTCAATAACGATACGCATACCGTCTTTATCTGATTCATCACGTAATGCGCTGATCCCTTCAATCTTTTTATCTTTAACTAGCTCAGCGATTTTTTCAATCAAACGAGCTTTGTTAACTTGATAAGGGATTTCATGAACAATAATTGTTTCACGACCTGTTTTCTCATCCGTTTCAATGTCGGCGCGTGCACGCATGTACACTTTACCACGGCCGGTTTGATACGCTTGTTCAATCCCTTTTTTACCGTTAATGATTGCGGCTGTAGGGAAATCTGGGCCTGGGATGTAATCCATTAATTCAGTAATGGTTAAATCAGGATTAACAATAAGAGCTAAACAGCCATTAATAACTTCAGTTAAGTTATGGGGTGGTATGTTTGTTGCCATACCTACCGCAATACCAGAAGAACCATTTACTAGTAAATTAGGTACTTTAGTTGGTAAAACATCAGGAATTTGTTCTGTGCCATCGTAGTTAGGTACGAAATCAACCGTTTCTTTTTCAAGATCGGCTAATAACTCATGTGACATTTTAGCCATACGTACTTCGGTATAACGCATTGCTGCAGCTGAATCACCATCAACTGAACCGAAGTTACCTTGGCCATCAACAAGCATATAACGAAGTGAGAATGGCTGTGCCATACGAACTATCGTGTCATAAACTGCGCTATCGCCGTGTGGGTGGTATTTACCGATTACGTCACCGACAACACGTGCCGATTTTTTGTAAGGCTTGTTCCAATCATTACTAAGCTCGTTCATTGCAAACAAAACGCGACGATGAACTGGCTTTAAGCCATCACGTACGTCTGGTAATGCACGTCCTACAATTACACTCATTGCGTAATCTAAGTAGGAGTTTTTTAACTCGTCTTCAATATTGACTGGCAGAATTTCATTGGCGAGATCAGTCATTTGATATCACATTCCTTCAGTAGCAGCTCTTAATAACCCGGTATTGGGTTTTAAAGAGTATTGTTATTATTACTAACGGACATGCTATCACAATTAATTTTAATTTACAGGCGCAAAACTTTGCGATTTATCAATTTAGGCCTATATAATGGCCTCAGATTGACGAGGAAGTATTTTATGACCGAACATCAAAATGTAGATCACGCAGAAATAGCAAAGTTTGAAGCCATCGCAGAGCGTTGGTGGGATTTAGAGGGTGAGTTTAAACCCTTACACGAAATTAACCCGTTACGCCTAGATTTTATTGCAAATAAAGCTCAAGGCTTATTTGGCAAAGAAACACTCGATGTGGGCTGCGGTGGCGGTATTTTAAGCCAAAGCATGGCACGTATGGGAGCCAAAGTAACAGGCATTGATATGGGGCAAGAGCCTTTAACTGTCGCCAAGTTGCATAGTTTAGAAACCAATGTACCCGTTGAATATATAAAAGTACCTGCTGAACAATTTGCTGATGAGCACCCTGAGCGCTTTGATGTCGTTACCTGTATGGAAATGCTCGAACACGTCCCCGACCCTGCTTCGATTATTCATGCGGTTGCTAAACTTGCAAAACCCGGTGCTGACGTTTTTTTTTCTACCCTTAACAAAACTCCTAAGGCCTACTTGTTTGCCATTGTAGGTGCTGAAAAACTATTGAAAATGGTTCCTGATGGAACACACGACCATAATAAGTTTATAAAACCTGCACAACTAATTTCATGGGCCGAAGAAGCGGGCTTAAAAGTACGTGCAAGCTCAGGGCTCTCGTATAACCCCTTTTCTAAACAGTACACACTCAATAGTGATGTTAGTGTTAACTATATTCTTCATTTTGAGAAGTTGGTGTAATGAAAAGCGGACAGTTACCTTCAGCACTTTATCAATATGATGCATTTTTGTTTGATTTAGACGGGACGTTACTCGACACAGCTGACGATTTAGGCGCTGCTCTTAATAGTGTACTGCGTTCAAATCAAATTACTGAAGTAACCAGTGAGGTATATCGTCCAGCAGCGTCTAATGGTGCAGCAGCATTATTAGAAGCTGGCTTTAAAGAGTTATGGCCCTCTCTTGCACAATCACAATTGATAAAGCAACTGGTCGATAACTATGCACAAAACATTGCAAAGCATACCCACTGTTTTGCCGGTATTGAACCACTACTCATTGCACTTGATCACAAAAAGATCAAATGGGGGATCATGACAAACAAGCCCGGTTTTTTAACCGAGCCGCTAGTCGCTGCGATCCCCGCTTTAAAAAATGCTTCGGTTATAATTAGCGGAGACACCCTTGAAGAAGCTAAACCCTCTCCGATGCCTTTACTTCATTGCGCTAAACTCATGGACGTAATACCAGCTCGCTGTTTATACATAGGTGATGCTGAGCGTGATATTCAGGCAGGTAAAGCAGCAGGTATGCCCACAGCGACTGCTTTGTGGGGTTACATTCCAAGTGAGTCAGAAGCATTGACTTGGAAAGCTGATTTTGACTGGTATAGCCCTATTGACGCATTTAACCATATATAGTGCCCATTATAGATATAAACACTATATGTTGTGATTGTGACACTTTATACACAAAGCTTGATGATAAAAAAAGCAGGCGAAATTTATTTTCAAAATGTGTAAATTTAGTCGATCCTGAGTTGATTTTTAAAAATTTCAACTCAAATGAATGATCAAAGGTTAATGCCTACTAACACAATTACGTTATCCCAACGTTATCCACAAATAGGGGCAATTATGCCCCTTGCAAATCAACTCAGACCACACTATCTTGTGATCTCTAAATTGAACAACACCAGATATTGTGGCCAAATGTTATTCAATTAAATTTACCTGATTTGGTAAAACTTATAAAAAATGAGCACTACTTCTCTTTTTGAGACGTACAACATTGGTCAAAAATACATTATCCCCAAGGAATACAGGCAAAGCTATGAACCAACAGTTATCTGTAAGCAAACGTGACGGGCGCAAAGAGCCTCTTGATCTTGATAAGATCCATCGCGTTATAGAATGGGCCGCCGAAGGTTTAAATAACGTTTCGGTTTCTCAGGTTGAATTAAAGTCACATATTCAATTTTATGATGGTATTCGTACTAAAGATATTCACGAAACGATTATTAAAGCGGCTGCCGATCAGATTTCTAAAGAATCACCTGATTACCAATACCTTGCTGCACGTTTAGCTGTATTCCACTTACGCAAAAAAGCATATGGTAAATTTGAGCCTCCGCGTTTATTTGACCATGTAACAAAAATGGTTGGCGATAAGCGCTATGACGCACATTTACTCGCTGACTACACAGAACAAGAATTTGATGAATTAGACGAATACCTAGACCATTCTCGTGATCTAAATTTTAGCTACGCTGCAGTTAAACAATTAGAAGGTAAATATCTAGTTCAAAATCGTGTAACGGGTGAAATATATGAAAGTGCGCAGTTTTTATATATTTTAGTCGCTGCAAGCTTATTTGCAGATTACCCACGAGAAACACGTGTTTCATATATAAAGCGCTTTTATGATGCGGTATCGCTATTTAAAATTTCATTACCAACGCCAATCATGGCGGGTGTTCGCACGCCAACTCGCCAGTTCAGCTCATGTGTGCTTATTGAATGTGGCGATAGCCTAGATTCAATCAATGCTACGTCATCGGCTATAGTAAAATACGTTTCTCAACGTGCTGGTATAGGTATTAATGCGGGTCGCATTCGCGCATTAGGAAGCCACATTCGTAACGGCGAAGCGTACCACACTGGCTGTATTCCTTTTTACAAGCACTTTCAAACAGCTGTTAAAAGTTGTTCGCAAGGTGGCGTACGTGGTGGCGCAGCAACTTTATTCTATCCGCTATGGCACTTAGAAGTAGAAAACCTTTTAGTTCTTAAAAATAACCGTGGTGTTGATGACAACCGCGTTCGTCACTTAGATTATGGCGTACAGTTTAATAAATTAATGTATTCTCGTTTAATCAAAGACGATTATATCACGTTATTTAGCCCATCAGACGTACCGGGTCTTTATGATGCGTTTTTTGAAGACCAAGACGAATTTGATGCGTTATACGTTAAATACGAACAAGACGACTCTATTCGTAAAAAGCGTATTAAAGCAATTGAGTTGTTCTCTGTGTTCGCACAAGAGCGTGCAAGTACTGGCCGAATATACTTACAAAACGTTGATCACTGTAATACACACAGCCCGTTTATAGCGAAAGTAGCACCAATTCGTCAATCTAATTTATGTTTAGAAATTGCATTACCGACAAAACCGCTTAACAACGTTAACGATGAAGAAGGCGAAATTGCATTATGTACACTGTCTGCATTTAACCTTGGTGCGCTTGAGTCATTAGATGAACTAGAAGAACTTGCTGAACTAGCAGTGCGTGCACTCGATAATTTACTCGATTTCCAAGACTACCCGGTACCTGCTGCTAAAAATGCAACGATGGGACGCCGTACGTTAGGAATAGGCGTAATTAACTACGCCTACTACTTAGCCAAAAATGGTAAGCGTTATTCAGACGGCAGTGCAAATGCACTAACACACAAAACATTCGAAGCGATTCAGTACTACTTGATGAAAGCGTCAAACGAACTTGCAAAAGAACGTGGTGCATGTCCTAAATTTAACGAAACAACGTACTCTCAAGGTATTATGCCAACAGATACGTATAAAACAGACTTAGATAAAATTTGTGATGAGCCGCTGCACCTTGATTGGGATGCATTGCGTAAAAGCATACAAGAACACGGTATGCGTAATTCTACACTCAGTGCATTAATGCCATCAGAAACGTCATCGCAGATCTCAAACGCGACAAATGGTATCGAGCCGCCACGTGGTCATATTAGTGTTAAAGCAAGTAAAGATGGTATTTTAAAACAAGTTGTACCTGAGTACGAACGTTTAAAAGACAACTACGAGTTACTTTGGGACATTCCTTCTAATGATGGTTACCTTCAGCTTGTTGGTATCATGCAAAAATTTGTAGACCAAACTATTTCTGCAAACACAAATTATGATCCAAATAAATTTGAAGGCGGTAAAGTACCTATGAAAGTCTTATTAAAAGACTTACTTAGCGCCTACAAATTGGGTGTCAAAACTTTGTATTACCATAATACCCGTGATGGCGCATCTGATGCACAAGACGACACTCCAGAAGTGGAAGATGACGACTGTGCAGGCGGCGCGTGTAAAATATAGTCGTTAATTTTATCTTAAGCGGGCATACAGCCCGCTTTGTTCTGATAGTTTTTTGAGTGATAAACATGTCTTATACTACTTTTAGTCGTAATCATAATAACCAAATGCAAGAGCCAATGTTTTTTGGCCAGACCGTTAACGTATCGCGTTACGATCAACAAAAATATCCTATTTTTGAGAAGTTAATAGAAAAGCAATTGTCTTTCTTTTGGCGACCAGAAGAAGTCGATGTGAGTAAAGACCGTTTAGATTTTCAGGCGCTACCAGAGCATGAAAAACACATATTTTTAAGTAATTTAAAATACCAAACATTACTCGATAGTGTACAAGGCCGTTCTCCTAACGTTGCCTTGCTTCCTATTGTGTCTATTCCAGAGCTAGAAACGTGGATAGAAACGTGGGCATTTAGTGAAACAATTCACAGCCGTTCGTACACCCACATTATTCGTAACGTAACACAATCACCAGAACTTATTTTTGATGACATAGTTAGTAACGATAAAATTAGCGAACGTGCCGATGCAGTAACAACTTACTACGATGACTTAATTAACTCTGTTTCACTTTACAATCTTTACGGTGAAGGCAAGCACGAAATTAATGGTAAAACAGTGGTTGTTAATTTATTCGAACTTAAAAAGAAACTTTACCTCGCGATGATGTCGGTAAACATTCTTGAGGCAATTCGTTTTTATGTCAGCTTTGCGTGTTCGTTTGCATTTGCTGAGCGTGAACTGATGGAAGGTAATGCTAAAATTATCAAGCTAATTGCACGTGATGAGGCACTTCACCTTTCTGGCACACAGCATATTTTAAATATCATGCAAGATGGTAAAGACGACCCAGAAATGGCAATTGTTGCAGCCCAATGTCGCGACGAAGCAATTAAAATGTTTGTACAAGCTGCTGAGCAAGAGAAAGAATGGGCAGAATACCTATTCAAAGATGGGTCAATGATTGGTTTAAACAAGCATATTTTATGTCAGTATGTTGAATACATTACTAATGCACGTATGACTGCTATTGGCTTACCGGCTCAATTTGAAAACAACAGCAACCCTATTCCATGGATTAATTCATGGCTAGTATCTGATAATGTTCAAGTTGCGCCACAAGAAGCTGAAATCAGTTCATACCTTGTAGGTCAAATAGACTCACAAGTTGATGCAGCTGAATTTGGTGACTTTGATTTATAATGAGCAATGAAACGACTGCAAGTGTAACACTTGCAGAAAACAGCCAGCGCATTGAATATAGCCCTGGCTGCCCCTCTCTTTTACACTGCTTAGAATCTCAAAAAATAGATGTTGCTTATCAATGTCGTGAAGGCTACTGCGGTGCTTGCCGAGCAACCTTAGTGTCTGGTAATGTTCAATATAACGAAGAACCACTCGCATTTGTTCGCGATGGTGAAATACTTTTATGCTGTAGTAAACCCAACGGCGATATACGTATTAATCTAAAATAATAAATACCTTTATAGCAGTAACATTCCTTACTGATCATTATAGTGTTTATTAGTAAAACGATAGTGACCAGTAATTTTATAATCAAATAGCATTTCGCTTAGTTCTGGCCCGCGCCCTATATTATGTACAATTTGAGCTTTTTTACCGCTGTTTGAAGCTTCTGTAACAACCATACCTATGTGAGGTAAGTTACCAGGCAGCTTCCAAGTAACTATATCGCCAACTTTATAATCACGTGAGTTTCTAGAAATGGCCAATTCTATGCCATTATGCTTAAAAAATACTTGAAGGTTTGGTACGCGCCGGTGGTCAATATTTTTATCCGGCTTTTTTAGACCCCAAATTCGCTGAGACGGATATCTAGCAAAATTTGCTCGAATATCTTCATGTACTCTTTGTTGTAAATCAACACCCAATTGACGGTAAGCGCGAATAATAACATCGGTACAAACACCAATATTACTTGGTACATCACCACCGGGATATTTTATTGAATGATAACTGCCGTCATACGTAATATTATGTGTGGTCCTTTCAATCAGCGCTGCGGTTATTTGCTGATTGAAAGAGTTAGCAAGCGTAAAGAAGGGTAAAAATGTAAATAAATATAAACCGTGTTTGAACATAACTCCCCTTTTAAAACGCTACCTTCATGGCCATTAATTCTATATACAAAAATTAAATTGCGCTTTCAATTAGCCTTCTTCTTCAACCAGTGATTCTAACAGGTCATGTATTTCGGCTTTAAGTTCTTTATCTTCAATTTTATTTGCACTAACTTTAGCACTTTGAAGATTTTTTATAGCCTCTTCTTTTTGGCCAAGTTCTAATTGTAATGTTGCCATAGAAAATGCAACTGACGACATATGGTCTTTATTATTAATAGCAATGGATTTTGCTAACGCCTTTTCGTAAGTGGTAATAGCGTCTTCTAACTCTTCTGTAAAATCAGCAAGTGTTTCCCACTGAACAGGGTGATCTTTAGATGTATTTTCGTTTTCTTCACAAATCGCTTTAAGTTTAGAAAAAAGTAACTCAAAGCGTTTACGATCATTTTTGTTTGCCGCATTCATTAACTCTTCAGCCAAATCGTGTACCGCTTTGTATACTTTTGTATTCATCATTACGTATCACCCTCAATGTATTTATGCTTAAAATAGCAAAATATAGATTTAAATGGCTAATTAAATATGCCTTTAGGACGATCATACAACATTAAAGTGTGCAGCAAACAATTTAAATGCGAAATAATAACTAAAGTATAAGTGGTTTATAAAATTCTACCCTGTCACAAAAATTCACACTTTTTAAATAACCTTAATTACTTTTATTTTTAAAGCACACCACATGAATTAAATTTATCTACTGCTCATACATAAGTATGAAATGGTTAAATTAATAAAAATAATAATTTCAAACAATTTGAAGATGGGCTGTTACACTCAAAACTATCAAAAAATCTAAAGATAGATAGGCTATGAAAGCGTGTAACCAATGTGGTAAATGCTGTACCAAATATGGTGGTGGTGACCTCGACGTTTCAACAGAAGAAGTAGAAATGTGGGCACTATTTAATCCTGAAATTTATCAATATGTACAAGGTAATCAAATTTGGTTTGATCCAGACACAGGTAATAAATTAAGCGGCTGCCCTTTTTTAGCAATTGAGCCTAAAAAACACAAAAACGCTAAAGATAAGTTCATATGCAATATTTACTTAGATCGACCTGAAGATTGTCGCCAATACCCTAGCCTTATAGCCGAAATGATTCGCGATGAATGTGAAATGATAGAGCCCAGCGATTTAAAAAATCAAAAACGTGCCCAAGACAAACTCAATGTATTAATGATTGATAGTAGATGAATCACAATTTTACTTCAGTGACTTAACACTAATTTTAGTTAATTAAACGCAAAATCATAAGTTATAGTATAACATTGTTGATCCGCTAATTTTGAACTGTTATATTATATCACAACAAGCAATCACAAAATAATTTACTCATGACAAAGTTAACATTAATTTCTTCTGCAATTTTTTCTGTTTTATGCACGCAATCAGCGTTAGCTGCTACGGTTACTGGCACAATCTTAGATGATAAAAAAAACCCAATTAAAAATGCCTCCGTTCATGTTCATGGAAAAAATCAAACTGTTAAAAGCAATGAACTTGGTGAATTTTCAATAGACATTGATGCTGACAGCCAACTTCATATTAGTAAAGACAACTACATAGATTCAAGAATAGCGGTGACTGAATCATCAAACAATGTCACTGTTTCACTCTTACCAACATCTGTAGAAACCGTTGTGGTTTATGCGTCTGCCCTGCATAAAAACAGTCTTGAAATGATTTCGCCAGTAAGTGTTCTCTCTGGTGATGAGTTAAGAAATAAATCAAAACCAACACTTGGAGAAACACTAAAAGGCTTACCTGGTGTAAATGCCAGTTACTTTGGCCCTGTATCTTCAAGCCCTATTATTCGGGGTTTAGATGGCCCTCGTGTAAAAATCACCCAAAATGGATTAGATGCCAGTGACGCTTCGCGTATTGGGCCCGATCATGCTACGTCAAGCGACAGCTTATCTGCTGAGCAAATTGAAGTATTACGTGGTCCAAGTACCCTTTTATACGGCTCAGGTGCTATTGGGGGAGTTGTAAATGTGGTTGATAATCGTATTCCTACAAACAACATTGATGACTTTAAAGGTGCAGCTGAATATAGCCACGACACTGTCTCTAACTCAAATACCGTGGCCGCAAAACTAGAAACAGGGAATGACGGATTTAACTTTCATTTTGATGGGACTAAACGCAGTGGCGATGACTATGAAACGCCTACATTTAGAGTAACTGACGAAGATGGCGACGTAGAAACTGAAAACTCAGTAGAAAACACGTTTATTGACAGTGAAACACTTAATTTTGGAACAAGCTACGTTGGCGAGCACCTTACTGTCGGATTTTCATACGGTACTATAGAAACCGACTATGGAATACCTGGACATGAACATCACCATGAGCATGATCACGAAGGTGAAACGGAAGAAGAACATGCAGAACATGAGGGTGAAGAAGAAGGCGAAGAAGTTGTTTTTGCACAGCTAGAGCAAGACCGCTGGCAAGGGTTGGTGAGCTATGCGCTTCACAACAACTGGATAGAAACAATAAACTTGCGTGTTGGTTATACCGATTACTCACACAGTGAAATTGAAGATGGTGAAATTGGCACAACGTTCACTAACGAAACTACCGAAGCGCGTTTAAACGTAGAACATAAATTTGCTGATTGGCATGGTATGCTGGGCTATCATTACAGCGACTCTGACTACGACGCAATTGGTGATGAAGCATTTACCCCAGCAAGTATAACAACTTCACATGCCCTTTATTTATTAGAAGAACGCGTATTTGGTGATGTAACGGTAGAACTGGGTGCCCGCATTGAAGATTACAAAATTGACAGTAATATTTCAGCAGCTGAGCATCATGACCATGATGAAGAGGAAGTTGAAGAAGAAGAGCACGATGAAGAATCTATTGCTTATAGCAAAAGCTTTACCAATGTAAGTCTATCTGCTGGTGCAATTTGGCAGTACAAACCTGGACATAGTATTGCTACAAGTATTTCTCACTCAGAGCGAGCCCCACTTTCTGCAGAGTTATTATCTAATGGCTTACACATTGCAACGGGTACTTATGAACTGGGCTTAGGTTACCATATTGAGGATAATGAAGCGCATTTCGAGCCTGAGAACATTAAACAAGAAACCTCAACAAACTTAGACATTAGCTTTAGGCGTTTTAGCGGTGCTTTTGGTTACACCGTGAACTTTTTCTATAACGATATTAAAAATTTCTATTTTCAAGAAAATACAGGCTTAGTCTTCGATGAAGAAGACGGTTTAGAATCAGCAATTGGTGCACACGACGATGCAGTAGCCGTTTATCAGTTTAGAAGTAAAGACGCTGAGCTTTACGGTATAGAGTTTGATGCTCACTACCAGATGACACCAAACGCCATGGTTAAAGTATTTGGTGACTCTACTCGCGCTAAACTTAAAAACGATGAAGGTAACCTTCCGCGTATACCAGCAAACAAATTAGGCTCTGAGTTACAGTATGATTTAGGTAACTTACAACTAACGCTAACCGGCACTCATTACTTCGACCAGAATGACATCACTGCGTTTGAAAGCCAAACAGATGGTTATACTTTATTTGATGCTCAAGCTAACTACCAATTAGGTTTAGGTCCTGTTGATGCTCAACTTTATATAAATGTTGATAACCTAACTGATGAACTAGGGTTTGTTCATACCTCATTTATCAAAGATAAAGCCCCTCTTCCAGGTAGAAATATTCGCTTGGGTGTTCGTGGCTACTTTTAATCACTAAACGTTATGTTCAGCCTGTTTGATTAATAACTCCCTTTTAAAACCGTATTTGTGAATGCGGTTTTTTTTATATAAATCGCGTTGTAATTAAGGTGAAAAGCTAATCGTTTTAAAAATTACCATTACGCATTACCTGAACATAATTAAAACAGATACAAAAAAACCGCGCTATTTATAAGCGCGGTTTTAAATAACTTAATAGAATACTATTAAGAAATTATTTCGTGTAACTCAACGTCAAATACAAGCGTTGAGAAAGGTGCGATTGCTGCACCTGCGCCGCGCTCACCATAAGCAAGCTCATGAGGAACGTATATACGCCATTTAGTACCTACTGGCATCATTTGTAATGCCTCAGTCCAACCTTTGATCACGCCACCAACTGGGAACTCAGCTGGTTGACCACGCTCGTAAGAGCTGTCAAAAACAGTACCGTTAATAAGAGTACCGTGGTAATCAACACGAACTGTAGACTCTGCAGTTGGCTTTTCGCCTTCACCCGTTACTAGTACTTCATATTGAAGGCCAGACTCAGTAACAGTGATTTCTGGACGTTTAGCATTTTCTTCTAAGAAAGCAATACCTTCAGCAGAAAGTACTTTTGATTCTTCTTCACGACGAGCTTGGATCTCTTCGTTAATTTTTTCAAATGCAGCTTGGATCTCAGGGATCTCAACTTGAAAAGCGCCACCAGCGTACGCATCTTTCATGCCTTCAAACACTGAATTTAGGTTTAAGCCTTCAAAAGGATTAGACTTAAGTTGCTCACCCATTTGTAAGCCAATACCGTAACTTGCTTTTTCAGCATCTGTAGTAAAATTATCTGACATAATGTGTTTTTCACGTTTTGTTAGTTAAAAGACATGGATATGCTATCACAAAATCAAGCCTGTTTGGTCCTAGTTTTTATCGAGTTTTACCTTTAATAGGCCAACAATAAAGCAACTAAGGACCAAACTGCATAAAAATCCTACAAGCAATGGAGAAGTTAATAAACTAGAGGTGCCCCCAAGGATAATTGGCACCGCAATAAGCCCTACTACACCAATAAAAATTGATGCGATAACAGGCCATTTTGTATCGTATTTAGTAATTAAATGAGCAACTAAAATATTAAATCCAACACCATATACGAACGCTGTTATTAGTGGGTGCTCGGGTTGCGCATCGGCTGCCATTTTTATTAGCACACTCAAACCGCTTTGATAGCAATAACCGAATACAGTCCACAATAAAATATGTTTTAACAGCTGTGCACTTAAAGGTAAATTTGCTTTGTTTGTCATTACTAAACCCCAGATAGCAAAAAACCGCCAATAAGGCGGTTTTTTAAATAATGGTGGAGAGATAGGGATTTGAACCCTAGATAGGCTACAAACCTATGCCGGTTTTCAAGACCGGTGCATTCGACCACTCTGCCATCTCTCCGTACGGCGCGAATAATAGGGTTTATCTCATTATTTGTAAAGCATTAAATGTAAAAAATATAAAATTTTGTTTAATGACTTAAAAAACTACATACCAATGGCAGCAACATCGTGCTGTTAATGAGATTAATAATATTGCTTAGGTCTACGAGCAATCCATGAGCATAGTAGGCATACCAGTAAACTCAATGAGAAAAAAGTGACCCCTTGAAAAATTAGATCAAAACGGTTTAATTCGTCGCTTGGTACAATTACAAACATAAAAGCAGGTAAAATACTTAACATAAGCACGTAACAGCACACTTTGAAGGCGCGCCCAAAATCGAATCGCTTTGATTGCTGCATCCACCAAGTAAGTAGAACTAATACACTTACGGCCGAACCTGCAATAAATGGAGTTGCATTTGTACTCATTGCTACATATAACGTAACAAACGCCCCCAAAAGCCCCCATATAGACCAAGCAAGCCAATTTTCTTTTTCACGTAAAAATAAATTTCCCATAAATTAAGTCTTCTTTATCATTGTTATTTTGAGACTCTCCATACATTATCAAAAAACAACCGATTAAAAAACAATCTGCAGAAGAATTATTAGCTTATTTAGCTTCCGTGCACTTCTAACAGCATGTCACTGCAAAATAGTAGTGACTAAATTTTATACTCATTTATAAGTGACCATCACAGTGTCTAAAAGTTCACCCTTGTTTATAAATTAGTAAAATAACTTTCAGGCTTATGCCGTGGCGACTTTTTACAATCGACAGCTGGAGTACCTATGTATAAATATCCCACAATTTCATCTAATTCATTTAAATTGAGCGCTTGCTTAACCGCATTACTTTGCGCAAAGTAACCCGTGCGCCACACACCACCTAACCCCTGTGCAAATGCAGCTTGTTGCATTGCAAGCACGCTACACCCTGCACTTTGTATTTGTTCTATGCGTGGTACTTTTGGATGTTCTTCATATTTAGCAATAGCAATGATGATTACAGGTGCTCGAAGAGGAAGATCTTTAGCACGATTAACCACTTTTTCTGATTGTTGCTCTGCTAAAGCGCATTGATAATACATTTCACCTAGCTTTATGCGAGCATCCCCTTGAACCAGGATAAACTGCCACGGTGCAATACAACCATGATCGGGAACACGCAGTGCTGCCTGTTTTATTATATCAAGCTGTTCAGGTGATGGGCCAGGTTCAGTAAGTTTAGAATCAGATTGGCGAGTAAGTAAAAGCTCAATAGCATCCATAAAAATAACTCAAAAATTCAAAACGCTAGAATAGCATTTAAAACCTTAGTATTACCAATTTGGTTATCTCGCTCGTTATAATTAATTAAGCCTTTTCATAAAAAACTATTTTTGCTGAGGTGGATTCGATTTGTAAAATTGTGAAAAGATATGCATAAGCTATAAATACCCAATGAGGTTATATAGCATATACAAAAAACGGCCGTTTAAAATATTTATATGGCCGTTCAAGTATGTTGAAACACCCTATTCTTTGCTGATTGTTCGCTTTATCCAATAATCAACGCTTACAAAGCGCCCACCTCCAGTGAAAAATAAACTAAGCAGCATAGCAAAGTAAATGGCAGCAAATTCAATCCCATTGTTTAGAATTGAAGGTTTGCCTTTCTCGTACAAATACTCAGGAAAACCGTGTTCTTCCACTATTGCGCGAATTTTGCCAATTCGCTCTTGTACTTCAAGTGAGTTTTCGAGACTTTCTTTTGCACCAGGGATTGATAACCAATCGAGTACCTGAGCTGCACTCGTGTCAGGATTAGTAGGTGCTATTGCAAACCAGCCATTGTGCCAATGCACTGATGTTGCAGCAACAACCATGGTAAACATAAGCGGGATACTAACTAGGCGAGTAAAAAGGCCAAATAATAAAAACCAGCCTCCCAAAAATTCGCTCCAACCAGCTAAAAATGCGAGTAAATCAGGAAATGGTAAGCCTAAGCCCCATTCACTATTCCCAAACCATTGCACAATATCAGGCGACGCTAATAAGGTGTTTAAAAAACCGTCGGCTTCACCACTTATAGCAAGCTTATTGTATCCGGCAATAATCATCACTGGCGCTAAAATTAGTCTGAAAAGTAAAGAAGGTAAACCATCTAAAAAAAATAGTTTACCTATTGCTGATTCGTATAGGTGGGTTAGTGTGTTCATGCGTTTCCTGAGTGCTGTGTTTATTTAGTTATAGACTATAAACAACCAAGACCGCATGAACAGGTAAACTCTTTCAATCTATCTAAGGCTTAAATAGATCTCGCTATTTGAAGCGCTTCAAAAATAGCACGCTTAGCATCAATTGCAGCTGCGAGTTTTGCACCGCCAATCACGTGTACTTTTGCGTTTTCAGCATGGGGCTTTACAACTTCATCATTTGAAACTTGACCAATACACGCAATAACAGTGTCGACAGGTAACACCTGAGTTTCACCACCAACTGTAATAGTTAAACCATTGCTGTCAAAGCTCTGATACTGACAATCTGCAATTTGTTTTACACCATGTTGCTTAGCTACTTGACGATGGATCCAACCTGTTGTTTTACCAAGTTCACTACCAAATCGGCCTGAACTTCTTTTTAACATGTACAACTGGCGGTCGTCTTTGTGTGGTTGCGGTTCACATTCAATTCCCCATTGTGTTTTAAATTCATCAATGGTTTGCGATTTATGCTCACTTAAAAATGCCACCATATCAAAACCAATACCGCCAGCACCTAATATAGCAATAGAATTACCTAACTCGACTTCGCCACGAATTACTTCATCGTATGCAAATACGCGTTTGTCATCGCTACATTTAATTGACGCCTCACGGGGGCGAACACCCGTTGCAAAAACAATGTCATCAAACTGTGTCAGCATTGACTCGTTGTAAGACGTTTCAAGTTTAACCGATACATCTAAACGTTCTAGCTCATTAATAAAGTATGTCAGTGTATGATTAAAGTCTTCTTTACCAGGTATTTGCATGGCTAAATTAAATTGGCCACCCATTTGCGATTTTTGGTCAATCAAAGTGACCTTATGACCTTTCTGAGCTAAATAACAACTTGCAGATAAGCCAGCCGGGCCAGCCCCCACAACAAGTACGTTTTTTGAGATTGTGGCTTTATCGAGCGGGTAGTCAAGTTCAAAGGCGGCTTGGGGGTTAACTAAACAGGTTGCACGTTTATTTTTAAATACATGATCTAAACAACCCTGGTTACAGCCAATACAAATATTAATTTGTTTGGTTTGATCGTTTTGGTATTTATTAAAAAACTCAGGATCAGCTAATAAAGGTCTAGCCATTGATATAAGGTCGGCTTCACCAGCATTTAATATATCATTTGCAATGTCAGGTGTGTTAATGCGGTTAACCGCAATGACTGGAACGCTAACAACACTTTTTAAGCGCTTAGACGCTTCTTTAAAAGCCCCTGGTGGAACCATGCTAGCAATTGTAGGAACGCGTGCTTCATGCCAGCCAATACCTGTGTTAAAAATATCAACCCCGGCTTTTTCAAGCTCAGTGGCTTGAATAACAACTTCATCTGGCGTTGAACCATTAGGGATTAAATCCATTACAGATAATCTAAATATGATTAAAAATTTATCTGAAACTTTTGCCCTAACCGCTTTTACTATTTCCAGTGCTAAACGCATGCGGTTTTCTAGGCTACCACCAAATTCATCAGTACGTTTGTTTGTATGCGGCGCCATAAACTCGTTAATTAAGTACCCTTCAGAGCCCATTACCTCAACACCGTCGTAACCTGCTTTTTCTGCCATATAAGCAGAATGTGCGAAGTCTTTAATCGTTTTTTTAATTGAGCTCAGTGACATTTCTTTAGGCTTGTAAGGATTAATTGGAGCCTGAATAGCACTAGGTGCCTGATTGAAAGGATGATAAGCGTAGCGACCAGCATGTAGTAGCTGTAAACAAATTTTTCCACCATGCTTATGAACAGCATCTGTGTATGCGCGGTGTTTAAATACATCATAATAACTGTTAAAAGAAGAAGATATTGGCGTTAACTTGCCTCGTAGGTTCGGACTATAGCCACCTGTTATGAGCATGGCAGTACCGCCCTTCGCGCGGGCTTCATAAAATGCACGTAAACGTTTTCTGTTATGCCATCCCTCTTCAAGGCCCGTATGCATTGAGCCCATAACTAATCTGTTTCGTAATTGTGTGTGTTTTAATTGTAGTTGTTGTTCTAACATCTTATGCCCCATTAACTGGTCTAACCTGTGTAGATTCACTAATTCTGCTTCAACGACAACGAATAAGCAATATTTGCATGTATTTATTTGATACTTTAGCCACGCTTAAAATACGTACTCATATCAAAATTACTATTTAATGCGTGCATGTATAGCATAATAAAACCATTGTTTTCGGTATCTTAAACGTATTTATAAACACTTCGTTACGATTTAGCAGTTAAATTTATATTTATTCTAGGATAAGATGAAACAAATGTATTAGCTGTACCAAATTAAGGAGCTATTTTGATAGCAAAAATTTTTAAAGGTATTTGGGCTGGAATAAACTTTTCTCGTCGATTAATTATTAACTTTTTGTTTGTGCTACTTGTTATTGTATTTATTGCAGGTATTTCAAGCGACGAAGACAAAATAATAGTTGATGAAGGCTCTGTTCTTCGATTAAACCTAAATGGTCCATTGGTTGAAGAAAAATTATATATAGATCCTATTGAAGCCGCTTTAAATGATGCAACCTCAGGTAACGATGAGCCAAGCGAAATTTTACTTGACGATGTTATTGAAGTTATAAATGAAGCAACAAAAGATAGCCGAATTAGTGTACTTCTGCTTGACCTGCAAGAAATGCCTAAAGCGCATTTAAACAAGCTTAAGCAAATTACCAACGCGATTGAAGGCTTCAAACAGGCTGGTAAAAAAGTAATTGCTACGGGTTACTACTACACACAAGCTCAGTATTATATTGCTGCACATGCTGACGAAATAGCAATGCACCCTTACGGTAGTGTCGCTATTGAAGGCTACGGAATGTATCCACTTTATTTTAAAGACGCACTAGAAAAACTAGAAGTAACGCAGCATATTTTCCGTGTTGGTACATTTAAATCAGCTGTTGAGCCCTTTATTCGTAACGATATGTCTGATGCAGCTAAAAAAGCAAACCGAGTATGGTTGGGTGCGCTTTGGAGTGAATATAAGCAAGATGTATCGTCAGTTCGCCCATTTGATGAGTCAAACTTTGATGAAACTATGGATGCTTACTTAGAAAAAATGCAAGCAGCTAACGGTGATGCGGGTAAATACGCATTAGATAATCAATGGGTTGATTCACTTAAAACGACTCAACAAGTGCGCCAACAACTCATAGACTTAGTCGGTGCGCAAGAAGATGGTAAAACATTTAAGCAAGTGTCATTTCGTGAGTACCTAAGTTTAGTTAAACCGCCTGTTGTATTTGACAACCCTATTACTGAAAAAGTAGCGGTTGTGGTAGCGAGAGGCACTATTGTTGATGGTGAGCGAAGAGCAGGCGAAATTGGTGGCGACTCTACTGCAGCCTTACTACGTAAAGCACGACTAGACGATAAAGTTAAAGCCGTAGTACTGCGTATTGATTCGGGTGGCGGTAGTATGTTTGCCTCAGAAGTTATTCGTGCTGAAGTATTAGCGCTCAAAGCGGCTGGTAAACCTGTAATTGCATCAATGAGCTCTGTTGCCGCCTCTGGTGGTTATTGGATTGCATCTGCAGCTAATGAGATTTGGGCTGCACCAAGTACGATTACTGGCTCTATTGGCGTGTTTGGTACGTTTATGACATTTGAAAATACATTATCAAAAATTGGTGTGTATTCTGACGGTGTTGCTACTACCGAAATGGCTGGTTTTTCAGTCACTCGCCCGCTTAACGAAAAAATGGCTCAAGTCATTCAAATGAGTGTTGAAGAAGCTTATGGCCGCTTTTTAGATGTTGTTGCACAAGCGCGAGGCATGACACCAGAGCAGGTTGATGCAATTGCACAAGGTCGAGTTTGGATCGCATCTCAAGCTCTTGAACTGGGATTAATTGATAAACTTGGTGACAAACAAGATGCAATTGATGCTGCAGCCGCGCTTGCTAAATTAACTAACTACGATGTGAAAACAATCACTCAAGATTTAAGCCCGCAAGAAAAAATGCTGCAAGATATCTTTGGCAGCGCATCGGTTCAGTCCATGCTGGGAGTACAATCAACTACCCCATCGGTTTTAGCAACACAAGCTAATTTACAAAGCGTAGTGAAGCAGTTAAGTTCTGAACTAGAAAACCTTAAAGATTATAACGATCCACAAGGTGTATACGCACGCTGTTTAGAATGTAATGTTGCACAATAAAAGTGCATAAGCACCACTCGTTGCTTTATTTACTTTAGCGACAGGTTATACTAAGCCCAGTTTTTTTACTGGGCTTTTTTTATGAAACGTAAACGCATATATATCGCTTACACAGGCGGTACCATAGGGATGAAAAAATCAAGTCGCGGCTATATTCCCGCTGAAGGTTTTTTAACAGAAACGGTTATGAATAATGCTGAATTTAATCGTGATGAAATGCCCTTGTTTGATATTCACGAATACTGCCCTCTTATCGATTCTTCTGACATGTCTCCTGCACATTGGCAGCTCATTGCCGATGATATAAAAAGCAAATATCAGCAATACGATGGATTTGTCGTATTACATGGTACCGATACCATGGCCTATACAGCCTCGGCACTTTCCTTCATGTTTGATAATTTAACTAAGCCCGTTATTGTTACCGGCTCACAGATCCCGCTTTCTCAACTTCGTTCTGATGGACAGGTTAATTTATTAAATGCTATGTATCTTGCTGCAAACTACCCAATTGCAGAAGTAAGCTTGTTTTTTAATAACCAGTTATTTAGAGGTAATAGAGCCACTAAAGCGCATGCAGATGGTTTTGATGCTTTTGCTTCACCAAATTTAGAGCCTCTTGCATTATCAGGTATTAATATTCAACTTATCAAAGGCCAACTGAGCCCTTATGTTGAAAATGAACTTCAAGTTACCACTATAACGCCACAACCAATTGGCGTGCTTTATTTATACCCTGGAATAAGCACCGAGGTGGTCAGAAGCCTTGTAAACGATAACATTAAAGCCTTAGTGTTATTAAGTTTTGGCGTGGGCAATGCACCTCAGGACGATAAGTTTCTTTCTGTGCTAAGTGACGCAAGTAAAAAAGGGATGATCATTGTTAATCTAACACAATGCCTGAAAGGTCAGGTCAATATGGGCGGTTACGCAACTGGCAACGCATTGTTAAATATTGGCGTTATTAGTGGTTATGATATGACATTAGAAGCCTGCTTAACAAAGCTTCATTACCTATTCAGCCAAAATCTAGAAATCGAAACTATTCGTCATTTAATGCAAGATAATATGCGCGGCGAATTAACTCGATAAACAATTACAGGCACCTGTAAATCAAAAAGGCACGCGTATAGCGTGCCTTTTTTTGTTTAATAATGAATTAGCGCACCTTAGCGTCAATCTCTACTAAGTCAGTTAAGTGACATGTCTCGCCGCTGTGGGTTTTAATGCCGTGCTCACCAAAGTAATCACGCTGGGCTTGAACTAAGTGCCCATTACTTGGTGTTGTTAGCGTTGCTAAGTAAGTTTGTGTTGAGCTTAATACTGGAAACGCCAGGCCAGACATAACAGCATGTCCTGTTACCTTACGCAATGCATTGGCTTCTTTATCAAGCGAGTCTATAAATTCGACACCTTGCGCTACGCTGTCAAGGTAATCAGCTCGAATGATACAACCTGCACGCCAAGTTTGTAATGTTTTCGAAAGATCTACCTTCCATTGATGTGTCCGAGAGGCTCCCTTAATTAACGCAAGGCCTTGGCGATAAGCTAAAAGACTCGCTAACGTAAACGCATCTTTAAGCTCTTCAAGGTCAATATCAACGGTATTAGTTGATTTTGAAGCATAGGTCATTTCTTGTGCCGCAGTTGTATCGCATGCATTGGTTAGATGTCGAGCTTGAACAGCAGCAACCAGTGAGGGTACTGCAATTCCTAACTCAAGTGCATTTTGTGCCGTCCACAAACCAGTACCTTTAGCGCCAACTTTATTATCAATCAGGTCTACTAGAGGCACATTTTTATCATTTTCAAGGGTTAATATATGACTTGAAATAGCGAGTAAGTAACTATTCAACTGCCCTTCTGACCATTCGTCAAATATTGCCGCGACTTCTTTTGGAGAACGGTTTGTACCTAAGCGGAGTAATTGATACATCTCTGCAATTAGTTGCATAAGCGCATATTCAATACCGTTATGAACCATTTTCACAAAGTGTCCACTGGCTGACTGGCCAACACGCGCAAAACAAGAGCTACCGTTATAGCTTGCAGCTACTTTTTCAAACCATGGCTCAATGCGTTCCCAGCCACCTTCTGATCCACTGGCCATCATTGCCGGACCATGGCGAGCGCCTTCTGCTCCGCCTGAAATACCCATAGTGGCAAACTCAAATTTGTTTTGAAACTTTAGCTTGCGAGTAATACCGTCTTTATAATTACTGTTACCACAGTCGACTATAATATCATCACACTCTACGCCTGCGTCTACCAGTTCGTTACAAACGGTATCGACTAACTCACCTGCAGGAACAAGCAATAAAATAGAGCGAGGTGCTTCTAAACGCCTTACCATGTCTCCTAAATCAGAGACAATGTGAAGTCTATCAGCCATGCCTTGAGATTTAGCACAGCTTATTAACTCTTCACCCGCATGTGGGTTTTTGTCATAAGCAACAAGCGTTATCCCTTTATCTATTAAGTTTAGGGCAAGATTTTTCCCCATAACGCCTAACCCGACTAATGCAACTTGCATTTAGTGTCCTCCTCGGTAACAACTATTTGGTTAGAAAATTCAGTGTATTCATTAAATAATACCGCGTGCATTATACTCATGCAGTCATAAAATGCTAACCATGAGCCAATACAACATGCTTTTTTATTAAAGATAAATAAGCTTTGTAATTATATCAAACATCAATGCTCTAGGGGTGACTTAAAGCACAGCTATTTGAAATTAAGATCATTGACGCATTTTGACACCGGTGTCATAATGATGACACAATAGTTTTGTATAAAATAGTGGCAATTCGTTCAGCTTTGCCTACAACTTAAGATATTGCTTTTTTAAGCTGTATTCTTCGTAAACAAAATAACCGTCAACCTGCTTTCACCAAGCACACAGGAGAAATTGATGCTAAGACGCACAAAAATAGTCGCTACCCTTGGGCCTGCTACCGATAGAGATAACAACCTAGAAAAAATCATTCGCGCAGGCGCAAACGTAGTACGTTTAAACTTCTCACACGGTGTGGCACAAGATCATAAAGACCGTGCACAAGCAGTTCGTGATATTGCAAAACGATTAAACAAACACATTGCTATACTTGCCGATCTTCAAGGTCCTAAAATCCGAGTTTCAACGTTTAAAGAAGGCAAAGTAACCCTAGCAGTGGGTGCTAAGTTTATTCTTGATGCTAAAATGGAAAAAGGCCAAGGCGATGTAAACGCTGTAGGTATCGATTACAAAGAGCTTCCACAAGATGTATCTCCTAACGATTTACTTCTTTTAAATGATGGTTTAATTCAACTTACGGTTGATAAAGTAGTTGATCATCTCGTTCACTGTACTGTTACAGTGGGAGGCGTTTTATCAAACAACAAAGGGATTAACCGTTTGGGCGGTGGATTAACAGCTCCAGCGTTTACCGAAAAAGACAAAGAAGACTTAATCACAGCAGCAGAAATCGATGTAGATTATATTGCGGTTTCTTTCCCACGTAGTGGCGATGACATGCGTTACGTTCGTTCATTAGCAGAAGCTGCTGGCTCTAAAGCTCAACTTCTAGCAAAAATTGAACGCGCTGAAGCTGTAGAAACACAAGAAGCCATCGATGATATTGTGCTTGCTTCGGACGCTGTAATGGTTGCACGTGGTGACTTAGGTGTTGAAATTGGCGATGCTGCGCTAATGGGCAAGCAAAAGCTTATTATTCGTCGTGCACGTTCGTTGAACCGTACTGTTGTTACAGCCACGCAAATGATGGAATCGATGATCGATAACCCAATGCCAACACGTGCTGAAGTAATGGATGTTGCAAACGCAGTGCTTGATGGGACTGATGCTGTAATGCTTTCTGCAGAAACAGCTGCTGGCGATTACCCTGAAGAAACGGTAGCAACTATGGCACGCGTTTGTTTAGGTGCTGAGTCACAAAAAGAAACGCATGTATCTAAACACCGTTTAGATAGTCGTTTCTCTAATAATGCTGAATCAATTGCTCTATCGGCTATGTATGCAGCAAACCATTTAGATTCTGTTAAGGCTATTGTAACGCTTACTGAATCTGGTAGCACAGCAAAACTGATGTCACGCATAAGTTCTGGCTTACCAATTTATTCGTTGTCACGTCATGCCAGTACACTTGGTCAAACTGCACTTTATCGTGGTGTTTATCCGGTGTTTTTTGATTCAACACAAACAGAAAAAGATGCAATGGTTAAAGCAGCATTAGATACACTTGTTGCTCAAGGTTCATTGGCTTCAGGTGATACTGTGATTTTAACGCATGGTGATTCAATGGAAACTGTGGGCGCAACAAATACAATGAAAATTGTTACTGTTGAGTAATTAAAGTTTTCTAAAAAAATGCGAGCTTAGCTCGCATTTTATATTCTTAAACTTATATTAACTAGCCAACGCTGCTTTTACTTTATCACGGTAACTACGACTAACTTTTAGCTCTTGACCATTCTCTAAAACAAGTAAATATTCACCACTGACCTGTGTAACTAATTTACTGATTTGTTTTGTATTAACAATTGCGCTGCGATGAACCCTTACAAATAAATGAGGGTCTAGCTCTTGCTCAAGTTCTTTCATTGTTTTTCGTAGTATATGTGTTTGCCCATCTTGGCAATGTAAGCACATATAATCCCCGGCTGCGTCAACCCATTGAATAGTTGCTGCTGGAACACGGATAATTTCGCCCTGCTCTTTTACGGCTAAGGATTCTGGGTAACGTTTATCAGCTAAAGTATCACCGGTTGCCAGTTTTTTGAGAATTTCTTCACAATTATTTCCGGTAATGCCAGCTACAAAACTCGCGAGTTTTTTCTTATGGGCGTTGTCTTGTTGCGTTTTTAAATAGGTATGCACTTTTTCTACCGCCTGTTTTAGTCTGTTATCATCAACGGGTTTTAAAATGTAATCCAATGCATGAATTTCAAATGCTTTCACCGCAAATTGATCGAATGCGGTAACAAACACGATTGCCGGAAGTATTTTAGTGCTTTCACTTAACGCGCGAGCAACTTCAAAGCCATTCATGCCTGGCATTTGAATATCTAAAAATACTAAATCTATTTTTTCGTTTTTACACGTCTCTATTGCATCTGCACCTGAACTGCATAATTTAATAACTTCAATGTCATCAAATTCTGAAAGCCTTACATCCAAGCCTTTGCGCGCTAATGGTTCATCATCAACAATAAGCGTTCTGATTTTCATCATTTCTTCACAGCCTTCTCAAACGGCACTCGCAGATTAACCTTTAATCCACTTGGCGTATTATGTGATAATACAAACGAATAATTATTTTCGTAGAGCGTTTTTAATCTATCTTTGGTATTTGCAATACCAACACCTTGTGCGTTAACAAGCTTGCCATTTTCTAATTCGGTGCCAGGCCCATTATCTCCCACTTCAAGGAGTAATTCGTTAGCAAACACTTGGGCTTTAATATCTATTACCCCACCTTCAGATAAGTGGGCAATCGCATATTTAATTGCGTTTTCAATAATAGGTTGCAGTATAAGGCTAGGAACTAATGCTTGCTTAGCTTGTTCGCTTACATCTATGTTTACTTTTAATCGTTCATCAAAACGAACTCGTTCAATATCTAAATATAATTTTAACGCATGCAACTCTTGCTCAAGTGGTACCTTTTTTATGGGATCTGTATTTAGGGTATACCTTAAAAAGTCACTTAATTTAGACACCATTAAGTTAGCATCTTTATTTTCTTTTACCAAAACTAATGTTGAAATAGCATTTAACGTATTGAATAAAAAATGCGGGTTAAGCTGGTATCTAAGCATTTTTAATTGGGCTTCGTGCGCCATTGTAGTTGCTTTTAATGCTTTTTGACGTTCACTTTGTAATAGCTGATAATATTTAACACCAAAGTATAAGCCACTCCAACATAAAATAATGTAGACCGAATCTAAACCTTGTTGAAGATAATAAAACCACTCTTCAGGTCTGTAACCATGGCGATATATCTCCCATAGATTAAACTTCTGTACAACAGCCCATAAGGTACCCGTAATATAAGATGCACCAAACACCACTAACATAAGCACTATAGGTGAAGCATTCCAAACTGTACGGTAAATATAGCGAAGTGGTACTGTCATCAAACAGCCAGCATAAGCATTTAATAATATAACGAATACGTAAATATCACGCATTTCAAATACTTTAGAACCAATGTAATTGACAAGCGCATACCCTATCCAGCCCGCAATCTGCAAAAGCCAAAAAAAGCGCTGACGGTTATCAATTAAAGATTGCCAATTCAAAATTTACATCGTCTCCAAAATAGTAACTACTTTAAAATCTATTTTTAGTGTGTATTTATTAATAACTAAATAGTTTTATAAATAAACTGAATAATATCGTCATCTATTATATAGATTTACGAGGATATTTAGCACTACCGCCTATCTTAGTTTTTAATACAATCAACGCAAACTATACTCACACGCAATAAAAAAGCGAAAGGTGTTATCCTTTCGCTTTCATAAATACGTTGATAGTTAGTGTTTAAGCTAGTTTATCTGACGCAACTTTATAAGTAGGATCTTCTATTACATTGACCTCAACTAAATCACGCGCTTTGTGCAATAACTGAGTACAGTCTTTACTTAAATGACGCAAATGAAGCTGCTTACCCGCTTTAGTATATTTATCAGCTAATGCGTCAATAGCCTCTATTGCACTGTGATCTGATACACGGCTATGTTTAAACTCTACAATAACGTTCTCTGGGTCATTTTTAACATCAAATAATTCAGAAAAGTTTTTAACTGAACCAAAAAATAATGGCCCATGTAACTCATATACTTTTGAGCCTTCTTCATCAATGTAGTTTGTTGTGTAGATATGTTTAGCATGTTGCCATGCAAAAACAAGTGCAGACACAATCACACCTACACACACTGCAATCGCTAAATCGGTAATCACGGTTACACCCGAAACTAACACGATTACAAAGGCATCTGACAATGGTACGCGCTTCATCATTTTAAAGCTTGCCCATTCAAATGTACCAAGCACAACCATAAACATAACCCCCACAAGTGCAGCGAGTGGGATCATTTCAATTAAGCTTGATGCAAAAATGATAAACGCAAGCAGCATTAAGGCTGCACTTATTCCCGATAAACGAGAGCGGCCGCCCGAATTAATATTAATCATTGATTGGCCAATCATTGCACAACCGCCCATTGCTCCAAAAAAACCACACGTTATATTTGCAGCGCCTTGGCCAATACACTCTTTGTTACTGTGACCACGTGTTTCAGTAATTTCATCAATTAAGCTAAGCGTTAATAATGACTCTATCAGGCCGATAGCAGCAAGTATAAGTGCGTAAGGGAAGATAATTTGCAGTGTTTCTAAATTAAATGGCACCATAGGAATATGAAACTCTGGCAACCCACCTGCGATTGTTGCTGCTTCATCACCTGTCATCCCTTTTAAAAAATCTAATACGGTATGTGCTTCAAGGTCTAAACCAATAACTAAGCCTGTCACCGTTACAATCGCAACTAAAGATGAAGGAATAGCCGTTGTTAACTTTGGAAGGAAATGAATAATAGCCATTGTTAACGCAACAAGCCCTAACATAATAAACAATGGTTCACCTGTCATCCATTGCTGACCGCCCATACCATCAGGTACTTTAAACTGACCTAACTGGGCTAAAAATATAACAATAGCTAAGCCGTTTACAAACCCTAGCATTACAGGATGCGGTACCATACGTATAAACTTACCGAGCTTGAATATTCCCGCGAGTATTTGCAAAATACCCATCAGAAGTACGGTTGCAAAGAGATACTCAACACCATGATCAAGCACTAAACTTACCATTACAACCGCTAAAGCACCGGTTGCACCTGAGATCATGCCTGGGCGGCCACCGAATATAGCCGTAATTAAACCTACGATAAACGCGGCATATAGACCAACTAAAGGTTCTACATTTGCAACAAAGGCAAACGCAACAGCTTCTGGCACTAGGGCTAACGCCACAGTTAAACCAGATAGAATATCGTTTTTAGCTGAGCTTGGCGCCCTGCTTAGTAAGTTAAACATTGAGATCCTCAGGTGTATTTTGGGTATAAAAAAAGCGCTAAATTTTAGCAAATTAGCGCTCATTTAACAATTACATTGTGTTTTTAAACTAAATAGCTTTAAAAAGTTATCTGTTTACAAAGGTAGAGATGTGCTGCGTTTTACACAGGTCATTGTCACGTTTGAATGCACTTCCTGTACGTACTCTAAACTTAATAAATTATCTCGAACAAAATGTTCGTAGCCTTCTATCCCTTGTGAGATTATTCGCAACATAAAATCCATTGTGCCTGCCATTGTATAACACTCAGTGACCTCATCGTAACTCATGATCAATTTTTCAAATTCAGCTAGATTTTTTTTACCGTGATTAGATAAACGCACATGTGCGTACACCAACATATCAAAGCCAAGTTTCTTCTCATCTAACAATGCCACTTTGCTTTTTATGTAGCCGTCTTGCTCTAGTTTAGCAATTCGACGCCAACAAGGTGATTGAGATAAGCCGACTTTATCTGCTATTTCAGCAGTTGATAGACTTGCGTCTTGTTGCAAAAGTGCCAAAATTTGGCGATCTACGTGATTTAGAGACATTTTATTTCTTATTTATCAAATAAACTGGTTAAATTATACAACCATTTTTAAAAACAGTCTGCTTATTTTTAATTTTTCTATGTATAAATTACTCATAATTAATACATTTAACTCACTAGCCGTACTGCCCACTTACAAAAGGATTCGTTTTAATTTCATGCTCAACGGTTGTTTCACCGCCATGGCCAGACAAAATCGCGGTCTGTAAAGGTAAGGTTAGTATATGAGCCTTAATAGACTCTATAAGTTGTTGACTATTCCCTCTAGGAAAGTCAGTACGTCCTACAGAGCCTTTAAATATAACATCACCAACAATGACACATTGTTGGTTTTTTTCGTAAAATACAATATGCCCTGGTGTATGGCCTGGGCAGTGAAATACATCAAATGTTAACTTACCTAGACTCAAAGTATCACCGTGCGATAACCATTCGTCTGGGTAAAATGGTTTAATAGGTGAAAAACCAAACATTTGAGCTTGCATTGATAAATTTTCAAACCAAAAATGTTCATCCTTGTGTGGGCCAATAATCTTAGTATTAAACTGCTTACGAAGTACGTCTGCTCCACCAACGTGGTCTAAGTGCCCATGGGTTAACCAAACAGCTTTAAGGGTTAAATTATTACTCGTTAAAGCTGCAATTATCTTATCGCTGTCACCGCCAGGATCAACAACGACTGCTTCTTGGGTACTTTCGCAAGCTATTATTCTGCAATTTTGTGCAAAAGGAGTCACTGGTATTGTTATAATTCTCATCACTATATTTCTTTATCTTTTTGATCTGGTATTGCTATTTCTTCTTCAAACGACATAAGTATTGGGTACTTTAGATATGCTTCATCATAAAATGGGCTGTGCTGATACAACCAATCTAAGCGAGCATCAGCATCACTTGCAAATGACTTTTCAGTTTTTAATTTTTGGTCAAATTGTAAAGCTAGTTTTGGCTGTTCTTTTAACATATTACGAGCAAAAGGGATCAGCGCGTAATTTTCCATATACTCAGTGCGCTGAAAAATCGTGTTAAACTCTCCCCATGAAAAAAACGAGTCAGGCGCCTCTGGATGCAGTAGATGAACAGCCAATTCCCCTGCTTTTTGTTGAGTTGTAACTTCAAACCAACCATCTAAGTTTACATTAATAGCAGGTTTATAATCGAAAGTGGCTGTTACCCTAAACCTTCCTTCAAACGGTGACTTAGCAAACGAGTGCTCATCTATTTTTGCCTGCTTTAATGGTTGTGTGTTTTCACCAACTAATTTATTCACAGACACACCATGAAGCGACAGTTTTTCAATTAAATCGGTGTAAACAGGTGGTATAAAAAATGCCTTAGGTACTTCAATACGTTTTTGTACATCTTTTTGCCAATATACAGGTAAATTTGTATAGTCTTCTTTCTCGCCAATATATTGAACTTCTGTTTGACCCGATAACGTACTCACTTTTGACGTATAACGAATACCTTTAAATGCAATTTCTACAGGGTCTTTACTATAGCCTCGTTGAACAATAAGCTGCTTTGGTACAAATGCGTGTTCTTTTTTTACTGCATTAGCTAGTTCATGTCCATGCTTTGATAAAGCATCAATTGCCCCGTCAATAAACACATAAGTGCCCAATACACGCTGCTTATAAGGTTTTAATGAGTGGTTTTCGACTAAAATTGTAGGTAATGATTTTAAGTCACCCCAACCGTTCGAAAACCGGGGTGTAGCAACCCAACCCGCAAGCCCTTCTTTAAAGTTTCGCTTATTCATAACAAATACAAGAGGCCCAGGAATATGCCCTTGTGATGCTAACTTATTATCTATGACCGGTTTAAAGTATCTATCTAACGTATCAGCAATAGCAGGAGATTCACTTGCAAAAACCGGATTATATCCATAGGTCACATCGTATTGATAATCGGCACCGTCAGTAACATGCACATCAATATAAAGGTTTGGGTTATAGTCATTAATAACCTTTAAAACACTTTTAACTTCGGGTGTTTCAAGTTTTGTGAAGTCACGGTTTAAATTTAAATTATTTGCATTGGTTCTAAAACCCATTTTACTCGGGCCGCGTTGATTAATGCGATTAAAATGGCTGCTTCTTTCATGTCCGTCAACGTTTAAGATTGGGATAAATAAAATATTTACTTTCTTTAAAATATCTCTACGTTTGCCTGTAGCTATGTCCCGTAACAACATAAACATGGCGTCTTTACCGTCAATCTCGCCAGCGTGAATTCCCGCTTGAATAAGCACTGTTGGCTTAGTGCTATTGGCAAGCTGATCTGCATCAAAAAAACCTTGCTCAGTCGCCACAACCATTTTAATAGCACGCTTACTATTACTAAAACCTATTATTTGCGATTTAAATTGAGTCGGATTTGCAGCAACTAAACGCTCTACAAAAGCCATTGTGTTGTTGTAATCCGGAGATATATAACCATCTGAAAGCTCAAAATCCGTTGTCAGGGGCCCCGCCTGTTGTATCAGCGATAAACTTTCTCCCTCCCAAGGTAGCAAAGGGGGTAAATGGCTATCGTAAGTCATACTTGCAGTTAAAAAGAGTAAGCTGGCTAACATATTATTCTCAAAAAACGCTTTAATAGCCAAATTATAACAACTTAACCAATCGTTACGAAAAAACTGCGGTAGTTCAACAAAAAACACAGCCTAAGGTAAGTTAATAATGTATCAGGAATGTTTTATTGAGATTAAAGCATAATTAGCATCCAATTAAATACAGCTTAGCCTTTAAATTAATAACGGATTATTTTGCTTGGGAAGTTAGAGTAGCTCTTGTATGTTGGGGGTTTTATATCAAATTTTAGGCACAAAAAAAGGAGCCAATGGGCTCCTTTTCAGTTCTTATAAAAAAGCTTAAGCGGCTAGGCCTTCTTTAGCTTTTTCTACAAGCGCTGCGAATGCAACTTGGTCGTAAACAGCGATATCTGCAAGGATCTTACGATCGATTTCTACAGACGTCTTTTTAAGACCATTGATAAAACGGCTGTAAGACAGACCATTTTGACGTGAAGCAGCATTGATACGTGCAATCCATAATTGACGGAAAGTACGTTTCTTCGCACGACGGTCACGGTAAGCGTATTGACCCGCTTTAGTAACAGCCTGGAAAGCTACGCGATAAACACGTGAACGTGCTCCGTAGTAACCTTTTGCTTGTTTTAAAACTTTTTTGTGACGTGCACGTGCGACAACGCCGCGTTTAACTCTTGCCATTTCTAAAAACCCCTATTAAGCGAACGGTAACATACGTGAAACTAGACCATGGTCATTTTTATGAACCATCATCTTAGGACGTAGGTGTAACTTACGCTTAGAAGTTTTCTTAGTCAGAATATGACGAAGATGCGCTTGTTTACGCTTGAAACCGCCAGAAGCAGTCTTTTTGAAACGCTTAGCAGCGCCACTGTGACTTTTTAGCTTATAAGCCATTGCAATAACTCCAATTGTATTGCTTTTAAATTAGTAAGCAGGCGTGAGATATATTTCTATAGCTCCACTTTTAGGCCTAACTTACTGCCATGTTCCGGTGAAAGCCCAACATAAAATGCTGCAACTTTACTTTAAAACCGGTTAACTCAGGTGAATATTTACATATTGCTTGCAGACCTGAGCTAAATTCGGTGCGCATTATTACTTAAAAATTACTTTTTAGCAATAGGTGCCATCATCATAACCATTTGACGGCCTTCAACGCGATTTGGGAAAGACTCTACTACTGCTAAGTCTTCTAAATCGCCTTTAACGCGGTTTAATAGTTCGATACCAATTTCTTGGTGAGCCATTTCACGGCCACGGAAGCGGATGGTAATTTTAGCTTTATCGCCAGCTTCTAAGAACTTACGTAAGTTGCGAAGCTTAACCTGATAGTCACCTTCATCCGTACCAGGACGGAATTTGATTTCTTTAATCTGGATTTGCTTTTGCTTCTTCTTCTGCTCTTTCAGTTCTTTGCTTTTTTCAAAGATGAACTTACCGTAGTCCATAACCTTACAAACAGGCGGCTCAGCGTTAGGGCTAATCTCTACAAGATCAACACCCGCTGCATCAGCCATAGCTTGTGCGTCTTTTAATGACTGAATGCCAGCTTGTTCGCCGTCGATGTCGATTAAACGAACTTCTTGAGCTGTAATTTCTTCGTTAATACGATTTTTTTGAGCTGTTTGTTGCCCTTTCTTGCCGCCTCTAATGGTACGTTCCTCCAAGAATATCAATAATATAAGCGTGTAGATGGCTTTTAGTAATTGCCCTACACGCTCGATTTTTACTGTCGATTTTTAATCTCTTCGCTTATTTTAGCTACAAAATCATCGACATTAAATTTACCCAGGTCTTCACCTGTTCGCGTACGTACTGCTACTTCTTGTTGTTCAACTTCTTTATCGCCAACAACTAATAAGTAAGGTATACGCTTTAATGTATGTTCACGGATTTTAAAGCCAATCTTCTCATTTCTCAAGTCAGCAGCGGCTCTAATTCCAAGTTTATTTAATTTTTGTACAATTTCCTGCACATAAGGTGCTTGTTTATCAGTGATATTCATAATCACTACTTGCTTTGGTGCAAGCCACGTAGGGAATAAACCAGCATACTCTTCAGTCAAAATTCCGATAAAGCGCTCAATTGAGCCCAAAATAGCACGATGTATCATAACAGGTGTGCGTCGTTCGTTATTTTCTGCTACATAAGTAGCACCTAAACGACCCGGTAATGCAAAATCTAGTTGCACTGTACCACACTGCCACGCTCTGTCTAAACAATCGTACAAAGTAAATTCAATTTTAGGGCCATAAAACGCCCCTTCACCAGGAAGGTAATCAAATTCGATGTCGTTTGCTTTTAGTGCATCGGCTAATGCAACTTCAGCTTTGTCCCAAATTTCATCGTCGCCAATACGTTGTTCCGGGCGAGTTGAAAGCTTAACCACAATCTTTTCAAAACCGAATGTCTCATAAGTATCATAAACCATCTTAATACACGCTGACACTTCGTCCATTACCTGCTCTTCTGTACAGAAAACGTGAGCATCATCTTGTGTAAAGCCACGTACACGCATTAGTCCGTGTAAAGCACCTGATGGCTCATTTCGGTGACAACAGCCAAACTCGGCCATACGTAATGGTAAGTCGCGGTACGATTTTAAACCTTGGTTAAAAATTTGTACGTGACCTGGGCAGTTCATTGGCTTAATTGCATATTCACGCTTTTCAGATTCTGTAGTAAACATGGCGTCTGAATATTTTTCCCAGTGACCTGATTTTTCCCATAACGAACGGTCCATCATCATCGGACCTTTTACTTCTTCGTATTGGTACTCACGTAATTTTTCACGCACAAACTCTTCAAGCTCGCGGTAAATGCTCCAACCATCGTTATGCCAAAATACCATACCTGGCGCTTCTTCTTGCCAGTGCCATAAATCTAGAGCCTTACCTATACGACGATGATCACGTTTTTCAGCTTCTTCTAAACGCTTTAAATACGCTTTAAGTTGCTTTTTATCACCCCACGCTGTGCCGTAGATACGCTGTAACATTTTGTTTTCAGAGTCACCACGCCAGTATGCACCTGCTACTTTCATTATTTTGAAGTTTTGGCAGAATTTCATGTTTGGTACGTGAGGACCACGACACATGTCTACATATTCTTCGTGATGGTATAATCCTGGACGATCATCTTTTGCAATGTTCTCGTCCAAAATTTCAATTTTGTATGTTTCGCCACGCGCTTCAAACGTATCGCGAGCTTCTTGCCAGCTTACTGTTTTTTTCACTACGTCGTAGTTTGTTTTTGCAAGTTGTAGCATACGCTTTTCAATGGCATCTAAGTCATCTTGTGACAAAGAATGTTCCATATCGATATCGTAGTAAAAACCGTTATCAATAGTTGGACCAATAGCCATTTTAGCTTCAGGGAAAAGTTGCTTAACTGCATGTCCAATCAAGTGAGCACAAGAGTGGCGAATAATTTCTAGGCCGTCGTCATCTTTAGCAGTAATGATTTCAAGGCGAGAATCTTCACTAATTAGGTCACACGCATCAACACGATCACCATTAACACGACCTGCTATGGTTGCCTTAGCAAGACCAGGGCCAATATCATTTGCTACGTCAAGAGTACTTACAGGGTTTTCGAAACTACGCTGACTGCCGTCAGGAAGAGTAATAACTGGCATTATAAATCCTTACATACAGTGGTGACACCTACAATGTATCACGTGTATTTTTAAATAAAATTAAATGAGAATGACTCGACAACGCTCTTACGAATAAGCATTGACTATTTTTCGCCAAACAGGCTGCTGTAGATGCTGAGTCTGCTCAACTACAAAAATATATTGTCGCGTGAGCGAGAAACAATTACAAGTTTAAAGGCTCTGTTAAAGGTGTTATTTTACTTAAGTTTGTAAATTTAGATAAAAACAATGACAATTTTGAGAAATGCGTAATAAAATTTCGTCTTATTGCTTATTCTCGCAATTTAATAGATGTTGCGTATAATACACAACAATTAAGTTTTATTAGAGAACAGCAATGAGAACATGTGGTGTAGAAATTACCGGTAGTGACGTACTACTTTGTATTTTAAGTAAAGATAACGACGTTTTTGACATTCGCGATGTGCGCCAAACACGTTTTACCTTAGGTAATGGTAACGACACTGAAGTAATGCGCAAATTTCAATTTGATTTTGCAAAACTAATGCAAGATTACCAAATTGACTCTGTGGCTATTCGCGAACGCCAACCTAAAGGTAAATTTGCAGGCAGCGCTAAAGGTTTCAAAATGGAAACCGCTATTCAGTTAATTGAAAACCTAGATGTTCGCGTGTTCTCAACAACTGAAATTAAAGAACAAGTGAAACGTAACCCTATCCCTATTGCTTTTGAAGAAACCGGCCTTAAAAAATATCAAGAAAATGCGTTTGTTAATGCCTACGTATACATAATGAAAAAAACGTACCGTAGCGACGAAATGTAATTTAACAAGCTTTAAAGTAAAAACGCGCCTAAATGGCGCGTTTTTTATGCATAAAACCGAATGATTTTAATTGTAGTTACTCAGCTGGCTTTAAAAAATAAGTGTGTGCAAATTCATTATGAATACCCGCTAATTCAATTTGTATTTGGTCAATATATTTATGCAAAAAACCATTTTTTAATTGCCTTACTTCTTCTGATTTTAACTCTTTAATTGCAATCTCAATTAAATCGATAATACCTTTTGAATTTGGTAAAACACTTACCTGCTTTTTTAACTCCATTAAACAAAACATTATAGAGCGAGGAAACACTTTACTGTGCATTATAAATTCAAGCACATCTGAGCGCTGCACGCGTACACCCATCTCTTGTCGGTACATTTGGTACGCACTGAGTGAACGTAATAAACTTATCCATTGAATATTTTCAAATGGTTTTGCTTCATCGCTAGTAATAAGTGTTTCTGAGCGAATATCTAAAATTCGCGAGGTCATATCTGCGCGCTCTATTAATGAGCCAAAGCGTATAAAAGTAAATCCATGATCGTGGTTAATTGTCGCATCTAACGCACCAAAAATTAAATGAGCTGACTCAATGATTTGTTTTAAATAAGCAAATCGACCGCGCTTTGTTAACCCTTCTTTTTGGTTATCTTTTACATAATAATATAAAGAGTTAATTTCTTCCCATACATCACGCGGGATCACGTCACGAATGGTACGTGCGCTTTCGCGAGCACTAATAATCGAATTTAATATCGAGGAGTTATTATCACTACCTACCAATAAATAACACAGCGCTTTTTGCTCGCTATAATCGGTATGGTTTTCTTGGTATGCTTTTCGCGCGCCAATAATATCTATTAACGGCTCCCACCCAGTACAAACACCTTTTGGTAAGTCCATCATTAGCATATTATTTACGTTGATTAAACGAGCCACATTTTCAGCACGTTCAACATAGCGAGCAACCCAATATAAAGTTTCACCTACTCTTGATAACATATTATTTAGCCTCCTCGTCCACAATCCATGTATCTTTGCTGCCACCGCCTTGTGATGAATTAACGACTAAAGAGCCTTTAACCATCGCAACTCGCGTTAAACCGCCTGTCGTTATTTGTGTGTCCTTACCTGATGATAAAATAAACGGCCTTAAATCAGCGTGGCGCCCATCTACCTGCGTTCCATCAAGCGTGGGGACAGTTGATAAATCAAGTGTTGGCTGTGCTACCCAGTTGCGCGGATCCGCTTTGATTTGAGCAATCGTTTCTTGTTGTTCTTTTTTAGTCGATTTAGGGCCAATTAATAATCCATAACCGCCAGACTCGTTAGCTGGCTTCACAACAAGCTTATCAATGTTTTGAATGACATGGTCACACTCTTTAGGATCGAGGCATTTAAAGGTCGGTACGTTTTCAAGCTTAGCTTCTTCACCCAAATAATACTTTATTATTTCAGGTACATATGCATAAACAACTTTATCATCGGCAACACCTGCACCAGGTGCATTCACAAGGGCTACGTTCCCTTTAGACCATGCACGCATCAAACCAGGGACACCTAATTGGGACTCAGGTAAAAATGCTTCTGGGTCTAAAAATAAGTCATCTATTCGACGGTAAATTACATCAACTCGTTGTAATCCAGTTATGGTTCGCATGTATACACAGTCGTCTTTTTCGACGACTAAATCTCTACCTTCCACCAGCTCACACCCCATCTCTTGAGCAAGGTAACAATGCTCAAAATATGCCGAGTTAAATACGCCAGGTGTTAGTACAACCACTTCGGGTTTATCTTGCTTACGTGGAGACATAGCCGCTAACATATCAAATAATTGCGATGGATAATCATCAACAGGTAAAATAGTAGTTTGTTCAAATAGTTCAGGAAAAACCCGCTTCATTACAGAGCGGTTTTCAAGCATGTAGGATACGCCAGAAGGCACACGCAGGTTATCCTCAAGTACATACATAGTGCCGTTGCCATCGCGCACTAAATCAGAGCCACAAATGTGTGCCCATATTTTATTAGGTGGGTTAATGCCTACACACTGAGACCTAAAGTTAACGGACTTTTCTAGGAGTCCTTTTGGGAAAATCCCATCTTTTATAATTTTTTGATCGTGATATAAATCATCAATAAATAAATTTAAAGCCTCAACGCGCTGTTTTAAACCAACCTCTACACTTTGCCATTCTTTTTTACCAATAGTGCGTGGGATAATATCAAACGGCCACGCTCTATCGATCATGTTACCTTCGTTGTAAACCGTAAAGGTAATACCCATTTCCTTAATTGCTAAATCAGCAACCGCTCTAGCTTTTATGAGTTCTTCTTCAGATAAACCAGCAAAAAATTGCGCAAGCTGTTTGCCATGCGATCGAATATTACCTTGTGCGTCTATTAATTCATCAAAAAAGCCATTCGTTTGGTACGTTTTCCAATCAATTTTCATACACCCTTCCGTCTTATCCATAATAACTATGAAGTTGTTAATTTATTCTAATCGAATCATATCTACAGCTACGTCAAGTAGTTGAGAACCCCCACCAAATACAACACCTTTAAGCGGTGTTACATCAGAAAAATCACGCCCTACTGCAAGTGTTATATGTTGCCCACTTGGTAAAATATTATTTGTTGGATCAAAGTCTACCCAACCAAAATCAGGAACAAACAGTGCAAACCATGCATGGGTTGCATCTGCGCCTTCAAGCTTTTCTTCACCTTCAGGTGGTAGTGTTTCTATATAGCCGCTAACATACCTAGCAGCTAAGCCAATGCTGCGTAAACACGCGAGTGCAAAGTGTGCAAAGTCTTGGCAGACGCCCCTTTTTTGTGCAAAAACAACACTTAAAGGTGTGCTTATAGTTGTAAAACCGGGATCATAGTGAAACTCATGAAATATTCGTGCCATTAAATCCTTACAGGCATCTATCAAATTAGCATTAGGTAAGAACGACACTAACGCATAATCCTTATAGGCTTCTTCAATGGGTGTAAGCTGAGAGGGCAAAATAAATTCAGATATTTTTAATAATTGTGCTGTATTTGGTCTTGCTAAAAAATTACGCGCTTCTTCCCAGCTAATGACAGCAGTATTTAAGTTTTTATTTGCAGTCGTAATTAGTTCAACTTCACTTATCATAGTCACTGTTAGTTTTTTATGTTGCGTTACTATTTCAAACGTAGTGACTTTATTATCAAAGTAATCTATGAATTCTTGAACATAGTTAGCAATAGGCTCTATCTCTATGCGGCTACTATGACAAATTTGCCCACGATTAGTTTTAGGTGTTAAACGTGCTTGGTTTTGGCACAAACTTACAAAATCAGTATAGTTATAGGTTGTCGAGTGCTTAATTTTATATTTCACGATTGAGCTTGCTCAATATTGGTCCAATTCAATTTATTAGCCGTTTGTGTGTGAGAAAAATACTGCATTAATAATACATCACAAAAAGTATCTAGGTTTACTCTTATGTTATGGTTAAATTCAATTAAATGTTTGCGCTGTCCGCTTTCTGTTGTTTGTAGATAATCTTTTTCGGTTACATAACAACTCGTTTTGGAGAGTAAAATAGCTTTTTCATGAGCTGCAATTACGCCTTGCCTGCGTTTATTGGGTAAATGTTGGCAAAGCTGATTTATTTGCTCAAGTTGAAATAATAGTGAGCGAGGATACTCTGCATCTAATAATAGTAACTCAAGCCCCGTACCTATTGTTTGATACATTCTATAGCGGCGTTTATGAGTTACTAAACTCACTTGGCTGCTTAGTACGGCCTCTAATAAACCTAGCTCTTCAGGTTCATCTAGTTTTTGGGTGAGTAATGTATTTCCCAAAGAGATTATTTGAAGACTGCGCTCGATGCGCCTACCTATCTCAAGTAAAAACCAACCATTACTGTTTGGCATACAATCTGCCAGAGAGCCGTTAAAAGCCATAATAAGGCCAATCACTTTATCTAAAATACTTTGAATGGTGCGCGTAGATATATTGATATTAACGTGCTTAAGTATTTTTATTTGCTCGTTCATTTCATCAATAATACGACGACTATCATGTGATAACAGCTCTTGTACTTGTACCGATGCATTAGCTAAATATTTAAGCGTATTAATAATACTGCCAGCACATTGCTCATCTGCAAGTAACACAAAAGAACTTTGCTTAGCATCGCGGGTTTCAAATTCCTCATTTGTAATACTTTGCTCAATATACGGGTATACAATATGTTGCGACTTAATAGCAGTGAGTAACCTAGTAACAATATTACGCCTTATTAAATCGGGATATATAGCAAGTTCTGTATAGCGGTCGATAAAAATACGTAGAATCCTAATCGTATTTTCACAGCGTTCTAAGTAACGTCCAAGCCAAAATAAATGCTCAGCGGTCCTACTTGAAATAATTCCTTCTAGTAGGGTAACGTCCATTCTTTTACGAATAGGTACCGGTGCATTTTGTTCTTCTAATTCAATATTATCGACCGTGTTTACCCATGTATCTTTGAGGCCCCCTGATTTACCAGCTGAATTTCGTGCCTGTGTAGATAAACACAAAGCCGAAGGCAGAACCTCTATACCTTGCTCTGTTGTTAACGCATAGCATCTAAAAATAACAGGTTTGGCTATTAGCTTACCGTCTTGCCAAAAGGGGGCACTACTAAATACAGGCTTTTCTTGAAAGTAGTACGCATCTGGATTTTGTTGAATATGTTGTTTAATTTTTTTTTCGTCTAATACACCATCGAGCTTAAAATCGGGGTTTTTGAAGCTTGTGAATTCAAGTGTGCTCCAATCTAAGTCATCAGCTTCAGTGGCTTTATAATACTTAGCCCCTGGAATTAATAATGGCTCACCTAAAAGCTGCTCACATAGCTTATTTAAGTTAAATTGAATAGCTGCAGATGACAATACACCACTACCAAACGGATTTAAAACTTTAACGGTGCCCTCGCGTACAGCTTGTAATAACCCTGCAATACCGTGTAATGAATATTCAGTTTGTTCCAATGAGTCAATACTATTGTCGGGGATCCAACGCAAAATCACGTTGATTTTTCCAAGCCCCTGCAATGACTTTAGCCACACTTCGCCGTTTCTTACCGTTAAGTCGGCGCTTTGTACTAAAGTATAGCCAAAGTAGGTTGATAAAAACGCATGCTCATTATAGTTTGGATCGTCTATACCTTGGGTTAAAATAACAATTCGAGGGTCATCCATATAATGAATATATTCATTAATACCCTCTTGAAATAGGTTTAAAAAGTCTTTTATTTGCTGCACATTGCATTCGGCAAATTCTTCAGCCATTACACGGCGCGCAATAATCCTACTTTTTAGTAATAACCCAAGCCCAAGTGGGCATTGGCAGTGATCTTTTAATACTTTAAATTCGCCAGAAGGCGTTCGATACACATCAAGTGCCGTAAAAAATAGTTTAAGCTCGTCTTTAGGTAAACTAAAGCCCTCACGCATAAAGTGACTGTCTTGATACAGGTTTTCGGCACTAATGTGCCCATTTAAAAGTAGCTTTTGCTCAGAATAAATATCATTTTGAACTTTGTTAAGTAGTGAGGTGCGTTGCTTGATCCCTTTTTCAAGGGCTTTCCAATCATTGCCGGAGAACATAAATGGCAGTGGATCTAAGTCCCATTGTTGATTGTTTTCACTTTTAATATTGCCATTTTGCAGAAGCTGACGAATTTCAATTGCTCGGCTGCTTAAGTCTACGCTCGTTAAGCTTGATAAACGATTAAATAATGTATCCCAATGCTCAGGCCTCAAACCACTGTGATTTGCTAACTCGTCATGCCCGTGGCCTTTTTCAAGATACACAGACAACCACTGTGGTAACTCAGGCATTGCGTTATTATTTATATACAAATTAAAGTGCTCCATCTTAAAGTTATATCGTTAACTTTAAAGCTAGGATTGAATATAGGTTATCCCACTTTAATTAATTTAAAAGTGGAATAACATCATTATTAAGCTTATTTATGCTTTATTTGAATCGTGGTTGACGTCTTAAATCAAGCGTATTTGGGTAATCCATATTAACGTTTTCTTCATCAGGTACAACAAAGTCACTCACCGTTTCTGCGCTCGTAAACGTACGCGTTGCCGCTGAAGGGCTCCAACTTGGTTGATCGGATGCTAACAACGATGGCGTATGACCGTGTTCCCAAAAACGTGCAACTCTGCGCCCTTCAGCTTCAAATGCATTAACAGGTAAAGTTTCAGGGTTGCGTCCTCCAGCATGGCTTACATGATAAACAAATCCGCCTAGTGAGCGCCCTTCCCACGTATCAATTAAATCAAAGACTAAGGGGGCATGTACGCCAATAGTAGGATGTAGTGCTGTAGGTGGCTGCCAAGCTCGGTAGCGAATCCCCGCTACAAGTTCATCATGCCCTTTTCCTTTAACCCCTTTTAACGGCACTCTACGGCTATTACAAGTAACAATGTATCTATCGCTTATAGCGCCTTTTACTTTTATTTGTACACGCTCAAGGGATGAATCTACATAACGTGCAGTACCTGATGCACTAGCCTCTTCACCTAGAACATGCCAAGGCTCTATTGCGGTTCTTAATTCTAGGGTTACGTTATCGAGTTCGCGTGTGCCACAAACCGGAAACCTAAATTCAAAAAATGGATTAAGCCAGCTTAATTGAAACGCAAAACCTGCTTCTTGTAAGTCACGCGTTACTTCAGCTAAGTCGTCTTCGACATACTGAGGCAGTAAAAACTTATCATGAAGCTCTGTACCCCACCGTACCAATGGTTTGTGGTAAGGTTTTTTCCAAAACCAAGCAAGTAAGGTACGCAGTAATAACATTTGCACCAGGCTCATTCGCGAGTGCGGCGGCATTTCAAAACCTCTAAACTCGACAATACCTAAGCGCCCCGTTGGCGAATCAGGTGAATACAGTTTATCAATACAAAACTCTGCTCTGTGCGTATTACCTGTTAAATCGACCAATAAATTGCGTAGTAGTCGGTCCACTAGCCATGGCTCAGGCACTTCGCCCTCAGGCATATGCGAAAAGGCAATTTCAAGTTCATAAAGCAGCTCATCACGCGCTTCATCTACACGGGGTGCTTGGCTTGTAGGGCCTATAAATAAACCTGAAAATAAATAAGATAACCCCGGATGATGCTGCCAATAGGTAATAAAGCTTCTTAATATATCTGGACGGCGTAAAAATGGGCTTTGATCAGGCGTTTCGCCTCCAAGTGTTACATGATTACCACCACCAGTACCTGTATGGCGACCATCTGCCATAAACTTATCGGTACCTAAGCGCGTTTGTTTAGCAAGCTCATACAGTGTTGTTGTTCTATCAACTAGCTGCTTCCATGAGGTTGAAGGATGTATATTTACTTCAATAACACCTGGGTCAGGTGTGACTGCATATTTTTCTATACGGCTGTCTTTAGGTGGGCTGTAGCCTTCTATAACAACGGGTATTGAAAGCGCTTTAGCCGTGCTTTCTATTGCATTTAATAATGCGATGTAATGTTCAAAATGACTCGTTGGCGGCATAAAAATATATAAACGCCCTTCTCGCACTTCAAGTGCCATAGCCGTTTTGATCATTTCGCTACCAATAAAGCCTTTTTTAAGTTTTTTAGTTTTCTCAAAACTTGTTGGTATATCAAATGGGTCACGGTCAATTATATTGCCGCTCCACTGTAAACTATCAAGTGGTAGTCGATAGCCCAGCGGTGATTCACCGGGTAGTAAAAAGCAGTGTTCACGTTTAAATTCCCACAGGCAGGATTGCCAGCAGTGTCTACCTTCATTAAATTGTAATGGCAGCACATAACCTACAGGGTTTTCTATACCTTTTTCCATTTTTGCTAAAAAGCCTTTTCGGCTCATGGCATTTAACAACTCAGGCTCTTTTGGGCCGACCTCTTTAGGTAACGAAGCCTCTTGCCATAAATGATATAAAATATCCTCATAGGCAGTTGTAATTGCTTTTGTTTCTAAGCCTATTTGCTCGCAGAGCTTTTCGGTAAAGCGCTTAGTGTCTGTGTGATCTAATTTATAGTTTTTATTAGGATCAGCGAGTAAGTTTGTATCTTTCCAAAGCGCTTGTCCGTCTTTGCGCCAGTAACATGCATATTGCCAACGAGGTAATGGTTCGCCTGGGTACCACTTGCCTTGTCCGTAATGTGTAAAGCCGCCTTTTGTATATACCTTATTCATAGCAACAAATAAGTTTTGGGCAAGTACGCGCTTTTCTTTGCCGTCTGCTTCTGTATTCCATTGCGGGTGCTCCATATCGTCTATTGAAATAAACGTAGGTTCACCGCCCATTGTTAAATGGATCCCTTCTTGATTGTAAATATCATCAACTTGTAAACCTAAACGGTTTATAGCGCTCCACTGTGTTTCAGAGTATGGCTTAGTTACACGCGGGTCTTCATGAACACGCGTCACTTTATTATAAAAACTAAATTCAGATTCACATTCATCAATACCACCCGATACCGGTGCAGCAGAGCTTGGCTCAGGCGTGCACGCAAGCGGGATATGCCCTTCGCCTGCAAATAAGCCTGACGTTGGATCAAGCCCTATCCAACCAGCACCAGGAATGTAAACCTCGGTCCATGCGTGTAAGTCGGTAAAATCCTCTTCAGGGCCGCTTGGACCATCTAATGATTTTTGATCTGACGTTAGTTGAATTAAATAACCAGAAACAAAGCGAGCAGCTAAGCCTAAATGGCGAAAAAGTTGCACTAATAACCATGCAGAATCTCTACACGAACCAGTACCTTTAGTTAGTGTTTCATTTGCCGTTTGAACGCCAGGCTCTAAACGAATGCCATACCCTACCAAGTTATAAATAGCTTGGTTAACCGCTACTAAAAAATCAACACTTCTAATAGGCTTTTCAGGGCGTAAAGACTCAATTAAATCGACGAATTTAGGGCTTGGCTTTCGCTTTTTTAAATAAGGATTAAGCTCTGCTTTTGACACTTTATCGTATTCAAAAGGGAACTCTTCTGCGTATTCTTCTAAAAAGAAATCAAAAGGGTTAATTACGGTCATTTCAGCAACAAGGTCAACCGTAAAGCTAAACTCCGTTGTAGGCTTATTAAACACAACCCTTGCTTGATAATTGCCAAAAGGGTCTTGTTGCCAATTTATATAGTGATCTTCAGGGACTATTTTAATCGAGTAGCTTTTTATTTTTGTGCGGCTATGCGGAGCAGGACGTAAACGAAAGATATGTGGCCCCATGTTTACCGCTCGGTCGTACTTGTATTGAGTATGGTGCGCTATACCAACAGTAATTGTCATTGATTAATTCCCCTTTAATAATGTATAGCCAGTTAGGTATTACAAAATATGACTTATCCTAAGCAATATTGTGCAATTTATATTCCATAAAATTTTTACTTATACGAGGCCTTAAAAACTGCTAAAAAACACACATTGGCCATTCACATAGATATTAGTTTTCACAAATTTACGTAATTAAAAAAATTTTGCCTTTGTTTTGGTGCAAACGCTGCACCAATAAAGACTAAAATTTAGTCTTTATTAAATTACAACAATTTAAAATATTGAATATTAACAAAGAAAAATATCCATTAATGTTTTACTAACTGTATTCTATAAAACCATTAATGGCTAAATAAAAAACAACTGATTTAAATTATTTCACTTTAAATAAGCACGCCGAGCATTAAAAAATAGTTCATACTAAATACTGCTATTTAAATTTATAAAGCTGTTATAGTGGAGCGATTTTTAACCATTTATGTTTTAAGAATTAGTCAAACTCAGATTAAAGCAAAACGATTAAAGTAATATTAATCTTCACGCTTTTATTATCATCAAATGCACCATGGAAATGTGCAAATGACACACCCTTAATTAAAGGACACCTATTTATGCAAACGCTAACTGATACTGGCGATAATTTAGTAAAAGATATATCTGCGCGTTATGGCCTTAGCTACGATGCCGTAGTGCATATGCTAATAGCAGTAAATCATGGTGGCGGCTCAATGGCTCAGTTTAATTGCCCTGAGCTTGGTGGTTCGGGTCAATGGATGCGAGGTGGTATGACCATGGTTGGTGATATGTTTAATAACGGGTTAAAAAATACCGTCGATAACTTATGTAATGAACTAGCTAACCTTTTAAGTGCTAATCAGGTATTTCCTGTAATACCAGCAGGTACAACAGGTAACGATCAATGGTGGCCAACTGATTTAGGAAGCCCTTTTAGTAGTGGCGCGCAAAATAATATCCGTTATGCGGTATTCCAAAACAGGTTAGCCATTGAGCTAAATGGCCAAATAACTATTTACGATACGCTTGATCACCAAATTAGTGGTGTAAGCCAGCAACAAGGTAGCGATACTTCTCTTACGTTTAACAGCCAGTGGGGAAACATTAGCGTAAATAGTTTGCCATTAATTTCACAACCAACAAATACTATTATTCAACCTGAGCAACAAAATTTTGCACAAGCAACACAAGTCCCTATTGAGCAACCTGTAAATAACCCAGCAAGTGATCAACAAGCTCAGCAAACGCAACAAAAAGCGGTAAATAATATAATAAATTCACAAGGGAATGTTTTGCCATTTTCGGTAACTGAAACTCTCGAAATAATCGAAAAGCTTGCGCATTTAAAAGAGTTAGGTGCGCTAAGTGAAAGTGAGTTTAATACTAAAAAGACTGAATTATTACAACGCATATAATGCGTAACTTTGCGACTGTTCACGTGCATAACCCATTTTGTTGTTTATGCCCTTTTTTGCTAGTTCGGTAAAAATATGAAAACCTTTAAATGTAACTGTAAAGATAACCTCACCATTTTTTTTGAAAGTAGTCATTGTTTAGCCTGTGGTCGTACTTTAGGAATTGACGACAATTTTAACCTTGTTGAACCCTACGAATTTAACGAGAAAACAGGGTTATATTTCAAGACAGAGCAACCCACTGTGCCTTATCAAAAATGCGATAACAACGCACACTTTGGCGCATGTAATGGCATGGTTAATTTAAATACGTTTGCCCCCCCCGTAGATAAAGACGAAACGCTCTGTTTTGCGTGTCGCTTTAATGAAACAGTTCCCGATTTAACTATAGACAAACATATTCCGCTTTGGCGCAATATGGAAACGGCTAAGCGCCGTGCTTTATATACTTTAAAGGCACTTTGTGTTCCGCTTAATAACTTAAACCAAGACCCTGTAAATGGTTTAAGTTTTGACTTTATAACAGACAGAAACGTAAACGATCACTTTGTTACAAAGCTCGCTGGTCATGAGGATGTTTTTACCGGACATAATTGTGGGCATATCACTATAAACTTAGCCGAAGCAGATGATATAGCGCGCTCACATACAAAACATGCAATGGGTGAGCGCTACCGTACGTTACTTGGTCATTTTCGACATGAATTAGGCCATTATTATTTTGATCAACTCATAGCCAACTCACCAGAAAAACACGCTTTATGTAAGCAATACTTTGGCGATGACGCGCTTGATTATCAAGCAGCGCTCGACTTACATTATAAAAATGGTGCACCCGCTAATTGGCATGAAAACTTTATTAGCGAGTATGCCACTATGCACCCATTTGAAGACTGGGCTGAAACATGGGCTCACTACATGCATATTATTGACACACTAGAGACTGCAAAAAACTTTTCAATTACAGGCTCTATTACCGGTAGTGAATACGAGATAGATGAAGCCAATGAGCTAAGACTGCCACAAAATTCACACTATTTTTATGGGCAAACTTCAATAACATCAATTTTAGATAGTTGGATGGAGTTTTCGATTATATTAAATTCTCTTAACCGCAGCATGGGTTTAGCCGATGCCTATCCGTTTGTGTTAACGCAAGCAGTAAGAACAAAGCTTGAATTTATTCATCATGCAATTCATAACAGACTTAACTTAATGCCCAATTTAGTTAACACATCTACTGACTAACTTAGCGTATTTGGCATAAGGTTTTAAAAAACTTATGCCTCGCTTTAGATGCAACCCTTATATACTACCTCACAATTATGACTAATACATTAGTCTAACCACCCTTCTCTTTGTCGACAATATATGTTTATTTAAACTTTAGTTTATGTACGTCACACACATCGACACGGAGAAAACAAATGCACACAAAACATAAAGCGGTTAAAGAAGTAGAACTTATAAACACATTACCGTTGTCACAAAGCTATTTTAAAGGCTCACAAAATACACCTTTAACCAATAAAACCATTGGTGCCTACTTTGATTTTATTGTCGACAAAAACCCCAATTCGCTCGCGGTGGTAGTAAATCATCAAAACATCCGTTTAACCTATAAAGAGTTTCAAAAAGAAGTAAATCAACTCTCGATGGGGCTATTAGCCATAGGCGTTAAACCAGGTGAACGGGTAGGAATATGGTCACCGAATAACATTCAGTGGTGCCTAACTCAAATTGCTACCGCAAAAATTGGTGCCATTATGGTATGTATAAACCCTGCATATCGCCCGAGCGAACTGACTTATGCGCTAAATAGCGTAGATTGTTCCACTTTAATTACTGCAAACAGTTTTAAAGGCAGTAATTATATAGAGATGCTAACTAGTTTAGCGCCAGAGTTTAACCAATCCGACCCAGGTAAGCTTGAGTCAAAAGTACTACCGAGCCTTAAAAACGTTATTAGTATTGGTGATGATCCCATCCCTGGTATGTTTTCGTTTTCACATATTATGCAGTTAGCTACACCCGCCCATCAGCTCGAATTACACGCTATAGCGGCTAATTTAAACGCCGATCAGGACATAAATATACAATTTACATCAGGCACAACGGGCAACCCCAAAGGCGCTACACTGACTCATAAAAATATTTTAAATAATGCGCTTTTTGTTGCCGACTCTATGCGGTTTACACATAAAGACAAACTTTGCATTCCTGTTCCTCTTTATCATTGCTTTGGTATGGTTTTGGGGAGCCTCTTGTGCATTACCAAAGGTGCTGCAGCTATTTATCCAAGTGATTCATTTGATGCAAAAACAACTCTTGATGTAGTTGAACAAGAAGGCTGTACAGCACTACACGGTGTTCCCACTATGTTTATTAGCCAACTTGAGCTCAGTAGTTTTAATAAATATGACTTAAGGTCACTTAGAACCGGTGTTATGGCAGGCTCTACTTGTCCTGAACAAGTCATGCGTAAAGTTCAAACCCAAATGAATATGCATCAGGTTTTAATTGCCTATGGGCAAACTGAATGTAGCCCTATAAATAATATTACTGAAACTGACTCATCAATAGAGCGTCAAGTAACCACTGTTGGGCGCGCCCTTGCTCATACTGAGGTTAAAATTATTGATGAACTGGGTAATATTCAAAAAATAGGTTTACCTGGTGAAGTATGTTCAAAAGGTGCAGGCATAATGCGCTGCTATTGGAATGACGAAGAAAAAACAAAAGCCACAATAGATAGTGACGGCTGGCTTCATTCAGGCGATTTAGGTGTTATGGATAGCGAAGGGTTTGTAAGTATTGTTGGGCGAATTAAAGACATGATTATTCGTGGTGGTGAAAACGTTTACCCTCGAGAAATTGAAGAGGTGCTTTATACATACCCCGGCGTACAAGACGCTGCTGTATTTGGTATTAGCGATGAAAAATACGGTGAGGAAGTGTGTGCGTGGATCCAAGCAAAAGAAGATACAACACTCGATGAACAGGCAATTCGTGCATTTTTAAAAGACAAGTTAGCCTACTTCAAAATGCCTCGATATATTCGTTTTGTAGAGAGCTACCCAATGACAGTCACAGGCAAACTACAAAAATTTAAAATGCGCGAGCAAATGCACGAAATATTATTAGGTAAATCATTTTCATAACATATACTTGCCCAACACCACAAAATACAGATGTTGGGCAACGCTATGATATATAATCTTTAATTACTTTATTCTTCCCTGTATTTTTTGCTGTGTACATCGCTTTGTCGGCAGATGCTAGTAATACTTTCATATCCGGACGAAGGGAGCAAAAATCAGCTACAACCACGCCAGCAGAAACTGTTATACGTTTAAATGTTGAGTATTCGTGGCTTATCGGACTTGAGGCAAAGCGAATAGGTAAGTCGTCAAGCCAGTCTAATTTGTTTTGGCCTAATATTTTAACTAAGATGAACTCCTCGCCGCCAAACCTGACAACGATATCTGCCTCGCAATTTTGCAATCTGCTTGCAACATCAATAAGTATTTTATCTCCATCTAAATGACCGTAATTATCGTTGTATTTTTTAAAATCATCGATATCGATCATAGCAAGCGCTAGCGATTGTGATGGCTTAATTTGATTCATTAAGCGTTTACATTCTGAGTCAAAACTGTGTCTATTATGCAACCCTGTTAGCTGATCTACATTCGCTTTTTGTGTTTCCACGAGCTCTGCTTCATATTGTTTACGTAAAAGTATATCAAGTTGATATTGAATACACGCCATCACAATTACAATACTAATGTAAAAGTAAATACTCCATATTATTGGCGTGGATGAAAACAAATGAACACTTAAAAGGCTTAGCCCCGTAATTGTCCATAAAATAAGTTTATGGCCTAAATGAAGCATGGGTATTGCAGAAAAGGAAGCCACTACAAGCATAGGCCCTCCCTCGTTTAAATAACCATATAGCCCAACAAAGGACCAAAATAAATACCCAAATAAAACGCAAAATAAAATACCATAAGCAAAACAACGATAATGTAAGTATTTTCCTTTAATTTATTGTTTACATAAATCAATACAAACGACAAACAAACCATCGAAAGCCTAAGAATATTAATAACAGAGGATATAGATTGTTCATCGTTTAACCACGAAAGAATAACCAAAATCGTTAAAAATAAAGCAGCTAAATACAAGGCTATATTAGCAAAGTGAACGGTGCTTTTATTAAGTTGATGCTGGAAGTCTTTTTCTTTGTCAGGCGGAAAATAAAATGTTGCGGGTATTAATTGCATTTTAAATTCCTTTTATACTTTCGTTGGCTTGAAATAATGTACTTAAAAGCCGCTATTTTTGTATTTATATGATGGTTGCTTTTTAAGCCATTTAAATTGGTCTAGTAAAATTAGCCTTTAAATATTATCGCTATGTTTGATTAATTACAATATTAGTAAACACTTAACGATGACTGTCTAAAAAACGTTGGTTATTACAACGTTTTTGGACAAAATATTTATTAGTAATTACTCAGGGCGGTATTGCTGCTGAACGCCTGTTAAGAATAAACGCAGAATTTGATCGTTACACACTCGGTAATGCTTGTTGTCTACTTTACGAGAAAACGCACTTAATTCGTGTTTGCTTAAATCAAAATCAACCAATGCAAGCGTGGCTATTACATCTTCTGCCTTCATGTTTAAAGCAATGCGTAACTTCATAAAGATAATATTATTATTTAACTTACTCTCTGGTATTGGTTGTTCGCCGTCACGCTTACCACGTTTAGTGTTGATAAAACCGTTTAAAAACGATGCAAATTCAGTGTCTGAAATTTCAACAAAGCCTTGCTCGCCCTCTTTTATTAACCATGCAAAGACTTGATCTGTGGTTACTGTGGCCTCTGCTGCAGCAAAAATATCAACCATGGCAGTATCTGTTAAATTAAAAGTGTAGCGAAGGCGGCGTAAAATATCGTTATTTGTCAAAGTAATTTCCTGAGTAAGGGATTGTAAAGCTAAGCAATAGCGCTCAACATTATATAAACGCGTAGTTTAGCAGCTTTACAAACCCGACCCTATTATTTTAATGAGGTTAATTACCAAGCACCTTTGCGGGATCGACTCGTGTAGCTTGCCAGGCAGGGTAAATAGTCGCAAAAACTGCGAGTATAAAGGTCGCTATTACTGTAATTCCTATGTCCTCGAGTACAAGTTTACTAGGTAAAAACTCAATAAAGTAAACGCCCTCAAGAGGATTAGCCCCCATTAACTGGCTTAGCCAAGCAAATAATTCACTTATATTTAATGCCAATACAACACCTATAAAAGTACCGAGCAATACCCCTACAAACGCTTGCGTTAACCCTTGCATTACGAAGGTGGCTAAAATAGTGCTGTCTTTCGCGCCCATGGTTTTTAAAATGGCGATATTGCCTTCTTTTTCACGCACTTCCATGACTAGCGACGACACAATATTAAAACTCGCAACAGCAATTATTAAAAACACAACAATATACACAATGGTACGAACCATTTGTATATCTTGGTATAAGCTGCCTTGTGTTCTAAACCAACTAGAAATATACACATAATCGCTAATGGTTTGCCCTACATTAAGCGCTATCTGGTGCGCCGAGAACACGTCATCAACACTTAATCTTAAACCTGTTACTTGGGTTTCGTCGTAGCCAAGTGTTTGCTGTGCTTTTGTCAAATGTATAAACGCAGCCGTGCTATCAATGGGGCCACCCATTTCAATAACACCTGCAAGGCTTAATGTAACGCGTTTAGGTGCTAATAACTGACCTCCCGTTTGTCCAACTTGAGGTATTAGCAAAGTAATATTATCACCCACTTTTGCATTAAGTTGCTTTACTATTTGCTGGCCTAAAATAACCTCTTCAGTGGATAGTTGGCTCACCAACTTGCCTGTTACAAACTGATTCACTGCAGAAACCTTACCCTCATACAAAGGGCTAACACCCCGTATTTCAACCGCTTTTAATTGGCTTTTATACTGTGCCATACCATTCACCGCTATAAATGGAGCAGCCCCAGTGACATGCGGCTGACTTTCTAAATTAGCTATTTTTTGTTGCCAGTTAGCAATAGGACGGCTTGGCGCTACATATTCAACCTGTGGTACTACGCTTAATAAACGATGGACTAATTGTTGCTCAAAGCCATTAATTACTGAAAGTGCAACAATTAATACAGCTACCCCCAATAAAATACCGATAGTAGAAGCCTTAGCAATAAAACTAACAAACCCGTTTTTTTCGTCTTTATGGCCAGAGTATGCTCTAAACCGTTTACTTAAAAATGCACTAAGCAACATGGCTAGACTCTTTTACTGCTAATTTACCGTCATCTAAATACGCAATTTTACCTAGCTTATCAGCAAGCTCCAAGTCGTGAGTTACCACTACAAAACTGGTGTTTAAACTTTGGTTTAGCTCGTTTATTAAATCATAAATTTTAATTGCGTTTTGCTTGTCTAAATTACCGGTTGGCTCATCAGCAAGAACCAACGCAGGTTTGGTTACCAAAGCACGGGCAATGGCAACACGTTGGCGCTCTCCTCCTGAAAGTGCTGAAGGTTTATGCGCACTTCTATGCGCAAGGCCAACTTTTTCGAGCATGTCGAGCGCCTGTAATTTGGCTTCTTTTGCAGTTAAACCTTTTATTAATAGTGGCATTGCTACATTTTCAACAGCACTAAACTCCATCAATAAATGGTGAAACTGATAAATAAACCCTAGGTTGTTATTTCTAAATGCTGCTTGTTCAGTGCGAGATAACTTAGCCACTTCTTGATTTTTGATTTTAGCAATACCTGCAGTGGCAGTATCAAGTGTACCGAGTACATGCAAAAGCGTACTTTTGCCCGAGCCAGAGCTACCTACAATAGCCAGCATTTCACCTTGTTGAAGTGATAAGTCAACGCCTTTTAACACTTCTACTTGGTTATTACCGTCTTGGTATACTTTGCTTAAATTTTCACAACTAATTACTAAATCATTCATAACGCAACACCTCTGCTGGTTTAACTTTTGCGGCTTTGCGCGCAGGATATAAGGTAGCTAAAAAGCTCATAGCAATACTGGCAAACGCAATTATTGCTAAACTAATCACATCAAATTTCACAGGTAATTCAATGCCAGCAAGTAGATTCAAGCCAACTAACTCAAGTAGTTCATTAATGTATAAACTCAGTAGTACACCCACAAAAGCCCCAATTAATGTGCCAATAACTCCGTTATAAAGCCCTTGAACCATAAATACTTTTTGTACTTGCGATGGGGTAAGGCCAAGAGTTTGCAGTATCGCAACTTCCCCTTGTTTTTCACTCACCATCATTGTTAAGGCTGATACAATATTAAATACAGCCACCAGCACAATAAGTGCAAGTAGCATAGACATAATCCGCTTTTCCATTGCTACTGCGGCAAATAAAGTACCTTGGGTGCTTCGCCAGTCTGAATAGTTGTAACCCTTTAAAATAAGTTTGCTCGCGTCTGTAAATTCATCTAATTCGAAAGGTTCATAAAGTGACACGCTTAAATTTGGGGCAACATTTTTATTTAACTTTAAAACACGCTGAAGCGATGCCCCACTTGTAAAGGCAAGTGCCATGTCTATTTCAGAGCCTGTTTCGTATATTGCTGCAACTTTAAATAAACGCTGGCTAGGCACACGCCCCAAAGGCGTGTAAGTAGATGCATTTGGCATGATCACACGGAGTTTATCACCTAAACCAATGCCCAGTTTTCGACTTAAATAGCGACTTATAGCAATGTTATAGTTTGTACTTAGTACTGTTTGCCAATTACCTTGCACTATTTTGTCAGTCACTTTGTATAACGCACCGTTATTGTCATATAAGCCTTGCAGCAATACGCCGTGAAGATCTTTATTGGTTTGTAAAATAGCTTCGCCATGGCGATATAAATTAACGTGTTCCACGTAAGGAGATTTAGCTAGATTTGATTTAAGAACCGACATTTCACCTGGTTTATGCTTTCCAGATTCAACTTCAATATGAGGAATGAGGCCTAACATATTGGTTTTTAAACTGTGCTCAAAGCCGTTCATTACACTGCTTACAGTAAATAAAGCCATTAAACCAATAGCAATACCGGCAATAGAAAAAAAAGAAATAAACGATATAAACGCGTTCCCTTTAGAGGAGCGGCTGTATCTAAGTCCTATAAATAGGCTAACCGGTTGAAACATATTATTTAAAACATTTGTGTTAAAAGTGTTCTGCTATAGTAGCACGAAGTTAGCGCAATTGAATATGACCATAAATGTAAGAAATAATTTATAAATCTGAGACTTGGCTGATTTTTCAGCAATCTATTTAGCGCAATTTACGCTTTGAGGTCAGCAACTAAATAATCTAGCAATACACGTACATTAGTAGCTACAAACTGGCGCGGCGGGTAAACACCCCACACACCTTCTTGCTTAGGTTGGTATGACGTTAAAATAGGCACAAGTTCACCACTGTTAATCTCGTTCCCTATGTAATAGTCAGGCAGTTGTACAATTCCTAAGCCTTTTTTAGCACCATCAACAAGTGCCCACCCACTATTGCACTGTAGCCTACCAGCAATTTTAATGTGTTTTTCACGCTCATTTTCGTTTACACGCCAATAACTGCTATTACCTATTAAGCACTGGTGATTATTTAATTCCCCCAACGTATGTGGCTCACCAAAGCGCCTTAAATATGAAGGCGATGCACACATAATAAAGCGCCGAGCACTTAACCTTCGAGCTTTTAAACTTGAATCTTTTAAATGCCCTAACCGTATTGCTAAATCAAACCCTCCATCTAATAAATCTTCTTGTTCGTTACTTAAGGTGGCAATAACTTCTACTTCAGGGTGATCGTGCATAAAATTGTGCACAATAGGCATAATAAATGTCTCCCCATACATGACAGGGGCCGTTAACTTAATTTTTCCTTTAGGCGTAGTTTGATGTGTTGCAAGGCCTTGCGTAGCATCGTCCATTGCATGCTGTAAGTGCTTTATTTGATGTAAAAAAATCTCACCCTCTTTGGTAAGAACCACTTTGCGGGTAGTACGCGTTAAAAGCTGGGTATTTAAACGTTGCTCAAGGGCGGTTACATGCCGGCTAATATGCGCAACCGAAAGCCCTAACGTTTTTGCCGCAGCAGTAAAGCTCCCCTCTTCACCGACTGCTATAAATTCGTCAATCCCGTCCCAACGTGCCATTATTACCATACTGTAAAAGTGTTTTAATAAATCAGAGATTATCATTATATGAGAAACAAATACAATAGTCGCATCACCCAAACAAATTGGGTCTACAATTGATATTTAATACCACTACAAAGGATAAACACATGTCTGAATTTATTAAATCAAAAGCGGCGATTGCTTGGGGCCCAAACCAACCTTTAAGCGTAGAAGAAGTTGATGTGATGATGCCTAAAAAAGGCGAAGTAATGGTAAAAATTACTGCTACTGGTGTTTGTCATACCGATGCATTTACCTTATCAGGTGAAGATCCTGAAGGCATATTCCCAGCTATTTTAGGCCACGAAGGCGCAGGCGTTGTATACGCAGTTGGCGAAGGCGTAACAAGTGTTGAAGTGGGCGATCATGTTATTCCTTTATACACAGCGGAATGTGGCGTTTGTAAAATGTGTACATCTGGCAAAACTAACTTGTGTTCAGCAGTACGTGAAACCCAAGGTAAAGGCTTAATGCCAGACGGCACAACTCGCTTTTTTAAAGATGGCCAACCAATTTATCACTACATGGGTACGTCTACGTTTTCTGAGTACACAGTACTTCCAGAAATCTCATTAGCCAAAGTAAACAAAGAAGCTTCTTTAGAAGAAATTTGTTTATTAGGGTGTGGTGTAACAACCGGAATGGGTGCGGTAACTAACACAGCCAAAGTTAAAGAAGGCGATACCGTTGCTATATTTGGCCTGGGTGGTATTGGTTTATCTGCAATTATTGGTGCAAAAATGGCAGGCGCGAGTCGTATTATTGGTGTAGACATTAACACCAGTAAATTTGACCTTGCCACTAAACTTGGCGCAACTGATTTAATAAACCCTAAAGACTTCGACAAACCAATTCAAGAAGTAATTGTTGAAATGACTGACGGTGGTGTTGACTACTCGTTTGAATGTATTGGTAATGTTGATGTAATGCGCTCTGCACTTGAGTGTTGTCATAAAGGTTGGGGGGAATCTGTAATTATTGGTGTAGCCGGTGCTGGCCAAGAAATTTCTACACGTCCTTTCCAACTGGTAACTGGCCGAGTATGGCGTGGTAGCGCATTTGGTGGTGTTAAAGGCCGCTCGCAACTTCCTGAAATTGTTGAGCGCTACATGGCGGGTGAATTTGCGTTAAACGACTTTATTACCCACACAATGAGCCTTGAGGAAATTAACGACGCGTTTGATTTAATGCACGAAGGTAAAAGTATTCGTACCGTAATTCATTACTAATAAGCACTTAGTAAACGACTTAATAAAAAGCCGTAAAACCAAAAAGTTTACGGCTTTTAAGGATTATTATGTTAGAGAATATATCAAGTACAAAAGTAGCCGGTGGTTGGCATAAGCAATATACTCATGCTGCAACAAGTACCCATTGCACTATGCGTTTTGCAGTATTTTTACCACCTGATGCAAGTGAAAAAAACAAAGTACCTGTGCTTTATTGGCTATCGGGTTTAACCTGCACCGACGAAAATTTTATGCAAAAAGCAGGCGCTTTTAAAAAAGCCGCCGAGCTGGGTTTTGCAATAGTGGCACCCGATACGAGCCCGCGTGGCGATAATGTACCCAACGATGATAATTACGACTTTGGGCAAGGTGCTGGCTTTTATGTTAATGCAACGCAAGCACCTTACAACACACATTTTAATATGTACGACTACGTGGTTAATGAGCTACCTGCGCTTATTGAACAGCATTTTCCAGTAACAAGTACCAAAGCCATTAGTGGTCATTCTATGGGTGGGCACGGTGCTTTAATGCTTGCACTTAAAAATCCAACAGCCTATGTAAGTGCCTCTGCGTTTAGCCCAATAGTTAACCCAATAAATTGCCCTTGGGGGATAAAAGCATTTACTGGTTATTTAGGTGACAATAAATCACTTTGGGCGCAATACGATACCTGCGAACTTATGAAACTAGCAAAGCAAGCGGATTACCTACCTATGCTGCTATCGCAGGGTGATGCCGATGGTTTTTTAGAAGAGCAACTAAAACCACAAAACCTAGTGGCAGTTGCTCACGATAAGAGTTACCCGTTAACGCTTGAAATGCAAGAAGGTTACGACCATAGTTACTTTTTCATCAGTAGCTTTATTGACCAACACTTATTATTTCATAGTCAGTTTTTAACTGCGTAGCCTCGTTAGTGTGTAGTTCTGGATTCTCTAGTTCTACGCACTCTTTTAAACTTTTACCTACCTTTCTACACACTTTGCGCTGTTGATTATTCTCCACACTGACAAAGTCGACTAATGCAGAATCAATTTTTAAACCTAATTTTGTAAAAGAAAACCCTTCTCTATCTTTTGCAATGGGTTTAAAGGGATCTTTGTAAGGATCTGAACGAGCAGTGCTATTCATATTTTGATTTAATTTTTCGTTATTTTGGGCATGCCCATCTATTAAAACTCCTGCCACCGTGCAACCACTTAAAAACACACTTATTAAAATAGTTACTAATAATTTCATAATCCCCTCCTCTAAAATATTTATAAATACTAAACGATTATAAAATTAAGACTGTAAAAAGTTGTAAAACCAATTTAAATACACCTATAAACACATGAGGTAAAAGTGATAAACCAATGTGTACATTTTACTAAATATGCTCTCAACCAACCTGGTATGAAAAGCAACTCATTGATTTTTAATGTTTTTATATTTGGCGCGGCACTTGCTTTTGTAACTTAAGTTTATTTAATCGAGAATAGCAATGGAATTTGATTTACAGTGGAACGAAATCTTAGATAACTTAATTCATTTAGGCATTGCCTACGCTCTCGCATTGCCAATGGCATACGACAGAGAGCGCAGTAAAGATGGGGCTGGGCTAAGAACATTTCCTTTAGTCGCGGTTGCATCGTGCGGGTACGCACTTATAGCTATGTCGGTGTTAGACTCATCTGAAGCACAATCTAAAATGCTACAAGGAATTATAACCGGCATCGGATTTATTGGTGGTGGCGCAATTTTGAAGAATAACCAGTCAACATCAGGTACTGCAACCGCAGCGAGCATATGGAACATGGGTTTAATTGGTATTGCTGTGGCAAATAACCGATATGAAGTAGCCATTTTGCTGGCTATAATTAACTTTATAACGCTCAGGTATGTAAAAAAATTAAAGTAATATAGCTTAAGCATAAAAAACCCCAATTATTGGGGTTTTTATTAAGACTATGTTGTTAGCTATTTACAAAAAAGCATAACCACTTTGTTTTAAAGTGACCGTTTGTGCTTGCGCACTTTTAATTAATAATCCACAGCGTAAATCGTCTTTAGAAATAGTAATTTTATCAATAGCGCTTGTGTTGTAATTTACCACTTTATTTTCACAGCGCAGTTGAACCTTGCTAAGTGGCATTGCTGATTCAAGCACCACCTCACTTTTAGACAATAAAGGCATAACAGCTTGATCTGTTTCAATCATTATCTGCTGGTTTATATCGTCTGAGTTTTTATAAATATCATTAACTTGAGTTAACAACTGTTGTTTATTTTCATCTGTAAAAACAAAGGCTTTAATGTTTCCTAGGGCATCAATTGCATCATAAGCGCGCACGTAATCCTGTTTAGAAATAAACCATTGCAAAGCATTTTTTACCACTCGCACTTTTATCTGATCTGGTAAATTATCTCTGAACAAAAATGCATTGTTAATGTGTTTGTCAAAGCCGTTCCAATCTTTCGTAAAATAGCTATGCTGACTTTTTAACCATGAAAGTAATACTATTTCAACAGTATTTTTGGCATGGTCGCGTTCTAGCTCTATTATTTTACTTTGCGCTTCGTCTAGTTTTTTTTCATTAATTAAATTACTTGCCGCTTCATAATCATTAAAAAAGCCATGCGTTGCTTTGTCATTAGTGTATCCCAAGTGTAAATTTTGAGACGTTACAGTAATAAGCTTTGCACTTGGCACTGATTTACCATCGACCTGAGCACTCTTGTAATTTAGTTTTGACACATACTCTACAACTTCTCTTTTGTATTTGTCTTGCCCGATAGATGCAACAATTTCAATATCACTAACTTGACCACTTTCATTCACAACATAACTACTTAAATTTAAGCCTTCAAAGCGTGACACACGAGAAGATGTATTTGTTTGTTTATTGTAGTTGTCCTTAACAACTTCAGCTGGCACAAAATCTGCCATTACTGGCACACAAGTTAATGCAGGTATTATAGAAAGAGCTATAGAGAGTTTTTTCATTTGATTATCCATCCTAGAACGCAAAGTAGCTATTATGGAACAAACATTATAAAAAGATGCAAGCTTATATTTATAACTAACCAAAATTTAACTATAGACTAATAAGCTCATAAATATAAAAAAGGCGCTTAATAAAGCGCCTTGGGTTTCAAGTATGTGTGCTTAAAACATATCTTGATAGGAGTGGGTTGTACTAAACGAGATGGCTTTATCAAAACCTGGTAGTTCAATACCGTCTTCGCCAATTACAATGTCGTTATCGTCAATGGCGCCATCGCCAAAACGGTATACTAATTCGTACTTGCCAAGGTCAGCCTGTGCTCTATAGGTATTTTGCGCAGCAACAACAGATGTATTTTTATCTGCATAATGACTCATAACCTCATGACCATGGCGCTTAGCAAGCATTTGTAGTGTCACTTTAGCGCTAAGTACAGTCGCTGTGGCGTTATTACCGCCAAAGCCTTTTGAGTTTATAAAGGCTATGTCCATATCGCCGCAATCGTAATGACTGTTTCGTATATCTAAGTGATCTGCATAAACATCGTCAGCAACTTTATCTATGGTAGTAATACCCGGCATAATATTATGACTAAATACACCCAGCGCAATCGCTAGCTGGTCGCCACTAGCAGGTGCAATTGTATGCCCTACATAAGCTTTTGGCGCCGTTACTTTCCAGTTATCAATAGCAAAGGTTTGCGCTACTTTGTGATAAATAAGTGACTCAGTTACTCTGTTTTGCGGCGTACTTGAACCGTGCGCTAAAATAAAGCTGCGATTTTGAAGCGCCTCTTTACCTAATAAGCTTGTTGCCAATGCCGCAGATTTAGCCATGGTAATATAATTACCTGGGCCCGGTGAGGTTATTGATTTTTTAATACCATCGGCATTTACAAATACATCAGGTACTGAGCCCATAATGTCTGCACCGAGTTCCAGAGCCAGTGCATCATCCATTAATATAGCAACCTGAGCCCCCTCACCTAAGGTAAAACCGCAGTTCTCACCAAATGGGCGGCTGCTTTTACGGTAATCGGGCTCTTGTTCACTACTTAAGTTATCTAAACGGCGCAGGCCTTCAACATTTGCAAGCGCGCTCATATTACCAAACCCTTCAACTACCTCAGGCGTAATAGCGCATTCAACACTTGCAACAACTGCAACACGGGTACGCCCAGCTTGAATGTCGTTTACTGCAGCGCGTAAGTTATATAAAAAAGTGGCACATGCCCCTGAGGTAGAAAACGTAGTGCCTACATTACCGGTAACGTACGCGTTTATAAAATCAGTCGACATCGTGTTTAAACCCAGTGCTAATTGCTTAGTACTAACGCGATCGCCCTGCTGACGCGCTTTAACTAAACCACCTAACCCTTTGTCGTCCATTTGGCCAATAACAGAGGCTGAATAGGTACCAATTTTATCTGGCTCTACGCTATTCATTATGCGTTGCCAGTCAAGGCCTGTTGATTTAATCGCGTCGTTTGCAGCAAAAATGGTGGCTTGCAAACCGCGAGGCTGATAACGGCTGTTATACATAATTGATGGGTCAAACCCAGTAGGAAGCTGCCCTGCCGATTTAATTGGGTTGTCACGGGTAGAATCAAGCTTTACGTCTAAGTCTGCGGCTATGGTTACTTTTACTTTTTTGCCGTCAAGCTCTTGCACATTCCAGCTTGCAGGCACAGGGGTTGGTAAATCACGTGCGCGAGTTTCAAATACAATTGCGTTTTCATCAGATGTCTTTAACGTCATTTTTTGCTGCCAAGGCGTGGCATCTGCATCAAAATGTTCTTTTTCAATTTTACGAATAAGTGTACCAGCAATAATTTGCTCACCAAAGCGTGCTTCTATGTCGCTTTGCTCAACATTATTACCATTTGAATCTTGAAGGTTACCATCAACAACGCTTACCAAGTTCATTAATGTGGCGAGGCCTAGAAATGTTTCACTACGATCTTGTGCGTTTAATGCATCTAATACGATACGGCGGTAACCTTGATGAAAAGAAGTTCGGCCTGCGGCGTTTATACCGCCCATGCCTACTATTATGGGTAATGCTGTCATAATTAACCTTTAATGCGTGTTATTGGAGAAGCAAACAGTTTAATTGGATTAATAACAACTCTTTATGCTTTAATAGCCAAATATTTTGCACAAAAGGCCAAAAAGTACTGGTCGGAGCATTGAAATGAATAAAAAATCGCTTAACCCCGCGCTAAACATTGCAATCACTGTGTACCCACACTTACTCATTACCAGTTTAACGCTCCCCATTGAAATGCTGAGAGCGGGCGAAGCCTATGCAAAAGGCCACTTAAACCAAGCTGACTTTAGACCACTTAGTATAAATTTAATTGCTAAAAATAATGAGCCAATACAAACCCGTACAGGCCTTGCTATAGTTCCCGACTTCACGACTGCCAACGCACCATATAACGATTTAATTATAGTCCCCGGCATTTGGCGAAACCCACGCCCTGTCGTTCGTACTAATAAAGAAATTGTTGAATGGCTACAAGAAAGCTTTGAAACTGGCAGCCATATAATTGGTGTGGGCACTGGTAACTGCTTAATTGCAGAGGCAGGGTTACTTGATGGGCACCCTGCAACAACCCACTGGCATTATGCAAAACAATTTAGCCACGACTACCCATTAGTAAGCCTAAAACCCGACTTTTTTATAACCCAATCTGAGCGCATGTATACGGTGGCAAGCTTAAATGCCCTTGCCGATGTGATCGTACATATTATTAGCCAATATTACGGCAAAGCCGCTGCGCAGCACGTAGAACGTAACTTTTCGCACGAAGTACGAAAACCTTACGAAGATCAGCGCTACCTTGAAGGCGCGGTTGACCGCCACCCAGATGAACTCATAGCGCAAATTCAGTTTTGGCTTAAAACTAATCTAGCCAGCGAATTAAACCTTCAAGAAGTAGCGGCACAATTTAGTTTAAGCTACCGTACCTTCACACGGCGTTTTAAGCTTGCCACTAATCAAAGCCCTATAGAATATTGGCAGCAATTACGGGTTGAAGGAGCTAAAGAATTATTAGCGTCGTCTAATTTAACTATTCAAGAAGTGGCGCTTGAGGTTGGCTATAACGACCAAGGTCATTTAACTCGCGTGTTTAAAAAAGTGCTAAGCCAAACGCCAAGCGAGTACAGAAAAGTAGTAAGAAGAAAATTATTTGGCTAATGCAAAAACGCCACTAAATTAGTGGCGTTCTATGTCGTTAAAGTCTTTTCGGTAGTAACGCTTTTGATAGTTTTTTACTTTAGCGTGTACGCCTTTACTTAAGCTTTTAAATTTTGCTTCAAGTACATCTACACCATATAAAATACCAACCACCAGCACTGAAAGTTTAATAGCAGCGCCTAAATTGTCGGTGGCTATCATTACGCCAATTGAGGCAAGCACCCAAATGGTTGCAGCTGAGGTAACCCCTACTACGGCGCCGTCTTTTGCAAGCATGACCCCAGCGCCTAAAAAGCCTATGCCTGTAATTATTTGCCCCACTACACGAGAATGATCAATCACATCGCCTTGTAAGTTAAACGCGGTCGATAAAAACAAATACGTGCCCAGCGTTATTAACGCTGAGGTACGAATACCCACAGGTTTACCTCGTAACTGGCGCTCTATACCAATTATGGCACCGCAAAAAGCGGCGGTGCCAATGGCTGCCCACGAATAAGGGGCTACATCAATTAAATCTAAAAAAGTCACTCTTTAATTAATACCTATTAATTATTAGCAATGGCTACTGCGGTTCTTAGCCGTTGGCCACCAAATGCTGACATTTTACTAAAATCACTGCGCGCTATAGGCACGTACTGGCAATCTATTGCGAGTTGTTTGTCGCTTCCTGGCTCGCAAAATGGGTCGTGAACATACACGCAGTGCTCATCAAGGTGGGTAACGCACACCCAATGCGGTGATTTTTTACCATCAAAACTGTATGTACTAATCAATAACAGTACGCTAAAGCCTTGGCTTAACCACTGTTCAATATGCTCAAGCTCTACGTCTTTGTGCATCAGCGGTATATTTGCCTGTGCAATGCCATCAACAAATTGTTGATGCACTGTTGCTAGTACCACTTTTTTGTTCTCATTGCGTACGCCATCTAAAAACAAAGGCTCTGTGGTATTAACCATGACCTCGCTTTTAAAGCCGCGTTTGTTAGCGGCAAGTGCTAAACCAAACGGATGGCAACCACCATGCCCTGAGGTCATAAAAATGGTGGTGCCTTCACGCCACAGTGCCAGCTCGTGTGATTGGCTAAGCTCGGTTGTTGGCTTAAGTGCCCCCATTGCCATTAATAACGCCGCAGGCCCACAGGTAAACTCGGTAGTTTGCTGATACCACGGCGTTAATCGCGCTACTTTTAACTCACTCGTTTGGCGAATATTTTTTTGCATTCGCAGCGCATCACTATGATCGTCATAATAATCGCTGTATTGGCCAAAGACTCTGTAACCCAAACTTTTATAAAGCCCTATCGCACTGTCGTTATTTACAGCCACTTCTAAGCGAAGGTAAATACGCCCACGCTCACAGGTTTGTTTTTCAAGCGCAGCTAATAGCATTTTGGCAATGCCTTTACCTTGCATTGTGGGTTTTACAGCTAGCGAATATAAACGCGCTAAACGTGTACCTTTATGGCACCACACAAGCCCATAGCCGCATACTTGCTCGCCATTTTCTGCAATTAGTAAAATACCGTGCTTAGCACTTAACCAGCGTTTTAAACTACGCGGGCTCAATTTGTCGTTATTAAAGCAGACGTTTTCAACGTAAATCAGTGCGTTTAAATCACTGTTAAGTGCCTTTCGAATAACAAGGTTACTCATGTTATTATCCACGGCCTCGGGCTTCTAAACGTTGTTTAAATTCGTCCATAATGATCATGTATAGCTCGTCGCCTAAATAGCCGTCTTCTACTTTGTGATCAATACTTGGATTGTCATTTACTTCAAGTACATAAGCACGGCCCTGATGCTCTTTAACATCAACGCCATATAAGCCTTTCCCCACAGTTTTACATGCTTTTAATGCGGCATCTAATACAGCTTTTGGTAACTCAAAGGTTGGTAGCGTTTCAAAGCCCCCCGAGAAAAACCGCTTAGCGTCATGGTTATAAATTTGCCAATGGTTGCGCGCCATTAAGTAACGACACGCATAGATAGCGCGGCCATTTAACACACCCACTCGCCAATCGTATTCTGTGTACATGTATTCTTGTGCAAGTACCAATGCGCTATATTCAAACAGCTCGGTTAATTTAGCTTCAAGCTCACTGCGGTTTGCAACTTTAAACACCCCTTTTGAGAACGACCCTTCAGGCATTTTTAACACAAGCGGATAGGTAAACGCCTCTTCTAATTGCTCAAGCGTTTGCGCTGATTGATCAGCCACTACAACCGTTTTTAAACTGGGCACTTTTTGATAATTAAACGCATCGTGTAAGTACACTTTATTACAACAACGTAAAATAGACTCAGCATCGTCTATTACCACTAAACCAAGGCTTTGCGCTTTACTTGCAAGGCGATACGTTGGATGGTCAATCGCTGTAGTTTGGCGAATAAATAACGCATCAAACTGGGCAATGTTGTCTATTTCGTCAAAGCTCAATGCTTGTGCATTAATACCATGTTTGGCCGCTGCTTTTATAAAACGGGCAATGGCGTCTTTATCACTCGGTGGTACTTTTTCGTTATGATCAACGAGTATTGCCATATCCCATCTAAAACGGCGCTGCACATTGCCAATGCGCCATTGAGTTTGGGTAAACATATTTAGTTTTGCTACAAAATTGCTGTATTGCTCCTCGTTTAAAGAGCTAAGCGAACCTTGCTGTAACAAACCTTGTTCATCTACAAATAAAATAGGCGCTGGGTATTGTTTAAATACCGATTTAGCCGCTTTACTTTGTAATTCGTTTAAGGCATCACCAAAATATACTGCGCCATCAATTTGACCCACATTTAACATAGGTGCGTGGCCGCCTCGAAGCGCGTTTATTGTTTTTACACTGGGTAACACTTGGTGCTTGCGGGCCTCTGCAAGCAATGAGCAATAGTAACCCTTACTCAAGTATTGGCTTGAGTCGCATAAATTAATAATGCGAGTTTTAGGTTCATTATGTTTTGGGTAATCACGTAAGTAACTATTAAACGTAATTACATTTTCGAAAGATTGAGCAAGTGTTTGCTCGTTGTTATCAACCACTATTAAGGTTTTAAACACGACTTTTCCTAGTTATACCAATCGGTAGTAAGCCAAATATAAATGCGTGCGATCTTTAAATTATCGCACTATAAATAGAAACACCCATCGTACTAAGTGTGCATTGCGCGTATCACTTAATCCGATGGGTGCTTTAACAAATACCTACTGTAAGTGTTAGCGCCTAAATTGCTTAGGCGACATCTGCTTTATATGCCCTTTTTAAAAACCACACAAACGAGATATTTTTAGCGTAAAGATAAAAAATATTGATTAACTATATTTTCCAATTAATGCAGATTAAAATACGCAAAATTACTATTTTATGAGCGTTAAAAATGTCACACCCAGCCTGCCCACAGTGCCAATCTGAATATGTCTACGAAGACCAGCAACTGCTTATTTGCCCTGAGTGCGCCTATGAATGGAACCCAAATAGTACAAAGGATGAAAACGCAATTTTAGTTAAAGATGCCAACGGCACCCTACTTACTGATGGCGATAAAGTAACCGTAGCCAAAGATTTAAAAATAAAAGGCAGCTCACAAGTTATTAAAATTGGCACCAAAGCGGTCGTAAGGCGAGTGCTTGATAAAAAAGATCATGAGCTAGATTGTAAAGTAGATGGCATTGGCGAAATGATGGTAACAGCCAAGTTTGTGAAAAAAGCTAACTAGTTGGGTAGGTCGGATAAGTGGCGAAGCCATCCTGCATGTCTCGCCCAAACACTCCAAATGATTAAGTTTATTGAGCTAAAGGTGAACATTCATTAACAACCGCTAAACCCAGGTCTATGTGAGCCACAATATAGCCATATTCCTTCTTTGACAGTTTACCAGTTTTATACAGCTTTTTTACCGACTTATGGTTCCATGATTCACCACATTTTGGCTCTGGAATTTGAAGATCTAGGGTAAGTAGATACTCCATTTCTTTATCTATGGAATACCCTTTTTTAACAGAGCTTTTTGCGCAAAGGCTTAGTGCATATTCAACCGCAAACTTGTCTACACTTGGTAAACCAACAAACTCCACATCACACCCTAAAACACGTTCGCCAGAAGCCTTCGTGTAATAAAGCTTTCCTGTTGTGCAAGCTGATAATAAAAAGAGCACTGCGAATATTGATAAAAATCTATAAATCAAAATACTTCCTTGTTTACTGCTGCCTAGCTCAGCGGGCATTTGAAACGTAGCGAAAATTGCTCCGAACAAACTATTTATTAGACTGACATCCATCTTAATTTCAAAATTTAGATAGGTGTATAATTAGTTATTATCAGTTTCCAACCTGACTC
>NZ_BAAJML010000011.1:0-137394 GCF_057547735.1 Pseudoalteromonas sp. NH0006-46 | reverse complement strand
ACAAGAAAGCCCGATTCGAAAGAGTCGGGCTTTTTTACGTCTATAGAAAAAGTAAAATTAAGCATTTCTTTCTCTAAAGCGCAGCGTCTCCTAAGCGAAGCGCCTCTTTGTGAACAGTGTTTTGGCTATCCAATACATTGGGCGATGATAGTGCATCATTTTAACGTGACTCCCGACACTAAAAATACATTGATAATAATTACAATGCTCTTATTTCACGAGCAGGATTGCCAGCAACAACAGTGTTCGGAGCCACACTTTTGGTTACTACTGATCCTGCGCCCACGACAGCATTATCACCAATGGTAACACCCGCTAAAACGATAACTCCCGCACCAATCCACACGTTATTACCTATTGTGATAGGTGATGCAAAGTTTTCTTTATTGAGACGCTGTGTAGGGTTAACAGCATGGGATACCGCTAATAGCTGAACATTAGGGCCAATTAAACAGTCATCACCAATTGTTATTGAAGCTTCACTAATTGGGGCATCTAATATAGTGCAGTTAATATTTATGAAGCTACGATCACCAATAGTTATTTGATTACCATAATCGCAGTGAAAACCTGATTCTATAATTACCCCTTCACCGCATTGAGCGAAGAGCTCTTTAATGCGTTTTAAATTGCCTTTACTCGGGCTTTTATTAAAGAGTCGGCATATTTCGCCGGTTTGTTTACGTAGGGCTAAAAGCTCTTTGTTTAAGCTATTAAATGGCTGCATTAGGGTTTCTTTGTTTAGTTAAAAGGTGCTAAAGCTATTTTACCTTTATTATTACTCGTTGAAAGCTGCTTTATTTTTACTCATTCACTTGCCATTTATTATGTTTCGTTTAAAATCTCATAACTTTCGAAACGAAACTTAAAATATTACTCTATGACTAAACGAAACACACAGCAACGTCGTCACTTAATTTTAACTCAGGTAAATGATTTGGGTGAAGTGGCTGTTGAAAAGCTTGCTGAGCAGTTTCAAACATCTGAAGTAACCATTCGAAAAGATTTAACCGCGCTTGAAAAAAGTGGCTTGTTACTGCGCCGTTACGGTGGAGCTATTGCACTGCCTAAAGAGATAGTGAGTGACGAAATAGACTCCAAGCGCAAAGTCGCAATAGCAAAAGCGGCGGCTGCACTTATAAAAGATCATAACCGCATTATTATTGATAGCGGGCGTACTACGGCCGCAATGATCCCAGAACTTGCAAATAAACGCGGGTTAGTTGTAATGACCAATGCGATTAAAGTGGCGAGCCGTTTACTTTCACTTGAAAACGAGCCAACACTTTTAATGACCGGTGGTACATGGGATCCACATTCTGAGTCGTTTCAGGGGCAAGTTGCCGAAAACGTATTATGCTCTTATGACTTCGATCAATTATTTATTGGTGCAGATGGCATAGATGTAAAGCGCGGCACGACTACCTTTAATGAACTAGTCGGCTTAAGCCAAGTAATGGCAAAGGCCGCCCGTGAAGTAATAGTAATGGTTGAATCAGATAAGATTGGCCGAAAAATACCAAATTTAGAATTACCGTGGAAAATAGTTACCACTTTAATAACCGATACTGGCTTAGCAGATGATAAACGCAAAGCGATTGAGGCGTGTGGTGTAAAACTAATTTGTGCAGAGATTATTGATTAGTAACTACAAAGCGAGTTACTAGAATTAAAAAATTAATGGAGACACTATGTGTGGAATAGTTGGGGCAGTTGCAGAACGTCCAGTAAATAAAATTTTAGTTGAAGGCCTTAAACGTCTTGAGTACCGTGGTTACGACTCTGCCGGTGTAGCACTTTTAGAAGGCTCTACACTAAATACTGTGAAAGCAGTAGGTAAAGTAGTAAACGTAGAAGCTGCACTTGAGAAAGCAGGCGTTAGCGGCCATACAGGTATTGCACACACACGCTGGGCAACACACGGTAGCGTTACTGAAGAAAACGCTCACCCGCATGTATCAAACAACCAGCTAGCACTTGTGCATAACGGTATTATTGAAAACCACGCAAGCCTACGCGCATCGCTTAAAGAAGAGGGCTACGAGTTCTTATCTGAAACCGATACCGAAGTAATGGTGCACTTAATTCATAGGCTTCGTAAGCAACACACTACGTTACTTGCATCAGTACAAGCTGCGGTTAAGCAATTTGAAGGTGCGTTTGGTACAGTTGTATTTGATAAAGCAAACGACAACGAAATCATCGTAGCGCGCTCAGGTAGCCCGCTTGTTATTGGTTTAGGCCTTGGCGAAAACTTTATTGCCTCTGATCAATTAGCACTATTACCGGTTACTCGCAGCTTTATATTTTTAGAAGAAGGCGACGTAGCCCGTATTACCCGCGACACAGTTGAAATTTTTGATGAAAATGGCGACGCCGTAGAGCGCGAAGTGATTGAATCAAACATCACGCAAGACGCATCAGGCAAAGGCGACTACCGCCACTACATGCTAAAAGAAATTTACGAGCAACCACTTGCGGTACGCAATACCCTTGAAGGACGTTTAAACGACGACCGCGTAGCAATTGACGCCTTTGGCGACAGCGCTCAGCAAATATTTAAAGACGTAAAACACGTACAAATTATTGCCTGTGGTACGTCATACCATTCAGGTATGGTTGCCCGTTACTGGCTTGAGCAATTTGCAGGCGTTAGCTGTAATGTTGAGATTGCCTCTGAGTTCCGTTACCGCCAATCGTATGTACACGAAAACAGCCTACTTGTGACTATTTCACAATCGGGTGAAACAGCCGATACGCTAGCGGCATTACGCTTAGCCAAAGAGCAAGGTTACATGGCATCAATGACCATTTGTAACGTACCGGGCTCATCGCTTGTGCGCGAATCAGACCTTGCGTTTATGACTAAAGCCGGCGCTGAAATTGGCGTTGCTTCTACTAAAGCGTTTACCACACAATTAGTTGGTTTGTTAATGCTTACTGCGTCTATAGCGCAAGAAAAACAGCTTGATCAAAGCGCCATTGTAAATGCTATAAAAGTACTTCCCGCTAAGCTTGAAGAAACATTGCTACTAGCTGATGGTATTGCAGACCTTGCAGAAGAGTTTGCCGATAAACACCACTCACTGTTTTTAGGTCGTGGTTCACAGTACCCAATCGCAATGGAAGGTGCGCTTAAACTTAAAGAAATTTCGTACATTCACGCAGAAGCCTACGCAGCGGGCGAGCTTAAACATGGCCCACTTGCACTTATTGATGCCGATATGCCAATTATTGTTGTAGCGCCAAACAATGAGCTATTAGAAAAGCTTAAATCAAACGTAGAAGAAGTACGCGCACGTGGCGGCATTATTTACGTATTCGCAGATAAAGATTCACACTTTGAGTCAGACGACACAATGCGTGTAATCAACGTAAACCACACTGACGACATTATTGCGCCAATTGTTTACACACTGCCATTGCAGTTACTGTCGTACTACGTAGCGGTAATTAAAGGTACCGACGTTGATCAACCACGTAACTTAGCTAAATCTGTTACTGTTGAGTAAAATCAAAAGGTTATAGATTTTTATTAATGTTAAAAAAGCGCTTAAGGCGCTTTTTTTGTGCCTAAAAGTCTGTTAGCTTTAATAACTTATTATTTTCTAAGGGATTAGTCATGCGTTTATTAACCGCTGTTTTTATATGTAGTTTATTTATATTTTATTCTAGTGGCACACTTGCAGAGCCTGATTTAAAACAGCAAACCATTAGTTATACGCAACAAACACATACTATTAAATCAGCCGTTTTAAACGAAGAGCGCACAGTTGTAGTCCAGCTTCCAAAGAGTTATCAAGCTAATCCAAACAAAGTTTATCCGGTCATTTATCGCTTAGATGGCGCGGGTAATATACCGCTTGCCAGCGCTGTTATTGAGCGTTTACAAAATGATAACCGTGCGCCAGAGGTTATTATTGTCGCTATTGAAAACACCAATCGCTTAAGAGATTTATACCCCACAATTAATAAAGAGCCACAAGGCCCGGTAGGTGAAGGCGGTGGCGCAGCAACGTTTTTAGCATTTATAGAGCAAGAGCTTATGCCCTTTATTAATAAAAGTTATCGTACGCACAATTATAATGTGATCGCAGGGGCCTCTGCGGCAGGCGTGTTTGCACTTTATACTATGCAAGCTAACCCTGAGCTTTTCCAAGCGCATATTGCTTACAGCCCTGCGGTTTGGTGGAACTATGGCGCACCGGTAAAGGCGACTAAGTCGTTTATCAATAAATCAAAAGACCTAAGTAACTATGTTTACATTAATATAGGCGAAGAAGCAGGCATAATGCGTGAGCGATACAATGAACTGCAACAAGCTTTGCAGTCTAATAGCTTGCCAAGTTTACGCTTTTTTAGTGATGCGTTTGATGGTGTCTCGCATAACCTGACTTCGGCCGCTGGTTCATTTAATGCCTATCACAACTTATTTTTGCCTAAACAAATGCCTATAAGTGATTTAACTGACGATGTAGCCTCTATTGATGCTTATTACCAAAACTTATCTCAGCAATGGGGCGAGCAAATATCGCCACCAGATCGAGCTGTTAGATCACTAGGTTATAACCTAGCGGGAAGCAAGCAATTTAACCGTGCTATTGCAGTGTTTAAATACAATATAAAAAACTATCCAAAATCAGTCGATGCGCTTTCTGCCCTATCTTATGGCTATGAAATGCAGGGTGATACTCGTCAAGCGCTTAAATATATGGAGTCTGCTTTAGCGATTGCTGACGACTCATATCCTTATATAAATTACTTAAAAGAAACAAAAGCTAGGTTGCAAGCAGAGCTTAACGATGAAAAGCCTTCTCAGGTTTAAATTAGTTAACTGTTTGAGTGTAAATTAAAGTTTAGCTTTTTATTACTTCATGGCAATTATAGCTATAAACAAAATCAGGAACTCTGAAATGACACCATGGAATGACGATAAGTTAAATAGAGTTGAAGATGCAAAATATCTAACTGACTATTTACTCAATCGATTTACAATAAAAAAAGAAGAACCTTTTGTTTTAAATATTGATGCAGAGTGGGGCTTTGGTAAAACCTATTTTCTTACAAATTGGCGAAGTAATTTAAAATCAAAAGGGTGCGAAGTCGTTTATTTTAATGCTTGGGAGAAGGACTTTACAGATAACCCTTTGCTTGGTTTTATTTCTGCAATCGATAAAGAGTTAAAACCTTTTTTTAGTAAAAAGGCCAACGCAAGCCAAAAAACTAAATGGAATAAATTTAAGCTTGCCGCAGCCCCGCTGCTTTTATCTTTTATAGCACAAAGATTGACAGGCCTATCTCGCGATCAAATAAACGAGTTGATGTTGGGCAGCGATGAAGCAAGTAAAACATCCGATGTAGATAATAAAGCTATAAATAAACTAGTCGAAGGTTTAACTACTCAAGCAACAAATATTGCATTAGAACATCAAGATAGTATTGAAAAGAGTATTGTTACTTTTAAGACTAATTTAGGGGAGATCGCGAAAAAGGCTGGTAAGGATATAAAGCCAATTTTCATATTCGTAGATGAGTTAGATAGATGTAGGCCTAGTTATGCCATTGAACTACTCGAGACAATTAAACATCTATTTCAAATACCGCGCGTTTATTTTGTTGTTGCTACTGCATCCGAGCAATTAAGTCATTCTATAAAAGCTATTTATGGTAATGACTTTGAATCTAAAAAATACCTAAATAGGTTTTTCGATCAAATTTATCATTTACCACCACCAAATCGCTTGTCTTACTCTGAGTACTTATGGAAAACAGAACTTATTAATGATGATAAGTTAATTGCTGTGCATAAAAATGGTAATGCTTATTTGCTGGCTCAAACAGCTATTTTATGTGATGCGGGTTTACGAGATATTGAACAAGCCGTTAAGGTTTTACAAGCTATTCAGCTAACAACTGAAGAAAGGATATATACGTTACCGTTAGTATTTTTAGCTATTCTAAAAATAAGTAAGCCAGAATTATATAAAATTATGATACCAATGTGGAAAGATAAATTTCAAACTAACTCTAGTTCCAGTCAAAATTGGAATATTTTTATTGGAAAAATGAATAAACCAGAGTCGAATTTGGAATCAAAGAAAGCTTTTGAAGGTGAAATTATTAGTATTATAAGCAAGTTACTAGGAAAAACCGGAACAAAATCTTCAGAAATTCAACAATGTTCAGCGGAGCTTGGCGATATGATCCTACATAACTTTAGCTTTAACCAAAATCGACAGTTTTCGATATTACATTACCCTGAGTTAGTTGAGCGTGCAGGTCGTTTTATATCTTAAAGAAAGGGGAAAACTCCCTTTTCGTATTAATGAGCAAAAATAATCAGAGCTAAAGTGTACTTAGAGCTTGTAGCTCGAATCGCGCAGCTGCTCCTAAACCACATTAAAATCACTAATCCCTACTTAATAAGCGCTAAATACGCTAAAATTACAGGCTACTTTTTTAGCAATGAGCCCGTAATATTCATGACCTCAGCAACAAGCCCTAGCACCTTTAACGATCTTGGCCTTATTCCAGAGCTACAAGCTCGTTTAACCGATTTGGAATATAGCCAACCTACGCCAATTCAAGCTAAGGCGATTCCAAGTGTACTTGCTGGTAGCGATTTAATTGCGGGGGCAAATACCGGCTCAGGTAAAACAGCAACCTTTGCTTTACCTATGCTACAAACCCTATTTCTAGCCCAAAGCGCTAAAAAAGCAGCGAGTAAAGGTAACTTTGTCACGGGGCTTATTTTAGTACCGACGCGTGAGCTTGCTACGCAGGTGGCCGATAGCGTTAAATCGTATTCTGCTAACTTTAATGGCGCAATTAAAACGGTGGCGGTATTTGGTGGTGTGTCGGTTAATACACAAATGCAGGCACTGCGCGGCGGCGCCGATATTATTGTTGCAACGCCAGGGCGTTTGCTCGATTTAATCTCAAGCAATGCTATTAAGCTCGATAAAGTAACAACCTTAGTGCTTGATGAAGCCGACCGCATGTTAAGCCTTGGCTTCACCGAAGAGCTTGCTGAGTTATTAGCGTTAATGCCTGCTAAAAAACAAACTATGTTGTTTTCAGCAACCTTCCCAGAGCAAGTCACTCAATTAACGCAAGAGTTGTTAACTAACCCTGTTGAAATACAAGTTCAAAGCAAAGACGAAAGTACCTTAGTACAGCGCGTATTTACGGTTAATAAAGGTGAGAAAACCACGGTTTTAGCGCATTTAATTAAAGCGCATAAATGGCGCCAAGCTCTTATTTTTGTAAACGCTAAAAAAGACTGTGAGCACTTAGCAAGCAAACTTGAAAAACGCGGCGTGAACGCACAAGTATTCCATGGCGATAAAGGTCAAAGTGAGCGTACTCGCGTAATCGAAAAGTTTAAAGTGGGCGAAATAGAAGTGCTTATAGCCACTGATATAGCAGCCCGTGGTTTAGATATTGCCAAACTGCCTGTTGTTATTAACTTTAACTTACCGCGTAGCCCCGCTGATTATATGCACCGAATTGGCCGAAGCGGCCGTGCTGGTGAAGTGGGTTTAGCATTATCGTTAATTGATTATGAAGACTTTCATCACTTTAAAATAATCGAAAAGAAAAACAAACTGCGCTTAGAGCGTGAAGAAGTAACCGGTTTTGCGGTTAACCAAGCGAACCTTGATGCGGCCCTTGCACTTAAAAACGAAAAGCCAATGGCAAAGCCTGAAGGCACAGGTAAGAAAAAGAAGAAAAACAAAGTTAACCCAGAAGATGATGCATGGAGTGGTTGGCGAAATCGTTCTAAGTAAGGTTTTATAGTAATTGCTTATAATTATCAGCATATTATATTTTTAAAAAGGCGCATTCGCGTCTTTTTTATTGTCTTTAATTTCTTGCTTTAACTGTGTATTTAGGTTTTTATAGGTTGCAAGTCACATTAAGTAGAGGCTTTTTGGAAATATAAAAATGGCATATGGATCATGTTTGTTTGGTATAAAGCCAATTATTACGTATTCATAGCAAATTAAAATATGCAGGGTATGTAATGGTAAAAACACAGAAAAATAAAGCTCCTAGTCATATAAGTAAACGGCGCAGAAATATTTCAATCCTACTATTGATAGGTGTTTGTTCGCTGCTCATTCGCGCACTAATGTCTTATAACTTTGACCGAACCGCTTTGCTCTATGTTGGCGTCCCTTTTTTTGTATCTGTTGCTTTGCTGTACATAGTTAAAAAGCCTGAAAAACCAAGCTTAAATCGGTATTACGGACATATAGTATTGTGGTCGTTAATTGTTATGTTTGGCACGTCGATTGTTTTGTTTGAGGGCTTTGTATGTGTGATCATGTTTATGCCCATTTACTTTGGCGTATTATTTCTTATGTACTTATTTCAGCTTCTATCCTGCTATTTAAAGAGTAGAAACAAAGGGTCACATTACGCTCATATCTTACCTGTCGTTATTTTTTTAAGTGCATTTGAAGGTGTAGTGCCAAGTACCAGCTTTGAAAGAGAATATTCAATAACTAAAAATATAGTTATCAGCGTTACCCCAGAAGAAATAAAAAATAAGCTTATTGAGCCAATGCATTTAAATATAGAGCGTAATTGGCTGTTAAGTTTATTCCCTATGCCTAACAATATAGATGCAGGTACATTATCGGCGGGAGATGTACATAATATTGATTTTACTTATCATCGTTGGTTTGTAACAAATACCCACAAAGGGCATATGAAACTTGAGTTAACTCAAGTTGAAGATGACTATATTCGTACCACCTTTTTAGAAGATACAAGCTACATAAGTAATTATCTAAAGCTAAAAGGGACCGAAATCCGGTTTATAAAAGTAGATAATGAAAATACAAAAGTGATGCTGACTATTTATTATTATCGATTTTTAGATCCTGCTTGGTATTTTGGTCCACTTCAAAAATATGCCATTGGACAAACTGCAGATATGCTTTTAAGTGAATTATTCATTCCTGAAACAGCTTAGGGCCGCAATGTATACTAATGAAAGAGTTATAACTAGTGAGCAAAGTAATGCTAGCGTCGGGGATGTAGTTTTATCTCCAATAAAGGTGTTATGGGTTGGCGGTATGCTATTAACTGCCGTTTTAGGTGGGTGGTATACATTTTCATTCAGTGCGCTGCTGGTATTTATTGCAACGACGAGCATCATTTTGTGTTTGGGACACTCATTGGGTATGCATCGCAGGCTTATACATAAGAGTTATAAATGCCCGCTTTGGCTTGAATACTTTTTTGTACACTTAGGTGTCATTGTGGGTTTAGCTGGGCCAATTGGTATGATTAAAACCCATGATATGCGCGACTGGGCGCAGCGACAACCTGCGTGTCATGATTACTTTGGCCATAAGCAACCTATGTGGAAAGACTTTTGTTGGCAACTCTTTTACGATATTAGATTAAATAATTCACCTACATTTAATATAGAAACTAAGGTAATAGAAAGTCGAGTGTATAGTTGGATGGATAAAACATGGATGTTACAACAGCTCCCTTTAGCGTTTTTACTATTGTTGTTAGGAGGTATATCTTGGGTTATTTGGGGTATATGCGTGAGAGTAAGCATCTCAATTATAGGTCATTGGCTGATAGGTTACTTGGCACATAATATTGGTCAAAGGCATTGGCATGTAAACCAAGCGCGTATTCAAGGTTATAACGTCCCTTTTGCTGCGTTGCTAACAATGGGTGAAAGTTATCATAACAACCATCACGCATTTCCTGGTTCAGCCAATTTTGCATTGGAAAAAGGTCAATTAGATGTTGGTTGGCTAGTACTTAAAAAGCTAGAAAAACTAGGCTTGGTTTGGGATTTAATCCAACCCGAAGACCTCCCTGTGCGCAGCGAATTAAAAAGAATTGACTCCTAATATGAAAACTAATTCTCCTTTAAAATGGTTATTATTACTTTGTGTATTAACGTGTTTTAAATTAAGTGCAAATACGCCTTACGAAATTCCTAGAAGTAGCGTTATTCAACTAACCGAACTGTCTAGTAAGCGCGTTTATCCTGTTTACATTCAATTGCCTAAGTCATATAAAAATAAGCTAAATAAAACATATCCCGTTATTTACTTAACCGATGCGCCGTATACCTTCCCTATAGTGGCAGGGGCAACACGATTACCTATGAATACCGGAAAAATGCAGCAGGCGATTATTGTCGCCATAGGTTACGAAAAAGGCTCTATTGGATCAGCTAGTCGAATAAGAGACTACACACCTACCTTTGCAAACGATTGGAAAAAACAAACAGGTAATGCGCAAGGCCATATTCAGTTTATTAAAAACACTGTGTTTCCTTATATTGAGCAAAACTACCGAGCTAGTCACACTCACAAAACCTACATAGGTAATTCGCTAGGCGGCTTATTAGGTGCCACTATTTTATTTACAGAGCCCGATTTATTTAGCCATTATATTATTGGTAGCCCGTCTGTTTGGTTTGATAGCAACGCAGTCTTAGCGCTACAAGTAAATAAGCCTAAAGTGCCTATAAAAGTTTATATATCGGTGGGAGCAAAGGAAACCCCAGCCTTTGGTGAAGGACAAAATATGGTTGAGGGTGCCAAGCAATTGGTACAAAAAATTAATGGACTTAACAGTGACAACATACAATTAAAAAGTGTTGTTATTGAAGGAGCGAGCCATGCAACGGCATTTCCTACTACTGCAATACAAGGGCTTGATTGGATATACAGCACTGTAAGTGAGTAATACTGTAAAATTACTGACGTTAGAAAACGTTACCATTTAAAACCTATCATTAGTAAAGCTAATGATAGGTTTATTTTTCAATATGCAATAAAAGAGTAAGCTAGCTACTCAGAGCTTTTATTAACTTAGTGGTCGTGATCGTCTTCTTCTTCCTCTTGTGCAATACCAAGCCAAGTAATTGCACTAGGAGCAAAAGTAAGCTCAACCTCACTTTCAATTTCTAGGTCTTCAAGGTGTACTTGTACAACGTGCTGAGCAATAGGGTCGGCTACATAAGCAAACTGACCATTTTGCGCCACTGTCATGCTAAAGCTCATGCCCTCTGGCATGGTTGATACATCTTGCTCGGTAATATCAACTTGACCTGCAAGTTCCCAGTGCATTTCGCCGTCGTCTTCATGTGCCTCAAGTACGTTTAAAAAGCCTAGGCTGTCTAAAACTAAAAAGTGCTCGCCATGGGCAGAAAAAGAGTACGACACAGCACTTGCGCCATCGGCTAGTTGCCATTCTAGTTCTTCCATTTGTGCTGTCGCTGGGTTAATAGTTACAATCACAGCAGGGCCGCCACTGTGACCAGAAGCAACGCCAATAAAGGTCTTACTGTCTTCATGACCGTATATAGTACCAATGCGTAAATCGCCAACGGCTGCAATGTTCGCTATTTTTTCAGCTTCGTATTCATCATCGTGCTGGTGGGCTAATAACACACCATCGCTACAGCCAAATGCCACGTAGTCGTGGTTTTGTGCCGCGCCGTGTAAATCAGGGCACGTAACTTCTAAGGTTTGTTCAAGCTCATATTCACCATCATGAAAATGATAAACACCTACTTGGTCTGGCAGTACTTTAGCAACCGATGTGCTTTCGCTGTCATCACGGCGAAGTGTTGATAATAAATGTTCACCACGAGGTTCTGCCACGCCGTGCATATTAATGTCGTAACTAATACCAGGAAGGGTGTCTGTTGCGCTGGTTATGTCGTTATCTGTTAATATTTCAACAGAGGCAACCGTGCCTGAGTCTGCATTACCATCGTAAAATATGGCTAACTTACCATCGTGTTTAACAAGGTGCGTTGGACGGCTACCACTAGTTAGCTCATAACTGCTAGCTGCTGGGCTTTGCTTGTAATCGTGTAAATGTTCGCCATGGTCTTCACGCCATAAACCACCGTCGATAAAGCCTAGGTAGTCCTGTGCGCGGCTTGCAATAACGGCATAACGAAAATCAGGTGATGACGATAGCGTGTTTGAATCGTTCGTCAGGGTAAATGTTTCAAGTAAAGTGTTGTCGTCTAGGTCATAAAAGCTGGCTTCGTTGCTATCGCCAGCAAGTACTACAAGTCTACCTAATGAATCAATGGTGTATTCATCGCCGTGGTCGTGACCGTCACCATCGCCATGATCGTGCTCGTCTTCTACAACAATAGGGTCTTTTTCTACAATATTGGTCTGGGCATCGCCACAGGCTGTAATAAATGTAGTGCTAATAGCCAGTGCAATAAGCTTTAATTTGTATAGTTTTTTCATGTTTATTTCCTTTAATTATAATTTTTTAATGCTTAAAAATAACCGCGAATACCTAGCGCAAAGCTACGCCCTGGACGTGGTGCTATATTTTTTACAAACGAGCTGTGCACGCGTGCTTCTGTATCTGTTAAGTTGGTGCCTCGCAGGTAAACAGACATATCTTGGTTTAATACTGAAAGGTCGTAAGAGATGCTTGCATCAACCAATGTGTAGCCGTCTGTTGCTGTTTCTTGTGGGGCTGTGCGGTCTTGCTTTTGATAGCGAGTAACGTGAATATGCGCACTTAATTTATCTGTTTGATAGCTTAACTCGCTACCAAAACGAAGTGGTGGAGTACGGGGTAAATCGCCGCCGTCTTTAAGGCGTGCACGAACGTAATCTGAGAATAAATCTACTTTAAACTCATCGGTTAATTGCCACGCAATTTGCGTTTCAAACCCGTGTAAAATTACATCGTCTGTTTTAAATAAATAAACCGGCAGTTCTGATGAATGGTCGTGTTCGTCAGCGCCTTCTTCTTCATCGCCATGGTCGTGACCACTTTCAGCGAATAAACCGGTGTCTATTTGGTAATAGTAATTATCTACTTGGTTGTAAAAGGCATTTAAAATAAAGCCAACATTACCTTGTGTTTTACGCAGGGTTAAATCGATATTATTGGCTGTTTCTAAGTCAATTGTTTGACTAGATAAATCTAAATGGCCGGCTTCATCTAAATCAAATAGTGCGCCTACTTCGTAAGTGCCAGTACCAATGTGCGGCCCAAACGATAATAACTCAGAAGCAGACGGTGCACGTTCAGAGCGCGATACAGAAAGTCCTAAATTATAGTTAGGTGTAAAATCCCACACTATGCCTGCCGATAAGCTGATTGGCGTAAATTCATGCTCTACGTCAAATACACGAGTGGTTTCTGCGCTTTCTTCGTGGTCGTGATCATGCTCTTCTACTTCATCGTGTGCATGAGCGTCAATATTTGGCAGTAATACGTCGCCTGCTTCAATTGTTACACGCTCAATACGCCCACCTAGCTGCACTAAAAAATCACCAAAGTGCCTTTCTTCCATTAGCGCTACAGCAAAGCTTTCGGTTTCTGATGGAGGAGTAAAGGCCTCTTCACCTTGTGCTTCTACATCGCTTTGTTTGTAATGAAAGCTAATGCCGCCATTCCAGTCGTTAAATTGGTTATGTAGTAGGTCTATACGAAATTCGTTTGTTTCGTTTTTAAATGTGGTGCCTACAGCGCGACCTTCAATTTCAGCGTGTTCGTAGTCGGTGTGGCCAACGCGCAGGTTTACTTTGTTTAGCCATTTATTATCTAGGTTGTACTCACCTAATAATTGCACTTTAGTTTGCTCTAAATCAGCAAATACGCTTTCTTCTTCGTCGCTGTGCTCTTCCTCTTCATCACCGTGCGTATGGCCCGGAATACCGTATTGACGATTAAATTGCTCTACTGCTAAGCCAATAAAGCCGTTATCCATTAAATAGCTAGTGCCAACAGTAAAACCGTCAGACTCTTCATTACTGTTTTCAACTTTGTAATCGCCACGATGATCTTCACCGTCGCTATCTATATCTGCGGCTACAGGTACCTCGTAGTCATCGGCTTCACGCCAAAACGCGTCGGCATAAAAAGCTACCGAGTCTGTGCCTGTGGTGGCATTAAACGAGGCCACTTTTTGGTTATCAGCAGAGTTATGCTCTACGTTCCACTCGCCGCGTGTTGTACTGTCGGTTGGTACGCGGTTATCTACCACATTTACTACGCCACCAATGGCGCCACTGCCATAAAACAGTGTTGCAGGGCCGCGTAATACTTCAATTTGTTTTGCGGTAGACGCTTCTGATGCAACAGAATGATCGGGGCCAACGCGCGACACATCACTTACATCAAGGCCATTTTGAGTAATAAGTACACGCGGGCCGCTTAAACCACGAATAATTGGTGTACTGGCTACTTTACCGTGAAAGTTGGTATTAACACCTGGGAGTTTTTCAAGGCTATCGCCAAGGGTTGCAGCTTGTTGGCGTCTTAGTTGTTCGCCAGATAACACACTAACAGGTGAGGCAGATTCCATTGCCGACATATGAATAGGGGTTGCTTCAATATCAATAACTTCAATAGGCGAGCGCTTTAAATTAAACGTAACCGATTGGCTTTCATCGTTTGTTATTGTTATATCGCGATGAAGGTGGGCATAACCTGGCGCCACAATATGAAGCTCTTTTAAGCCATTGCTTAGCTCTGCTATTACAAATTTACCGTTTTCGTTGGTGGTTACTTTAAGGTCTGAGCCTTCAACTTCTACCGTTGCATTGGTAACTACTTTCCCTTTGTTGTTTAAAACAACGCCTTCAATTGTGGATGCAAGCACACTTGCAGGTAATAAAGCTGCAATGAGAACAGCTAATTGTGATCTACTTTTCATTTGACTACCTTGTAAGATGTTATATTATATCAATTGTGCTGTATATGTTATATTATATCAATAGTTGATTTGGTTAAAATTACGCACAGTATGTAATTAGGGTTATTACCAGAGAAGTAAAAAGAGCTTAAGCATATTGGGGTTAGATTAGAGGGAATGATGAATCAGCAGCAAATTCAAAAAACAATTCAATTTGCAAATACACAGTGTGAAAACGTTGATAAAAAGCTAACAAAAAAGCGTCAGCAAGTATTAGAAATTTTACTAAATGCAAATAAACCTTTATCAGCTTACGAAGTAAAAAATCAGTTTAATAAAATAATGGACTCTTCAATTGTTGCGATGTCTGTTTATCGAATTTTAAATGTATTGGAGTCGGTTAATTTAGTACACCGATTGAAGTCTGAAAATAAATATATGCCTTGCAGTCATGCTGATGGCGGTTGTCATCACCAGTTATCAATATTTTTAATTTGTAATTCGTGTCACACCGTAAGTGAAATAAATGAAACAGATGAATTAGTAAGGTCGTTATTCAAGAAAGTACAAGCAACTGGTTTTGCACCAAGCACTTCGCAACTCGAGATATCGGGGACGTGCGACGAGTGCCAGCACAGTACATCAGAGTTAATAGAAAAGTGAGATTAGAAATGAGATCAAATCAAAGTGTAATGGACAGGCTTGCTATAGGGCTTTCTGTATTGTGCACAGTGCACTGTTTTGCAACGCCTATTTTATTATCGCTACTACCTAGTATTGGTGCGCTTGAGCTTAATAGTGAGCAATTTCACTTTTGGATTTTAGTTGCTGTTATACCTACAAGTTTACTTGCGTTGAGCCTAGGTTGTAAAAAGCATAAACGTTTGCGTTATATCTCCTTTGGCGCAGTGGGTATTACATTAATGCTGGTTGCTGTGACTTTAGGGGAGTCGCTTTTTGGCGAGGTAGGTGAAAAAGGCTTTACTCTCCTTGGTTCGGCATTTGTAGCTGTTGCTCACTGGTTTAATTACCAACAGTGCCTTAAAAAAAGTGACGATAATTGCCCATGCTCAAGCACTCAAGCCGCTTAGCGTTATCAGTGCTACAAACAACTAACATGTAGCACTGCCTTTTTAAGTCTTAGTGTTTATTTTTTAATAGCCTAAGGCTAAAAGTGAGTTAAAGTAGTCATTTAATATTGGCTTAGGTTAATTAATATAGTGAATACTGCTTTAAAATCTTTAGTATTACTTTTCGCTTTCATGTGTTTTAAATTAAGTGCAAATACGCCTTACGAAATTCCTAGAAGTAGCGTTATTCAACTAACCGAACTGTCCAGTAAGCGCGCTTATCCTGTTTACATTCAATTGCCTAAGTCATATAAAAATAAGCTAAATAAAACATATCCCGTTATTTACTTAACCGATGCGCCGTACACGTTTCCTATAGTGGCAGGGGCAACACGATTTCCTATGAACACCGGAAAAATGCAGCAGGCGATTATTGTCGCCATAGGTTACGAAAAAGGCTCTATTGGATCAGCTAGTCGAATAAGAGACTACACACCTACCTTTGCAAAAGATTGGAAAAAACAAACAGGTAATGCGCAAGGCCATATTCAGTTTATTAAAAACACTGTGTTTCCTTATATTGAGCAAAACTACCGCGCCAGTCACACACAAAAAACCTACATAGGTAATTCGCTAGGCGGCTTATTAGGTGCCACTATTTTATTTACAGAGCCCGATTTATTTAGCCATTATATTATTGGTAGCCCGTCTGTTTGGTTTGATAGCAACGCAGTCTTAGCGCTACAAGCAAATAAGCCTAAAGTGCCTATAAAAGTTTTTATATCGGTAGGGGCAATGGAAACCCCAGCCTTTGGTGAAGGACAAAATATGGTTGAGGGTGCCAAGCAATTGGAACAAAAAATTAATGCACTCAACAGTGACAATATACAATTAAAAAGTGTGGTTATTGAGGGCGCTAGCCATGCAACAGCATTTCCTACTACAGCAATACAAGGGCTTGATTGGTTGCAATAAAATCACAACCAATAACGCTAAGTGTTTTTGAGTTCATTTTTCCAGCTTACCAGTACTTCAATAAATTCTGGGCCTATACCACAGCAGCCGCCAATAATACTTGCGCCTAGGTTGTGCCATTTTTTTGCAAAGTCTAGGTATTCTGAAGGTGAAATATCGCGATACGCTTGCGAGCCCTGATTGGCTTGATAGTCATGGGCAATAGGTGTAAAGCCGTTTGCAAAGGCGCCCAACACCACGGTTTTATTAAGTTTCGACACGACCTTATTAGTATCTACCAAGGCTTGTTCTATTACTTCGGGGATCGAGCAATTAAATAAAATACCAGCAATATTGTATTCAAGTAGTTCTGTTATGGCGTCAGTTACTAATTCACCTGAGCGCAGGGTTGCTTGTTCGCTAACTTCATCATTTAAAGTAAATCCGTAATAGCATGGCTTGTTTGAATTTTTAAGTACACTTGCCATTGCATGTGCTTCTTCAATGCTTGAAATAGTTTCGCCAATCCATAAGTCTACATGCTCGTTTTGTGCGTCATAAAGTGTATTTAAAATAGTAAAACCACGTTTAGGTTCAAATAGCTCGGGGCGGTAAGAGCCAAATACCGGCGGAAGCGAACCTGCTACCATTACATTTTGCTGTGCACTTTGAGCTGCTTTTTTTGCAATGATTGCAGCTTGATTAGCAAGCGCGGCACCTTGTGAATTATAAAGCGCTTCGCCCAAATGAAACGGTACACATGCGTAACTATTTACAGTAATTACTTCAGCACCAGCGTCTATAAACCCAGTGTGTGCTTGAGTGACAAAGTGTGGCGCTTCTATAAGTGCTTGTGCACTCCAAAGGGGTTGCGTAAACGGAGCACCAATGCGCTTAAGTTCGCGCCCCATGCCACCATCTAAAATAATTACTTTATTCATAATAAGCTTCCGCTGTTCTATATAATATGGCGTTATTCAAACATGTTTTGCTTAAAAATATAGTGAAACTTCATCAGGTTTAACATGAAAAAAGCTCAATACTTTTTAATAGATACAAAAAAAGCGACTGCCCAAAGGAGTCGCTTACTTTTAAATAAGGTTTAACTTATTTGTAAAACGCTTCTACCTTGCCTTTTACTTTCATAAGTAATGGCTGGCCGCGGCGATCTAACGCTTTAGGTGCTGCTACTTTAATCCAACCTTCGCTAATGCTGTACTCTTCAACGTCAAAACGTTCTTTGCCGTTAAGTGTAATACCAATTTCATGTTCAAAAACTTCTTCTACATAAAATTTGCTGCGTGGATTAATAGAAAGTTGATCAGGTAATTCAGGTTTATTTGTATCAGTCATAATAGGGATCTGCATAGAATATATTGTGCGCTATTGTAGGCAATACAGGAGTTATGCTCAAGCAAGACTGAAATAAATGTTTGAAGGGGATTTAGTAATACTGATAGAAGGTAACTAAGGGAGTAATAAATGCGTTAAAAAACGCATTTATTTAAAACATGTTAAATGCTAACAATGTTCTCAGCTTGTGGGCCTTTTTGACCTTGAGTAACAGTAAACTGTACACGTTGGCCTTCAGCAAGGGTTTTAAAACCGTCGCCAGAGATTGCGCTAAAATGTGCAAACACATCAGGGCCAGACTCTTGCTCGATAAAACCAAAACCTTTTGCTTCGTTAAACCATTTTACTGAACCAGTAGTTGTAGTAGACATAATATGTATCCTAAAAAATTAATATAAGTGTGCCTGAAAAGAGGCGATTGAGCCGGAAAAAATAGTTAACTTGAGGATAACGCGCAGGATTATTACTAAAACAACGGGGTACTAACAAATAAAACAAAACTTCTTTCAAACTAGTATTCAAAATGGGTTATTGCTAACCCATTTAATTGTTTAGCAATTAGATGCTAACAATGTTCTCAGCCTGTGGGCCTTTTTGACCTTGAGTAACAGTAAACTGTACACGTTGGCCTTCAGCAAGGGTTTTAAAACCGTCGCCAGAGATTGCGCTGAAATGTGCAAACACATCAGGGCCAGACTCTTGCTCGATAAAACCAAAACCTTTTGCTTCATTAAAAAATTTAACTGTACCAGTTGTTGTATTAGACATAATAGATCCTAAAAATAAATAAAAGTGTGCCCTAAATAGGCAATTTAACAGGAAGAAAACGTGCATTTAACTGAGGATAACGCGAAGGATTATTACTAATATCAACGAGGTACTTACAAATAAACTGGGTTTTCATCAACCCGATGCCGAGCAGGATAACAGCATGTTTGATAATACACCAAGCTTTATTGTTATTTTATTTTTTAGCCTCAAAATAAATTAAATCAAAAAGCCGTGTTTGGCATGGTGTATGTTAAACGTAATTTTTATGGTTAAAAACTTGCTTATTCAGCTAGTTAAAGAATATGAAGCCCAGTATTAATAACGCAATCCACACGGTTTCAGCCACAATTAAAATAATGGGTTTTATGCCCACCTCGGTGAGCTTTCCTAAGTTCGTTTTCATGCCAATGGCGGCAATAGCGGTAATTAAAAAGAATTTTGACAGTTCATTAGCGCTTTCGAGTAATACGTTCGGCAGCGAAAAACAGCTATTAATTACCATTAAAATAACAAAGCCAATTAAAAAGCCAGGCACTTTAGGTAGGTCGCCTTTATTGCTTTGACTAGAGCGATTAATTATAACCATCATAATAAGTACGACAGGCAGTAACATAGCAACGCGCACAAGTTTAGTTAGCGTGGCAATGTCTCCGGTTTCTGGCGATACCGAATAGCCCGCACCCACAACTTGGGCTACATCGTGTATGGTGCCGCCTAAAAATACCCCTGCGTTGTGAGCATCAAATTCTAGGTAATTAACAATAATTGGGTAGAGAATCATAGCAATGGTCGACATAGCCGTTACACCAATAACGGTGAGCAAGGTGTCGCGCTCTTTGTGTTCGCTGTTGGGCATAATTGACGAAATAGCTAATGCAGCCGATGCCCCGCAAATAGCCACAGAACCGCCAGTTAAAGCACCAAAGCGTTTTTGCAGGCCAAACACGCGGGCAAGTATTACCCCTAAAATAATAGTGGTGAATATAGCACCTGCTAGCATAAGCGCGGTTTGCCAACCCAGTGTAATTAAATCACCTAAGGCAATACGCGTGCCCAGTAACACAATACCGACTCGCAAAATGGTAGAGCCGGTAAAGTCGATCCCTTTTGCGCAAGGGCTGTCACTTTGATACAAAAACGATACCGCCATACCTAGCAATAAAGCAAACAACATAGCGGGTGCGCCGTAATGTTCACTTAAAAATAAGGCTGCAAGCCCCGTCATTGCTGCAATACTTGCGCCTTGCCAAAGTGGCGATACATACGCTTTTAACGCATTGCTTACTCGCAGCATTAGGCGTTAGCTGCAGTTAATGCAACAAGCACTTGGCGCTTTCGCTCGCCAGTAAATGGGCGGCGGCCATGCATAGCCATTTCGTTATCAACCAGTGCTACATCGCCATCTTGCCAGGCTAAGTCAAAGGTAAACTCTTTTGATAGCTCAACAATTTTATCAAGCCCTGCTTTAGGAATCGCACTGCCATCGCCAAAAGTAATGGCAACCGATGGGTTTTCGCGCACGCCCTTCCAACCCATGTAAGCAGCAATAAGTTGGTTATAAAAAACCTGTACGCCATTTTCAAGGGTAACTACCGCAGGTAATACCGGGGTAATTGCTTTTAAAGAGCCATCTTCTAGCCACTCCCACTCGTAGCCTAACTCGGTAAGTTTGCTGTGCGCTTCGTCTTTATTTTGTACGCTGAGTGTACTTTTCCAACTGCGGCCTTGGCCCGATGTTGCATCGTCGGCTGCAGGCATGTAAGTGGTGTACTTTAAGCCTTTTTGTTCAAAGTCATCGGCTAATTGGCTATCAAATTGCTTTAAAGCGCTAAATAATTTATCTGAGCGGCAAAGCGGTGTCGCGCCGCCTTTCTCTGCTGCCGATTTACAAAAAAAGAACAGCTTACTTGGTGAAATAGGTGTTTGCGCCATTTCGTGATGAAGGTAAATCTCGACATCTTTGGGTGCTTCGTTAGCAGTAAATACACGCTCGGTAAAATTAATACGTACCGCGTTAGATAACGACTCTTGATAAGTGAAGTTATCGTAGTCAAACCCTGCTGAAAATGTATCAAAGGTTTCAGCGCTATTAATCGGAAAGCCACGAAACAGCACTGCACCTGAGCTACGCAGTTTGGTTTCTAGCTCAGGTTTATTTGCTCGAATGAAAGCCACCGCCTCTTCAACGGTGCTGGCGTTATTATTATTAACCACAATGCACGGAAAAACCGAGTCATCAAAGGTTAATTGAGTAGGCACTGCGGCGTAGTTAAGTTCGGTAGCTGACATGGTATTTTCCTAATCGTAAATAGGGTGAAAACGGTTAAACGCAGCTTCACAAAAATGACCTGGGTCGTTAAAGCGGCGGTTAATATTAAGTGCAGAAATATCGGCCATTTCTTGTTTATTGAGCTCAAAATCAAATAGCGATAGGTTTTCTGTCATGCGTTCAAGTTTTGATGTTTTAGGGATGATGGCAGTGCCGCGTTGCACGCCCCAGCGCAGCACAACTTGTGCGGGTGTTTTGCCATGGTTGTGCGCCGCAGCTTTAACTACGCTTTGCTCAAGAACAGACTCTGTTTGATCAGCCATTTCAAGCTCAAGGTACGAAAGCGCACCCAGCGGTGAAAAGGCGGTTACTGGAATGTCGTACTGTTTTGCAAGCCTTACTAAGCGCTCTTGCGTTAAGTAAGGGTGCGATTCAATTTGCAGCATAGCGGGTTTAATGGTGGCGTAGGTCATTAAATCGTGAAGTAATGCGCTTGAGTAGTTACATACACCAATGCGTTTTGCTTTGTTGTTATGTACTTGTTCTTCCATTGCTTGCCACGTTAAATGTAGGGGTATTTTTGCCAACTCCATGTGTGGGTTTTGGTCATCTGGATTTACAAACCACTCTGGAGGATAGCGTGTTTCAATAGGTACAAACGTTTGCGCAATCGGAAAGTGAATTAAATATAAGTCAAGGTAATCGAGCTTTAAATCGCTGAGTGTTTTATCAATGGCTAGCTCTACATGCTCTGGCGCATGAAAGGTATTCCAAAGTTTTGACGTTATCCATAACTCTTCTCGCGTACAAAGACCGTCGTTAATTGCTTGTGCTATGCCATCGCCAACCTGTTCTTCGTTACCGTAGTCTGCGGCACAATCAAGATGGCGATAACCCGCTTTAATGGCTTGATACACCGTTTGCGCGCAATCTTCTTGTGCTACTTTCCATAAACCGAACCCGACTGGCGGGATGTTATTTAATGAACTCATTGGGAATTCCTGTTAAAATTGCATAATGACTTTGGTCTTGTATAAGACATAAGTTATTATACGAATCTAACAGTGTCAACACTGTGCTTAACGCTATGCGCTAAAACAACGGGTTAAAAAAGCTGCAGGTAGCAAAAAGGCAGCGATTGCTGCCTTTAAAAAATATTTAATAAGTGTGCGCTAATATGAATAATTAGCGATTAAGCGCGGTGAATTAATCAAGTTCAATTTGGTAGTGGTAATGATCGCTTCTGCACTTGCTTTGGCGATATTCAATACGTTTACCTTCAATCGATTCTGTAATGCGCGACACTAATAACAGTGGATCGCCAGTTTTAATTGCGAGCATTTTTGCATCGGTTTCATCGGCTAATACCGCTTTAATACTGTCTTGGGTTTTATGTACGGTTTGATTAAATTTAGTTTGATAGTAATGGTACAATGTATGCGGAATATCACTACTTTGATGTATATCAGGAAAGTAGCTTTGTGGAAGGTATATAGTTTCGCTCATACAAAATTCGTTATCAAGAATACGCCTACGCACAAGCTTAGTGACTTTGTCTTTTTTATTAAGTTGCAGGGCTTCAATTACATCGAGTGGTGCAGGGCAAAGCTCAACCGATAACAGCTCTGCCTTGGGTAAATCGGCACCTTTACCGTCGGCTTGCAGTGGGAAAAACCTAAAAAGTGCGTCTTGCGCGGTATGCTCAGATACAAACGTACCTACACCTTGTCGGCGGGTGACTATTTTATCGTCGGTTAGTAAGTTGAGCGCTTTACGAACTGTGCCTTGGCTTACATTAAATTCTTCAGCAAGGCGAAACTCGCTAGGTAATGCTTCGCCGGGTACCCAGCGTCTTTCAACAATGAGCTGTTTAATATAATCAGCCACTTGTAAGTAAAGCGGTTGAAAAGCCAAGCTTGGGCCACTTAATTTGTGATCAAACATAGAGTTACTCATTGTTATTTACCGTTAAATTTAATCCACCTGTAGTTATAACATAGGTGGTACTTTTTGCGCATCTTTGCGTGCTATCAGTTAATTGTGAGCTATTGTATTACAGCTTGTTTTTACATTATGCCTAAAAACAGATCGTTACACTACAATAGCGCACCCCAAGGAAATTTAAAGTGTTCAGTATTTCATTCGAACTTATACTAGTTATGGCGCTTTGCTTAAGTGCAGCCACACTATTGCAAACACTCAGTGGGTTTGGTTTTGGGCTTTTAGTGGTGGCAAGTTTTACGCTACTAGATGTATTGCCACTAACGGCAACCACGTTTTTAGTGAGTTTATTAGGGCTTGTTAATTCAACTACCGTGGTGGTTAAAAACCGCAGCGCGGTAAAAGTACCTGAACTAAAACTCATGTTGTATACGGGCATGCCACTAATGTTGTTAGGGTTTGTTTTACTTGAGTATATGTCGGCGCATTTAACCCAGTTTTTAAATTTTATATTGGGTATTAGTATTTTATTGTGCTGCGCTTTAATGCTTATAAAACGAAAGCGAGCCGACAGGCAAAGTCGTCCCCGTTCTTTTTTAATTGCAGGCGGGGTAAGTGGTTTATTGGGCGGATTGTTTTCAACGTCGGGACCACCGCTTGTTTTTCAGTGCTACAAACAAGCTTGGTCTATTGAGGCTGTTCGTAGTACGTTACTTGCAGTGTTTACCATTGGTGGCATAGTACGAGTGGGCATTGCTTTATTTGGCACCTTACCCAATCTTGATATTATGTTTTTAATTGCGGCTGCGATTCCTTTAGTATTACTCGTGACTCATTTTTCAAGACGATTAACCCCATACGTAGATGCAAAATGGATACGTATTATTGCTATAACGTTACTGGGTGTAAGTGGTATATCGCTGGTGGCTACCTCTGTGCCTGCCCTAGTCTAAAGTGAGGGCTGTTAATTAATTAAAGTTAAGTTTATTTACATTGACATAGGGATCACAATTATTTAACTTGTGTCTTATACAAGACTATAGTTGGTAAGGAACTCCCATGAATGCATTTGAATTACGTGAGCCAGACTGGAACGCAATAGAACCAGCACGCTTAATTGAAGAGCCTGTATTACAAGGTCATGTGCTGATTTTACCGACTCAATTTGGTGAGGTAAGCGTAACAATAAGCCAGTTTGGTTTACGTTTAAATGCAGGCATAACGCAAGATCACGCGTTTAATATACTCAATGCCACTCCTAATGAGTTACCGCTATTACTTAATAGATTAGACCAAGGCTTTGAAGTCACTGCCGGCGATTACCGCTTAAATTTTTACAGCGACCCATTTCATTTTAAGCTTTATAAAAACGATAAATTAGTACAGCAATCAGCAACCGATGGCCACTTTGTGCGCCAGCATCGTTTACCACCATTGGCTAAAACCGATAACGGCTGGATTTTAAGCCTAGAGCTTAATTACGACGAAGCCGTATACGGCCTTGGCGAAAAGTGGGGCAAGCTTGATAAACGCGGCCAACTTATTCGCTCATACAATCACGATGCATTGGGCGTAAATGCCGAAAAATCATATAAAAATACGCCATACGCCTGGAGCCCAGAGGGTTGGAACTTATTTGTACACACGCCAGCGCCTGTTACACATGGTGTAGGTTACGCGCTTTGGTCGCAACGTGCTTATGTGTGCTTAGTAGAAGACGACGCGCTAGATGCCTTTTTATATCAAGAGCAAACGCCTGCACAAAGTATTAATCGCTACTGCGAACTAACCGGTTTTGCACCGGTACCACCGCAGTGGAGCTTTGGGGTTATTTTATCAAAAGCATATTACAAAGACGCCGACGAGCTATTAAGTGTCGCCCGCGAAGTACGCGCTAAAAACATGCCGTGCGATGTAATTACCCTCGATGGCCGTGCATGGCAAGACACCGACACCCGCTTTGCCTTTGAATGGGACCCAACACGTTACGCCGACCCAAAACCTGTGCTTGATGAACTCAAAGCCATGGATTTTAAAATTTGTGTGTGGGAATACCCGATGATCTCGGTAAACAACCCATTATTTGCTAAAGCGGCCGAAAACGGTTGGTTAATAAAAGACAAACGCACAGGTAAAGCGTATCAATACGAGTGGGATTTAAGCCCATTTGGCGAAGTACTTACACCATTACCAGAGTCGGGTATTTTAGATTTTACTCACCCCGACGCTTACCAATACTGGCTAGAATCGCACAGGCCGCTGTTTGAGCTTGGCGTAGATATGATAAAAGCAGACTTTGGCGAACAGCTAGAAGACGAAAATATGGTATCGCACAGTGGCGACAGCGGCATAAGATTACACAACGTTTATAGCATGCTGTACAACCGCTGCGTTTATGAAGCCGCCGAAAAATACTGTAAAACAGGGCCATTTTTGTTTAGCCGATCTGCATGGACGGGTAGCCAACGGTTCCCTGCACAATGGGGCGGCGACCCGCAGGCCGATTGGCAAGGTTTAGCAGCGAGCATTCGCGGCAGCTTAGCGTGGGGCATGTCGGGCGGGCCATTTTTTGCAACCGACATTGGCGGTTTTTACAAAGACACCCGTGATGCAGAGCTTTATGTACGCTGGGCGCAAGCGTCGGTATTTAGTGCGCATATGCGCTTACATGGTATTGGCCCACGCGAACCATGGTCATACACCGAGCAAGCAAGCGATGCGGTATTTGCAGCGCTTAAATTACGCTATCAGTTAATTCCGTATTTACAAACATGTGCAGAGCAAGCGCAGCAAACAGGGCTGCCTATTCAGCGTGCTATGGCACTGGCATTTCCTGATGACGTACTGGCACATAGTTTTGATCAGCAATTTATGTGCGGCGAAAAGGCCCTTGTGGTGCCATGTGTTGTACCAAACGGTAAAGTTAAATTTTATTTGCCACAGGGCGAGTGGGTGCGCTTCCCTGATGCACAAACGTACCAAGGCGGTAAATACTACGAAGACACACTTGAGCTTACACAAATGGCCGTGTTTGTTCGTAAAGGCGATACGCTCATGCTAGGCCCAGATGTTCAACACACAGAACAAAATATGAGCCAGCTAACAGCATGGCCAAAATAAAACTCGGTAAATAGCAAACACACACAACACCACGTAACACACACAATAATAAAGATATTAGCTTACTTTTTACCGAGTAAAGTAAGCTAAAAGGGGCGCAAGATGGAAGGTATGAACATTACCATGACACTGCTATCGTGCTTGGCGTTTATGGCGCTAGTAGGATATATCTCGTACCAAAAAACCAAAGGGGAAGTTAACACCCAAGACGGCTATTTTTTAGCGGGGCGTGGTTTAACAGGTACGTTTATAGCAGGGTCAATGATCCTCACTAACTTATCGGCCGAGCAACTTATTGGCCTTAATGGCTCAGCGTATGGTTACAATCTCAGTTCAATGGCATGGGAAGTAACCGCAGGTATTTCTACCATTATTATGGCGCTGATCTTTTTGCCGCGCTATTTAGCCGGTGCGTTTTCTACCTTACCTGAATTTTTAAGGGATCGTTTTGACGATACCGTACGCCGCATGACGGTGATTTTATTCATGGTAGGGTACTGTTTTATTACTATCCCTTCGGTTTTGTACTCAGGATCAATCGCCGTGCTTAGGCTGTTTGATGTACCTACCTTATTAAATATGAGCTACCAAGCAAGCCTTATTGTTACCATTATTATTGTTGGCTCCGTTGGCGCTATTTACGCGGTATTTGGTGGTTTAAAGGCGGTTGCCGTATCTGACACCATTAACGGTGTTGGGTTACTTATTATTGGTATTTTAGTGCCAACACTTGGGCTTATTGCCCTAGGTGACGGCAGCTTTGCCGATGGCCTAAGCACACTTGTAAACACCGATACCGAAAAACTCAACGCTATTGGTAGCAGTGAAGATCCCGTGCCATTTGGCACCATTTTTACCGGTATGATCCTCGCTAATTTATTTTATTGGGGCACCAATCAGTACGTGATCCAGCGAACATTGGGCGCTAAAAATTTAGTTGAAGGCCAAAAAGGCGTGTTGTTTTCAGGGTACTTTAAAGTGCTAGTACCGTTTATGATGATGATCCCAGGGGTTATTGCGTACCACCTTTATAAGCACGAAAGCCTACAAACCATTGATTTAGCCTACCCACACCTAGTGAAAGATGTATTGCCTCAGTACTTATCTGGGTTCTTTTTAGCCGTATTATTAGGGGCTGTATTTAGCTCGTTTAATTCACTGCTAAATAGTGCAGCCACATTGTTTTGTTTAGATGTTTACAAACCCATGAAAAAAGACAAAGTAAGCGATGAAAAGCTCATTAAAGTGGCCAAAATTACCAGTATTGTAATTGCTATATTGTCGTTTATTACTGCGCCACTGCTGATGTTTGCGCCAGAAGGTTTATGGCACATTATTCGTGTATTTACCGGTTTTTATAACATTCCGGTCATCACAATTGTATTAGTGGGTTTGTTTACCCGCAAAGTGCCTGCATTGGGCGCAAAAGTGGCGATTATTTTTCATGTTATTGCCTATGCACTCCTTAAATTTGTGTGGGATGTTGATATTAACTTTATCCACATTTACGCCATTTTATTCTTTATAGAACTCGCGATTATGTTGGGTATTGGCTACTACAAACCACTTGCAAAACCATGGCAATTTACCCGCAAAGCTGAAGTTAACTTAAATCCATGGAAATACGCACTGCCGTGCGCCATTATGTTGGTTAGCTTAATAGTCAGCTTATATATTGTGTTTTCTCCTTTAGGCCTTGTTGGCGGTACCAGTGTTTACTTTGTGCCCAGTCTTATTGCCGTTTGGACTTTTGCTGCACTATTTAGCTGGTGGAGCGTACGTCGTTGGCATGTGCGTTACGAAAACAGCTTGACTCAAATAGGCGTTGTAAAAGCTGCATAAATACAGGTTATAACCACTATATGTGATTTTAAATCACATTTTATTCACATAATGTTTGCATTACGAAGATTGATTGTTTAAATTTGTAGCTCTTATATAAGATATAAGAGCTGGTAAGGAAAATACTTAACACACACTGTCACCGTAATTTAGCAAACCACACAATTGCTAGCGCGGTACCACACAGCACACACGCACAATATGGAGAATGACATGAGAGCTAAAAAGTCTATCTTAAGCTTGGCTGTCTCGTTAGCAATGACAACTGGTTTAGCCGTTAGCGCACAAGTTAATGCAGCGCAAGAGCAGGCAAACCAAACGCAAGCGGAACAAGAGCAGCAAAATAATAAAAACGATTCATTTGAAAAAATAGTGGTGACATCGCAAAAGCGTACGCAAAGCTTAAACGAAGTGCCGGTTGCCGTATCGGTGCTAAATAGCGATCAAATTAATTCAGCGTTTGCTAATAATATGGAAGGTTTGCAATCGCTTGTGCCGTCTGTGAGCTTTAGAAAAGGCACCACAACCCGTAACTCGGCGCTCACCGTGCGTGGTATTGGTACTATTTCATTTAGTATTGCAGCTGAGCCAAGTGTAGCAACGGTTGTTGATGGCGTGGTACTTGGTCGCTCTGGTCAAGCCTTTGCAGACTTATACGATGTAGACCGTATTGAGGTATTACGCGGCCCACAAGGCACATTATTTGGTAAAAATGCCTCTGCGGGTGTGGTAAACATTACAACAAAAGATCCGTCTTACGACACTACCGGCAGTATAGAAACCTCGTTTTATCAAGATAACGAATACCGCTTTAAAGGCGTTGTAAGTGGCGGCCTAAGCGACGACTTAGCAGCAAGCTTAACCGTATTTAAAGGTAAGTTTGATGGCTACATAGATAACGTATACAACAACGAAAAAGTAAACGGCTACGACCGCGAAGGTGCACGAGCTGTATTTAAGTACGAGCCAACCGACGATCTAAACGTTAAATTTATTGCAGAATACTACAACGCCGATGACGACTGTTGTGCCGATTTAGAAGGCCTACCGAGTGGTCGTAACCCAGATTCACAAGCCGTACCAAATAGTAACGGCATTGTTGATGGCGTTGCCGACATAGACCTAGATCAACGTAAAGTTGACCACGATTATGAGTCGCGCACTTTAGATAAACACAGCGCGTTTTCAGTACAGGTTGATAAAACAATTGGCGATCACACATATACGTCAATCACTGCACAGCGTTCGTGGGATAACACGGAGTTTCGTGAAGGCGACTTTACCTCTATTGCTGGCGACAGCAATCAACCCGTATTTGGTGCACCCTTTCAATTGCATGATATTGGCGAGCAGCAATGGGATCAGTTTTCTCAAGAGTTTCGTGTAACGTCTAACCTAAGTGGGCCATTTAACTACGTGGCCGGTTTATTTTATTGGAACATGGACTCACAACGAAACTTTACCCGCGATGCCAGCTGTCAAAATAACGCTGGTCAGTTAGATAGCGCCATGGCGTTTTACGCGCAAAATAACTTATCGGGTGCAGAGCTAGACGCAGCACTTGCCGACTTAGATGGCTACGCACAAGGCTTAGGTGTTAGCTGTAATGCCAACGATATTGTGTCGGCTACAGCATACATGAGCACTGAGTTTAACAACTGGGCAGCCTTTGCCGACGGTACTTATGCGTTATCTGACGATTTAACCATGCTATTTGGCCTGCGTTATACCGACGACGAAGTATCGTACACGCATCGCCGTGTCAGCAACGATGTATATGGTCGTCGTGGTGTAGGTGTGCGCCCAGCCACACTAAACACCGACGAGCAAGGTAAAGCAGAAGAAACAAACGTATCAGGCCGTTTAGGTATGCAATACGATTTAGGCGATGGCCAAATGGTATACGGTACATATTCACAAGGTTACAAAGGGCCTGGTTTCAATATTTACTACAACTTTAATCCTGACAACGACGGCCGCGAAATAGCGCCTGAAGAGTCTGACGCGTTTGAACTTGGCTACAAATACGCAAGCAGCGACTTTGTGTTTAACTTTGCAGTTTTTAAAACTGAGATTGAAGGCTTCCAAGCAAACAACTTTGATTGTTCAGACGGCACCTGTATTACTCGTTTAACAAATGCAGGCGACGTAAGCACACAAGGTGCAGAAGTTGACTTTATGTGGGCAGCAACCGATGCGCTAACGCTAACCGGTGGTATTGCTTATATTAAAGCCGAAATTGACGAGTTTAATTGTCCGCCAGAAGTGGCCGCAGGATCGTGTACCGATCGCTCAGGGCTAGATGTTCCATTTTCGCCAGACTTAAAGTACTCATTAAGCGCCGATTACTTTATTGAAACCGAACATGGCTTTAACGTGCACATAAATAGCTCGTACATATACACCGACGAGCAATATTCTGACCTACCTAACAATGTAGGCGAGTTTAACCCAGCAGCCTTACTACCCGATTACGGTATTTTAAATGCAAGCGTAGGCTTATCGTTTAAAGACGATGCCTTCAGAGTATCGCTTATTGCTAAAAACCTAACTGACGAAAGCTATGCAACAACCTACAGTGGCGATAACTTCCGTTACCAAATCCCGCGTGATGCAGAGCGCTACTTTGGGGTGTCGTTTAAGGCGCGCTTTTAATAATTAAAAATATTTTCCCTTGTATAACAACAAGCGCAGCGTTAAACCGCTGCGCTTTTTTGTGTCTTATTTTTGTCAATCTTTGGTCACTTTTTCTTCATTAAAACGTCCTTTATTAGTCATATGTATTTTCTATAGTGCAGCGGTTACTTATTTGAGGTTTTAGCTTCAAGCAAAAATAACCACTACATAATGGGAATAATAAAGGATGAAAATTAAAAAAGTCGCTGCGGCGGTTGGGCTAACATTTATGTTAAGCGCCGCTAGCCATGCCAATGTGTTACCACAAAGCCAAACAGATAATAACTGGTATACAAACGCACAAACTACGTTAGCTACTAAAAATACTCAGGCACAAAGTGCACAAGTTACAAAAGCAAAAAACGTGATTTTATTTGTGGGTGACGGCATGGGTATTTCTACCCTAACGGCAGCACGTATTTTAAAAGGCCAACGAGCAGGTAACCCAGGTGAAGAAGGCTATTTAAGCTTTGAAGAATTTCCATACTCTGCGCAAGTTAAAACCTACAACGTAGATGCGCAAACCCCCGATTCTGCCGGCACAATGACCGCAATGATCTCAGGTGTTAAAACCGATGTAGGTGTAATCGGTGTAGACGAAGATATTGAACGTGGTGTGTGTTCAACGGTTGCAGGGAACGAGCTTTTAACGGCAACAGAACTGGCTGAAATTAAAGGCCTAGCAACAGGTGTTATTTCTACTGCGCGTATTACCCATGCAACGCCAGCGGCAACGTATGCTAAATCGGCAGACCGCAACTGGGAAGATATTTCAGATATGCCAGAGGGCTCAGAAGGCTGTGAAGATATTGCCTCACAGCTAGTTAATTTTGAAAAAAATCTAGAAGCGCGCTTTTTAGGCACCGACGTAGACGGCCTAGATTTTGTAATGGGCGGCGGTCGTCGTCACTTTTTACCAAAAGATGCTGCGGCTAATTCAAGTGACGCAGTAAGTGCTGTTGAAGGCGACCGCACCGATGAGCGTAACCTAGTTACCGAGTGGCAAGCACAATACCCCGATGCAACGTATGTGATGGACCAAGCAGGGTTTGATGCCATTGCTGATGACGCCACTAAAGTATTTGGTTTATTTAACGAATCGCACATGCAGTACGAAGCTGACCGCGCAAACGACGTGGCAGGCGAGCCGTCACTTACCGAAATGACCACAAAAGCGATTGATGTACTGGGTAAAAACGATAATGGCTTTTTCTTAACGGTTGAGTCGGGCCGAATTGACCACGCACATCACGCGGGTAACGCTTACAACGCACTTAACGACACCATTGAATTTGCCAATGCAGTGCAAGCGGCAATCGATAATACCAACCCAGAAGAAACCCTTATTTTAGTGACTGCCGATCACAGCCATGTATTTACTATTGCAGGTTACCCTAAACGCGGTAACCCAATTTTAGGTCAAGTAGTTGCTGTAGGCCAAACAGCGCCAAGCCTTGCTGCCGATGACATGCCATACACTACAGTAGGTTATGCAAACGGACTGGGTTTTAGAGACCTAGGTGATGAAACAAACGCTGATGCAGCGTACTTAAGCGGCCCAGTCGCAGGGCGTGTTGAGCTAAACGGCGTTGACACAACAACCCCTGGTTTTCACCAAGAAACCACTGTACCTCTTGGCTCTGAAACACATGCTGGTGAAGATATTTCACTGCACGCTAAAGGCCCAGGTGCGCAACTTGCTCAAGGTGTAATTGAGCAAAACGTTGTATTTCATCTAATTAACCAAGCTCTTGAATTAACTCAGCAATAATGGCGGCGAACATGAAAAAATTAACAGTACTTTCTTTAGCAGTAATGGTCGCGCTAGCGGGTTGTTCAAGTGATGATGATAAAAGTGATAACAACATTATCGCAGTAGACAACGCCATAGCCGTGGGCTCAACGCAATGTATTAATGGCGGTGTAGAAACCCAAGTGGGCGTAGATACAAACGAAAATGGCGTGCTTGATAGCGACGAAGTTAATTCATCTAACCTAGTGTGTAATGCGCCGGCAACGTCGCTAACTACAGAGCAATTAGCTAATCTTACAGGTAACGCATGGTATAGCGACGCGCAAACTAAGTTATCAGCAACACAGCAAGCTAATACCGAGGTGGTTACTGAGTCGGGCAAAGCTAAAAACGTAATTTTATTTGTCGGCGACGGCATGGGCATTTCTACCGTTACTGCTGCACGAATTTTAGCAGGCCAGCTTGAAGGCGGCATGGGTGAAGACTACCAACTTAGCTTTGAAACCATGCCTTACTCAGGCTTTGTTAAAACGTACAACGTAGATGCACAAACACCTGATTCAGCAGGCACAATGACGGCTATGGTGTCAGGTGTTAAAACCGATGTAGGCGTCATTGGTGTAGACGAAGACATTGAGCGCGGTATTTGTTCAACCGTTGCAGGTAACGAACTGGTCACCTCGCTTGAGCTTGCTGAAATAGCAGGTAAAGCAACCGGCCTTATTTCAACGGCACGTATTACTCACGCAACCCCTGCGGCAACGTATGCTAAATCGGCTGATCGTAACTGGGAAGATAACTCAGATATGCCAGCAGGTTCAGATGCTTGTGAAGACATTGCATCGCAACTTGTTAACTTTGAAGCGAACCTAGAGGCACGTTTTGCAGGTATTGATGTAGATGGCATAGACGTAGTAATGGGCGGCGGTCGTCGTCACTTTTTACCAAAAGATGCCGCGGCTAATTCAAGCGATGCAATCAGCGCGGTTGAAGGGGATCGTACCGATGGTCGTAACCTAGTCACCGAGTGGCAAGCTGCTTACCCAAGCGGCAACTACGTAATGGACCAAGCAGGGTTTGATGCTATTAGCGACGATGCTACCAAGGTATTTGGTTTATTTAACGAATCCCACATGCAATACGAAGCCGATCGAGCAAACGATGTCGCGGGCGAACCGTCGCTTTCGCAAATGACCGAAAAAGCAATTAACGTGCTTAATAACAACGATAAGGGCTTTTTCTTATCGGTAGAAGCAGGACGTATTGACCACGCGCACCACGCAGGCAATGCATACAACGCGCTTAACGATACTATTGAATTTGCTAAAGCCGTTAAGGCCGCAATGGACAACACTAACCCAGAAGAAACCTTAATTGTGGTGACTGCTGATCACAGCCATGTATTTACCATTGCAGGCTACCCAAAACGTGGTAACCCAATACTAGGTAAAGTAGTTGCAGTAGGTCAAACCGAGCCAAGTCTTGCAGCCGACGACATGCCCTACACCACGGTAGGTTACACTAATGGTTTAGGCTACAGAGACTTAGGTGATGAAACCAATGCCGACGCCTCATACTTAGCTGCGCCGGTTACAGGACGTGTTGATTTAACAAATGTTGATACAACCACTCCGGGCTTTCACCAAGAGTCATTAGTACCACTTAGTTCAGAAACTCACGCAGGTGAAGATGTAGGTGTATACGCAATGGGCCCAGGTGCACATTTAGTAACAGGCACAAACGAGCAAAGCTTTTTATTCCATGTAATGGACTTTGCGGCTGATTTAGTTAAAACAGCTGACGAAACAGTGGCTCAGTAAGTAGAGCCCATTAAAAGCCCGTATTATTTTGCGGGCTTTTTTGTGTCATAAAAATGCCACTGTTAGTGGGTATGTTATGGCAATAACAGTGACGTTAAATACAGAGAACTTCATGAAAACAGCATTATCACTATTCGCAACCATGTTGCTTACAACACTTACAACACTTACAACACTTACAAGCACCAGCGCACTTGCCACACAGTGCAACCTAAATAGCCAGTATTTAAAAGCAGACTACACAATTACTAATACCCACAAAAACAAGAAAAGTAGCCAGTTGCTTACACTTTGGCGCAATAACCAGCAAGTAGCACATCAGAGCGATGTAACCACTGAACTGTGGCAGCATTTAGCCAATAAACAAATTCGCCCAATACGTTATTTTAATGCCCAACAACGCGGAATTGAGTATCAGCCATCAGAGGTACGTGGCGTACAAAATTGGAGTGCTAAAAACCAGCTGGTGGATAACCACTTAATTGAAAAAATGACTCTTAAAAAAACGCAAGGCACAGGCTGTGATGAAGTAAAAAACTACACCTACCAAGAGGGTGAAAATATCTATGGGCTTGCTTTTTATAGCCAAACTCAGCTTGTTAAATCATTTACTGTAAACAACACAAAAAACCAAACAATGACGTTATTAAGCTTAAATAAGGTCAGCTACAACAAGCAGCAAGTTACTTCGCAATTTGCTCAGTGGGACCGCTTTCAAACTACTGACTACGCCGACATTGGCGATAACGAAAACGACCCGTTTTTAGCAAAAATGATCAACCTAGGTTTTATAGAACACGGCGCAACAGGGTTTTATAACCAGCAAGGTGAAGCGATTCAAGGTGGGCACCACCATTAGGTTTTAGCTGGACTTTAGCGACATAGGCTTCGTCATATGCCGTAAAACGAGCTTGCTGTATTTAGATTAAATTTAATTTACTTTAAATCAGCAAGCTATAGTGGGCGACTAACCGCCCTGTAAAATAAAATGATTTTAAAATACTTCCGCAAAATAATACCTCGAATAACAGTCTCTTCTTATAAATAAGTAGCTACTTACAGCCAAATATTTTTAGTTGGCAATAACTTACGCTATTTGATATTAATATAAGTCTACGCAATAGGGACGTTACATAAATGCCTCTCAACAAAACTGTTATATTGGACTTAAATGCGAGCACTTTTAGTTATATGTTTTTTCTGGTCTAACTCATTATTCGCCTGCGGCGATGATGAACTAGGTCAACTCGCATCTTTTGCAAAAATAAATGAAGACTATAGCGTAGGTAACGTTGCAGGCTATGATGTATATGTACCTGAAATATTTAAGAGTTATTATTTAACGTCATTCACTCTAGTGATAAAAGATACTTTTTTAGCAGACTTAAACTTTACTGAAGCTAATAGTTATGAAGGTTATTACAGCGTTTTTTTTCAAGTTAATCCTGAAGAATTAGATTTACTAAATATAGTACTCGGTTACTCAACAACACAAGACAAAAAAGGAATAGTGATGTGTGGTGAAAGAATACAGTTAAATTTAAAAGAGTTGCTCAGAGCAAATCGGCCAGAAGCGATCATAGCAATACCACCGCCGTTAAAATAAAAATTATTGTTCTTTTTTTACAACGTCGCTCAGAAAGTTTGAAGTAGCTTGGTTGAGTTTTTACGGCGCTTTAATTGTTCGCAATGTTTGAACAAGGTTAGGAGTTATTTTTAATGGCAAAGTATATGTTTAGTCTTTTATTTGTTTTATTACTATCTGGTTGTGATTTTGAAGTACCTGGAGCCGATGAAAGGTTTGGTACGCAAAACTTTGTATCTGCTATTTCTCTCATTGAACTACATAAAACCCGCAATGGCGTATATCCAAACACTTTAGCCGAACTGGATTTTTTAGGTGATTGGGATGGTATTTGGTTGTCCGCTGTTGAATATGAAAAAAATGATGACGGCTACAATTTATACCTTGAGAGAGGATGGGCTGGTAAGCCCTCATTAGAGTTTCCTGAGAGGTTCAAGCAAGGTTTAGGTATTAAAAAAACCAATATTACATGGGTAAAAAACTAATTACCAAAGTTGAAACATTTGCCTATAAGGGGGTTGCGTTGAGAATTCGTATTATGAATTTTATTGAGAAATCTAACCAGGTATTACTATTCATTGCCGCGATAGTTGTAATTTTTGCTATTGGTAAGAGCCTTATTAGTGATCTTTTTAAAAGTGGCTATTCTGCGCCTAAGGTTCAGGTGATAGAACATAGCGCAGCCTTTGATGAAGAACCAAAGTTACAAAAAAATTATATTGGTCAAATCAAAGATGTTCACATTTTAGAAATCACATCTGACAAAATAATAAATCAAAAGCCTTACAGGGCTAATGCTGAGATTATTGTTACCTCAGCACTGAGCTTGAGTCGTAATGCAGTAAATTTAATGTTTACTAAAACTGGCCAGAAAAATAAAGTGTTATTCAAGAATAACGGATTGATCGTAGGCTTTTCTCCGGTTCAATTAAAAGAAACCAGTTACCAAAGCGTTTTAAGTAAAAATATTTACTCAGTTGTACAAAACGATACAAACAAAGATGGCTTTTTAAATAGTGAAGATAAAAAAGAGCTATTCGTTTCTGAATACGATGGCTCAGGCTTAAAATCCATTATGGATAATATTGAGGGCTATCAGTTGATTAGTAATAATACGGCCTTAATTTATACCAAGGCGGAGAGTGAAACACTTTATTATATTTTTGATGTACTATCAGGTGAGTTAGTTAAGCTTGATACACGCTTGTAGTTAGTAATTAACTTAAACACACAACCTAATTATGCGCTAAAGGCGTTCTATATGGACATGACAATGCTCAAATCTTTTACTGTTACTAAAAAGAATTATACCGACTATGCTGATTTTATAATAAAAAAGTTGTGTGCGCCTAAAGATAATAAAAGTTTAGGGTTTATAAAAAATGTGATTGCATGGTGTGTGCTAACCGTTGTTTTTATGACTTTTTTTCAGGTTGAGTCTATTCGCCTTTCTGACTTTCATTGGCCAAGTGGATTAATTGTAGCAGTGCCATTTTTAATATTGATTATTGTATTTTTATACAATAATCATAAGATAAAAAAGCAATCAATCCCCAATGAAAATGGTGTAATGATTGGCAATAAAACAATTGAGTTTCAGGCTGATGGTATTTGCGAAACTAATCATCTAGGACGTTACTTTTATAAATGGCAAGCCGTTGAAGCGATAGAAGAAAATAAAGGCGACTTATATATATTTGTAGACAAGCTATTGGCTTTAATAATCCCCGCGAGTGCTTTTACAAGCGAAGCCGAAAAAGAAGAACTAAAAGCTTTAATTAAAGCCCATATCTAGTCATGCGTTACTTTATGAGTACTTACAAAGCTTTAGCGCTTATTTTAATGCTTATACCTATTTCATCAATAGGAAGTGAAAAACAAGCTAACACTACCGATGAACAACGAGATAAGTATCTTGAGCATAGAGCTGCTTGGGAGAAAATGCTAAAAGAGCGCTATGAGAATGAGTTAAAGCACAACCCACCAATACCGCCTTGGATTAAGTTTCCAGATTACCACCCAAGCGAAATTTTTTGGAGAATGGGGGAAGGCGAAAGCTACATAAGTGACTATGTCTCTACCTATTTTCAATACGCCTCTAAGGCTGAAATAAATGCTTATAAGATTAAATATCCTGAACACTCAGATTGGCTAGGAATATATAAGCGTTTTGAACATTAGCTAAAGTAAGGCTATGTTTTTAGGTAGCTTATTTGAGTACGGTATTTATTAAAAGTGCTATTAACTCATGCTAATAGCACATATCAATTTTTAGACACTACTCTAAATGAGTATCATCAGGCTTCTTAGGCCTATCGGCGAGCTCTGTAAGGCCGTCTTCACAGTCGCCGTGTTCACAGGTATTTAAATCGCTTTGTGCTTGCCTGTCTTGTTGTAATACCTGTTTTAAATCTTCCATACGTTGGCGCACGGCTACCCCGTAGCTTGCATCGTCGCCCCACAGTTCAGCAAGTTGTACAACCGCAGCGCGGTCGTGTTCTCTAAACAGCTTACCGGCGCGCTCGGCGTCTTGCTTGTTGTTTCCTAGTAGCTCGAGTGCTTCTACGGCTAAGTTAATAGCTGAGTCGACGGTTTCGCGGTTAAACGCATCTACTTTTAAATTAAGTAATTTGTATGCGTGGCGACGGTCTATTGCGCGGGCAACAATTTTTAATTGTGGGTAGTTTTTGTGGGCAAGCTCAATTATTTCAATGGTTTTATCTGGATCATCAATGGCAACAACCAGCATTTGTGCGGTGTGCGCGCCTGCGGCTTCAAGGAGTTCTTGGCGGGCGGCGTCACCATAAAATACGGTATTACCAAAGCGGCGTAGTAATTCTATTTGGCTAGGACTGTGATCGAGTACGGTAATTTCGTAGCCTTGTGCATGTAATAAACGCCCCATAATTTGTCCAAAACGTCCGTAGCCCGCAATAATAACGTGCTTAGCTGTGCTAATTTGCTCTGGCTTGTCGAACTCTGGCGCACTGGTATGGCTGCGCTTTTCGAGTTGTTCGTACACCATTAACAATAGCGGAGCCACTAACATTGATACAGCAACAACAAGGGTCACTAACCCTGTTTGTGCTGGCGTTAAAATAGCCAGTGTTGTGGTTACGCTTAACAATACAAAAGCAAATTCGCCGCCTTGTGCAAGGGCTAATGCAAACAGTAATCGCTGTTTTTTACTAATATTAAAGGTGATGGCAAGGGCATATAAAATACAGGCTTTTACTACAATAAGTAACGCAACAAGTGCGATAACAGTTGAAAACTCATTAGCCAATAACTCAAAGTTGATAGAGGCGCCCACGGTTATAAAAAACAACCCCAAAAGTAGCCCTTTAAAAGGTTCTATATCGGCTTCGAGCTCGTGTCTAAATTCACTTTCGGCAAGGACTACACCCGCTAAAAATGTACCTAATGCAGGTGAAAGCCCAATACTTTGCATAACAAGGGCAATAGCCACCACTAAAAACAGTGCAAAAATAGTGAATATTTCACGCATGTGGGTTTTAGCTATGTACCTAAATAACGGGGCCGATACGTATTTACCACCGGCAATAATGGCAGCAATCACACCTATCGATACAGCAACTTGTTGCCACACAGGCCAGTTGGCAATGATAGAATGGCTTATTTCTTTAGAGCTACTTGGTGGGGCAAAGGCGAGTAATGGCAACATCGCCAAAATTGGAATAATGGCAATGTCTTGAAATAATAATACCGAGAATGCATTTTGGCCGGCTTCGCGCTTTAGCCAGCCTTTTTCCTCAAGGCTTTGCAGCACAATAGCGGTTGACGACAACGCAAGCATTAAGCCAATAGCGAGTGCTGTTTGCCACTGCATGGTAAACACCCAATAACAAAATGCAAAAATAACGGCGGCAGTTAGCACTACTTGTAGGCCACCGAGCCCTAAAATAGAGTGGCGAAGTTTCCATAAGCGAGAGGGTTGTAGTTCAAGGCCAACTAAAAATAGCATCATTACTACGCCAAACTCAGCGAAATGCATTACATCGGTTTGATCTCCCACCACCCCTAATGCGAAGGGGCCAATGAGTATGCCGGCAATTAAGTAACCCAGAACCGAACCAAGACCAACTCGCTTGGCAATAGGAACTGCCACAATAGCCGCAGCTAAGTATATTAACGCTATTTCTAACACATGCTTACCTTATTAAAGTTTAGACAATTAGCATGGCTTAGGTACGTTTAAAATACAATGAGTTACTCAGTCAAATTGCTTTAACTGAATGATAAAATTTATTGCAATGTGCTTAAATAAAGCACTTAAATGACCGAATTGCTGTTACTGTAACGTTTAAAACAAAACTAAAAACTTTGCTACTAGGACGAGCTATATTTTATGATTTCGCTAAATAATGTGTTTTTTACACGCCAAGATGGTGGCTTGAAACGACAAATAATTAATGATTTATCGTTAACTATTTCACCTGCTGCGCACATTGCCTTACTCGGTGATAGTGGCTCGGGTAAAACAACATTATTAAATTTATTAGCCGGTTTACTGTCTCCAGATGCTGGAACTATTACGGTTAATGAGCAAAAAATTAGTGAATTGAGTGCCAGTGAACTTGCGCTTTATCGGCGTAAAATAGGGATTATTTTTCAGCATTACCAATTACTCAGCCCGTTAAATGTGAAAGACAATATGTGTTTTCAAGCAAGGCTTAACGGGTTATCGCCGAGCGACGATGAAGTAAATACAATGGCTAAAAAACTGGGTTTAGAAGGCAAGCTTACAGCAATGCCTGAGCAACTCTCTGGTGGCGAGCAGCAACGAGTAGGCATAGGTCGTGCGCTATTAAATAAGCCTAAGCTATTATTGGCCGATGAACCTACGGGCAACCTTGATGCCGCTCGCTCACTCGATATCGTTACGCTACTAAAAAGCCTGTGCGAAGAGCAACAAATAATACTTATTATGGTCACTCATAGTCAGCGATTGGCCGATCAGTTTTCTACGCAATTGTTTTTAAAAGATGGCCAAATTAATGGCTGAACTTAAACTTATTTTAATAACGTATATGCAGTTTTATCGCCGTCATGTAGGGCTGTTATTACTGTTTTTCATTGGTTTTAGTTTAGGCGCGGCGCTACTTACTGCAATACAGGGCTTAAATTTAGAGGCCGGTAAGCGCTATCAACAAACCACAGCATTAATTGCAAACCCAGTAACGCATTTTGTACGCCCCGTATTAGGCGAAAACAGGTTGCCCAACAGTATGTGGTCGCGCATTAGAGCAGCTGGCTTTACGCAGGTTCAACCGGTTTTAGAAGGCGTAATTGAAACCGATACGCAGCAAAAACTCGCGCTTAGGGGCGTCAATTTATTACAGTGGCTTACACAAAATACCAGCGGCTCAGCATCAACAACCAACAATCGTTATTCAGGGTTTGAACAGCTACTAAATACTGTTTATATCGATCCTAAATTAATGCAGCGGCTAAATTTAAAAAACAGCCGTATTAATATAAACATGGGCGATGCCACACGCACGTTAGCGGTAAGCGAGTTACAAGGTTTAGGCATGACCATGCTGGTGGATATTAGCCTTGCCGACAAGTTACTGCGCGCAAATGGGGTAATTAGTTACTTTGAAGTAAGTGGCTTAAATAATAAACAAACAGCCCAATTAAAGGTATTGTTAGGCGATCAAGCACGCCTTGAAGCTGCGCAAGAGCAGGCTTTTGATGCGCTCTCTGAGGCTTTTTTCTTTAATTTACAAGCGCTGGCTTTGTTAGGTTATGTGGTGGGTGCGTTTTTAAGTTTTAATGCAATTAAGCTGGCGTACAATGCGCGCGCTCACTTGCAGCAGCAAATGTGGGTGCTGGGTTGTCAAAGGTCAGTGTTAATTAAGGCGCTGGTTATTGAATTAGCGGTGCTTAGTTTTTTTGCGGCTGTGTTAGGTGCGATATTAGGCGCGGCACTAGCAAACGCCTTGGTTATGGATGTATCGGCGACTCTTAGAGGGCTTTACCAGCTAGATAGAAGCTTTGTAGTAAATCTTGATAGCAGCATGATTGCTAGCGGTTTTACACTTAATATTGTTGTTTTGTTGGGGTTTTTAGCCAGTCAATCGGCTCGATTAAGTACTTTTTTAACGCGTATTAAATGGCTAATGTTTGCGTTAGCTATTTTTGCAGCCAGCTACTTAGCGTTAACGGCAAATACCAAAATAAGCGCCTTATTGCTGTGTGTTTGTGTGCTACTCCTCTTTTTTGTTATTACGCCACCGGTAGTTAAAGCCGTTTTTAAACTGCCATGGCCAACACAAAACCCTATTATTCAGTGGTTAAAAGCCGACAGCCTAGTGCAATTACCCGCATTACTAAGCTCGGTGCTCGCTATTTTAATGGCGATGGGGGCCGCCGTAGGTATGCAAATTATGGTTGGCAGTTTTAGCGACACCTTAGATACACACCTTGAAAAACGCCTAAGCGCCGATTTATACGTAAGGCCCGATCAAAACATTCAAGCGTTAGGGGCTAAATTGCGTGAACTCCCAGAGGTTGAAAAAGTAGGCGTATATTGGTCAGCTAACAGTGAGCTTAACACACCTAAAAATACGATAGCTGTTGATGTTATGGCATTTGGTGCAACGGCCAGCAATAACCAACACCTTACTTTGTTAAACAATAAAGCACCTACATCTGCAGTATTTGAAAAAAACAAAAACGGGGTGGTGGGTTGCTTAGTGAACGAACCCGCCTTGCTGCAGTATTCGCTTACAGTCGGTGATGTAATAACCCTAAAACAGCATATTAATACACTAACGTGCCAAGTACGCGCTGCCTATTTTGATTACGGCGAGCAAGGGTTAAATGTAGTAGTCACTACAGCAGCATTATTGAGTAGCAGCTTAAACTACACTGAGTATGGTTTATCGCTTTGGTTAAAGCCTAATACTGACGTTGACGCCATGGCCGAATATATTCAAAAGCAGCACCAATTAGATAGCCAACAAGTCATTGCTAATCAGCAGTTTAAACGCTTTGCAAAACAGTTATTTGGTAAAACTTTTTATGTTACTCAGGCGCTTAATATTTTCATTATGCTGATTGCATTATTTGGCATGTGGGTGAGCTTTTTAACTTTAGGGCGGGGGCAATTACAGCCCATGGCGGTATTGCAAACGCTGGGTGTCACCCAGCAGCAATTATTGGGGGCAAAAGTACTGCAAGCTGCACTTATTATTTTAACCACCTTGTTATTAGCTATACCACTGGGGCTTAGCCTTGGATGGGTACTACTAACCTACGTCATGCCAATTGCCTTTGGTTGGACCATGGCCATGACCGTTAATTGGCTACAGTTAGGTGGCTTTACGGTGCTTATGTTTATGTTAGCTTTATTTGTGAGCGCGTTACCGCTAATAAAATTAACGCGAAGCGCCGTTGCCGATAATGTTGCCAAGCTATAGGACTTACATGAATATACTCAAAGTAGCTGTTACCTTTATTTTTATTGGCGCATTAAGCGCATGTCAGCCCGAAGTAGAGCAAGTAAATCAAAATAAACCAATGCATAGCGGGTTTGCGCAACAATTTGGTGAGCCTGTAAATAAACGCCAAGGGCTGAGCTTTCCACGCGATCATGGGGCGCATCATCAACAAGGAATTGAATGGTGGTACGTAACTGCTAATTTAAAAGCAGATAATGGCAATACCTTTGGTGTGCAATGGACTTTATTTAGGCTCTCGGTTGATGAGCAAAACACACAAACAGAACCATCACCTTGGTGGAATGGGCAGCTTTACTTTGCTCACTTTGCAATACAAACCGATTCACAGCACCAGGCGTTTGAAAAGTACGGTCGATCGGGACAAGTAAATATAACAGCGCAGCCATTTGAAGCTCGCCTAGATGATTGGCAGCTAGCAAGTAAGGAGGCAACATTTTTACCGCTTAGCTTAAAGGCGCAGCAGGAAAATTACAGTGCTAACCTAGTGCTGGCCAATAGCCCACTTGTGAAACATGGCGAGCAAGGTTATAGCCAAAAAACTCACCAGGGGCATGCCTCTTACTATTACAGCTATCCGTTTTTACACGCTAAAGGCGACATCACATTTGCAGGTAAAACTTTTAAAGTAACTGGAGATGCTTGGTTAGACAGAGAGTGGTCGTCGGCGCTAATCGATCCTACCCAAAATGGTTGGGACTGGTTTAGCATTCAGGCTGATGATAAAAAACAGGGGGGCTTAATGGCATTTTGTATTCGTAATGGTCAACAAAGTTATGATTACTGTAGTGCATCGCACATTACACAAAGTGGAATTGTGCGCGCTATTGCAAATGACGACGTGACTTTACAGGTATTAAAAACATCTGAGCTCACAGCCCAAACAACGCCCAGTAGTAAAACCTATCCAGTTAAGTGGCAGCTCAAGGTTAAAGGGTTTGAGCCAATTATAATTGAAGCGCGTAACCCCGATTCACGAAATCAATTGAGCATTCCCTACTGGGAGGGGCGAATTAAAACCCAAGGCGGGTTTAAAGGTAAAGGTTATGCAGAGTTAGTTGGTTATTAGCGGGCTATAAAATGGCTTTCAAAAAGAAATGCACTTAAGCCAAGGCTAAGTGCATTTTATTATTCACAGTTCAGGTTATTTAAACCTGAGGTTGATATACTCGCGTTTATTGGTCGAATTTTACAGGGCCGTTAATATTATCAATACTTACATCGCCCGAACCCGCTTCTGTAATTGTTAACCCTTTAGCATGATTAACGCGAATACTACCCGAACCATCTTCAATGGTAACGCTTGCATCAACATGTTCAATGGTTAAGTCGCCCGAGTTATCTTCAACGTCTACAGCGCCATTAATATGTTGTATTGTTATGCTGCCCGAGCCGTCTTCAACGGTTAATGTACCACGTACATTGCTTACACTCATATCGCCTGATCCATCATCAATATTTGCATTTCCATTCACGTTATTAATAGTAATGCTGCCCGAACCATCGTTAAGATCTAGGTTACCAGTGATGCTTTGAAGAGAAATATCGCCCGAGCCGTCGTCTATGTTTAGGTTTTTAGCGCCATTGATTGATAAGCTGCCAGAGCCATCTTTTACATCAATATTATTTTTCATGGCGTTAATAGTGATGTCGCCCGAGCCGTCATCAATATCTAGCATAAGGTTGTTAGGTACGGTGACCACTAAATCAATACTTGGCGATTGACCGCTGTAAAAGCTAATTCCATTATTACTTGTATTTTGGGCAACAAGCTTTGCTTTAGTGCCACTTTGATCGAGTGTGAGTTCGTATTCATCGTCTATGTCGGCTGTGTAAATAGTGGCGTCAACACTAATACTGGTTGCTGTTGATGAGCCTGTTATTTTAAGTGAGCCTGCGCCGCTTAGTACGTCTAGGTATTCAAGATTATTGCTAGGTAGTGTTAGTTGTTGTGTTTGTTTTACCGACGCAACGCTTGGCGAAATATGAAACACGCAGCCACTTAATAATAAAATACCACTAATTAGTGAAAGTGGTTTAGCAATGGTAGATACAGTTGATGAGCTCATGGTTAGTCCTTTTAATGTGACATTATTAGTTAATATAACAAGACTAGAGCAAAAATGGGGCCTAAATTTAAGTGTTTGTTTTATAATGAATTTAGTTTTTTGTTGAAAATTAAAAGACTAATTAATGGTTAAAATTACTAATTATTAATAAAAAGGATGCATAAAGCATCCTTTTCGTTTTAAACGTCAGTTTTAATTAAAAACTGTAGGTAATGTTACCGTATAAAAAGCGGCCATCTAAACTGTATGGTGCATACGGTGTGTATGGGAATATTTGGCTAAAGGTAGAGTAACCAATATTATCGACCGTGGCTTGCGGGTATTGGTCAAATAAGTTGTTGGCACCGAGTGCAAATTTCCATTCATCATTAGGGCGATACGCAACTTCTAAATCGGTTATCCATTTAGCGTCTAGGTATTCATCACGATCGGCGGTAGTAGAAATATCGGCAACTTCACCATAACGTGTTGCACGCAAAGTTGTTTGCCATTCGTTAAAGTTCCACACTGCCGACAGGTTCCATTTGTTGTCTGGTGTGCCTTCTTCAAAACGACCCACTTCACGACGTGCAAATACAACATAGTCGTCACCTAATGAGTTTAATTGCTCAGGGTTATCGTCAACGTGTGTTACTTCGGTGTCGTTAAAGTTAGCTGCTGCGTTTAAGCGCACGTCGCCAAAGTTATCTAGCTGTAGTAGGTAAGTTGCAACAATGTCTACGCCTTGTGTGCGCGAGTCGATGGCGTTGGTAAAGTAACGCACGCTTTCGGTATTTAACTCACCAGCATCCGCTAAAATTTGTTGTACTGCGACACCGCTTAAGTTTTCCGAGAGCACAATACGGTCATCAATATCAATACGGTAGGCATCAACCGTTAAGCTAAAGTTACCTTGGGTGTATACAAAACCAGCTGTTAAATTAACTGAGTCTTCAGCGTCTAACTGTTTTGCGCCAAGGGCTTGTGCTGCTGGTGCATCTGTTGGGAATAGGCCCACTTCAAACGCTTGGTTGTTCTCAAGTACAGTAGAAATTTGACGGTACGAGCTCTGTGCAAGCGATGGCGCACGGAAACCTGTGCTAATTGCCCCACGTAGCGACAGGTTTTCGTTAACGCTGTAACGTGTTGCAAGCTTTGAGGTAAAAGTGTTACCAAAGTCGCTGTAATCTTCGTAGCGGCTTGCTAAAACCATGTTCCAATTTTCAGTTAGGTAGGTGTCAAACTCAACAAATAGTGCAACGTTATGACGGCTTTCATCGGTTACGCTTTCTGGGCCAAAACCCGAAAGCACTTGTGCGCCACCGGCTGCAATTGGGTTGCCATTGCTATCAAGGGCAGTAATGTATGAGGCTTCCTCACCTTGTTCTATTTTATAGCTTTCGTGGCGGTATTCAGCACCTAGAGTAAAAAATACGTCGTCAGGTAACCCTAAATCAAGGGTTGTGCTGGCATCACCATTGACTATAAATTGGTCATAAACTAATGCGCCGTTATCAAATTCGGTGGGGCTGATGGCGCCCAGAGACGTATTTAAGCTATTTACAACACCTAGTGCAAAATCGTTTCGACCGTAGTTGGTACTTACATCCCATGTCCAGTCACCCGTTTCACCTTCTAAGCCTAGGGCTAATGAGTAGTCTTCAACATCGGTTTCAATTTGCGGTAAAAAGCCATCTGGGTAAAGTGCTAATACGTTACGGCTGTCTTGTGAACGACGGTAAAAACCACCTGAGTTACCTTCTCGTTTTGAGTAGCTACCAAAAGAATACAGGTTTAGGCTGTTATCTAGCTCGTAACCCATATTGTAAAATAAAGCGTAATCTTCTAAGTCTGCTTTACCAAAACGATGGTTGTAACGATCAATAGTAAATTCGCGCGGATCTAGGCTGCCATCGTCAAGGCGGCTGTATTGTTCACGAGGGTCAAAGCCAGAGCGTTGTGTTGGGCTGTTATCGCGGTATTCAATCGATACGTTTACAAAACCGCTGTCTGATAATGCAAATCCAGAGTTAGCGCTAATAGTGCGTGTTGTGCCATCGCTAATTTCGCGGTCATCACCTAGGTTAAATGCAAGATCGCCGTTTGCATCTGCGTAGGTGCTTTCTAAGTTAGGTGCGCCTGCCATTTGTGTGTCGTATTCACCATAGGTTAAGCTTACACTGCCGCCTTCAGAGGCGTCTTTTAAAACAATATTAATCACCCCGGCAATGGCATCTGAGCCGTATTGCGCTGCGGCACCATCGCGAAGTACTTCTACGCGCTTAATGGCTGATGTAGGGATCATGTTTAAATCTACCGCGGTAGAGCCCCTGCCTACAACACCCGCTAAGTTTAAAAGCGCACCAGAGTGACGACGTTTACCATTGATAAGCACTAAAGTGTGATCGGGCGCTAAGCCGCGCAGTACAGCAGGTTTTGCGTGATCTGTTCCATCACCTAAAGTGGCACTTGGAAAGTTAAAGCTGGGTACTTGGTTAGCAAGAACCTGGCTGATTTCAAGTTGACCTGTGCTTGCCATGTCGCTGCTAGTAATAATATCTACAGGCACTGAGCTTTCAGCAATACTTCGCAAACTACGGCGAGTCCCTGTTACTGAGATTACTTCGATATTCTCTTGTGCTTGGGTATCTTGTTCTGCTGCATTAGCTGTAACGAAAGAGCTGCTAAGTGCAGAGGTTACGGCCAAGCTAAGTGCTAATTTATTGGCTGATAAACGCTTAAAAGTCATGAATGTTCCTTAAGAACGTCGTTGTTTTGGTGAGTTTGAAAAAGGAGCGAATCATATAGAAGCGCTCAGCTACGTGCAAAGATAAAAACCATCTATGTTATTCACGTTTTTAATAAGTAAGGCCACTGTTTACGTACGTTATAGACGATTAGATCGTTACTGTTGTAATCTTGTGGCGAATGGTGACGAAATCAATAAAAGTAAAAGAGAGATTGCAAAAAAAGTGATAGGCAGAAAAAAGCCAAGTTAAAAACTTGGCTTAAAAATATGTTTAAATGAGTGCCTAAATACTTACTCAGGCGCTACTTCAAGCGTTGTAAATAAAGCATAACGACCCGAATCTACGCCTTTTTCCTTCACATCAACTTCGGTTGCGGTTTCTATTAAATAAACACCAGGTGCGTTCCATGTTGTTGTAAAAAAGCCGTTTTTATCGGTGATTACTTTTACTTCGCCACGTTCGTTACGGTAGCGAGTATCGCCTCTTAAAATATTAACTTCAATGCCTTCGCCTGCTGGTTTTCCGTCTTGTAGTAACTGAAAACGCGCTTGCTCACCAACAAATAAGTCATTTGGGTGTGTAGGGCCACTTAGCTCTAAGCCTAAACCTAATAGGGCTGGCTTAGATGTACCGTTGCGGCTTACAAAGGTATCGACTGTTGAAATAACTTTAGTGGTGCGCACGCCTTGAGCGTTGCTAGGTAATTTAGCATCTGTTTTTTTACCAAATACACGCTTGCGTTTACCTTCTTCGTCTTTATAGAAGGTCATGTACATTGGCTTTTGTGTCATTGCAATGTGGTAGGTGCCTTGCTCAGTTAAGCTTATTGCTGCTGAACTTTTACGTTTTAAGTAATAAGCACGAATAGTGTCGCTAACAGGCTCGCCATTTGGCATAAGTGCCATTAGTAATGTGTCGTCCCATTGGGCGTCTTTTTCTTTTGGCTTAAAGGCTTTGTCGGGTGCAAACATTTCGTTAGAAATGCTGGCATCAATCATTACGTAATGCGCTTTATCGCCAGAAAGTGAGGTGTGTGATGGCAATAACCAACGGCCATGTGCGCTGGCTGAAGTAGATACCAGCGCTGATAAACTAAGTGCGCCAATTAATGCTGTTTTTAATAAATTAATTTTCATTTTTCTTTCCTTTAAATTCGAATTATAAATAGCTACTACTTAGCGTTTACGGTAACAAAACTGGTTGAAAACTCTTTTTTCCCATCGATGGTAATTTTACCTGGGTTTGTTAAATCGAGTTCAAGGCGTTGGTAATCACGGCCGCCTTCTTCACGAACTACTTCAATATTTAACAGGTATTTACCCGGCGCTACGGCATTGCCGTCTAAATCTTTACCTTGCCAGTCAATTGTATAAGTACCAGGTCGCTTAGTTGCACCACTTATGCCGTCAAAATTAATATCGGTTTTGCCTGCTTTACGCCACCATTGGCGTAAGTCTTTAAACCATTCTGCTTTTTGAACCCATAGTGCAAGCGTTGTTACGTGCTTGCGCTCTGGTGTTTCTAGCCATACGGCAACGTACGGTCGGTGGTAAGGTTGTACATCAAGCTCGGGTAGGGTGAGTTCAATTTCTAGCTGTGGCGCTTGTGCCTGAGCCGTTGTTTGAAATAACGCGGCAACCATTAATAATGCTGCGCTAAATACAGTACTTACTTTTAACATTAAGACACTCCTTTAATTTGAGGTACCCAGCACAAGTAAATAACCATAGGCGTGGCAATGCCTAAAACGGTTATCCATATACCTGCTAAGCGTTTTTTTCTGTTTTGAAATAAAATAATCATGCCGGTGATGGCAAAAATAATCATCAACACCGCTGAAATATCAATTACCCAACTCCACACTGCACCGCTATGTCGGCCCTTATGCAAATCGCCTATTAGGCTTAAAAACCCACCTGTTTGGTACTCGAGGTTTAGCTCGCCAGTTGTAAAGTCAAGCTCAGCGTAAGCAAAACCCGCCGGAAGGGGGTAGTCGAGCATGACAAGTGCATCTTCTTTTTCCCACTCAATACTTTTCACTTTAGTAAGTGCGTACTGCGTTGCTAAATAGGCTTCTATTTCTGGGTAAAGCGTAGGTAATGTGTTTAGCTGCGAGTTTGCCTTTGTTACAAGCTCAGCTGGAATAGTTGCGGTTACTTGCCCATTACTTTTGTCGTTTTTAAGCCAGTCAACATGGTTAAGTACAATGCCACTAACGCAAAATAGAATGAGTAAAAAAAACAAAGCGGTAGAAATATAAATATGTAGGGCACGGCTTGTACTATACAAAGCTCGCTTATTAATAAACGGCATAAATAATTTAATGTAATGAAATTTATCACATGATAATGATTTGCATTACTTATTACAAATTTACTTACGTAACTTTACATTATTACTTTAAATAACCTGAACCCTAGTTAAGAGAGTTACTAAAATATTGAATAATAGTGGCACTTAAATTTGTTTTTTATAGCCAGAGATTTTCAATGAAAATAAGGCAAATTTACGCGTCAATAGCTGGCCTATTGCAAGTAAATTTAATGAAGTTAGCGCTGAAAATAGCGGCTAGAGACAGGTTTATTATCCCGAGTTCAGGTCAAAGAAGTTTTTGACCTAGTTCGTGCGTTTAAACGAGGTTTAATGCTTAGGGGGTTGTGAGGGTCTTAAAATAAGGTAAATCATGACTGTAATTTCTATTGCTGCTACAAGGTATACAACCCAAATAGGCGCTGTAGAGTGTAGTAAAAATATAAATCCAATAAGCATACCGACAGCGGCATAGCACTTCGCTTTGGTTGGTACCACTTTGTGAGCCTGCCATTGTTGCAGGGTTATGCCATAACGAGGGTGGTTAAGTAACCAGTGTGCAAGCGCGGGGGACGATCGAGTAAAGCAGGTTAGCGCCAAAATAAAAAATATAGTGGTAGGCATGACTGGTAGCATAATTCCCACAATACCTAGCGCCACTAAGGTTAAGCCTAGCATTTTTAACCCTACGTTTTTATAACAGATAAGTGACGATTTTATATTCATTGACGACGCTATAGTGAGTGGCGACTAATTTAAAGTGTAGGCCAATATTACATGTATTATAAAACTAAAACGCTATTTCAATAAAAAAGGACATACCCAGTATGTCCTTTTTTGTAGACTTGGTTATTAAAAATAATAACCAATATTTATATTAAAGCGTCTTTCTGTTTCGCTACTGTCACCGGCAATCGATCCACCAACGAAAGGTTGGTTTTTGGCGTGCACTAAATCAAAGTAAGTAAACAAGCCTCCAGCCGCTACCGAAACACCCGTCACGTTCATCCACGTATCTGCGCTGTTGTCAGATTTATCGTAAATAACACCGTAATCGTTATAAAATTGTAGGTCTGTCACCGGGCCCCATTCTACTGGCATGCTGTAAGCGATGTTTGCATTGGTCATGGTTGCTTCTGCGGCAATGCTGTCGTAAAACGAATAAGCACCTACGGCCATACGATCAATATTATCTATGTCGTAGTTGTATTCACCATGTTGAAGTTGAAAGTTCCATGCATCAATATTGCTATTTAGGTGCATAGCCCATGCATAATAGTCGCCTGCGCGGTCATTGCCATCATGCAACCCGCCAGATAACGCAGAAAAACCTAACTCGGTTGTGCCGCCGTCGTGTTCAAAATGGTAACCGTAACGACCCGAGAACGTGTTGTATTCGCCTATTTGCGTTGCAGGCTCTGCGTAAATACCATCTTCGGCGGCTCTTACGCCAACTACATCGTATGAATAGCGATCGCTGCGGTTGTCAACGTAGCCATCTACGCCACCAAGCTCATCGTTTTTGAAAAAGCCAAGATCTAGTTGCCAGTTATCTGCAATTTTACGCTTAAACATAATGCCTAAATCGTGATCATCTTCTAAACCGATGTAATAGGTGGTGTTAAAAAACCAGTTGTGTGAATTATAAGGCCAGTTACCAAAAGGTACTTTGGTAATACCTGCTTGTACTTGCCAATCGTCTGCAAAGTCGTACGCTGCATAAGCATATTTTACTGCGGTCATGTAATCAAAAAAGCGAATTTCTGCGTTAAGAATAACGTCGCCTACATCACCAGAAAAATTAAGTCTAAAAACGTCAAAATCAAAGTCGCCGCCGCGATCTTCGTTATCGTCATCATACGATGCATAACTAAAGTTAGTACGAATAGCACCGCCTACCTTTATGCCGCTGCTTTTTTCTTTCGGCGCTTCTGCCACCACAACGTTTTGGTCAGCTTTTTTCTCGATAAGTGCAACTTGCTCTTGGTGTTGTTCGTTGATTTTTTGCTGTTTAGATTTTTCTTCAACTAGTTTTTGTTCAAGCAGCTTCATTTGCTGCTGTAGTTGTTTTAATTGACTTTGAAGCGTATCGATATCAGTGGCGTAAGAAGTACTCGAAACACTACCTAAAATAAATGCGAGCGATAATTTTGAGAGTTTGGTCATATTAGCTGCTTCTTTTTGTTTGGTTAAAAATTAAAACCCAAGATATTAATAACACCTTGGGTTAAGAGCTTAGTACAAAACCTTTATATTTTTATTGTTCGTTTTTTATTCTTTAGGCGCTTGTGTTAGTGCACCCACTTCAAGTAGTGGTGAGGCGTCTAATTTGTCTGCATCCATCATGGCTGCAATGCGCTGCATAGAGGAAAGTAATAAAGACTGCTCCCATTCGGCCAAACCAGAAAACTTTTCTATAAAGTGTTCTTGTAATGGTTGAGGGGCTTTTAGTAGTAATTCTTTCCCTTTTTCGGTGAGGTGTAAGCTCACTCGACGTTTATCCATTTGGCTTCGAACGCGCGTAACCAGCTCTCTGCTTTCAATTCTGTCGAGAATATTGGTCACGGTTGCTGGACTTAAATTTACATTTTGCGCAATGCGGCTAGCAGTGATGCCATCAGTTTGAGACACTTCGTGCATTATAAGCAACTGCGGGCCAGTTAAACCGGCTGTTTTATTAAGTTGCTTAGAGTGTAAATCAATCGCTCGGATCACTTTACGTAAAGATACCAATAACTCGTCATATTTTTGCATGTGTTTATCTCGTCGAAAAGCAATGCTTTGCCATAATCGCGAAATGTTACACATCAAATAAATTGAATTCAAATTAAAAATTTAATTTTTTACTGCAGTTACTCGTCTTTATTAATTAGAGTAGAAACTAATTTACCTTGAAGCAAGTGCACTTTAATTAAGTATTTCTAATAGGTGGGGCGTTTAATTAAGCGTTTTAGCGCTGTTTAAGGTAATAGGTACACCGCTAAAATTGTTTTTTTAAAAGTGTATTTTATGTGTTTGGTGTGCAATTAATCAAAGTGTAGATTAAGTAAGCTTATGATATACAACTATCAATATGCTCACAATGATTACCTTAGTGAGCAAAAATTTATTTGATTGGTTTATACTTTACGTTATATGTAAGAGTATTGAACGTTGTGATTATTAACATTAAAGGGAAAGGCATGAAGTTATCGCCATCAGTGAGTATTGAACACACCGAAACAGGTCTTGAGTTTATTAACGTTGAAAGTGATTTATGCAATGCAAAAATATTTTTGCAAGGTGGCCAAATTACGCAATTTACACCGAAGGGTAAGCAACCTCTTATTTGGGTGTCGGGTAATGAAACGTTCTCAGAAGGCACGAGTATTCGCGGTGGTATTCCTATTTGTTGGCCATGGTTTGGCGCGCATGTAAATACTGGCTGGCCCGCACATGGTTTTGCTCGCACTAGTGTATGGCAAGCCGACGAGGTGCATGAATCTGACGAGTGTATTACGGTTAGTTTAAAGCTCCCTGTGAAGCTTATTAACTCTGAATATTGGCCGCACGAGTCGGCATTAAAAGTGGAATTTGTTTTAAGTGATTCTCTTGAAGTAAAATTAACCACAACAAATTTAGGCAGCAAGGCGTTTAGCTATACACAAGCGCTGCACACATATTTCCCAACATCAGATATTACTAATACACACGTTGAAGGCTTGCAAGGCGCGCAATATATTGAATTTGCTGAAGGGCCTTTTACGCAACAAGCGGTTGTTGGCTTTGAACGTGAAACCGATATGGTTTACACCCAAGCTGCACCTGTGCAATACATTAATACACCCGAAGGCGTTATCAAGGTTGGGCGAGCAAACTCTAGTTCGTGTGTGCTTTGGAATCCGTGGATTGAAAAATCAAAGCGCTTGTCTAATTTTGCTGACGATGAATACAAAACCATGTTATGCCTAGAAGCCGCTAATGTATTAGAGGATGCGGTTACCCTTGAACCACAGCAAAGCCATACGTTGGTAACATCTATAGAGTGGGCATAATAAGATATGCTTGATTAGGATTCTTAAATTTTAAAATAATAAAAAACAATATAGGAAATAGTGTGTTTAATAATCAGCAAATAACGGATTTACCACAACACAAAAGCATTGAGTTTAAAGCGCTTGCCGATAAAGCACTGCTCCATGCTCAGCTTAACTGGTTAGTATTTTATATTCCTTTTAGCGCAATATTAGCCGCTATTTGTTACTTCAACGAAAACTTCGCCAATAATATGCAAACGTATTTATTAATTGGTATGCCTATTTTAATACTCATCTCTATGCTTTACAGCGTTGCGAGTATTAAATTGCAGGGTGTGGCTATGCGTCAGCACGACATTGCGTTTAAAAAAGGAATTATTTGGCAGCGGGTTACTATTTTACCGCTAGCGCGCGTGCAGCACATTGAAATACACCGTGGCCCCATTGAGCGAAAGCTGGGTTTAGCCAGTTTAAAGCTGTATAGCGCCGGTGGCATGAGTGCCGATTTGCAAGTAAGCGGGCTTACACACACGGATTGTAAAAATATGCGCCAGTTTGTTCAAGATTACCGCCAAGAACAAACGTCTATTCAGGCTGTACCAGCCGATGAGTGACTTTACACCTCATACCACACAAACGGATGCTGGCCAGGCGCAATTGTGGCAAAAAGTATCGCCTTGGGCACTTGTGTATTTTGTTGTCCATTTTGGTGTGCGTTTTGTGCGCGACGGTATATTTAACCTATTACCGCTTGGTTTTGTATTTGTTACACAAGTAGAAAACAAACTCTTCTGGGGGCAAATTGCAGCAGCAGTGGCTGTAAGTGCTTTGCTTTTATACTCGGTTTTATATTACAGAAACTTTAGATTTTGTATTTCAAGCGATAACGAAATACTACTCAATAAAGGCGTTTTTAAAAAAGAACGTTTAACGCTTAAATTTGAGCGAGTACAAAATGTAAATATTGCTGAGCCTTTTTACTTTAAACCAGTAACGCTGGTTAATTGTATTTTTGATGCGGCAGGTAGCGCGGCTCAAGAAGCTGTATTGCCGGGCGTAACCCAAGGTTACGCAGAGCAAATGCGAAAGCAAATATTTGCTTACAAGGCCCAACAGCAACTTGAGCCAGACAGTGAAGTAGAAACAGACGAGGCTACTGAGCAAAGTAGTTTGTTTATTTCAAACAAAGAAATAGCCAAGTTTGGTTTAATGTCAAACATGGCTATTTTAGCGCTAGCCGCCATTGCACCACTCATAAATGTGGTAGCCGATGTGCTTGAAAAGCAATTAATCACAAAAGTAGAAGGGTTTTATGAGCAAGAACTTGGTCTTGTAGCCAGTGCAGCGTTATTTGCTATATTCACAATGTTTGTACTTGTGGTGCTTATTGCTGTTTTGCTTTCGGTGGGAATGTCGCTGATTCGGTTTTATAATTATCAGCTTTATTTTAAAGGTAAAAAGTTTAAACGCATTGCCGGTTTATTAGAGCGCCACCAGTTATCGATGAGCTTAGACAAAGTGCAGTCGATTGTCATTAAGCAAAATATTATTGCCCGGTTACTTAAGCGCTTTACCGTTGAATTTTTGCAAGCGAGTAGCGGTGGTGCAATGGCGGGTATGGCCGCTAAGAAAAATAAACAAACCTTAGTCTTACCTGTATTAAATAACGAGCAAGTAAACAGCGTATGCCAGTGGATTTACCCGTGGTTTAACAACAGCGCACTGGCATTTAAGCAGGCAGAGCGAGCACTTTGGTATAAAAACTTAGTTTTGTATGCATTGTTACCTAGTCTACTTGTTGCTGTGTTTTGTTATTTTAATGAGTTTAATTACTTTATCAGCTTGGGTGTTCTTGGTGTATTTGCTGGCTTGGTTACCTTGTCGTATCAACGTTATGGTTACTATTTACATGAAGATGATGGCCGATTTTACATGGTTGTGCGTAAGGGCATGATTGGCGTACATTACCGCGTGTTTGAACTTTATAAAGTACAAAGTGCTAGCAGCGAAAGTACCTACTTAATGCGAAGATCAGGATTGAAAAGCCTGTATATACAACTTGCTCATGGCTTTGCGTTTATGCCATACATAAAAGAGCAAGACGCTGATTTTGTGATTGATTTTACGCTTAAACAGGCTGAGTCAGACACTCGTAGTTGGATGTAATTACTGCAAACAATAAAGTATGTGCGAAAACACATTTGCACATGCTTTATTACACTTTTTTACTGCAAACTCAGTGAGTTTAATAATACTCTAAGCATTATTGAAAATGCTACTTAAGGGATTATTGTGAAAAAGTTACTCATTGCCTCAGCTTTGTTGCTCGCTGCCCCCGCGTTCGCTGCGGATTGGCAAACCATTCATACCGAGCATTTTAATGTGCACTACAGCATTGAGCATATTGATTTTGCTAAATCGACCGCGGTTGAACTTGAAATAGTTCGCACGAAAGTGCTTGAACAACAAAATCGTGCACTCGATGAAATAGTCGATGTTGTCGTGTTTGACCCTGTAAATGCGGCGAACGGGTTTGCCTTGCCTACATCAAGCAACCCAGTAATGGCACTTTTTACTACCCCACCGCAGTCTGATACGGTGATTTCAAACAGTTCTGGTTGGCAGCAGTTACTGGTGTTGCACGAATACATTCATTTAGTGCATTTGGCCCAGCCTACACGCAACCACTGGCAGCAAAAAGTGCGCGGTTTGTGGGATATTTACGATTTAACCTACAGTGATACGCCGCGCTGGGTTGCTGAAGGGTATGCAACGTTAATTGAATCTAAAATGACCGGACGAGGGCGCTTATTTGATAATTACTCTGAGTCGATATTACGTGAATTTGCTCAACAAGGTGCGCTACCAACCTATGGGCAATTGAATAGTGATAATGGCTTTATGGGGGGCTCTATGGCCTATTTGATGGGCAGTCGGTTTTTATATTGGCTAGAGCAAACATTTTCTGAGCAAATACTTGATAGTGTATGGACCCGAATGCAAGCAGTTAAGTCGCGTGATTTTGATGAAGCATTTGAAGGTGTGTTTGGCCAAAGCGCAGCGAAGTTATATCGCCGTTTTATTGCTGAATATACGTATAAGGCCATGCAGCAAGAGCAAGGAGAGCAATCACTCAATAGTGAGCTATGGCTTGAGCTTGATTTATACGCAAGCAATCCAGCACTTTCACATGATGGCAGTAAGCTTGCAATAGTAGAGCGTGATGCCAAGCGTAATACTAAGCTCGTTATTTATAGCACCGAAGATAACACCAAAGCGATGGAGATCTTTGAAAAGGCACAAAATGAGTTAATTAAGCAAGACCCACTCGATATACCGGATTCGCCACCGAGCGTGTTTAAGCGTGAACAAAAACAAGTGCTTAATCAAATAAATCGGGCAGGTATAGCTAACCCGCAATGGGTAAATAGCACGACACTGTATTTTAATGCTTATAGTACTGAAAAGTCGGGCATTTATAATCGGGTGTCTGATATATTTAGCTATAACATTGAAACCGGCAACGTAGAAAAGCTAACCGAGTTTGCAGGGCTAAGACGCTTTAATGCAACAAGCGACGGTAAAGCAGTGTATGCAGAGCAAATACGTGATGGTTATTCTGAATTAGTAAAAGTAGATATCAATACCGGTACCATAACGCCGTTGTTCAAAAAAAGCTTAAATACTGCATACGATTACCCCACGCTCAGCCCCGATAATAAAAAATTAGTTTATTTATCAGCTTCTTTAAACGAAAACTGGCAAATGTATATACAAGATGTTGATAGTGGTATTAGCCGGCCTGTACCTATGCCAAACGGGTATCAATATTTAACTCAACCTAGCTTTAGTGATAATGGCGAATCAATCTATTTTGTTGCGGGATTAAATAAAACGACTGATATTTATAATTACCATATAGCCAGTAATACCCTAAAGCGTTTAACACATGGGCAAGAAGCGGTTGCTCACCCCATTGAAATGCAAGATGAAACGCTGCTTTATTTATCGATTCATGCCGACGGCCCTGATATAAAAAGCCTAGCAAATACTAGTATTAGCACCAAGGTGACCGATTTAGCTATTAATAGCAAAGCCCCGCTATTAATGGTTAACGAGCATACGATGCCAAAGGCTAAAGTATACACCCAAGACGTTGGCGAACAGCGCGATTATGCAGTACTTGATCAGCACGCAACCTTTGCGTTGGGTTCTCAGTATTATTCTGCATCGACCAGCTTATTAAGTCTGGGTATTAAAAGCAGTGACTTATTAAAGCAGCTAGACCTGCAAGCGGGTTATAGTATTGATTTAAACGATAGCGCATTACATGGCGGGTTTGTAAATGCTAAATATAATGCGCTTGATGTTAAGTTTAAGCTCGCTTTGTATGACTACAACTTAGATACTTCTCGTCAATATCAAACTGTAACCCCAAGCAATTTAAATACAAAAAGAGATGCGCGTGGTGGGTTTGTAGCAATGAGCTATCCACTTAAGTTTGGACAATTAAGTCTAACGCCCGAGCTGGCTTATAACTATACCGATTATAAACAAAGCCATACCCGTTGGGCGCGTTTAGGTTTTGCTCAAAGTTGGCAATATGACCGCCAAACGTTTGCTATAGGACAACGTGTTAATGCTCGTTGGTACGAAGGTAAAGGTGAAAACAATTGGCAAGGTTATGATCTCGATGCGAGCATATTTGGTAAGGTGTATAACGCTCCTTTGTACATCAACTTTACTCAAAAGCAGCGAGACGATGCACGCCTTGCGCTAGGCGGGTTTAACTCCAATCTTATAAACCAACACTACAATAGTGAATTTGTGCTTGCTGCTGATCTGCCTTTTTATAGTGCAACTGCCGAGCGTTACCAAGGATATGGCGGCGGAGTTACTTATAAAGAAGGTATGCCGTGGCTGTATTACACTCAACATCAATTAGATGACAGCGTTTACGCACAGAGTTACGGTTTAAAATACCAAGGTGATTTTAGCTTTGGCATGGGGCCTGCGGGTGTTAACGATTTAACATTTAATGTGGGGGTGTCGCGTGTTGAGGGCAGCAGCTTTGATGATGAAATGCGTGCATGGCTGAGCTTTTATTATTCGCTTTAAATAAATTTAATGAGCTAATCTGAACTGTGGGTAGTAAATCGATTAACCACAGTTCAATTTAGCCTGCTATTTATATTGTAGCGACAACAATTTGGCTTGATATACGTCTAACTTTTTATCGTCTCGTTCGTATTCAATTGCTTTTTTGAGAAGTCGCTTTGAACGCTCAGTTTTACCTTGCTGGTAGCGAACTTTAGCAAGCTCGAGGTACAACTCAGAGATATAGGGGGCTTTAAATAAAGCGAGCTCTAAGTGGTCTTTTGCTCGATTAATATAACCGGTTTGTAATTCGTTTTTTGCTAGAGCAAGCAGTTCATAAGGATCTCTTTCTTTGTAATTTAATTGGCTGGTTAGTTGCTCTGCAAGTACAGTTTTACCAAGTTGTTTAGCTAATAATTGATAGTTATTAACTAAATTGACGCTCGATAAATTATTGTTTATTGCTGTTTCGTAAATTACTTCTGCGTTTTTTAAATCTCCCGCACGGCGATGTAACATACCCGCCATGTTAAAAAGCTCAGGATCATTCGGGGTAAATTTATTGGCTTGTAAAATAAAAGAATAAGCAGCGTTAAGATTTTCTTCAGCAAATGCTTTAGCTGCTAAGTTGCCATAAAACTTCGCAACTAAGTCGTTGTAGCTGGCGCTGCCAGAATAAAAACTACCGCGTGTAGGAAAATAATCAATCAGGGTACCTGGGCGAAAAACTTGAATAACGTTCTCTTTTTTCTCAACTTTTGGTGCATATACCATGGTTCTGAAATGATTAGCTACATAGACCATTCCACTTTCTTTTGCGTACACAGGTTCACTAGTAACTTCTTGAAAGCTGGTTTCTAGCCCCAGCGCATTTGCATAACTTTGTGTAAGAACCGCTAAACTAATACAGTTGCCGTGTGCGCGAGTAAGAGTTTGCGAAGAAGTTAATGTGTCACCATGGTAACTAAAATCGCTAAGTTGGTTTTCTAAATAGTTGTAAATAATACGATCGGTTCTAACACCATTTAGTTGCTGCTGGTCGGCATAAGCTAAAAAGCGTTTTTTTTCGGCGTTTGGCAATTCAAAAATACTCAACTCGCTGGGAGTGTCTATTTGTTTAAAGCGGGTGTGATTAATAAGCGCAGTAAGCTGGGGTTGCTCAACTGTAGGCGTTGTTGGAGTGCTTTTACATGCACTTAAAAATACCAAAAATAATGTAACTAATACTATAGATTTCATAAGCCACCTCAATGTGATTTTTAACATTACATTGAGGTGACTTTTTAATCAAGCGGTTATTGTTCGTTGTTTATTATGACGATTTTTTTGCGATTGTTTTTTACGTTTGCGGCGTGTTAACCATAAGTAAAAGCCAGTAGCACTTAGCCATAGTGGACTTAGCCCTATAAAACTCCACAGTATTTTACTTATTAGGCCACCAAAATATCCAAAGTGAAGCTTACGAAAACTGTCTAATACTTTCCAGCCAAGACCTACTTGGCGTATATCCCAATTGGCAATATGCTCACCAGTGATTTTGTTATACGAAACGGTATTAGCGTATTCACTTGCCAGTGGGTTATTAGAATTTACTTCACCAAATACAGTAATGTTGTCATCAGGCTCTAATGGCATAACCAAGTAAGTGCTGTTGAACGTGGCTATTTGTTGCTTGCTGTCATCTAAAATATCTTGGAAGGAAACATTTTTGCTATACAGGTTTTTGGTTAGGGCATAATGTTCTTCTTCAGCGTGTTCAAGTACTTCGTGATACCAAACGGCACCATTAAAATAACCACCGGTTATAGCTAAAACAATTAAAATAGGTGAGCCAATAACGCCCGTCATTTTGTGAATATCACTTAATACGATTTGCAATGTTGCGCGCCAACGCACGGTAAATAGGCGTTGCCAAAACTTTCGGTAAATAATGAGGCCTGTAATTCCAAGCACCAATAAAAATAAAGCAAAAAAGAACCCCAAAACGGTGCCTGTTTGGCCTGGTAAGCTTTTTAAATCATTGAGTAAAAAGGTGTAATGGAGTTCTAAAAACCAATCTGTAAAATAATGGCTCGTTCCCACTGGGGCTGACAAAACATCACCAGTATATTGATTTAAATGAAATTTATACCAAACTTGCGACTCGCGCTCGATTAAGTAAACCCGATCAGCAGTATCGTCGTTAAAAATTTCCCAGCTACCAATGACATACTCAGGGTAAGCGTTCTGAGTGATGGAAATTAACTCATCCATATTCAAACGTTCAGGTTGAGTGCTAATCACAAAATGACTTTCGGGCATAAGTAAGCCATCTATCTCGCTTTTAAATACAAGCACACTGCCAGTAATACTTATTACAATTAATGGAATAATTGCAATGAGAGCAATCCAGCTATGAATTTTGAAAAGTGTTTTTCTCATGGGTTGTCGTTATTTAAATTATTTATATACAAATGATATCAATTGTTATTTGCATTTAATAGTGGCAGTACAAGAATTCGGAAAACTGATAAACTGTGCACATTACATAACATATTTTGTAAATATAAGTTTCCAGTTACTAAAAAGGGTTTTTGCTGTTTAGTTGAGTTAAATTAACTTCACTCTACAATGCCGCGCTCACAGTAAAAGCCTTTTAAAACAGATGTTTAATAAATGTTTTTATTAAGTAATTAAAGTAACCGTTATGTAACAGCGAGGTTGTTTTGGCGCACTATTTGCCTATTTTGTCTTCATTTATTTTACTTTTTAGCTTTTTACCATTGCTAAATAAAATTAGAAAAAACAGAAGTGTTTCTGGTTTATCTTTGCTGATGATGACATTTGGAGTCGCACAAAGTCTCTATTTCATAACGTATAACATTTATTTTGAGCGATACTTTATTGCTTTACCTTTTTTTGTAACAGGCGTATTAAGCGGCTTGATCTTGTACTTTTTTGCCCGTTACAACGCCGCAAAGCAAGAACGGCTTCAGTTAGTACTTATGCTTGGCTTTTCGCTTATGCCGTTTTCGCTGTTATTAAGTCCAAACTTTGATACCGCATGGGTGCTCAACGCACTTACTTATGTAGGATTGGTGATGAGCTCAGTGCGCGTAATGCCACAAACCTACAAAACGCTGCGCACAGGTGATGTAAGTAATTTAAGTGCTCGTTATTTTAGTTTGCAGTTCATAGCGGGCATTTGTGGCTTAGTTGTTGAGTTAACAAATACCACACCAAGTACTTCACACTTACTTATGTTTATCATGTTGTTGCTGACTAATGCCGTGCAATTTGGTTGTATGCAATATTATAAAATGCGACCGATAATGGCTTAATGTTTTCATTTATATTTAGATAAATATATGGCATGTTACTTTATCGTTATTCAAAGGATAGAGTATGAATTGGGAGCAATTTGGCTATTTATGCCGAATAAATAGTTCAGCACAGTTAAACAAAAGCGATAAGCTAAGACTAAGTGAAAAGGCGAGTCTGAATATATATCAAGGCGATAACGACGATAGTGAACTTGCAAAAATGCTAGTTGCGGGTGTTATGTCGCAAGACGAAGTAGTCGCACAAAAAAGTGCAACTTATTACCAGTGTTTACCCAAATTAATCAACGATTTTAAATTTGAGCATAAAGGCTGGCTTGTTTATTTGACGTTTGTTTTTGCGTTTTTTTGTTTATCTTCTCTTCTTTACCAACTTTTTGTTGTCCCTGCATTTGTAGACATGTACAGCATGAATCAACAACATGATCACAATATCTTTGATAGCTATTTTCGCTATTGGTATGTTCCGATCATATCATTATTTTTGCTGCTTAGTTTTATACTCAGCGTAATTTTAAAGCTCAAAAACGCCAGTATATTGAGTGAGTTAAAGCCGTTTTCAGGCTTGTTTAAAGTGTTTTTCCCACGAAAACTAGTCAAAAACTACGAAACACTAATTGCTATTTTATTCTTTCCATTAAGCTCAGTAAATTCAGGTGTTACAACCACAGAGACAAAGCATTTATATGAGTGTGAAGCGCTGGGGTTAAATGCTCAAAATGAGTTTGAAGTACTGTTACAGCAGCAGTTAAAACAGTTTAATCAGCGCGCAAAATACTTTATTAATAAACTTATAATCGTTTATGGTGCAGTGATTGTTGTCTCTATTTATTTGTTTGTTTCAGCGGCCTATAAACCACTATTTATGTATGGAGAAGTATTATGAAAGCAAAAGGATTTACGCTCATAGAGTTAATGGTGGTTGTATCAATTATTGGTATTTTGGCTGCTGTAGCATTGCCTCAATACAGTAAATACATGCAAAAGGCAGAGCTTGTTGATCCCCTTGCTATGGCGGCTGCAATAAGAGAAGACGTAACTGTGTTTTACCTCGAGAATAAACGTTTTCCTAATAATAATGAAGAAGCGGGTGTGCCTGCTAGTCAATACTTAATAGGGAATAGGGTAACGGGAATTACTATTAAAAACGGTGCTATACATATTACTTTAGGTAACAAAGCATCTCGGCCTTTACAAAATACAACATTGACGTTTAGACCAGCTGTTGTTGAAGGTAGCCCTTTGAGCCCAATTTCTTGGTTGTGCGGCTTTGATGAGCCTGTAACAGGTATGAAAGCGATTGGTGAAAATAAAACCTCAGTGCCAAAAGATTTATTACCCTCGGCGTGTATTTAAAATACAAGGGAAGCTAATGCAATTAATTATTCACCAAATTGATGCGTTTACACACGCTTTATTTAAAGGCAATTATGCAGCTGTTATCCCACTTGAGTCGTGGTTGGATGATGACCTAATGCTAAACATAGGCGCTGAAAACAACGTATCTGAAACTGCGTTTACCTGTAGGCAAACCGATGGCCGTTTTGCTATTCGTTGGTTCTCACCGTTAATGGAAATAGACTTTTGTGGCCATGCCACTTTGGCTGCTGCATATGTTTTATGTGAAGAACATGATGTATCGCAAATCCGGTTTATAGCTGATGCAGTAGGCGAGCTTATTGTTAATAAAAACAATGATGGCAGCTTTGCTATGACATTCCCTAAACAAGCACCAGTAGAGGTTAAAAACCCGCCACATGCATTGTTAAATGGCTTGTCTATACAACCTGTTAAGGTACTTAAAAATCGCCAAGCTTACTTTGCAGTTTATGAATCGGCTAAGCAGGTAGAGAACTTAACTACCGACTCTGCAGTATTAAAGATGTTAGGGCCACACGATGTAGTTGCAACAGCACCTAGTGATGAATACGACTTTATTTCTCGTTATTTTTGGCCAGCCAGCGGCGGTGATGAAGATTATGTTACGGGCTCTATTCATACAGGGCTTGCCCCATACTGGGCACAATTGTTAGGTAAAACACAATTAACTGCCTATCAGGCATCTAGCCGAGGTGGGCATTTACAGTGCGAGGTAGGGGAGTCAACGGTAACATTAACAGGTCATGCAGTTAGGTATTTAAAAGGCACAATTTACCTTTAAGGGTGATTTGAGTTAAGTTTATAAAAAAGGCCACAATTAACGTGGCCTTTTTTTGTTACAACTATTTACGCTTCTAGTGCTTTTGCAATTAAGCGATCAATGTACTTTTTATGTGCTTTAGCTGCGGTATCTGCGCCCCATGACAGGCTTGTATCCGCTATTTCGGTTAGCTGATATAACGCAGCCGTTTTAGCGAGGTTATCAAACTTACTTGGTTTGCCTAAACCTGCAATGGCAATCAGTTGATTTACATATTCAATTTGTAGGTTATGACTGATTGAGCTGGCTTCTGCGTCTTTAACAAAAATGCTCGCTGTTAAATCCCCCATAAATTGATTTAAGCTATATTCGTTTCCGTATAGCGCGGTATCTGAAATACGCAGTAAAACCGCCGGATGCAATAGTTGTGCAAGCACAGACTTTTGCATTCCTAAAATCATTTTATGAGGTTTAGGGTCTTCATTTTTACCATAATGATTAAACCCGCGGCGCTGTTGCTGCATGAAATTATAAAGCGGTTGCATGCTTTGTAATACATCAGGTGCAAACACGTATTCGGCTAAAATTTCCATGGCTTGGGTTTGTTTTTCAAGTGGCACAGGAGTGAAGGGGTTGTCGGCGTTTGCATCACCTACAACGGCACGTTCAACATACACTCCACCAATTTGACGAGACACAATACCTGCCTGCGATCTGTATTGGCCAAATAAGCTATTGGCTGAGGTGACAAGTTGCTGGTAAGAGTCGCCTTCAACAGTGGCTTTATCTTTAAGCTCAGTAAACAGTTTATTAATAAGTGCCATACGGTCTGCACCATAGGCTGCTGGGTTTGATGATAAGTCACCAATCATAACACGGGGATCGATATGACGGCCCGGCGCACGCATGTCGTCAGCATCGTTACCAAACGCTAATGCATGCTCACTAGAGCGCGCAAGAATTTTATTCAGACGAGCTTGCTCGGCAGATGCATCAGCCAGTGCTGTACTGTACCCGTAGTTAATAGCCCAGTCATCGTAAGGACCTGGTTTAGTTTGAAAAATATCACCTTGCTGCATGCCAATTGGCGCAATATTAGCTGGTGCATAATCCATTACTGAGCCCGTTACGATACCTTGAGTTTTACTCTTATCGTGGACTTCTTTTTCATCCCACAAAATAGATGATTTCATGTTGTGGTTAAGGCCCAATGTATGGCCTACTTCATGCAGAATAAGCTGTGTTAACCCTTGGCGTATCATTTCGTTTTCTTCAATGCTATCGCCAGTAGCTAAGCCTTTTGCAAGCATAAGGTTTTGTTGAATTTCATGACCTAATGAGCAGTTTAATTCACCAGTATGTGTATTATTGCCGTGGCTCATAGCGCCTTGAGTATAAAGGGTGTCGTAAATCCAGCGATTTTTCATAAATACAAACTCAAGCATGATGTCTGAGCCCAGTATTTCTCCTGTTAGCGGGTTTGCTAATGCAGGCCCGTAGCCACCAAAGGGAGGCTTAGGTGATGAGGTCCAACGCAGTACATTGTAATTAATGTCGCCTGCATCCCAGTCGGCATCATCAGGTTGTACTTTTACTTCTAAGGCATTTTTAAGGCCTGCTTTTTCAAAAGAGCTATTCCATGCAAGTACGGCGTCTTTTATTGTATCGCGCCACTCTATTGGTGTGGTGTTTTCTATCCACCATGTAATTGGTTTTACAGGCTCTGAAAGTGCAGCGCTTGGATCTTTCTTTTGTAAATCCCAGCGCTTAATTACATCTTCGTAAGGCGTCCAATCAGTTGACGTCATTTGATCAAACTGATTTGTGAAATAGCCAATACGCGCATCGTCTAAACGAGGCTGGTAGTTGTTTTTTGGAAGTGCTACAAATGAATGTTGAACCTTCACCGAAACACTACGCGGGTCACTTATTGCGCCAGAGCCACGAACGGTTGGACTTGCATTGGTAAATACGTAATCTACGACAACGTCTAAATTATTAGGGTAAGGACGCTGTTTAATTATGCGCGACTTTTTGCTGTCTAGTTTGCCTACTTTAAAACGTTTTTTAGCATTTTTATCTGCAGGGTTAATAGTTGGAGATACTTTATGAAGTGCTTCACTTAAAAATAACTTATTGACGTTAAATGCAATTTTACCGTCTTCTTCTTTTTCTATTTTAATACTCGCAAGCACGGCTTCACTAATGTTTGCATTGCTGGCTTTTGAAATGGCACTGTTCTCGTCAAATTTATAACGAGGTGTTTTACTTATAATATCGATACGGTCGAAGTACTTTCTAAACTCAATGAGTTTGGTTTCACGGTACGATCCACGAAAGTGTCCTGCATCAGTCACCCCATCAACAGTATGAGCAAAATAAACGAAAGGAGTATCAAGCTGCGATTCGTTAATGACCATTAAGTGCTTACCCGTTTTTTCGTCCTGATAAAGGTTAAATACACCGGCAAATTCGGTTTGTCCTTTGATCATTTCACTTAATGTTTTTGGTTTTTTTTCGTCTTTTTTGTCATCGGCAAAAGCATGGCCGCTTAGGGCAATACTGAGCGCAAGAGTTAGGGTGGTTAGTTTCATAATGTCATCTTTTCGTTTGTTAATTTATTTTTACTGTACGTAATTTCAATTTGTTTCGTACAACAAATCGATGAAATAATACCTTTTTTATTTAATATATTGATTTTAAATAGTAAAAGTTTGTAACAAAATATAATTTTATGGCTATACAATCTAATTTATAATTAAACAATTCATTATGAGAAGTATAATTAATGCACATTTGTAACAGTTGCTTACAAATGTCACGTAATTGTTTAATTAAGCTCTGTTATTATGGCGTTAATAGAAATTTGGGGTAATTAGGATATGCAAACAAATTCACTTAGATGGGTTTTTCCATTTGTTGCGCTTGCGATAGGGGTTGTTGGTTTTAAAGCAATAAACGCGCTTGCCAGTGAGCAAGAAAAAAAGGCGTTAGTTGATACGCGACCAACCGTTCAAGTTGAGCCGGTTTCGGCTAACGACCATCAGGTTATAATTAACAGCTATGGTGAAGTAAAGCCGCTGGAAAATACACAACTGTCTGCACAGGTATCGGGAGAGGTACTGAGTTGGCATCCGAGCTTTGTTGCCGGTGGGGTTGTAGCGCGTGGTGAAACCTTATTTTCAATTGAAAAAGATAACTACGAAGCTGCAGTGCTCGTGGCTGAAGCTGAACTTGCTCGCGCCCAAGCGGGTTTGATTGAAGAACAAGCGCAAGCAAAAGTAGCTGAAGACGAAGCAAAACGCTTTCCAAGTAAAGCGCGTACAGATTTATTTTTACGTAAGCCTCAAGTGCTTAGTGCGCAAGCAAATGTAAAGTCAGCTCAAGCGGCATTAAAACGTGCGCAGCGCGATTTAGAAAACTGTGATGTTAAAGCACCTTACGATGCACTTATTGTGAGCCGTAATGTAGGTGTGGGCCAATACGTGACAATGGGCTCTCAAGTTGCTGAGTTAAACAATATAGAAACAGCTGAAGTTATTATTCCTATTGCAGGCTTTGATAGTGTGTTTTTGCCTGAGCGCATTAAAGGGATTACTGCAACCGTTATTCAAAAAGGCCTTAATAGCTTTACCCGTGAAGGCGTTGTTGACCGCGATTTAGGCATTGTAGATAACGCAACACGTATGAGCAGTTTAGTGGTGCGAATTGAAGACCCGTATGGCCTTAAAAATAAGCAGCCAGCAATTAAGTTTGGCAGTTACGTACAGGTTAATTTTGCCGGTACAACATTAAATAATATCTATCGTTTACCCCAGGCGCTTGTTAACAACCAAACCGTTTGGGTCGTTGGTGAAAACCAAACCCTTGAACCAAGAAAAGTAACGGTAATACGAGAAGAAGGCGAGTACTTCTATATTAGTAGTGGCCTAAAAGCTGACGATAAGCTGGTGGTTACGTTACCAGAATACCCTCAAAAGGGAATGGAAGTTAAAATAGCAGGTGCGCAACCGGCACCTGAAAGCTCTGATGTGAGCACCTCAAATACGCAACAGCTTTAAGGTGTAATACAATGAGTGAATCAACACAAACAAAACAAACAGGGTTAATAGCTTATTTTGCTAATAACTCGGTTGCTGCAAACTTAATGATGTTGTTTATTATTGTTATGGGCTTTTTAAGCTACAAAACGATTCAGCGACAAATGTTTCCTAATATAGAAATTAACTATATTAACGTAAACGCTAATTACCCAGGTGCCTCTCCTCAGGAAATTGAAGAAAGTATTCTTATAAAAATTGAAGAATCACTTAAAGATATTACCGAAATAAAAAAAGGCGTGTATCGCGCATTTAGAAACGGCGGCTCTGCAAGTCTTGAAATTCATACAGACGCAGAGCTCACCGATGTGCTTGATAAAGTAAAATTGCGTGTTGACGGTATAGCTACTTTTCCAGCAGGGATGGAACCGGTCACCATAAGTCAGATTGAATTTAGACAAGATGTAATAGGCATGACACTGGTTGCTGACTTGCCTTTATTTGAGCTTAAGCCGATAGCAAACAATATTGAAGATGAATTGCTGCAATTATCGAATGTATCGCTTGTGGTCAATGATGTACCGCTTGATGAAATAGCGATTGAAATCGATCCTGATACATTACGCCAGTACAATTTAACAATTTCAGATGTTATGAATGCTGTGCGTCGTTACTCTGCTAACTTTTCGGCTGGGCAGTTAAAAACGGATGCGGGTGTTATTTCAGTTCGAGTAGAAAATCAGTTTTATTCAGGCGAAGAATTTAGACAAATTCCGGTAAAAATTGGCGAGTATGGTGCCAAAGTTTTGCTGCAAGATATTGCTACAATTAAAGATCAATTTACTGAAGGTGAGCGTTATTTTAAGTTTAATGGTGAAAATGCTGTTTATTTATCAGTAAAAGCAACGCAATCACAAAATATTATTCCGGTAGCTGAGTCGGTTAAAGCGTATATTGATCAAAAAAATAAAGAGCTCCCACCGGGTGTGCGTATAGAACCTTTAATGGATATGACGTACTACCTAAATGCACGCTTAGATATGATGAAATTAAACCTTCTTCAAGGTGCGATTTTAGTCGCAATTATGTTGTCGCTATTCTTACGCTTTAAGTTGGCATTGTGGGTAATGATAGGTTTACCGGTATGCTTTTTAGGCGCGATGATGGTGATGCCATTATTTGGTATTAGCATAAATATTATCTCGTTATTTGCGTTTATCATGGTGCTAGGGATTGTGGTGGATGACGCCATAGTCATCGGCGAAGCCGCATACAGCGAAGTTGAAAAAAGTGGCGGCGGTGTCGATAACGTTGTACGTGGTGCAAAGCGTGTAGCGACCCCAGCGACGTTTGGTGTACTTACTACCATTGCCGTATTTGCACCGTTTACGCTTTCGAGCGGCCCTGAAAGTGCCTTTTTTTACGGTATTGCTGTTGTTGTAATGCTGTGCTTGGTATTTAGCTTAATTGAATCGAAACTCATACTACCTGCGCATATTGCACACACACACTTTACCCCTATAAAAAAAGGTGGCTGGCGAGATAGATTTAATACCCGCTTTTTTGGTTTTGTAAATGGCCCATATAAACGGTTTGTTTCCAAGTGTGTTGAATGGCGTTGGACTGTTTTATTTAGTTTTATTGCTTTATTAGTCGTTACTTTTGCATTAATTGCTTCAAATCAGGTGCGCACTATTCCTTCGCCTAAAGTTCCACATGATTTCCCACAAATTAATATTGAAATGAATGACAACGTATCCGACATTCAAACTATTAATGCTATTCGCGAAATAGAAGCGATGGTGCTTGAGGTAGACAATGAAACAGAGCGTCAAACAGGCCAAAAAATTATCCGCGACTTACTCGTGTTTAACCAAGGCCGTACTGAGGCGCAATTATTAGCCCCATTAGTTGATGAAGACTTACGCCCTTACGATGCGTTTGAATTGTCGCGCCGATGGCGTGAGGCCATGCCTACTATTGCAGGTGTTAAATCGTTAACTATTCAAGACGACGTAGGCGGCGGTGGCGGCAACGGTGGAGGAGAGTTTGGTTATTTACTATTTGGGTCTGACATTGATACATTAAACGAAGCTGGGCGCCGTTTTATTCAATTGCTTCAACAGCAAGAAGGGTTGTTTGATATAAGCTCAACCATAGATCCAGCCAGTAAAGAAGTGCAAATGAGTTTAAAACCCGTTGCCTTTGACTTGGGGTTAGATCTTGCCAGTATTGCCAATCAAGTGGGAGCCAGCTTTTATGGTGGCGAAGCACAACGCGTAATTAGAAATGGTGAAGAAGTCCGTGTGATGGTTCGTTACCCTAAACTCACACGCGAAGCATTTTCATCGCTCAAACATACTGTGGTGACCACGCCAACTGGGCGCGAAGTGTTATTGGGTGATGTGGTTGAGCTAACCGAAACACCCGGTATTAGCTACATTCGCCGTGAAGGTGGGTACAGAACTGTTTATGTGTACGGCAGTATTGATGAAGAGCAAATTGAGCCGGGCGAAGTGGTTAAACAGGTAAAAGATAACTTATTACCACAGCTTAAAGAAGAATACCCAAGCGTTAAATCAGAACTTGGTGGTGCCATTGAAGAGCAACAGGCGCAAGCCAATGAGCAAATGTTGTTTTTTGCAGGAGGCATGATATTAGTTTACATACTGCTCGCTGTACCGCTAAAAAGCTATTCACAACCGCTTATTGTTATGTCGGTTATTCCGTTTAGCTTAACGGGGGCTATTTGGGGGCACTATTGGTTTGACCTTGATATGAGCTTAATGTCTGGCTTTGGTCTTATTGCTGCGGCGGGTGTTGTAATTAATGACTCCTTGGTTATGACTGATTATGTAAACCAGGTGCGAAAGCAAGGGGTTAGCGTTAGAAATGCCGTAATTGAAGCCGGCTGTGCGCGTTTTAGAGCAATATTGCTCACCTCAATCACCACGTTTGCAGGTGTACTGCCTATTATGTTTGAAACGAGCCTACAGGCTAAGTTTGTAATACCTATGGCGGTTGCGCTGGGGTTTGCAGTTATGTTTGCAACCCTAATTACGCTTATTCTTGTACCTTGTTTGTACATTATATTAGGTGATATTGGGGCATTATTTAAAAACACTTACCGACGTATTTTTAAACGAGGAAGTGTAGAAGTGTCAGTTGATAGCTAATTTTTGCTAAACAATAAAAAAAGGACTGAGTGTTAACACTTAGTCCTTTTTTGTTTTTATTAATTTTTAATTAGTCTTTAAATTGCTTGTGGCAATCTTTACAACCTTTAGCCCATGCACCAAAGGCTTTACCAATAACTGCTTTGTCACCAGATTGAGCAGCTAGAGCAAGTTTGTCTGCGTTTGCCGCAAACGCATTGGCTTTATTAACAAATACTGTATTTTCAGACCACACAGCAGCAAGTGCTGATGTATCGCCTTTGTCTGTTCCTGCATAAAACGCTTCCCATGGCATTTTTGAAAGCGCTGCTGCGTTATTTGCACGCATTTTGAATTGCTCAGCGTCAAACGGAACCTTGCCCTTAAGCATTGCGCCCATATCACCAATTTGAACTGATAGCATAGAGAATGCACTTTGACGGTATTCAATCGCGTCGCTTGGCTCTTTAAACGCAGAGTTTGCAGATACACTTAGCGCGCATGTTGTTAGTAATGCACCCGCTAGAATCTTTTTAAATTTCATATTATTGCCCCTGTTAACTATTTTTTGACTATTGCTTTGTATCTTAGCTATTGGTTTTATTCAAGCTAATACAGAAAATTAACTAAAAGTTAATCGTTCATATCAATATCAGCAAATATCATCCCTCGTCGCATACTGCGAGTTGCTAAGAAAACTTCACCTAATAACGACATAAACGCACATATTAACAACGCCATAGCGGCCACAAAACAACTAGCGATGGTAACGCCTAAGTTTATGGATTGAATATGCGACAAAAATAATAGCATAACCACTGCGCATACAAGCAAAGCGCTCAAAACACTTAAACTAAAAGCTATGTGTATACAACGGGATCGTTTTAATAGAGCGCGAAGCTCTGTTGCGAGTGATTTATTAAAATCTTCATCGGTGCTTACTTTTAACTTGCGCTCTAATTGCCTCGCACGATCTGTAATACGAGCCAAGCGGTTTGATAAAACGCCAAGGGTTGCGGCAATACCCGTTATTAAAAACACTGGTGCAACGGCTGTTTGTATTACTTTAGCCATAGTTAAAATGTTGATTACATCATTATTCATAAAGTACCTAGTGATAATGCAGTTTTTGTTTACAAATATTCACAAAAGTGAAATGTTTTTTTATTTTTATATATCAGCAGCTTGGTGTTTTTTTATTTGTGTTCTTTGTATGCTTAATGCTTATTTGTAACCAAAGTGTTGCTTGGTGGGTAATGAACGTTTTATATTCGTTCATACATTGTAATTTGCTTTATTAATGTGACTACAATAATACATAAAATATCCTAGGGGAACTCATGAGTAACAATATAATAAAAAAGACAGCGATAGCGACAGCTGTTTCTAGTGCATTTGTGGCAACACTTGCCAGTGCCGCTGAATTACCAAAAGCAAATGTTAACTACAAAAAAGTAGAGCAAGTGGTTGAAGTTGCAGCAGACAAAAAAGAGCCTTCAGCTCATATGATTGTTCTTAAAGCAGCAACATCTGTGGATGCAGTAACCGCTGGAACTTATCAGGCTTCAAGTAGCCGTGAAATAACAGCTCAGGTTGAGCAGCTTCAAGACATAATGACTGAAGAGTTGAGCAACTTAGATTTTGATGCAAAAGTAATTGGCAAAACAAAAATTCTTGCTCCAACGTTAATAGTTCAAGCAACACCTGAAGCTTTAAAGCAGATTGCAAAAGATGATCGCGTTGCAAAAGTATTACCAATGTTTGACCGTGAACTTCACGTTGCAGCAAGCTCAGATTATATAAACGCTAAACCATTAATTACTGATGGTATTGTAAGCGGTAAAGGCCAGCGCGTTGCAGTACTAGATACAGGTATTGACTATACTCACGCAGCATTTGGCGGTGCAGGTACTGTTGAAGCATACCTAGCAGCACAAGAAGATCCTACAACGGTTACATGGCCACAAGGCATTGTACAAGGTGGTTATGACTTCATTCGTGATGATGCAGATCCAATTGAAAATGACGCTGCAAATTCACCGTCAACAGGTGATCCAACAAATCACGGTACATCATCTGCAAACTCTGTAAACGGTATTGCACCAGAGGTTGAGCTATACGCATATTCTGTATGTGGTGGTGGTTGTCCAAGTGCAGCACAAGCAGCTGCATTAGAGGCTGCAATGGATCCTAACGGTGATGGGGATATTTCAGATCGTGTTGACGTAATGAACATGTCTCTTGGTGGTGAATTTGGTGACACTTACACTGGTGGTGGTACACAATACCTAGTACAACGTGCTGTTGAATTGGGTGTTAACATGGTAATTTCTGCAGGTAACGATGGTGACAACCCATTCCGTGTTGGTGGTCCAAGTACAACCCCTAACGCCCTGTCTGTTGGTGCAATGACACACCCAACAACAGAAGTTGGTATTGCAAGTGGAACAGTTGCAGGCGTTGAAGGCGATATTCAAGCGTCAGGTTTTGGCCCACAAGAAGGCTTTACCCTATCAGGTGCTGATATTGATTTAGTATACCCTACAGCAAATCAAAACGGCTGTGATGCTTTTGCAGAAGATGTTGACTTTACAGGCAAAGCGGTACTTATAGACCGTGGTGCCTGTGCATTCACACAAAAAGTACTAAACGCACAAGCTAAAGGTGCTGAGTTTGTATTTATTGCAAATAACATTGACGACGGCACACCAGCCCCAATGGGTGGTTTTGATGCTGCCGTAACTATTAAAAACGTTGGGATTAATTTTGCAGCGGGTGCTGCACTAAAAGCACAGCTAGAAGCTGGCGGCCCTGCAACATTTGATATTAGTGTTGAGATTAAAACAACAGCGGGTGCTGTGGCAACATTCTCATCACGCGGCCCTTCAATGGATGGTTTACTTAAACCAGAAATTACAGCGCCAGGTACAAGTATTGACGTAGCAGCAGCAGGAACTCAAACTGGCACTAACCCTGTGTCGGGTACCTCGTTCTCAGGTCCAATTACAGCCGGTGCGGTTGCTATGATCCGTGAAGCTCACCCAAATCGTAATGCGTTTGAAATTAAAGCAACGATTATGAACGCGGCAAACCTTGAAGTAACTAACGAACCTCTTGCTATCAATCCTGATTCAGAGCTTGCGCCTATTAGTATGATAGGTGCTGGTTTAGTAGATGTGACTAAAGCTGTTAACTTACCTGTTGCAGCATGGGTACACAATGCCGAGTTTGATACAAAACAAGCTGCGCTTTCTTATGGTTTAGTGAGCCTTGCAGAAGCCGGTTCTATTACTAAAACAGTCACTGTGAAAAACTTCTCTGCTGAAGCGAAAACATACAACCTTCGTACTGAAGCACGTTACCAAAGCGACGTAGAAACTGAAGCTGTTAGCTGGGATTTCCCAGAGTCAGTAACAATCCCTGCTGGGCAAGCTGTAAACTTTGACATCACAATGATGGTTGACCCAGGTAAACTACCTGCATGGGAATTAGAGAATCCATTTAGTGCTGATGATATTGCTGCTCGTAGTGCTGCACTAACATCGATTGAGTTTGATGGTGCGTTAGTATTTGATGATGCGTCAACAGATACAACCCACGATTTACACGTTGTGTATCATGCAATGCCAAAAGCAGCAACAGAGATAAGTTATACTGCCGAGCTGATTGACAATAAAGTATCATTAGTACTTGAAAATACTGGCCAGACTGAAATCACTCCTCAGGCTGAAAGCATTATTGCAGTAGGTACAGAGAAAACAATGGAAGAGGCAGAGTATAACATTCTGTCGAGCACATTCTCTGCATTTGGTGCAGACTTCTGTGATTCAGGTATTTACATCACTTCATCAATTCAATTACGTGACCCGCTAACGCATACATTCCAAGCAGGTTACAGAGTTGAAATCGATACAGATAATGATGGTGTTGCTGATCAGTTCTTACAAAACCTAAATGACCGTGGTCGCTCAACTGCGTCACCAGGTCGTAGCCGTACATTGATCGGTACTACTGATGGCGCTGGCAACGATGGTTGGGCGTGGGGTACACCACTTCTTCATTCAGCAGGTGAAGATACAATCACATTTACTGGTTGTTCTGAGCTAATGAACATCGATGGGTCGTTACTTGGTCAGCCAATGAACTTCAGAGTATCAGTGGGTTACCCAAGCTACCAATCAGGTGTGTTCTCTGAGACAGACAGTGTAACTGGTTCAGTTGTATTTGGTGTTCAACCAGAAGTTCAAATGACTTCGCTTGAAACTGGCGAAGCTGTTGCATCACTTCTACCTGGTGAAAAAGCAATGGTATCTGCAAGTGGTCCATTTGTTTTATCTCAAGGTGCTGGCACTAACATCATTAAAGCAATGACAAGTGAAGAGCTTACATTACCAGCTATTGAGGCGCCTATCTTAGTGGGTGGTGAATTCTCAGTTTCTGAAGATGCAGCCGATGGTACAGTAGTTGGCGCGCTTACAATTGAAGAAGCTGAGTTTGATTTAGCGGTTTCTGAGTACTACGTTCAATCAAACACCAATATAGGTTTAGGTGTTGATGAGCAAGGCCAAATTGTTGTTGCTGACACCAATATGTTAGCAGGTGATACCACTGCTGAAATGGAAGTTGTTGCGATTGATATTCGAGGCAATGTTTCTGAGCCTGTAACTGTAACTGTTAATGTAACTGCAGTAGTACCTCCGGCCGTTGTTACTCCAGAGCCAGAGAAGAAAAGTTCTTCAGGTTCATTAGCTTGGTTAACTCTTTTAGTTGCACCGTTCGCATTTATGCGTCGTCGCAAGCAAAAGTAAGCTTAAAAACGCTTAAGTACTAAATAAAGGGAGCTTCGGCTCCCTTTTTACATAGCTTCACAAACTAGATCACAAAAGGTATTAATTTTAGGTATATTTAGGTAACAAAAATAATAAGGATTTTGCCTGATGACACGTACTCCCTTTGCACTTGCTGCACTCTCGCTTGCTATTCTAAGTGGTTGTAATAAAGCCCCCGAAGAAACTCATAAAAACACGGTTCAAGTTGAGTCAGCTCAAGTAGTAACCGCGGTTGCACCTATTGCTAAAAAAGTACCCCATGAAATGACCATTCATGGTGATACACGTATTGATAATTACTACTGGCTTAGAGATGACGAACGAAAAGCACCTGAAATCATTAGCTACTTAGAAGCAGAAAATGCCTACTCTGAGGCTATGCTCGCCCATACTAAAACACTGCAAAGTAGTTTATTTGAAGAGCTTAAAGGGCGAATTCAAAAAGATGATGACTCAGTTCCAGTAAAGGACGGAGAGTACTATTACTCGTCGCAAACTCGCGGCGATAACGAGTATGCTACTTATTTACGCAGTAGTGATTTTGCAGGCACCGATCAGGAAGTTATTTTAGACGTAAATGAACTAGCTAAAGGCCATGACTATTTTGCGGTTAGCGGCCTAAATGTAAGCCCAAATGACAACTTAATGGCATATGGTGAAGATACGGTGAGTCGCCGTGTTTACAACATAAAAATTAAAGATTTAAGCACTGGTAAATTATTAGAAGACACGCTTGAAGGCACCAGTGGTTATGTTGTGTGGGCGAACGACAATAAAACGGTGTATTACATCAAAAAAGACGCGCAAACCTTACTCGGTTACCAAGTTTATCGCCATACGCTTGGTACACCACAAAGCGATGATGAGCTTGTTTACGAAGAAACAGACACAAGCTATTACACCGGTATGAGCAAGAGCAAAGACGGCTCAGAAATTTATATTTGGCATAGCAGTACCGATGCATCGGGTTTGTCAGTGCTGAGTGCAAATGATGTAGACGCTAAGCCTAAGCGTTTAATTGAGCGTGAAGCCAACCTTGAATACAGCATTTCAAAATTAGGCAATACTTATTACATTGTGACTAATTTAAATGCCGTTAACTTTCAGCTTATGAAAGTTGATATTGATAAAGCCGGTGATAAAGCAAATTGGCAAAGTGTGATCCCTGCTCGCGAGGATATTAAACTCGAAGACGTTGAGTTATTTGATGACTACTTGGTATATCAACAACGTGAAATGGGCCAATCAACACTGATTGCGCGTAATTTAACATCAGGCAAAGAGTTACCACTAAGCTTTAACGACAGTGCGTATACAATTAGTGCGTACGGTAATAACGAATTAGACAGCGATACTCTACGCGTGTATTACACCAGTATGACGACACCGGGTTCATCTTATGATGTCAATTTGGCCACTGGCGGAAAAACATTATTAAAGCAACAAGCGGTATTAGGTGACTTTAACGCGGATAACTATGCTTCAGAGCGTATTTTTGTCACAGCACGCGATGGCGTAAAAGTACCGGTGAGTTTGGTGTATCGAAAAGAGCTATTTAAAAAAGATGGCACTAACCCATTATTGCAATACGGCTATGGTTCGTATGGTGCAACAATGGATCCTAGTTTTTCTTCTGCACGATTAACGTTGCTTGACCGTGGTTTTGTATTTGCAATTGCCCACGTACGTGGTTCGCAAATGTTAGGGCGCCCGTGGTACGAAGCGGGTAAATTACTCACTAAAAAGAACACGTTTAACGACTTTGTAGATGTTACTAAGTCATTGGTAGCGCAAGGGTATGGCGATAAAGAGCAAATTTTTGCCCAAGGTGGCAGTGCTGGTGGTTTATTAATGGGCGCAGTGGCAAACCAAGCGCCTGAGCTATATAAAGGTATGGTGGCTGCGGTTCCATTTGTTGATGTGGTTACTACTATGCTTGATGAGACTATTCCGCTTACAACTAACGAGTATGGTGAGTGGGGTAACCCTAACGAGAAAGAATATTACGATTATATGTTGTCGTATTCACCGTACGATCAAGTCAGTATGCAAGACTACCCTAATATGTTAGTAACTACAGGCTTACACGATTCACAGGTTCAATATTTTGAGCCAGCAAAATGGGTTGCGAAGCTGCGTGACTATAAAACAGATGATAATAAGCTACTATTTAAAATAGACATGGAAGCCGGGCACGGCGGTGCTTCTGGCCGTTTTAAACGCTTAGAAGATGCTGCGTTAAATTATGCATTTATGCTTGATTTAGCCGGTATAAAAAAATAGCCACACCCAAATTCAACTAAGTAATGAGCCAAGGCGTAACGTTAAGTTACGCCTTTTTTTGTGGCAAATTAAAGCTAAACATAGTGCCTTTACCTATTTCACTTTGAACGTTTATTTCACTGTCCATGAGCTTTAATAGCCCGCGGCAAATAGCAAGCCCTAACCCACCTTGTTGGCGGTCCGCTTTATTAGAATTACTAGCTTGGTAGTGGGGATCAAAGATAGCTTGTAACTCCTCGTGTTTAATACCCACGCCGGTGTCCGAAACCTGCACAAATAATTGATTATGGTCACCGCGTTTTACACGTACATCAATACTACCATCACGCGGGGTATGCCTAATGGCGTTATCGATTAAGTTACTTAAAACACGCTCAAGCTTGGCTATGTCGGCAATGACAGGAAAGTCACAAATTTCTGGCTCAACCGATAAATTAATGCCTTTTTTCTCTACGGCCAAACTAAACTTAGCAATACAATCGTAAATGAGCTCTCCTAGGTTAAATGTTTCTTTGTTGATACTTATTTCGCCATTTTCTAGGTGTGCGAGTTCAAAAATTTGCTCTATTAGTTGCTTGAGTTGGCCACAGTTATTCAATGATACTAGCAAGTACTCTTGCTGCTCTTGCGCACTTAATTTGTCACCTGATTGATTTAATACCTCTAAAAAACCTTGTAACGAAGCCAGTGGCGTACGTAAGTCGTGAGATAAGTGAGTAAGTAGCTCTTTGCGTTGTTTATCGCCTTGTTCTAGTGCTTTAAATTGCTCGTTTATACGTGTGAGCATTGCTTGAATAGTTCGGCTTAAGCTGTGGACTTCATTACTTTTTTGAGTTGAATAGATACTCAGCTTTGTATCGGTTAGGCTATAATTAGCAGCCTCAATATTGCTCACATCTTTTGCAAGACGTTGAATAGGATTTGTAAAAAATCGCAGTAAAATAAGCATCGCAATAAATAAAAAAACGAGCGCTGAGCCTAGCCATATGGCAGCCACGAATAACGAGTCGTTACTTTTTATATAATTAAGAGAGGTGTCGTATGCCTCACCACCAATAATTACGTATAAATACCCTTGCAATGTGTTGTTATTAAAAACAGGCGCCACAGAAAATATTTTTTGTTGATCAGGGTTTCTTGGGTTGTCGCCATAAACCGGTGTAGCACTTGGGTTGGCTATAAGGTGCTTTAAAGGCGTTAAATTAATATGTGTACGCTTCACTTTTCCGGGCTCTGCGGAGTAAGTTAATATTTTTCCGTTTTCGTCTACAAAGTAAAATTCAAAGGCGGGGCCGAGTAACATTAAAGTATGAAATAGGTTTTCAAGGGCTTCGTAATCGTATACACCCTCTTTTATCAATGGATTGTCTTGTACTAAATGCTCAGCCAGCGCTAAATGTAAATTTTGTTCGCCATGATGTTTAGAGTTGAGTTCTAGCTGTTTACTCCAGCTATAAACCAGCGCGCAAATAAAACAAAAAATAACGGCTAACGACACTGCTAATTTTTGGTACAAAGAGAGTTTCATAATAAAAGTCTTAATTAAGTTGGCTTGGATTGAGTTTGTATCCCACACCCCAAACGGTTTCTATAATAGGTGTCGATTGGTGCAATTCAAGCTTTGCCCGCAACCGATTAATATGCGAATTAACGGTATGTTCGTAACCGCTGTGCTGGTACCCCCATACTTTATCGAGTAGTTGCTGGCGACTAAATACATGGTTAGGATGGCGTGCAAAATACACCAGCAAATCAAACTCGGTGGCAGTTAGGTTAATTGCCTGTTCGGCCAAATACACTTGATGGGAGTCAAACGCAATGTTTAATGAGCCAACTTTAAGGGTTTGTTCACTTACAACAGAGGGTTCATCGGTATTTTGGCTCGCAAGTAACTGTGCTCTGTGTCGAAGTTGGGTTTTTACTCTGGCTTGTAGTTCACGTGCAAAAAAGGGTTTACAAATATAGTCGTCTGCGCCCATTTCTAGGCCAATAACTCTGTCCATGTCGCTACTTAGTGCGGTGAGTAAAATGACTGAAGTGGCTGGGTAATGTTCTTTTATTTTACGACATAAACTCAATCCATCCATTTGCGGAAGGTTTATATCCAGTAAAATAAGCCCGTAGGGGTGCTTAGCTATTTTCTTTAAAGCCTGTTCAGCACTGACAACATGATCCACATGTAAATTTAGCGATGTAAGCTGTGTGGTAATTAATTTACCAATTTCTCTGTCGTCTTCAACTATGAGTAATTTTTCATGACGCATCGTTTATCCTCGTAAAAAGGGGGCTTCCGTGCTCCCCAACTTCCCCATTACAAGCTGGTATATCGAGGTTGATATTGATAAACGAATTACTGAGTGCGGGTAATAACCACTTTTGCTAATGGGTTATCAAATTTATGTTCAGGGCTAAGCACTGAACTAGATAAACCATCTTCATTTGTAACGACACCTGGGTGTCTTGCTACAAAATTAACATCATCACGGGCTTCATTAAAACCTTCTCCGCCATCAGCAGGACCGGGTATCGTACCAGCTGCTTCTGTATTTGCTTCAGTACCTGCATCATAAGCAACGGTGGTGCGAGTTAAAGAGTCGCCCACGGCTAATGAAGATACGTCTAAAGCACTAAGACCGGTAAATCCATCATTCGTATTCACCATCATAGTGGCAAGCGACAGTTTAAGTGCTTCAAGTGAGTCTGTGGTTAATGTGATCGTGGTATTGGCACCAGGTCCAACAGGGCCTTCGCTTGATGCGTTGGCAATGGCGTTTTCTAATGCAAGCAGTTGGCTGTTGTCGCCTCCTTCAGCCATTGTTTCTAATGCAACCGATGCGGCACTGCCAATTTGCCAAAGTGTGCCTTCTGTATGTGCAATAACAGCAATAGGCGATAGTGGCTGCCCTGCAGTTAAGTTGCTTACTGTTACATCAAATGTATAGCTTACAGGCTCAGGTGTTGGCGGTGTAACAACCTGAACAGGATCGTTACTGTCGTTGTCGCCACAGGCTGCAAGTGAAGCTGCTAGTGCAACAACCACGATGCTTTTTTTAAAGTTATTTAAAGATACCATGATTACGCTCCTACTTAACCGTAACGGTTAGCTTAGCTACAGGGTTTAACCATCTGTGAACCGTATTACTTAAATCGCTATTACCAGCGGTTAAATCGTCGTCACCTAGTGTGCCAGGGTGAATATGCACGCTAATGTTGCTATCGGTACTTGTTAAGCCTGCGCCACCAGTACCCGCATCACCACCTGGTGCTGCAGGAATACCTGGCGTGCCCGGTGCACCAGAACCTTCAACCACTAGCTCATTATTTTGCTCAGTGCCCGCATCGTATGCATTTAAATAAACCGTGTAGGTACCTGCTTCGGTTGGTATTTTCCAGCTATCAAGGCCAACAAAGCCATCGTTTGTAGGCAGTAACATAGCGGTCACCGATAAGTAATCGTTACCGTCAGTCGTCATTAATGTGGTCATGGTTGATGACGATGGCGCTAATAAACCTTCTGCTGGGTTTGCAGCCATATCGCTACCTGCTGCAGTGGCTTGTGCCATTAGCTCAGCAATGTTGCCACCTTCAGCCATTGTTTGTAATGCAGTAGAAGCTTCAGTTGCAACTTCAAAAAGCTTATCTTCACTGTTGTGTGCTGTAACTAGTAGCGGAGTGAAGTGAATGCCTTGGGTTAGGTTGGTTATTGTTAAGTCTAACTCTGCAGCCATGGTTGACTGGCTAGCTACCGCTAAAAGAGTTGCAAGTGTAAATGTTGAAGCTTTCATTTTTTATTTCCTGTAAGTGATGATTCGAGATAAGTATTGAATAATCGTCTCCAGAAACTCTCACAAACTTATCACTTTTTTATCACAGACATTTAGGCTGTGATTTTTGTAAATAAATACGCCAGAAAACTTATATAACTGTGTATAATTAAACCGCATTATAAAAATTAAAGGATTGTGTTATGGAAGAAAATCAACAGGTTAAAGTAGTAAATAAAGATGAGCGCACATGGGCAATGTTGTGCCATTTAAGCGCATTTGCTGGTTTTATTGTGCCGTTTGGTTCAATAATAGGGCCATTAATTATTTGGTTAATTAAAAAAGATGAAATGCAAATGGTCAATGAGCACGGTAAAAAAGCGCTTAATTTTCAGATAACCATGGCCATTGCCTATATTATTTGTTTTGTGTTGATGTTTGTTGTGATCGGTGTAATTTTACTTCCTATTGTGGCTATATTTGCTTTTGTGATGGTGGTTTTAGCGAGTATAAAAGCAAACGAAGGGAAAGAGTTTAATTACCCACTGAGTTTAAATTTGATAAAATAAAGCGTTAGCTATTATTCTGCAAACCCAGCTATAAGCTGGGTTATTACGTTTAGCCTAAGGGCATTATGCTTTATTTTACTTTGTTTATTAGTGCGTTTATTTCGGCCACTTTATTACCAAGCTCCTCAGAAGTCGTTTTAATAACGATGATTACCCAATCAAACGCAAACATCTGGCTTTTATGGTGCGCAGCTACGCTGGGTAATGTGTTAGGCAGTTGTGTGAATTATTGGCTAGGTACGCAAGTATTACGCTTTAAACATAAAAAGTGGTTTCCGGTATCAGAGCAAGGGCTTGAAAAGGCGCAAAATCAGTTTAATAAATATGGCGTGTACAGTTTATTGTTTGCATGGCTGCCTATTGTTGGCGATCCACTAACAGTCATTGGTGGTATTTTTAAAGTAAGGTTTAGTGTGTTTTTGGTTTTAGTAACACTTGGCAAAGGCGCACGCTACTTAGCGGTTATTGCCCTTGCCGTGGGGGTAGAAGCTCTTATTTAAGGCATACGCACGCTACTTTGTCCAATCAAGTGTTAATGATACAGAGTCAGCAAAGCGAAGCGCATGCGGTTTATCTACACGGGCTTTAGCGTAATTTACACTTGGATGAGAATGACAAACCGCAAGAATTTCAGCTACGAGCTTTTCTAGTAATAAAAAGTGCCCTTGCTCAACTAAACTAATTACCTCTTTGGTGATCACTTTATAGTTAAGTGCTTGGTCTACTTCATCGGTTTTACATGCGTTATCGGCAGGGTAGTGAATCTCTAAATTAATAACTACGTCTTGCTTTTTTTCACGCTCTTCAGGATTAAAACCAATAAATGTACGCAAGCGTAAGTTAGTTACGTTAATAATTGCGTTGGCCATAGATTACCCTTTAATAAGCTGCAAAAATTCGTTGCGTGTTTTAGGGTCGCTTCTAAAGTTACCCAGCATTACCGATGTACGCATGCTTGAGTTTTGCTTTTCTACACCACGCATCATCATACACATGTGCTTTGCTTCAACGATAACACCTACGCCTTTTGCGCCGGTTACTTCTTCAACGGCTTTGGCAATTTGATGTGTTAACTGTTCTTGTATTTGAAAGCGACGCGAAAACATATCAACAATACGCGCAAATTTAGATAACCCCAGCACTTTGCCATTTGGAATATAAGCAATATGGCAGCGACCAATAAATGGCAGTAAGTGGTGCTCACACATAGAGTAAAGTTCTATGTCTTGTACTAATACCATGTCGTCGGCATCAGAGGTAAATACTGCATTATTGGTAATTTCATCAAGCGTTTGGCGATAACCTTGTGTTAGGTATTCCATTGCTTTTGCCGCACGTTTTGGTGTGTCTAATAGACCTTCACGTTCAGCGTCTTCGCCTACGGCGGTTATAATTTTTTGGTAGCTGTCTTTTAATTCGTTATGCATAGGTGTCTCAGTGTTTTTTACTTTAAATGACGTCCGCCATCAACAGGAATAGAGCGCCCTGTTATGTACTGACTTTGTAAGAGTAAATCAATGCTGTTTACAATTTCTTGGCACCCAGGTTCGATGCCCATCAATGATTTTTTGAGTGTTTTAGCGCGGTATTGTTCGTCGTCGTGCTCGTTAAAAATAATAAGCGAAGGCGCAACCGCATTTACTTTTATATTGGGTGCATATTTAGCACTAAACGATTTCGTTAGATTATCAAGTGCGCCCTTGCTTGCCGCGTATGCCAAATGCTTAGGGCTACCTGTTTCAACTACATAGTCAGTAAGGTGCACAATATCTGCGGCGGTGCCACTAGCTTGCTGGTACGCTAAAAGTAAGTCAGCGCACTGCATATTAATTAAGTAAGGTGTTTTGGCATGTATGCGCATCATGTTATCAAAAAGCTTAGCGTGGTCTGGGTTATTTGCTTCACAGTCCCAGCTAGATGCGTTGTGTATAACAGCCTTTAAAGATTGGGTATGGGCTTTCAATGTATTAATAAACTCATTAATTCCCGCATCAGTACTAAAATCGGCATGAATACAGGTCACCCCTTGCTGCGCTAGTTTTTCTACAGCATTATGGCGAGTACGGTAAGTAATAATGACTTCTTGCCCTTGAGTAAAGTAGTGCTTAGCAAGGGCTAGGCCGATTCGTTGGCCAGCGCCAGTGATTAAAATGGGCGATGTCATATAATGCAGTGTTCTCTTTGGTAAGTTTTTAATAAATATTAGTACGTTAAGCGTAATGTGTACGTAATATTTGAATAGGGCGATCAAAAAAGCAATTAAACCCAATACGGTTAATTGCTTTTTATGTCACTTATATCAATCGTAAATTGTTGGTATTGGCTGGCGTTTATGTTGCGTACGCAGATAAATGCCAATTAACTTTTGTTCTACCTCTTCAGAGACAGGTTTGCCCTCTAAAAAGTCATCAATTTGATTGTAACTTAAACCAAGCGCTTCTTCGTCGGTGAGGCCTGGTCGGTCGCTTTCTAAATCGGCTGTTGGGGCTTTTTCAACAAGCAATGCTGGCGCGCCTAAAGCAGTCGCTAGTGCGCGAACTTGGCGCTTAGATAAGCCAAAAAGAGGCGCCAAGTCACATGCACCATCGCCAAATTTAGTGTAAAAGCCTGTAATATTTTCAGCGCTATGGTCGGTGCCAACCACTAAACCTTGGCTAAAACCGGCAATTTCGTATTGAGAAACCATACGCTGGCGCGCTTTAACGTTACCTTTAATAAAATCTATTTGTGCTTGTTCTGGTAATGCGTCACCGCTGCTAGTCATTGCCATTAACACTTGCTCATGCAATGCATCGGCAGCAGGCTGAATGTTAACGGTCATGCGCTTACTTGGCTGAATAAAATCAACCGCCATTTGCGCTTCGTCTTCATCAGCTTGAACACCGTAAGGTAAGCGCACAGCAATAAATTGGTATTTATTAGTGTTGTGTTCTTCATTTAATTCGTTAACAGCTAACTGGCATAAACGGCCGCAAGTTGAAGAATCAACCCCGCCACTAATACCAAGCACAAGCGATCGTGAGTGAGCCGCAACTAAACGTGCTTTTATAAAGTTAACTCGACGAGATATCTCAGCGTTTACATCAATGGTTGGCTGAACTTTCATTTCAGCCATTATTTCGGCGCGCATTGCCGGCTCCTTGTAATATTTTAAATGTGATACGCAATAAACTTATTATGTGATTTAGTTTTACTTATTTAAAGCCCTAAATGTGCTTTTATCTGGTTAAGTTCTGCTTTTAGTTCTTCTACTTCGCGTAATAAATCGTTTAACTCTTTATCTTTAATCGCTTCGCTGGGTAAATTAATGGTATCGCTATCAGGTGTAATTTGTTGCTCACCAAATAAATGAATATATCGGCTTTCACGTTTACCTGCTTCGCGCGGTAGTTTGGCGACTTGCTCGTTTTCAATTAGTTTATTTAGGGCGTTTTCAACCTCATCTACATTATTAAAATCAGCGAGGCGAGCGCTGCGAGTTCTTAATTCGCCGGGTGTTTGGGCACCGCGTAACAGCAATAGGCAAATAACGGCACGTTGTTGTGCTGAAAACTGTAAGCTACTAAATTCGGTATTACAAAAGCGGTGGTCGTACTTATTTACCCGCCCTGAAAGCGCTTCATCAACAGTAACTAGGCGTATATCTATAAGTTCATCTAGCGCATTTTGTACATCACTTTCTGTTAAATTAAGAACAGGATCGCGATTCGATTTTTGATTACATGCATTGGTTAGGCCATTGAGTGATAAAGGGTAATGCTCTGGCGTAGTGCTTTGTTTTTCTAGAAGGCAACCAATAACACGTTGTTGATGTGGTGATAACTGCATAAGTACCCTTAAAAATATTAATTATTAATGCTAACTAGTGGTAAGCCTTATTTAACTGTCAAGCCAGTGCTGCAACTTAGGTTTTAAGGCGGCCATATCAAGCGGTTTAGTTAAATAGTCATCCATACCTGCAGCAATACATTTTTCTCTATCGCCTTGCATGGCATTAGCCGTTAAAGCAATAATTGAAACGCGACTGTATATTTCACCTGCTTCGCCTTGCCTAATTGCTTGCGTGGCTTGGTAACCATCCATTATTGGCATTTGGCAATCCATTAAAATAAGTTTATACGGGTTATTTTGTTTGGCGTTTAGTTTACTAATTGCTTCCTCGCCATTTTCGGCAATATCAAAGGTCACACCCGTTTCTTTTAGTAGTGCAGAGGCCACAACTTGGTTTATTTTATTATCTTCTACTAATAATAAAACGGGTTCTGATGAGTCTGTAATAGGGGCTTTTGTAAGCGTATTAGTGAGTTGCGCCTGATTTAATTGCTGCTCTAAAAACTTTTCATTAGTAAGTGAGTCGAATAAATCCGATGGTGTTAAAGGTTTAAAAATCATGCAGTCAACGTTCATTGCAAGCGTTGAATTTTTTTGCGAGTAACTCATTGGCGCCATAATCACCGACTTACATTTAGATTTGTAAATGAAGTTTTGTAAGGCGGTTGTTTGCGCTTTAGCAGCAACGGAGAAAAAGTGATAATCAACTAAAATTGCATCGTATAAATGAGTCGTATCCGCTAAGTGTGTTAGTACTTCACCGTAGTCATTTATAAACTCGACATGAGCACCCCAAATCAGCAGCTGTTTAGTGGCAATACTGGTATTTAAGTGGCATTCATCAATAATTAAAATACGCTTATTGTTTATTAGATGGCTTGGTAAATCCTGCTCTTTACTTAATCTAGGTTGTATTTTTATATTAAATGAAAACGTACTGCCCTCGCCTTCAACACTGTTAACACTGACGCTTCCACCCATTAATTCGCACAGTTGTTTTACTATAGTTAGGCCAAGGCCTGTGCCGCCAAATTGGCGCGTAGTTGAAGCGTCAGCCTGTGTAAATGAGTTAAACAGAAGTGATTGTTGATTTTTATTGATGCCAATACCGGTATCAATTACTGAGCACTCTAAAAATGAGCCATCGGTGGAGTCGTCCACCCTGGCTATAATAATGACGTCACCGTTTTTAGTAAATTTAACTGCATTACCAATCAGATTATTAAGAATTTGCCTAAGCCTATTCGGATCACTAATTATTTCACTTACTGTAATCTGAGTTGCGTCTAAAATTAGTTTTGTATTGTTTTGCTCTACTTTTAGTGCAAACGATTCAACCACTTCACCTAACAATTTAGGGAGGTTAAATTGAATACTATCAATGTTAAGTTTACCTGCTTCCATTTTAGAAAAGTCTAGTATGTCATTAATAATATTAAGCAATGATTCGGCAGATGATTGCGCAAGCTCTATATGATGCGCCTGTTGTTGATTTAAGCTCGTTTGTTTAATTATATTTAGCATGCCTAGCACCCCATTCATAGGAGTGCGAATTTCGTGGCTCATAGTTGCTAAAAATTCACTTTTTGCTGCCACCGCTTGTTCGGCTAATTCCTTAGCTTCTACTAATTCTTGTTCTGCTTCTATGCGTTGCTGGCTTGAATGTAAACTGCCTATAAGCGTAGCCACTGTGATTAAAAAACTTTCTTCGTTTTTTGTCCACAAGCGTGTGGTTTTGCATTGCTCAGCACATATTATTCCTAATACCCCGTTGCCGGCAGGGATTGTTACGCATAACATCGATTTTATTCCCAATGGCAATAAGTAATATGGCGACAAAGGAGATAGCGCTGAATTATGAATAACGTCGGGAATATTAAATACAGCTTGGTTATCAAGCATATTAAAAAAGTCAGGAAGATGTTTCCTAAGCCAGGTTAGTTCAACGCTTTCGGCTTGTGTTAATTTATTATGCAGTGCGAACGGAATTAACTGTGTGTGATCTTCGTTATAAAAACGAATGCTAGCGCGTTCAATTTTTAAAGCGTGGCAAATAGCTTCAGTGAGTATATCTTTTGATTGGCTAAGTTTACCGTTTAAAATGAGCTTATTAACCGTTAATGAGGCTAACGTTTCATTGTGTAGTGCCGTAAAGCTATTTTCTAATTCAATTTTTTTACGGGTATCAATATTTTGTAGCGAACCAAAGATGCGCACGCATCGACCATTTTTATGTTCAGCTTCTGCATTAACAAGTACCCATACAGCTTCCCCTTCAGCGTTTATTACCTCTAGTTCAACTTCATAACAATGGCCATATTTAATAGCACGTTCGAGTAGAGGTTTGATGGTTTCTCTGCTTTCACCTTCTTTAAAATAGCTTAAATCTTCAGGCCATTGTGGCTGGGTATTGAGTGGGTATTTAAACAGTTTTTTAGTCATATCTGACCAATAAACTTTTTTCGTTTCTAAATTAAACGACCACGCACCTATTTGCGCCAAATCGCTCATGGTTTCTAGCATTTTTTCATTTTTTTGCTGGCGTTCAAGCATTTTTAAAAAAAACCAAAATGCCCATGTAAGTAACGCACAAATAATAATTATTGCTAAACGTAATGGCCAAATTGCTGAGTTGGGTGGGCTCCAGCCCTGCTTTGGTGCAACATATAACTGCCAGTTACCGCCTTGAAAGTTTAGCGAAAATGCGAGAGGGTTTTGACTCAGTATTGTGGCGTCACCAAAAAAAAACTCGCCTTTATCACCCAGCCCATTTCGGCCTTGAAGTGCAACGTTATAATTGTCTTCTAGATCTAAAATACCGGCGTTTTTATAAATTTTATTGATATCTAAAACAACCGATAGTAATCCCCAAAACGTATTCTCTGGCGGAGTATATACAGGCACACGCGCTATGAGTGCTTCTCCACCTTGCACAAGTGTTAATGGGCCTGCCATTATAATTGTATTGGTATCGCGTGCTTTTATTGCATCAGCGCGTTGGTTTTTATTGGTCAGTAAGTTAAGGCCCAGCGCACCTTCGTTGCCTTTAATAGGGTAGGTCATTTTTATAATCATATTGGGTGCACCGCCAATATTTCGAAGTTCTTTTGATGTATTAAAAAGAGGGGCTGCAATTTGTGCAAAGCGTTTTTGATTTAAGTTAGGCTCTGCAGAAACCGCAACGCCTAAACCACGGACTAATTGAATGTTAGAAATTAAAATGGCTTCTAATTGTGCTCTGTAGGTGCTTACTTCAAAGAGTATTTGTAGGCGATGAGCGTCTTTCACGCGATTGTAATTAATGCGCTCTAGTACAACACTAATAAGCAGTAGTAGTGTCATCGATAACCAGAAGGTTCGTTTGTAGTTATGAATATTCGTTTTTTTATTATTAGTTGGCGGCATTAGCTACATTGGCTTGGTTTAGGCTACTCAACTATAGCTATTTATTGTACAAATTAAAATGACGCTTAAACATAAGCGCCATTTTATTTTTATAAATAGCAGTTTAAAACTATGAGTCGCTTACTTCACGTGCCCAATGGTTTTGTTTAGCTACATGTAGTTTACGGTAGCCATCTAGGAGTGCTGCATGCTTTTTAAAGCCATTAAGCGACAAACCAGGGAAGGTTAAACCATTAAATAATGTACGGCCTTCGGCAATTTCAATCGCAATCGTTACGTTGTCGCTGCCAAACATTAAACCAAGTGCATCTTGGTAGTCGGCGTATTCACGCTCGTCATCGTATTTAATTTCAAGAATGGCTTTTAAGCAGCGGAAATGGCGCATTGCCTCTTCGTTTACTTGGCCTGTATGCAGTATCCAATCAACCCAATCAATAGCTTCTTCGCTGCCTGCGGCTAAACAGAGATGCGCTTTAAGCTCACCAATACGTAGCGTATGCCAAGGTGTATCTGCATCGGTTGCAAGGCCAATAAACTCTGCTGCGCGAATAATATCGCTGTGGCCAGCTTCTTCTAGGCTGTCGTAAATGTCCATCCATTGCTCAGCATCGTACTGATCAAGCGATAGGAATGCTTCACGGAATTTAGCGCCTTCGTTGTTGTTACGCCAAATAAGCTCATCTACTGGGTAAATGTCTGACATGCCAGGTACTAAAATACGACATGCATACACGTTTAAGTGCGTGTAATCCATAATGTAAATGTCGTGGTTCATGCTATGAATTAGGTCAGTACAGAAGTTGTATTCTTGCTCTGTTGTACCGCTAAAGTCCCAATGTACAAAGTCAAAATCGGGAGTTGCACGGAAAAAGTCATGCGATATTAAACCGCTAGAATCAATAAAGTGCAGTTCAATGTTTTCAGGCGTTGCTACTTCGTCGTTATCAAACGTGGCTGGCTGGAATACATCAAGCTGATCAAGGCGGCGACCTTGTAGTAACTCGGTAACGGTACGCTCAAGGGCTACTTCAAATGAAGGGTGAGCACCAAACGAGGCAAACACAGAGCCATCTGTTGGGTTAATCAGCGTTACGCTCATTACTGGGTATTTACCGCCTAGTGATGCATCGGCAATACGTAAATGAAAACCATGGCTGCGTAGCTCTTCACATGCTTCGTGAATTTGTGGGTATTGCTTAACAACCTCTTCAGGCACGATTGGCAAACAAATGCCTTCAGCGATGATGCGGTTTTTTATTGCGCGTTCAAATACTTCTGATAAACCTTGTACACGCGCTTCAAATTTGGTGTTACCCGCGCTCATACCGTTAGATACAAAAATATTACCAATCACGTTTACCGGAATGTACACGTCTTGGTTATCGCGTTGGCGCGTGTATGGCAATGTACAAATGCCGCGCTCGTTATTACCTGAGTTAAAATCAAAAAGGTGTGATGCGTTAAGTTCGCGCTCTGGGTCAAAGTAATCCCACAGGCTTTCGTCCATTATGCCCTCAGGCACTTCTTCACCTTCTACTTTAAACCATTTTTCGTTTGGATAATGGGTAAACTCGCCGTTGGCAAATTCTTCACCTAAGTAAAAGTCGGCAAAAAAGTAGTTACAGCTTAAACGCTCAAAGTATTCACCTAGCGCAGAGGCAATAGAGGCCTTATCGGTTGCACCTTTACCATTAGTAAACATAACACCGCAGTCGCTGTCTTTTATATGAACCGAATAACAGTTAGCTACAGGGTTAAGCCAAAGCGCTTCTTCAACATTAATGTTCAGGGCTTTAAGCTTGTTTTGCATGGTAAAGATTGACGATTCTAGATCGCGGTCTTTACCTTTGATAAACGTTTTTTCAGTCATATTGATCTCAACTAGTTCTGCACGATGTGTGGAAGTGACATTATCGTGGATTTTGATGTTTATTTCATCCTTTGCGAGCAAGATCATGATTATTTAATAAAACTGTGGTTATTATATAGGCAACGTAAAGGGGGGAAGGGCAACTCAATGTATAAACTAATCAAACGCTTGTTGTTATTAATTGTAATTTTAGGGCTGGGTGGCACCGCTGTGGTGTATGGGGTACTTAGCTTGAGTTTACCAGCACTTGATGGCAACGGGCGCAGTATGGCAGTAAATGAACCTGTTAAAATTTCTCGCGATACATTGGGCCAAGCTGTTATCAACGCTAAAAACCGCAACGATGCCGCTTACGGATTAGGTTATGCGCACGGACAGGACCGATTCTTTCAAATGGATTTATTAAGGCGCAACGCCGCAGGCGAGCTAAGTGAATTATTTGGCAAGGCGGCCCTTGGACTTGATAAAAAAATGCGCTTTCATCAACTGCGTAAGCGTAGCCGCGCTATTTTACAAACTCTTCCTGAAACCGATAAGCAATTATTAAAAAGCTACGCACAAGGCGTGAACGAAGGGCTGGCACAAGTAGGGTATGCAAGTTTTGAATACCTACTAACAGGCGGGGCGCAAAAACCTTGGCAAAGTGAAGATAGCTTATTAGTGATATTTAGCATGTACTTAGATTTACAGAGCATGACATTTAATCGCGATCAAACTCTGATTCAGCTAGAGCAAATATACAGCAAGAATATGGTTGATTTTTTAACGCAACCTAGTCAATACCAAGCAGCACTTGATGGTAGTAAATTAGCCCCGTTTGTAGGTGAACTGCCGGTTCTCGCAACGCAAACGGCTCATGTTGCAACCCACATTGAAGCCCCTCCAGAGCTTGGTAGTAATAATTGGGCAGTCACCGGAGAGCTTACAAAAACCGGCGCAGGAATGGTGTCTGACGATATGCACTTATCAATGGCAGTACCGGTTATTTGGTACCGAGCACAACTCAATTATATGTTAAATAACAAGCCAATGCAGATAACAGGTGTATCACTTCCTGGCACTCCAGCCATAGTGGTGGGAACAAATAATAAAATTGCATGGGGGTTTACTAACGGTTATTTAGATACCGCTGATTGGATAGCGCTTAATAACGATAGCAAAACATGGCTTGTTGATGAGCCTATTTTATTATCAGAGGGAAGCGCTGAACCTTACTCGTTAATAATGAGCGAATACGGCCCAGTAAAATACATTAACGAAAAGCCTTATGCACTTAGTTGGGCGGCGCATCAACCTTATGCAGTCAACATGCAACTATTAAAGCTTGAGCAGGCAGATACTGTAGACGATGCGCTTGCTCTTGCAAGTGATATTGGTATTCCGGTACAGAACTTAATGGTCGTTGATAGCCAAGGCAATGCGGCATGGAAAAATATAGGCGGTATTCCGGCACGAACAACTGCGAGTGAGTTAAGTGTAAATGCAACGCAGTATTCGGCACTTTTTGAACAAAACGAAATTAATCGCCCATTTGTTAAAAATCCGTCCAGTGGGCGATTATGGACGGGGAATTCTCGGGTTGTATCCGCCAGCGATAATGCACGCTTTGGTAATGGCGGCTATGCATTAGGTGCACGTTCAAGTCAAATTAGAGACCGCTTATTTGAAAAAAACACATTTGCAGAGTCTGACTTTTACGCGCTACAGCTTGATAACCAAGCCCGCTTTTTAATGCCATGGCATGAGCTGTTACTCAAGCAGTTAAACACCAATAAGGTTAAAAATGCGCAGTATATAACAGAGCTTGAAAACTGGCAGCAATGCGCATGTGCTTCTTCGGTAGGTTATACCTTGGTTAAACGCTATCGCGACGAAGTTATTAACCTCGTGTTTAACAATATTGAAGTCACTCTTAATGAGCACAAAGGCACTCTTAAACCTATAAAACGAGGATTAGAGCCTGCGCTTTGGCAACTTATTAACAATAAACCTGCATCTTGGGTTAATTTTCAATTTAATAGTTGGGATGAACAATTAGTGGGTGCTTTTGATAAAGCTGTAAATAAATTGAGTGAGCAATTTGGTACTAATATAAAGCAATGGCAGTGGGGTAAAGTAAACGAGCTGGTAATAGAGCATCCTTTTGCAAAACAAATCCCGCTATTGGCAAAGTTATTTAATATGCCAACTGCTACAGGGTTTGGTGATACTTACATGCCCGCGGTGCAAGGGCGAAATTTTGGTGCATCGCAGCGTTTTATTGCTCAACCTGGGCATTTAGAGCACGCTATTTTAAGTGTGCCGGGTGGGCAGTCGGGACATCCGCTATCAGAGTTTTATAGAGCTGGTTTTAGCGACTATATTGAAGGTAAGCAAACCCCGCTATTGCCACAAACTCTAGCGCATCAAATAGTTATCTCACCAAAATAGTGTGAGCCAAAATGCAAGTAATAACGTTCTATATAACTCTAACAATGGAGAACTAAAATGAAAAAATTACTACCCGCGTTAATGACCAGTTTGCTACTGAACACATCGGCTTATGCAGACGACAACCCCGTCACCGCAGAAAAACTCAGTGAAAGCGTCTATGTATTATTTGGTCAAGGTGGCAACATTGCTGCAAGTGTTGGTGATGACGGTATTTATATTATTGACGACCAATTTGCTAAGCTCTCAGATGATATTAAAAAAACCATTAGTGATTTAAAACCCGGTAGCGCCGAGTTTGTAATTAATACACATCATCATGGCGACCACACCGGCGGTAACGAAAACTTTGCTAAAGCGGGTGCACATGTCATTGCGCACGACAACGTACATAAGCGATTAGAAGAAAAACACGGTGCAAACTCAGATTACCTGCCACGTATTAGTTTTGGCCACGATTTAAAACTGCATTTTAATAACGAACACGCACATGTTGTGCATTATGCGCATGCTCATACCGATGGCGACTCAGTTATATTTTTTAGTAACGACAACATAGTGCACATGGGCGATATTTATTTTAACTTTGGCAGCTTGCCGTTTGTTGATGTAGATAGCGGTGGCAGTGTTGATGGAGTATTAGCGGCGGTTGACGATGTTATTAACCAAATTGACGATAATACTCAAGTTATTCCGGGCCATGGTCCAGTAAGTGACCGTTCAGGGCTGATAACGTATCGTAAGCTGGTGCAAAAGGCCAAAGATGTTATGCTTAAGGCAATGCAAAACGATGCGAGTTTACAGCAAGTGCTTGACGCTGACCCACTATCAGAACTGGGTCTTAAATACGCAAATTGGCTACCAAAAGAGCGAGTAACCACGTTGTTTTATCGTAGCTTAAAGTAACTTGTAAAGTGAGTTAGCACGCATAATATAGTTTATTAAGCTGAGCATTTGCTCAGCTTTTTTGTTCCCATGCCCCAAGGAGTTGTGTATGTCGGCAGAAAAAACCCACCTAGAAATTTGTAACTTGACCAAAGAGCAGTATCCACAAATAAAAACGCTAATGGATCAAGCCTACCCAGACTTAGGTGGCGCATGGCCAAGCCATACTATTTTTAGATTAATTGATCAGTTCCCTGAAGGGCAAATAGGCATAGTGGATGATGGCGTGCTGGTGGGCTTAGCGCTGAGCGTGCAAGTAGACTACGCACGCTTTTCAAATCCGCACACCTACGAAGACATAGCCGACGGCCATGACCGTGTATTTAGCGATACCGATGGGGATGCGCTGTACGGCTTAGATGTTGCTATTAGCGAAACTCACCGAGGCATGCGTTTAGGGCGTCGCCTTTATGATGCCCGTAAAGAATTGTGCCGCCAATATAACTTACGCGCTATTTTAGCTGGTGGCCGTATTCCACGTTATTACAATCACAGCAGTGAAATGACACCAATGGAATACATTGAAAAGGTTGACCAAAAAGAGCTTTACGACCCAATTTTAAGCTTTCAGCTTTCTAACGACTTTCAGGTAAAGCGGTTACTTAAAAAGTATCTCCCGGAGGATCAAGAGTCTGTAGGTTACGCCACCTTACTTGAGTGGAATAACATAATGTATGAGCCTACCGATACCGTGCTCGAGTCAACTAAATCAATCGTGCGTGTAGGCGCGGTGCAATGGCAAATGCGTTGTGTTGATTCGGTTGAAGAAATGCTTAAGCAGGTTGAATACTTTGTAGATACGGTATCTGACTACAAAAGCGATTTTATATTATTTCCTGAGTTTTTTAACGCGCCACTTATGGGCTTAGGCGATCAAAATAATCAAACTGAAGCAATCCGTTATTTAGCAGAATATACAGAGACGTTTAAAAACGCGATGTCGCGTATGGCAATAGAATATAACGCTAATATTATTACCGGATCTATGCCGCTTGCCGAAGACGATAAAATTTATAACGTAAGTTACTTATGTCACCGTAGCGGTAAAATAGACGAGCAGCGCAAAATACACATAACCCCGCATGAGCAAAATGATTGGGTTATTCAAGGCGGCGACAAAATTGCCGTGTTTGATACCGATGCTGGACGTGTAGGTATTCAAATTTGTTACGATGTGGAGTTTCCTGAGCTTTCGCGAATATTAGCCAAACAGGGGCTTGATATACTCTTTGTGCCGTTTTGGACCGATACTAAAAATAGTTATTTACGTGTGCGCCATTGTGCGCAAGCGCGTGCAATAGAAAACGAATGTTATGTGGTTATTGCAGGCTCAGTAGGTAACTTACCTGAGGTAGAAAGCTTAGACGTACAGTACTCGCAATCGGCAGTATTGACGCCGTCTGATTTTTCTTTTCCGCACGATGCAACACTCAATGAAGCCACACCGAATACCGAAATGTTATTATTTAGCGACCTTGATATGGATAAGCTAAAAATCCTTCATAGCGAAGGGACGGTGCGTAATTTAAAAGATCGCCGTGAAGATTTATACGACGTAATTTTGAAAAAGAGAGATGTTTAATGGCATGGGTTTATTTAGTCATTGCAGGCCTGCTTGAAGTAGGCTGGCCAATTGGTTTAAAAATTTCACAACAACCCGACACTCGCTGGCAGGGTATTGCAATGGCTGTGGCGTTTTTAGCAGCCAGTGGCTTTATGTTGTGGCTTGCACAAAAGCAAATATCAATGGGTACTTCCTACGCAGTATGGACCGGAATAGGTGCTGCGGGTACGTTTTTAGTGGGTATATTATTTTACGGTGATGCAGCCACGTTTGGCCGCATTGCAGGTGTACTCATGATTATTTGCGGTGTGATAACGCTAAAAATAAGTTCTTAGCTTATATTTTAAAACGGCGCCTGATTTCACTAGCGCCGTTTTAATTTAAATTAAAAATATTAAGTCGTTTTATTTTCTTCTACCGCTCTTTTTATAATGTTTGCACATTCAATTGGGTGTGTTTGAGCAATAAAATGCCCACCAGATATTGTGACAACCCTTGTATTATTAAATACGCTTTTTACCTCATCAACAGCACGGTTATTAACTAATAAGTCGTTTGTAGGTTTGATATACACCACAGGTGTAGCGTGTATATTTTGAGGTTTACGCAATCGAGATATGTTTTGCAGTCTATTTTTTAGTTTAGCTTTATTTGCGAAACTAATTGATTTAAATACATCTAAAATTTGGCTTTCATTTCCAGAGCTTGCAAACCCCATTTTATTTAATAGCCATATATTTAATTTTGATGCCTTAATGGCAAATATAGGGATTAGATAGGCATACCTTGATAGCGAGCTAGGGGCCGAAATGAAACTTGCTAAAAATATAATCTGCTTTACATTACTACCCAATATATTACATAGCTCATATGCTATTGGCCCAGAGTATGACTCTGCCACAATAAATAATTCAGTACTTTTCAAATGTTCAGCTAAGTATTGCGCTTTTTTAGCATAGCTATCGCCTTCAAGTTCGTCTAAACAGACCACTTGAATATCTAAAGTGACAGGAAGTGCTTTAAGTATTTCTTTAAAAAGCATGCCTGTTCCATCAAGTCCTGGAAGTAGTATTATTTTCAATTAGAATCCTTTTCAATCTATGACGGAAGCATCACCAAAATAGCGGCAATGGCTATTAGGATTAAGCCAGCGGTGTCTTGTTTTTTAAGTGGTTGCTTTAGCCAAAGTACAGCTATTAGCATCGTAAAAAATACTTCAACCTGCCCAAGCGTTTTAACATACGCCACGTGCTGTAAACTCATTGCACTAAACCAGCCAATAGATCCTACACAACTAAAAATACTAATGGCTGTTGTGGTGCCTTTATAATGCCAAAGTTTACTAAGGGTATGTGGCTCTTTAAGTAATAAATAGCCAAGTAATATAAGCGTTTGTGAGCTTATTACAAACAGTAAAACCCATGCAGCCGAGTGCGGAAATAATAACCCTGAATTTAAACTCGCTTCACGTACCCAAAGCGATGTAAGGGCAAAGCTTGTGCCGCAGGCCAGGCCAAGTAACGCTGTTTTAGCATCAAAGTGTTTTACGCTGGTTATACCGCTAAGTAAAAGCACCGCAATAGCGCCTAAAAATACTCCTAACCAGCCAAGTACACTGAGCGCAGAGCCAAAAAATAATACGCCTAAAATAGCCGCGACTAACGCTTCACTTTTAGCAAGCCCTGCACCTACGGCGTAATTGTTCATTTTAAATAGCTTTACCATTAAACCCGTGGCAAGTATTTGCATAACGCTTGCACCAATAATAAATCCCCAAAAGGCATTATTAAACGTAGGCATGGCGGTATCTTGATATTGATAAAGGCCATATAAATAAACGGCAGCAATGGGGCCCGCTAAAATAAAACGTGAAAGGGTAACGCCAGCAACACTTACATTGTTACTTAATTTACTTTGCAGGGCATTTCGCCAGGCTTGCATAAAGGCGGCTAAAAATGTGAAAAAGATCCAAGTCATGGTATTCGTCGGTAAAAAATAAGGTCTTTAAGTTAACAATCTTTAGTGATTAATGCGATGCATTAAGGGTGATAGTGAGTATTCATCATCTGCGACATTATGCCGCACGGCTTTATGAGTAAACTTAGCTATAGTAAGTGTGATGTTATTGTTTAGCCGCCAGCGTATGTCATAAAACGTTTGGGCGGCTTTTTTTGTGCGTGTATGTTATATGTATTGCTAAATAATCTGGTTTTATAATAAGAGAATAAACTATGACAACATTAGTGGTGTGTACATTATTAGCTGTATTAATGCCTTATTTTGCAAAAGTACCTGTGGCCGTTGCGATGGCAAAGCTTGGCCGGTACGACAATAAACACCCTCGTTCCCAGCAAGCAAAACTAACGGGTTTTGGTGCGCGTGCGCTCGCTGCTCATCAAAATTGTTTTGAATCACTTACTGTTTTTGCTGTTGCTATTGCAGTGGTATTGGGTACTAACTCGGTAAATGCAGTAACCGAAACCTTGGCGGTTACTCATATAGTTTCGCGTACATTGTATTGTATTTTTTATTGGTTGAACCTGGATATTATACGTTCGCTTGTATGGTTTATTGGCTTAGGCACTGCCATTGCCATGATTGTAGTGAGTATCTAATTTTATTGTTAAAACCACAAAGCAAGCGGCCTAAAAGGGCGCTTGCTTTGTGCTCTTGCATTACTTAATGGCATAATTCGATAGCATTAATGCGATACTTTAATTCGCTCGATTAAATCGGTATGTGCAACCTCGCTGTTTATAGCAAAATCTAGCTGTACGAGTACATCATCAAAGCCTGCCTCAGACATTTTATATTCCCACTTTGCCAAGGCTTCTTTAGCTGATTTATCAAAAACGTCTGACGGCTTAGATTGAATTACACTAATGTTTTTTGTTCTGCCATTGGCGGCAATATCGTATTTTAATACCACCGAGCCGCTAATGCCTTGCTTAGCTGCTTGGGCAGGATAGCGTGGCTCAATTCGAATTATTGGTGAAATGTGATCGCTTTTAGCACCTTCTACTTGCGGTTGCTTTGCAATAGCGAGCGTACTTAACATGCTTGCTGCAACAAGCAGTAAGCCACCTTTGGCAAAGCGAGAGCGATTGCCACTGTGCTTTATATTGGTAAGTCGTTGTAACATGGTTTTTTTATCTCCGTAGTGTGAATAAGCCATTAGGCCTGCGGGCGTTGTTGCCGCGCAGTTAACTAAGGCTCTGCTGTATAAAATGTGTTGGTGTGTGGTTTTATTGGCAAGTACCCGTTCATCACACGTGAGCTCTTGTAAGCGCCTACAGCTTGCGTATGCCATCCACGCGAGCGGGTTAAACCATAATAAAATAGTAGCCAGTAACAGCAGGGCATTTATTAGGTTATCTTTGCGTTTTATGTGCACAGATTCATGCTCTAAAATAAGCGCCAAAGTGGCTTTATCAAACTGGCTTCTATAATTGCTGGGCAGTATGAGCTTGCTTTGAAAAATACCCACTACCATTGGCGACGCAATATGGTTACTTGTATACGTTTTAACGTGAGAGGTAATGGAGTGCTCGTTATCAACTAAATAATTGATTTGCAGGTTTTTAATAAAGCGAGTGTGAACAATAAACGCAATGGTCAAAAGTAGTAGAGTAACTAATACATAAAGCACAGCCCAATTTAGGCTTAAATTATTAATAAGCGACTGGTTAGGCGTGATCAAATAATGGCTAATAGCACTATTTTGCAGAGGTTTAATGGAGCTCGGTAAGTTTGTAGCCAGTAATGAAGCTGGAATCAGCCATACTAATTTATACACAAAGCATGGGCCAAGCAGCCTTAAACTAAAACGCTCACATACAATAAAGCCACCAAGCATTATGCTGAGCAATAATTGCTGCTCTAGCAACCAGTTAAATAGTGTTTGAATATCCATAGCCAGTCCTTACTTTTGGTTTTTTTCCCAGTCATCAATGACTTTTTTAAGCTCATTTATATCTTGCTGAGAAAGCTGCTCCGATTTAGCAAAATCGCTTACCAGTGGTGCTATGCGGCCACTAAAAAAGCGCTCAATAAAGTTTTGGCTTTCTTTTAGGGTGTAGTCGGCGCGCTCCATGCAGGGGGTATAAATATATTGGCGACCGTCTTTTTCAAACGACAGTGCACCTTTTTTAACTAATCGACCCAGTAAGGTTTTAATGGTTTTTTCGTGCCATTGTTTGTCATCGCTTAAGCGCTCAATAATTTGGCTGGCGGTGGCAGGGTAATTAATCCAAAGTGCGTCAAGTACTTCAAATTCTGCTTTTGATAACTCAATCATTTTATTGCCTACAAATGTAATCTTTAATTTAAGACTACACCTGTAATCTATTTTTGCAAGGTTATTTTTTAATTTTTTTGTGTGCTACTTAAACGAAGGTTAGATTTTTGAAATATCAGTTTTACTAATTTGTATGTAGTGGCTTTCAGGGAGGTTTAGTTTTGAAAGGGGTAGATCGCTAAATTGCACTCTAAATAAATCAATTACTTTAAAGCCGCAGTAATGCGCCATTTTACGTATTTGCCTGTTAAGCCCTTGTTTTAAAATAATACTAAATTGGTTGTCAGCTATTTTAGTTACTTCACACGGTAAGGTTACTTGTTTATCAACAGGGACGCCTGCGGCCATTTTTTCACAAAACGCGTTATTTATAGGTTTATTTACTGTGACTATATAATGCTTAGGCTGGTGGAAGTCAGGATGGATTAGCTGGTTACAAAAATCGCCATCGTTGGTCAAAATAAGCAAGCCCCGAGAGTCTTTATCTAATCGGCCAATAGGGTAAACACGAGTGAGTGTAGGTAAGTGGTGAATAAGGCTTGTAGGGTCATTTTTATTTAATTTACAGTCAATACCTACTGGCTTATGGTACGCAAAATAAACTAAATCAGCTGCGCCTTTAACTGCTTGGTCATTAACTATGACTTCGTCTTGCTCATTAACGTGATCAATATGATTAGCAGGGCGATTATTTACTGTTACCACCCCTTCATCAATTAAACGCGATGCCTGTTTACGTGAGCACACACCGGCATGAGCAATGTATTTAGCCAGTCGGATTTTGGTGCTCATAAAATATACTCGTTGGTTGGCAATAAAAAACTGATCGCGATTATAGCAAAGCTGCGTATCGATATAGCAATATTTAATTTAGGTGAACAAAATGGGTATGAAATTTTCTGAACTAAAAAATCATGAGCCACTACAAAAAGTAGTTGTTCACTCACTAGAAATGGCGCTTTACCAAGTGTCTGTGATTATTAATAACGTTGAATATTACGTAACAGAAGAAGATGGCGAGTTTGTAAGAGCAGTAAGCCCGCTACATGTGCAAAAGCGATTTGAAAAAATAGCGTACGCACAAATGATGCTCCGCCATACAAGTGCTTATGACGAAATGTGTGGTCAACCAGAAAAAACCTCAAGTAATCTGCTTGAAGTGCCCTTTGGTAAAAATAACCTGTTTTGACGGTATGAGTTTGTTAGTATCTGCTTTTTAAGAAGCGCAATATGTACCAATTACAAGCAGACAATAGTGATGCGTTAAACTCAACGTTACGTAGTGAAATGGTTGAATTTAATGCCCAGCATTTCGATGCGCAAAGAGTGCCACTCGGCTACAAGTTTGTTGACGACAGTAACGAATTGGTGGCTGGTATTAGTGGTTGCGTATTTGGTAATTGGCTAATTATAAACTGGCTTTGGTGCAGTGAAAGAGTGCGCAATAAAGGCCTTGCCGGGCATTTACTCGCTGAACTAGAGCAAGCTGCAATATTGCTTGGCGCCAAAAAAGCTCAGCTTGATACACTTGATTTTCAAGCCAAACCTTTTTATGAAAAACGTGGATACAGTGTGAAGTATCAACTTGATAATTACCCACTTTGCGGCACCCGCTACTTTATGGAAAAATTACTTTAATTGATACCGGTACTCTAATTTTTTACTTAGCCCCTAGTTATTTGGCTGTTAACGGCTCGCCTTCAAATGTAACGCCCAAAAATGGGGTCGCCTCTGGCGATAACATAAACGCGCGAATGTTCATATGATCGTCACCGTTAGGATTTTGTAGTACGTCTTCGCGATAAAACTTACCAAAGCAATCTAAAGTGTTTTGCTTGCTAAGCCCATTGAGTTTGGCAAACGCAAAAATTTTACATGAACCGTTATTTTCACTCGCTGAACTCAGCAACCCGTGGTTATTAAAGGCGCAAGCCGTAAAATCGTAATTGGCTTCGATCACCGCCATTGTATCGGTAAATTGAATGTTTTTTGGGTTTTCAGCAAGTGATTTAAGGTATTCGTTTAAAGTCATCATTGTTCCCTAAATTTAATGGGTAAGGGTAATTTACTTAACGCATTTTATGAACGAATAAAATGCGTTAATGCGTGAATATTCTCAATTTCAACATCGGCCAGCCCCTTGTACGTATACTTAGCGCCTTGATCGTTTAACCACACTGATTGACAACCTGCGTTATTGGCGCCTTGTACGTCGGTATCTAGGCTGTCACCAATATGGAGTATGTCGCTTTTGGCGACTTTTAAGTGCGCAGCTGCTTTGTCAAATAAGGTGCTATGAGGTTTAGCTTTACCATGCATGCCCGCTTGTAGGACTAGCTCAAACTTATTGTGTAAATTAAAGCGTTCTATTTCAACATTGCCATTGGTTATGGCGATTAAGGTAAAACGTTGCGCTAAGTTATCAAGTAGCGCTAATACGTCGTCGCTGACTACAATGTTACTGCGTGCATCGGCAAAAGCGTTATAGGCACTACTAGCGTGCAGTTCTACTTCTTGTTCAGTAAATCCCAACTTAGATAGAGCTAAACGCAATGTATGCTTGCGCCACTGCGTTACATTATCTTTAAGCTCGGGTTGTTGTTGAGCGGCAAGTTTTCGGCATTGTTGCCAGTATTGTGGGCCTTGTTCTTGGTAGCGTGGTAATGCATTTAAGTAATTTTGTTGGGCGTTAACAGCTGCTTTTATAATCGGGTGGTTGTTGTATAAGGTGTCGTCTAAATCAAAGCTCATGACAGAAAAAGGGCGTATTGCACGATTAAATCGGATCATTGTAATTTCCTAATCAGTTTGTTTTTTAGCGCGCGGGTGTGTGTTGTCGTACACCTTGGCTAAATGCTGAAAATCTAAATGGGTATACACTTGTGTGGCCGACAAGCTGCTGTGGCCAAGCAGTTCTTGTACAGCGCGTAAATCACCCGACGATTCTAAAATATGTGATGCAAATGAATGGCGTAACTTATGCGGATGCACCTGTGAGCTAATCCCTTGCTTTATTCCCCACTCTTGCATACGCAAACGCACTTGGCGAATTGAGATACGATTTTTTTGGCTACTTAAAAATACGCCGGGCTCGTCTTGTTTTGCAAATTGAGGCCGCACGGTTAACCATTTTTTTAATGCTTCTAATGCCTTCGTTCCCACGGGAATAAGGCGTTCTTTGTTACCTTTACCACGCACTAATATTTCACCACTTTTGGCATTAATATCTTGCATGTTAGCGCCAACTAACTCGCTAATACGTAAACCTGATGAGTACATAAGTTCCATCATGGCTTTATCTCTGACTGCTAAAGGGTCGTCGTCGGGTATTTCGAGCAACCGCGCCATTTGATCAACATCAAGATTTTTAGGTAAAGGCTTGGCAAATTTGGGCCCTTTAATGCCGGTCGCAGGGTTATGATAATGCGATTGCTGTGCAATATTTTTGGCTTTTAAAAACTTATATAAACTTCTGATACAGCTCAATTTTAAGCTAATGGTTCGGCCACTTAATTGTTTGGCGCGTAAAGCCATACTGTAGCGGCGAATATGCTCTGCTTGTACGCCAAACCAGTCATCGCATAATTTATTGAAATAAAGCGCTGCAAAGCCAAGTTGGCTGACATATTGATTGACGGTGTGCGCTGAATATTGTTTTTCAAATTTTAGGTAGTCGCTAAATAGCGTAATGGGTGTGCGCCAGTTGTCACTTAATTCGCTTATATTAGGCGCATCATCACTCATGCGAGTTTTTGTAACCTTAGTTGCAGGGCGCTAATAAAATCCAACATAAATAGGTTGTCTTGTGCGGGTTCAAAATGGTTCACGTTGTTGCTGCCAAATGCCAGTATGGCACTAGGCTGCTTTGCATCGCCAATTAAATAAATAGCCGCAGATTGCGTGTCATCTCTAAAAAGTAATGCACGCTCTTGCGTTGTAATACGCCCTAAATAATACCCAGAATTGCTGAGGCGATGTTCAATGAGTTCGTCAAAGTCAGGAGTGTATTTTAATAATTTGAAGTCGCTTATGTCGTCATTTGAGCACACAATAGCGTGTAAGTTTTTAGCGATTGCATCAAAGTCATCATGGCGCCAAAGTTGGCGATGGCATTGGCTAAGTAAACAGTACACTCGCTCATTTTGAACAGCATGTTTACTCATGGTGTCGATTTGCTTTTTTAAACGTGTATTGTGCTCACGCAATTGGCGATGTTGAATATGCACGAGTGACGTTGCCCCTTGCGCTTGCTGCTGCAACTCTAGCTGAGCAAGCACATCTGGGTGTTTAACTAAAAAGTCAGGATTTGCGAGCAGGTAGCTAGTAATTTGCTCCTCGCTCAGCTTACTCATAATGCAACTTGTCCGTCGAACACGTGCTCAGCGGGGCCTGTCATTCGTACCGGATGACCTTCTCCACTCCAGCGTATTTGAAGAGTGCCACCAGGGAGGTCGACTTGTACCGCGCTTGAAAGCTTACTTTGCATATGCCCAATGACCATAGCTGCACACGCGCCTGTTCCGCATGCGAGTGTTTCATTTACGCCGCGCTCCCATACTCTTAGCTTTATATGCTCTTGCGATATAACTTGCATAAACCCAATGTTAGCGCGCTGTGGAAAACGTTCGTGGTTTTCAAGCAGTGGACCTAATACATCGACCTGCGCTGTCGTAATATCGTCAACTTCAAGTACACAGTGTGGGTTCCCCATAGAGACTGCGCCACTAAATACGGTGTGTTCTTCTGCCCTTATAATGTAGGTGAGTTCACGTTTGCTGGCTTTAAGCGGTATTTTGCTTGGCTCGAAATTAGGGTGCCCCATGTTAACCGTGACTTGGCCGTCTTTTTCTATGTATAGCGTTAAATTACCCGATTTGGTTGATACGCTAATTTTGTGTTTGTTAGTCAGGCCTTTCATACGAACAAAACGTGCAAAGCAACGTGCGCCATTCCCGCATTGTTCTACTTCGGTACCATCGGCATTGAAAATACGATAATGAAAATCGAGATCGGGGGAGTATGGCGCTTCAACCATGAGTAATTGGTCAAAGCCAATGCCAAAGTGGCGATCAGCCAGCTTTTTAATTTGATCTCGTGATAAAAATACATTTTGTGTAATATTATCAATAACAACAAAGTCGTTGCCTAAGCCGTGCATTTTGGAAAAATTAACTAACATAGCGCTCTAATTCGTGTTTGCTCTGTGGTAATCATGCCACAGAGCAGCTAGTTGGCAAAAACGTTTATGGTAAAATTTTCTCACCTTGATAAAGACTCTCAATGGTTTCACGTTCGCGGATAAGATGGTGCTGCTGACCGTCTACCATTATTTCAGCTACGCGTGGGCGAGAGTTATAGTTTGAACTCATTGTAAAGCCATATGCCCCAGCACTGCGCTGCGCGAGTAAATCGCCTTGTTTAAGCGCTAGTTCTCGGTCTTTTCCTAAAAAGTCACCGGTTTCGCATACGGGCCCAACAATATCAAAGTTGTGAGTTGGCGTATCGTCATCACGAACCGACACAGGAATAATTTTTTGCCACGCTTGATAAAGAGAAGGGCGAAGCATGTCGTTCATGCCAGCATCAACAATGGCAAAAAACTTACTTTGGTTTTGTTTAATAAACTCAACCTGCGTAATTAATACCCCTGCGTTTGCTGCAATCGCACGACCTGGTTCAAAAATAAGTTCTAAATGGCGGTAGTTTTCTAGGCGAGCGGTTACTTGCTCAGCGTATTCACTAGGATGAGGTGGTTGTTCGTTGTCGTAAGGGACACCTAACCCACCACCTATATCTAAATGGCTTAATTCTATCCCGACATTTTTTAGCTCATCTATTAACGCAAGGAGTTTGTCTAGCGCTTCTAAAAATGGTTTTACTTCGGTTAACTGCGAACCGATATGGCAATCTACGCCTATTACGTTTAAGCCTGGTAAAGCATCAGCTTGTTGATAAACACTTACAGCGGTTTGAATATCAATGCCAAATTTGTTTTCTTTCAGACCTGTGGAGATATAAGGGTGCGTTTTAGCATCTATATCGGGATTTACGCGAATAGAAATTGGCGCCACTAAGTTAAGCTCGCACGCAACCTCTGAAATACGCTCTAATTCAGAGGCTGATTCAACGTTAAAGCATTTAATCCCTAATTTTAATGCGTACGCTATTTCGTCAGCGGTTTTAGCAACGCCTGAAAAGACCACCTTACCGGCGTCTCCTCCGGCTTTAATTACACGCGCTAGCTCACCTTTTGAAACAATGTCAAAACCCGAACCTAAGCGCGCTAAAATATTTAATACGGCAATATTAGAGTTTGCTTTAACGGCATAGCATACCAAGCTTTTATGGCTTTTAGTCGCATTAGCAAACGCAAGGTAGTGGCGCTCAAATGTTGCGCGAGAATACACATAGCAAGGCGTACCATATTGCTGAGCAATTGCGGCAATACTTACATCTTCAGCAAACAATTGGTTGTTTTTATAGTTAAAAAAATCCATTTATTGCTCCTGCTTTACTGGGGTAGTGGGTTGCTTGGCCTGCGTGTTAGGCGTCATCGTGTTTTCTGGTTGGTTTTGCTGGGCCTGTTGTTCAGGCAAATATAACGGGCCGCTTTGTCCGCAGCCAGCTAATGCGCCAAATAGGGCCGTGCTAATTAATAGTTTTTTTAATTGTAAGGTATGTGTCGCTTTCATTAGATTAATATTGTTGCTGGCTTTATAATCGCAGAGTAACAGAATATCTAAAAAATGCAGCTATTCGCGGATGATTTTATTCCTGTTACACTAGCTGCATGTTTTTAACGCAATTACGTACCCAATATTAGGCGGCTCGCCTGCAAAGGAATCAACAATGACTGAACACGAATATCACCAATTAGCCGAAGCTCTTATGTTCACAATTGAAGAGCAAGTTGATGATTGTGAAGCCGATTTAGATTACGAATCAGCGCAAGGTATTTTAGAAATTATTTTTCCTGATAAAAGTAAAATTGTGATCAATAAGCAAGCGCCTCTTCATCAAGTGTGGGTAGCAACTAAATTTAATGGTCATCATTTTGAAATGCGTGACGGTCAATGGATTGATAACCGCTCTGGTGCAGAGTTTTGGGAGTTCATTAACGAAGCGTCAACTCGCCAAGCTGGCCAAGAAATTAAATGGCAATCGTCACTATGAGTTTAGAATTTGTTCAATACCCTGCACAGAGCGCTCATAAAGCTACCGTTATTTGGTTACATGGGTTGGGTGATTCGGGTGATGGGTTTGCCCCTGTAGCGCCGCAATTAAACTTACCAGATGAGTTAGGTGTGCGTTTTGTTTTTCCTCATGCACCTGTGCAACCGGTCACCATAAATGGCGGTATGGAAATGCGCTCTTGGTACGATATTAAGTCAATTGAGCTTGATAAACGTGCCGATGAAGAAGGTGTTAGAGAGTCTGCCGAAAAGGTAGAAGCCCTTATAAATACAGAAATAGCAAACGGAATACCAGCTAACAAAATTATTTTGGCAGGCTTTTCACAAGGTGGTGTTGTGTCGCTTCACTTAGCACCACGTTTTGAGCAAAAGCTAGCGGGTGTTATGGCATTGTCTACTTATATGTGCGCGCCGCATAAATTCACAGATGAAGTAAAGCATACCGATTTAAATGTATTTATGGCACATGGTAGCCAAGATAACGTGGTACCAATGAGTGCGGGTAAAAGTGCATTTGATGTATTAACAGCACATAACATGGATGTAAGCTGGCAAGAATACCCAATGGCACATCAAGTATGTGCAGAAGAGTTACACGCTATTCGCCACTGGTTAATTGCCCGTTTAAGCTAATTTTGGAGCCGCTGAGGTCAATATGAGTCAAAAAATAGTTATTAAAGCAAATGTAAAACGCGAGCCACAAAACAGCCTACCTACGGTAAGTTATGAATGGCATTGGCGTCGTATTGTGAGTTTGGCTATGTTGATAGTAATGACATCTGCGGCCGTGATATATGGTTTAACCAGCTCAGTAAATGCAGATCAAGGCGCTCACCCCAATGAACAAACAGAGCTTTTAATTTCTAATAGCACACAAAGTAATGAGGTCATTGAAAGCCCAATACACGATGAACCCAATAGCCAGTCGCAAATAAGTGCTGCCAATACTGACGGGTTAGCTGCAAAGCAAATGGTCTCTGCTGAAGATGTTGTTAACATCGATATCTCAAACAAAAGTAACCCAGAGCCAGTGACCGTTCAGCCTGAGTTAGATAATGTAATAGTAGCTCTGCAAGCTGCTGAGTTGGCTAACACATCTAACAGCGAAATAATTTCATCAACACAAAACAGCGATGCACAAAGCGAAGTTAACCCTTTACCCGAGCAATCTGCGGATATAGACACCTTACTAGACGCTCCGCAAAGCGATGATGTTACCTTATTTGGTACAGATAGATTTCCTGACAATGCGCATATTGCAAGTGTTGCATTAGGGGCCCAAATTGATACTGGTAAAATAAGCCGTGCGGTTCTGACTCGCAGTGTTGAAAAGCGAGAGCCTGTAAATGTGTTTGCGGCAGATGTGCGTATGAGTCAATTTGAAGGAACATTATCGTTTTTTAGTGAACTAAAAGGGCTTCAAGGTCAGCAAGTTAAACATATTTGGTATTTTGAAAGTGAGACAATGGCCGAAATTACACTTAATGTTACTTCGCCGCGTTACAGAACTTATTCAACAAAAAATATTATGAACACGCAAACAGGCCATTGGCGTGTAGACGTTGTTGACGAGCAAGGTAATTTAATTGCCCAAAAAGAATTTAGAGTGTTAGCTAACTAAATAATGCTAACCGCAGTAATTAATTGGATACCCCTATGACAGAAAAAACAAAATTAGTACGTATAGCAACTCGCAAAAGCGCCCTAGCGTTATGGCAAGCTGAGTTTGTAAAAGCTCAGCTAGAGCATTTTCATGATGATGTACGTGTTGAGTTAGTCCCTATGTCGACACAAGGGGATATTATTTTAGATACCCCATTGGCCAAAATAGGCGGCAAAGGGTTATTTGTAAAAGAGCTTGAGCAAGCCATGTTAGATGGCCGAGCTGATATTGCCGTGCACTCAATGAAAGACGTGCCTGTTGAATTTCCAGAAGGGCTAGCGCTTCATACCATTTGCGAGCGTGAAGATCCTCGTGATGCATTTGTATCAAATAACTTTGCCAACTTAAATGAGTTACCGAAGGGGGCCATTGTAGGTACATCTAGCTTACGTCGTCAGTGCCAAATTAGAGCACTAAGACCTGACTTAGAAATCAGTGATTTACGCGGAAACGTGAATACACGCCTAGCTAAATTAGATGATGGGCAATACGATGCCATTATTTTAGCAGCGGCAGGGCTTATTCGTTTAGAAATGGGCGAGCGTATTGCGGATTATATTGAACCAGAAGTATCGTTGCCTGCAAATGGCCAAGGTGCTGTAGGTATTGAGTGTCGAATTGAAGATGACGTAACTAAAGCGTTATTAGCACCGCTTGAACACGCACACACGCGTATTCGTGTTAACGCAGAGCGTGCCATGAACCGTCGTTTAGAAGGCGGTTGCCAAGTACCAATTGGCGCTTATGCGTTAGTTGATGGCGAGCAGGTTCATTTACGAGGGCTTGTAGGCGCAATTGATGGCAGCGAAATTTTACGTGACGAAGTTGCGGGTAATATTAACGATGCCGAAAAACTCGGAATAGAGCTGGCTGAAAAATTACTTGCTCAAGGCGCAGATAAAATTTTAGCTGACGTATACAGAGACGCATAAATGACACATATTCTGATAACTCGGCCAGAAGGAAAAGGTGTAGCCCTTGCTGAAAAACTTGAGCAAGCGGGTTATCAGACGTCGTTGTTTCCTGTTTTAAATATTAACTATTTAACGCCTTCTAGTACTCAACTAAGCCCACTTATTAATGCAGATAAAATTATTTTTATCTCTCAGGATGCTGTTAAAGCACTGGCACAATTAAAGCCCGATATAAACATTAAAGCGCAGTTTTATGCTGTAGGGCAGCAAACTGCCGATACAATATATGAATTATTTGGTGTGCGTGCAGCAACTCCTAAACAGTTCGATTCTGAAGGGGTATTGGCTCTTAAGTCGTTGGCTCAGGTCGATGGCAGCAATATTGTATTGGTCAAAGGGCAAGGTGGTCGACCCGATATAGCCAAGGTCCTAAAAGAGCGCGGTGCGTTTTTAAATAATTGTGTTGTTTATGAACGTGAGCCAGTATCCGATTTAACTAGTAACTGGACTGACCACTGGCAAAGCAACAATGTACACGGTATAGTCATAACAAGTAATGCAGCAGTTGATGCCATATTTACCCCCCTTGCTGCACAACAATTACAATGGTTACAACAGTGCCACTTTTATGTTGCCAGCGAGCGTATAGCCGCATATTTACAGCAACAACACGTAAGTTTGGCAAATATACATATTGCAGCAGGGGCTAGCGATAACGCTATGTTTACCTGTATTAATCAGCAAGGTAGCAGCATGAGTGAACAACCTAAGTCAATAACAACAGAAAACACAACATCAACAGCCTCGAGTTCAGCATCAGTTAAAAATGAGCCAGCAAGCGTAAAAAACAAACCAGCAAATGACAAACAAAAAGTTAGTAAAGTGGCTTCTCTTGCATTGTTAATATCGTTGGTTGTGGCCTCTGGAGTTGGTTACGAGTTTTATCAAAAGCTAAATGCAGGTAAAGCGCAAAATACATTTGTTAACGAACTTAGCGAGCAAAATAAGCTACTTCAGCAAGAGCTAGCGGTTCTTAAGTCTTCTCAAGTGAGCTTGCAACAAGCGCTATTTAATAGCGAAGAAAAAGTATCTGAGGCGTTAGCGCAAAGCACGCTTGAAAATCAGCAAGCATTAAAAAACGCACTACAAAAAGCGCAGCAACAAGGCTCATCTTTAAACCCACAAGAAGTAACTAGTTTGCAGCGTATGGCTGAATTTAAACTGTGGGCAGAAAAAGACTACCAAGGCGCAAGCGCTGTACTAAAGCGTTTAGACGGACTGTTAAGTGAGCACCCTGGTACAATTGAACTTCGCCAATCTATTATGCAAGACATACAAACGCTTGATAGTTTAAAACCGGTTGCTACCGAGGCTATTTATTTGCAGCTAAATAGTGTTCTTAACCGAATTGATGAACTGGTGTTTAACGCGGTCAATTTACCAGAGGAACCACGGGAAGTTGATGAAAATGCACTCAGCGAAGATATTAACGATTGGCAGCAAAATATCAGTAACAGTTGGAATAAAATTGTTGATAGTTTTATTACAATTAGGCGCCATGAAGGTATAGCAATTGAGCCATTACTAACTGATCAAGAGCGCAATTTAATTAACCAGCGAATTAAGCTTAATATAGCGCAGGCACAAGATGCGCTACTAAGTAAACAAGCCAGTATATATTTTAATGCATTAAGCGAAGCAAAGCGCTTAATTGGTGAATACTTTAAGCAAGATGATGCAGCGACTAAATCAACACTAAATACGCTATCTAAATTAGAAAAAGAACCACTTAATTTCAGCCAAGAGGTCACACTGCAAAGCACGCAAATGGTTAAGGAGTGGGCGCAATGATATGGCTAATTATTTTAATTGTAGCTGTTGTTGTTGTAATTGCGGTTACCCCTTTTGTACTTGACGAAAAAGGTTATGTGCTTATCTCGTTTAATAATACGACCATTGAAGGCACTATTGTTTCGTTTTGTATTATGGCTGTATTGTCTGCGGCAGTTTTATATATTAGTTACAAACTAACACGTTATTTATTATCAATTTATAGAAATACCAAGCATGGTTTTTTTGCCCGCAGTGAAGAGCGTAAATTCGCCGCAATTGAACAAGCCCTTTTCAGTGCTATAAATGACGATTACGAACAGGTAGAGCGCGCACTTTTTGATAACAGTGTGCCAGAAAAATTTGACGATATTCGTTTAGCGCTTTTAGCTAAAGCAGCACTTGCTAACAACGAGGCAGATAAAGCGCTTGAGCGATTATTTGAAATAAGCCCAGAGCAGCAATTAAAAGTAGCAAAGCTATGGTTGGCAAGTGGCGATAGCAGTGCGATTGAATCGCAGTTGCGTGTGAATGCAGAAGCTAAAAAAGCCACCGCCCTTGAACTTAAACTGTACACTGAGGTATTAGTACAACAGCAGCACTTTAGTGCACTTGAAGAGTTTTTACCCAAGCTACTGCGTAAAAAAGTGTTTTCTAGTGAGCAGTGGACGCGTGTATTTTCTGCCTATTTTTCGGCTCAATCAGCTGATGAATTAACAAATAAATACAAACAATTACCACGAAAACTACACACTCATGCACAGACTGCATATTTAACTCAAATGGCTGCAACAGGTCAGCTTGCCGTTATTGAGGGCGATTTAACTAAAATGGTTAAGCAAGCCAGCCAACATGATGAGCTTGCTGCTATTTTAAATAATGCAAACCATGGTGAAGCGCACAAGTTACAAGCCAGTATCCAAGATCGCCTTAAAAAAGACGACACCAATACAGCGCTGCTGTTGTCGCTGGCATGTCTTGCTAATGCACAAAGTGATTATGACTTAGCGGCACGTGTATTTGATAAAGCGCTTAATGGTGATAATAAACACCAATTTGCAGACCAAGCAGCCTTGAGTTATAAAAACACGGCACAGGCTGAAAAGGCACTCGTTTTATATAACAAATAAGTTTACTAGCTGATTAGTTATATATTTTAGGCACAGGTTATAGGCGTTTTATAAATGCTTTACCTGTGCTTTTTTATAGGTATTTTTTAAATTTAGCGAAACAATAAAAAAGTAAGGCGATACTATTTTTATACAGATTATTGTTAAGTGCGTGAATATTTTGCACAAAAAGCAGACATATGACCGCTTAATAATATTACAAAGCGTATAGACTTGAAAAATACCTCTATCTGCGTATTATGCGCAAAAATTTAATTAAACTGGGTGCTACTATGATCAATAGAAAACTACCTTTGCTAGATATTCACCGTCATTTAGATGGTAATGTTCGCGCGCAAACCATACTAGAACTTGGTCGTCAGTTTAATATTGATTTACCCGCAGATAACGTTGAACAATTAATTCCTCATGTTCAAGTTATAGATCCAGAGCCAAACCTAGTGGCTTTTTTACAAAAGCTAGACTGGGGCGTAACGGTACTTGGCGATTACGATGCATGCCGCCGTATTGCTATTGAAAATATTGAAGATGCGCAAGCGCAAGGCCTTGACTACGTTGAACTTCGTTTTAGCCCTTACTACATGTCGCAAAGCCAAGGTTTACACCCACAAGGTGTTGTAGAAGCCGTGGTTGATGGTATTAAATCAGCAACAAAGAATACCAATATTAAAGCAAACTTAATTGGTATTTTGTCGCGTACTTATGGTGTTAAAACGTGCCAGTATGAGCTTGATGCATTACTTGCGTTTAAAAATGACTTAGTGGCGGTTGATTTAGCGGGCGATGAAATTGGCTTTCCGGGTGAATTATTTATTGAGCACTTTAAGCAAGTGCGTGATGCGTATTTAGCGTCAACAATTCATGCTGGCGAAGCACTTGGCGCTCCAAGTATTTGGCAAGCAATTAATGAATTAGGTGCAAGTAGAATTGGCCATGGTGTAAAAGCAATTGAAGATCCAGGATTAATGGATTACCTGCGTGATAACCGCATTGGTATTGAATCGTGTTTAACCAGTAATATTCAAACCAGTACAGTTACCGACCTAGCTACGCATCCACTTAAACAGTTTTTAGATCATGGTATTCTTGCTTGTCTTAATACAGATGACCCGGCTGTTGAAGGTATTGAAATAGAGCATGAATATACCATTGCAGCACCCAAAGCAGGCCTGTCTCAGGCTGATATAGAAAAAGCCCAAGCTAATGCCTTAGAAATTGCATTTTTAAGTGACGGCGATAAAAAAGCACTACTAGCACAAGTGAGTGCACGTTAAGTAATGCAAATAAATATGCGGCTTTAAAGCTGCATATTTATAGATTTAACTTAAGCGATAGTTAAGAGATTTACTAACGCTCAGGTTTTAAATTAGTGCTCTTGGCAGCTAAGGTAGTTATCGTAAAGCGCTTTGAGTACGTCGGCACGATTTATCATCCCCACCACTTTTACGCCTTCTACTACAGGGTAGTTTTTTGGCTTACCTGGCTGCATTTGTTCAGCTAGTTCAATAATGTTTAAATCGCTACTCACTGTGACTACATTGGTCTGCATAAGCTGCGACACTTTTACAACCCCTTCGCAAAAATAACTACTTTGCATTAAAGGCTTTAATAGCTCTTGTTCTGAAATAAATCCGACTAGGCATTTTTCGTTATCGAATACAGGCGCACCAAGTAATTTAAATTTTTGTAACTCGGCTATGGCAGTTGTCATTTCAGTGTCTGGTGTTATGTTTGGCAACTTGCGTTGCATAAAATCTTTTACTTTTGTATTTAGCATTTGGGTCTCTCCCGCTGATGTTCTGTACAAAGTATGGTTTATAGATTGGATTTTAGGAAATTGTTTATATTGATGTGTTTGATAGGTTTAAGCTATTAAAACTTTAAAGTCATAAAAAAAAAGCACCCATAGGTGCTTATCATTAAATGATGCGATGAGTTTACTTTATAAATGCAAATGCATCGGCGTACATGTTTTCACGAATAGCGCCATGAGCTATAAAATCATCACGTACAATCCCTATCATGTCAAAACGACCTGCCATGTAAATGTCGTAAGGTTCTAGTGATACGATGTCTTGCATTACTGCTTTGTGCACAAAACCCGTGTGACCTTGCCAATTAGCTGATGGGTTTTCGACGACAGGAATAAATTCAAAATGCTCGTGGCTTTCTGCCCATAATTTCATTTCTTCATGTGCATATAATGCCGACTCTTCTTTAACACCCCAGTAAAATAGCACAGGGCGATCACAGTTTATTTCAGCTAGGTGATCAGCCATTGATTTTACATACGAAAAGCCAGTGCCACCGGCAAGTAAAATAATAGGTCGGTTACATTGCAAACGAAGTTGGGAAACACCTAATCCAGCCTCTATATCAACCATTGTTTTGTTTGAATGCGCATTACGTAAATGTTCAAGCGATTGCATTGCGTACGAGTCTGCACCAGAGGCACCAATGTGCAGCTCTATTTCATCACATTGTGATGGCCGGCTAGCAATAGAAAAAGCGCGTTTGTCTTTTTCACTTAACACCAGTTGCATGTATTGGCCCGCTTCAAAGGTCACAGGCTCTTGTGGCTTTAAAGTTACTTTGTTAACAAATTCTGTTAGTGGGCTGATAGCTACAACTTCAGCTTTTAATGTTTGCATTTTTTACCTTTTAGCAGCGCTTTTGATAGCAGATACGCAATTGAATGCATCGATTCTAGCATACCTATAGGATTATTTTATAGCCTGTTTATAGCTTACCCGAACGATGGTGAATAAATTATTGACCATCGCTGGGTTTGTTTAGTTGCTAAAGAATTTTAAGGCTATCCCAAATATCGTCAACACGTTCTTTGGTGGCTTTATCCATTACTATTGGTTCACCCCATTCACGGTCGGTTTCGCCTACCCATTTATTAGTCGCGTCCATACCCATTTTAGATCCAAGGCCCGATACCGGAGAGGCAAAATCTAGGTAATCTATTGGAGTGTTTTCAATCAACGTTGTATCACGCGCTGGATCCATGCGCGTTGTGATGGCCCAAATAACATCTTCCCAGTCGCGAGCATTTATATCGTCATCGCACACAATTACGAACTTGGTATACATAAACTGGCGCAAAAACGACCATACTCCCATCATTACGCGCTTAGCGTGACCAGGGTATTGTTTTTTCATTGTGACTACCGCCATGCGGTACGAGCAACCTTCAGGCGGCAAATAAAAGTCCACAATTTCGGGAAACTGTTTTTGTAATATTGGTACAAATACTTCATTAAGTGCAACACCTAAAATAGCGGGTTCATCAGGCGGACGGCCAGTAAATGTGCTGTGATAAATAGGATCTTTACGGTGTGTAATGTGAGTTACGGTCATAACAGGGAAGTCATCAACTTCGTTGTAGTAACCTGTATGGTCGCCATAGGGGCCTTCTGGCGCCATTTCGCCAGGCATAATATGGCCTTCAAGTACGATTTCGGCACTGGCAGGCACTTGTAAGTCGTTTGAAATTGACTTTACCACTTCAGTTCGGCTTCCACGCAATAGCCCTGCAAATGCATATTCGCTAAGCGTATCTGGTACAGGAGTTACTGCACCTAAAATGGTCGCCGGATCGGCGCCTAACGCCACCGATACTGGATAAGGCTGACCAGGGTTTTCTTTACACCACTCTTGAAAGTCGAGCGCGCCGCCGCGGTGCGACAACCAGCGCATAATTATTTTATTTTTACCTAATAATTGTTGGCGATAAATACCCAGATTTTGACGTTTCTTGTACGGCCCTTTTGTGACGGTTAAACCCCATGTAATCAAAGGGGCTGCATCACCTGGCCAGCAGTGTTGAATAGGTAGTTTTGTTAAGTCGACGTCATCACCTTGTAAAATCACTTGCTGACAAGGTGCTTTTTTGATTTCTTTAGCTGGCATGTTCAGCACTTTTTTAAATACAGGAATAGATCCAAGTGCTTCTTTAATGCCTTTTGGGGGCTCGGGCTCTTTTAAAAACGCGAGTAGTTTACCCACCTCACGAAGTTCATTTACGTCTGTTTGGCCCATCCCCATAGCCACTCGCTTCGGTGTTCCAAATAAATTGGTAAGCACCGGCATGCTGTGCCCTTTTGGGTTTTCGAATAATAAGGCTGGACCTTTTGCACGCAGTGTGCGGTCGGAAATTTCGGTCATTTCAAGATACGGGTCAATTTCTTGGGTGATGCGTTTAAGCTCACCTTTTTTTTCAAGTAAATTGATAAAATCGCGCAGATCTTTATATTTCATTATGGGCCGCTATTAAGCAAAAGAGTTGAACTATTATACCCATTTCATGCAAAGCAAGTCATTACACCTGCACTTAAAACTTAAAGCGCTCTACGGCACTTGTTAAAGAGTGTGCAAGTTGATTTACGTCTTCACTTTCGCTTGCTAGGGTGGTTGCGTTATTGGCATTTAAAGTGGCTTGCTCGGTCACCTTGGCCATTATTTTTTGAATATCATCACTGTTTGTTAACTGTTCATGAGAAGCTGTAGCAATTTGCTCACTCATTTGGTTAATTGACAGTAACGTCCCTTTTATACGCTCAACCGCTTTATTTAGTTCAGCACTGTTTTCAACACACTGTTTAGCTTGTTGTTGGCCATCGTTAATTTCTTTCTGCGTTGTTTTTGTGTGTTGCTGCAGCGTTTGGATCATGGTGTGAATTTCGCTTGTGGAGCTTTGTGTACGTGCCGCTAATGAGCGAACCTCGTCAGCAACCACTGCGAAACCTCGACCATTTTCTCCGGCTCTTGCCGCTTCTATTGCTGCATTTAAGGCAAGTAGATTAGTTTGCTCTGCAATGCTGCTAATAGTATTTACAATTGCGCCGATTAAATCTGTAAATTCGGCCAGCTCTTCTGTGCTACTTACCGCTTTATCTAATCGATTTAAGAGTGCTTCAATACTTAAACTGTTGTCGTTGGCTATTTGGTTTACGTCGTTAGCAAACTGAGAGGCGTTGGTAATTTCGTTAGATGCATTATCGGCCTGCTCATAGACCGCTTGCGAATTGTTTAGCATGCTATGCGCAAGGTCTGTGGCTTGTGCGCTTCGTTCTAATTGCTGCTGAGCAACAATGGTCATCTGTTGGCCCTTTTCACTTGTTTGAATGGCTGATTTATCAAGCTCGTGAGCATCATTACTAATCGCTTTTATAAGGTGGGTTAAATCATCGCTGAGCTTATTAATGTTGTTAAGTAAAGTGCCAAATTCATCTTTGCTACGCGGTTGGCTGCGTTTAGAAAAATCCCCCGAGGCAATACGTGCTAAATCGCTATTTACTTTTTTAAGTGGTTTTAGCATGGCGTTAGTTGTAAAAATTGAAATAACAATAAGTAAACCAATAAGTACAATCGCAATTATAATAACAGAGCTAGAGCCCATATTAATTGCCGACTTAGCACTGCTTTGCAGAGTTTTAAAACGCTCGTCAGCCAGTTTATTAAGCTGTAATAATTGGCTTTCTGTGTCTATAAACTCTTGTTGAAAACGCTCAAAACTTTGCTGTGCCATTTGGGTGTTTTCAAGCGCTTTATTTTGCTGGGCGTAAATACCGTCGGGCCCATTCAATCGTGTTCTTAAGTTATTAAATTGCTCGGTAAATTGAGCTGCGTTTAAACGCTCACCTAAGGGAGTGGCTTGCTGCTCTAAATACACAAAGTTTGGCTGGATGTTATCAAGTAAAAATTGGGTATCTTGTTGGTGGACGTTTAAGTCGCTGACACTGGTCGTTTGCGTAATACTTTTAATATTGTTGCTTAAATTAAAGAGTAAGTCGTCAATGCGTGTTGCTGTGCCAAATACAGAGTTTAGTAACGACTGCTGCTTTGCATTTATCTCTATGAGTTCTATATCGAGTAAGGCATTACTGAGGTTACTTAGCTCATCACCAAACTCTTTAATTAGTGAGGTAGCAGCCGACTGCGCCGTAAAACGCTGTTCTTTGGCATTAAACATGTTTGCGCTTGTTTTGCTTAGTTGCTCAAAGTTTTTTGAAGCGTCAACTAGCAAAGTTTGCATGTTTTGCTGACCTGTCAATTGCGGCTTAAGTGCATTGAGCATATTACTGAATTCTTGTTGCTCGCTAAGCGCTTCTTTTTTATTGGTCAGTAATAAATCAGGTTTTGTTTGACTATAAGCTAGTGCATTGAATTTGGTTATAGAGAGAAGCGATAATCTTAAGTCTTTACTTACTTGTTGAGCTGGAACAGCAAGGTTCTCTATTCGTGAGGTAGTCGTGCTTATTTTATTTAAGGACCAGTAAAAAAATAAGCTACTGATAAGCATTAATAGACCTATAGCACAAAAGGCTAAAATTATTTTATGTTTAATGGCAATAGAACGCATAACTTCATCAACAAAATTAAGACTTTTGTTAGTGTAGCAAGTTTTTTAATTTGTTGTTAGTAGCTTGTTATTTTAAGGTGCAGTGATATTTTTTGCCTAAAATTATAAGCATCGCTTCAGCGCCTTTTCCCCAAAAAAGTACTTTTTTATTTATATACTTATTTCCAGACGCGCTTTCTTCATGAGAAAGGTTGTATATTTTATTATTGAAGGTGAGCTCTGCTTCTTGGTTTTTTAACGTACTCAGTACTGCTTTCTTGTTATTACATACGTAGTGTGTGCTTGTTGTTTTTTTACTACATCCAATTAAACTGAGTAAGCAAGCCATTAAAACAAGTGTTGCTTTCATTTTCCCTTCCTTAATATATTTTACCCGCTATTTTACTTAAGAATAACAGGGCAAAATTAACCGTTGGTGAAAGGCGCGCTTTACGTTATGTTGATTAAATTATTTATAAGCTAGGGTCTGTTGATCTTTTCGGATTGAAATTTGTTCAAACTAGGGGCTATTTAATCGTGGCGCGAGGTTTGTAACCTAGTGGACTAAGTAAAAGCCGAGCAACAAAAAGTAAGTAGCCCCTAGGAAGAACCCATCGGGCAGCGCCTGTTTGGTATTAATGCTACGTTATCGCCAATTTATGGGGAATAACCACACTGCATCGGCTCTGCCTTGCCTAAATACCAAACAGGCTGCTGCAAATTTAACATTGAAAGAACAACAGACCTAAGGAAGCTCCATGGCAGGCACTAACCTTTTAACATTATTAGATGACATAACGGCTTTACTCGATGACATTGCAACCATGAGTAAAATAGCGACAAAAAAAACAGCAGGTGTTTTAGGAGACGATTTAGCGCTGAATGCACAGCAAGTAACGGGTGTGTCAGCCGACAGAGAGCTGCCCGTTGTATGGGCGGTAGCAAAAGGATCATTTTTAAATAAAGCAATCCTTGTTCCTGCGGCGTTGATGATCAGTGTTTGGCTTCCATGGCTCATTACACCACTTTTAATTTTAGGTGGGTTGTTTTTATGTTTTGAAGGAGCTGAAAAAATATTTGCGCGATTTTTACCTCATCATGATGAGATTGCAGATGGCGAAAAAACACTTGATTTAGTTGAATATGAAAAACAAAAAATAAAAGGTGCGATACGGACAGACTTTATTCTATCGGCCGAAATTATTGTTATTACGCTTGGTACTGTCGCGGGCCAAGCATTACTCAATCAATCCTTAGTTCTTTGTGTAATAGCGATTGTTATGACTATTGGTGTTTATGGACTTGTAGCTGCAATTGTAAAACTTGACGATGCAGGCTTGTATTTGGTAAATCAATCTAAAGTGTCTGGCAGTGCGGTTAAAGAGTTTCTGGGTAAAAGCTTGCTTGCGGCGGCACCACGACTTATGCAGTTTTTAGCTTTTGCAGGTACTGTGGCCATGTTTTTGGTGGGAGGCGGTATTTTATCTCATGGTATTGAGTTATTACATCATGCACAACTTAATGTGATTAGTTATGCGCAGTCAATACTAGGCAATATAGGTGAGCTATTAGCCCCGCTAGTCTTTGATGGAGTGCTAGGGGTTGTTGCAGGGCTAGTTATTGTGCTTTGCAATGTGGTTTATACAAGGTTATTTAAAACAAATAAGTAGAGCCGTGCTTTCTGCTCTACATAATTGATTCACATGTTATAAATTTACACAACTGCTCAAGTTCGTAGGTTGCTTTACTATTACCTTGAGCAATTGCTTTTTTATACCAGTAAATAGCTTGTTGTGTGTTTTTGTCTGCACCTTGGCCGTCTCGGTACATTTGTGCAAGGTTAAGCTGCCCCCATTGAGAGCCTGACTCTGCAGCAAGTTTAAAGCTTTCTAAGGCTTCTTCAAATTGCCCATCTTTAAAGTACATAATGCCTTGCTGGTTGTTTTTATCTAGCTTTAAACCTTTGTATAAAGGCTTAGGTTTAGGCGGAAACATCACAAACCCACCATACAAGCTATTAGCGTGTGGGCGCAGCACATCGTAAATCACGTCATTATTATATAAGCGCTTTACCTCATCACGGGGTAAGGTAATTGTGCTTGTTGAAAAATAATCGCGTTGTACTAATAAACTGGTGCGCATTGCCGTGGTTATGCCTCGGTTGCGTTTATAGCTGTAATTGCTTACTTGAAAAGTAATAAATTGCTCGTCAAAGCTGAGTACTTGGGCCACTTTTAAATTTGTTAGCGTCCATGGTTCGTGAGTAAATTTATCAGCGTGAACTAAATATGTATCAAATGCCTGTGGGTTACTTAAGTAGTTGTATTTGAGTGCTTGGTTGTCGGTGTATTGTTGGAAAAAATACACTATTACCCACAATAATAAAATTAAGCCAATCCCGTATTTTGGCAGGCTTAGTTTTTCAATTAAGGGGAGTTTTTTTATATTAATGGCTTCGTTATGGCCACATTGGTAGCATTCGCGCTTGTAATTTAGCTTTAATGGTACGATAGGAATAATCGTAAAACGTAAGTAGCGGCTATGGTTTACTAAGTGATAGCTATCGCTTTGGCAGCTTGGGCAGGACTGCGTTTGTGAAAAATGAGGAAAAGACTGACCGGTGTTGAAAAGCAGCATGCAATAATGCCCCGAGTTTTAATTTCTATTAAAGTAAAACAAGGGGCATATTTTTTAAAGCAACAAACTGTAAGTAAGTATGTCTGTTACTCTTTTGTTGTTATTTTTGGTTTAATTGTTGTTTTTGCGTCTGCTACCATAAGCGCAAATACCGCATAGGTTGCTGTATTTTGACGAAGCTTTGCTGGCGTTACTTTATCAAGCGTGTCGTCAGCGGTGTGGTGATAATCAAAGTAGTCTGTACCATCTTGGGCCAGCTCAAAAATAGGTGCCGACACCGCATTTTTAAATGGAATGAGATCAGGTCCGCCGTTAGCTTGGTTTTTACCAATGTACTCAACATTTAAAGGGGCAAGCTCTTTTGCGATAGCACGTACTACAGGCAGTGACGCTGCATCTACATTTGATTCAAAACCGTAAACTACATCAGCGCCAAAATCAGACTCTGCAGCAGCGACAATATTGTGTAAAACGTTTTTATGTTTCGCAAAGTACGCTTTTGCACCCCATAAACCAAGCTCTTCAGCGGCAAAAAGGACAACGCGAATACTGCGTTTAGGGCGTTTTACATCGCTAATATGTTTAGCAGCCGCCATAGTCAATGCAACGCCGGCACCGTCATCAAGTGCGCCTGTGCCTAAATCCCATGAGTCTAAATGCCCGCCAATTAATACGTATTGCTCTGGGTTTTCGGTACCGTTAAATTGGCCTATAACATTGTAACTAGTGCCTTCGCCAAGGTTTTCGGTTTGTACATTTATATTGACCGATACATCTTTGCCTAAAGCGACTAAGCGAGCAATTTGATCGGCATCGGGGTTAGCAATGGTTACGTTAGGTATTTTTTTAACGCCTTCTTTATAATAGCTTCCGCCGGTGTGGGCAAAACGGTGATGACCTGTACTTACTGACCGCATCATGTAGGCAACAGCCCCTTTTTTAGATGCTTCAATTGCTCCGGTGGCACGTGCTTTTACAGCGGGTCCATAACCATTGCCGTCTATATCGCGATTCATTCTGTAGTTAATGTAAGCAATTTTGCCTTTTAAACTATTAGCCGGTGCTGCTTTTAGTTCATCAAGTGTTTCGAATAATTTAATCGGTGCGCTGATACCTTCTTTAGGTGTGCTTATGCTATTACCTAGTGCGGTTAAATGAAGGGGTTGTTCGCTAGGTGTTAATATTTTTCCACTTTCGCTGTAGCGGCGCCATTCTGGAAAGGTCGCTTCTTCAAGCCATACTTTATCAAAGCCCAGTTCTTTAAATTTAGCTTGCGCCCAAGCAACGGCTTTTTTATCGTTTTCGGTGCCAGGTAAACGCGGGCCAACTTCGGTTGTTAGTGACTCTAATAGCTCATAGCTTAAGTGGCTATTAAGGGCTGTGGTACGCACTTTATCTACTTGTTGTAATTGATTGCTTGTAAATTCGTTGCTGCTGGCAGTAGCTGCCATACTACTGGTAAGGAGTAGTGCGGTGATGAGATTTTTCATGGTAATTAGCCTTATTTATGATTGCGGCTATTAAAACATGTAATAAAGACGTAAAAAAATAGATGAGATGAATGAGCTGCTTTAAGTGATCAAAAAAGCCCGCGTATTTTAAGCGCGGGCTGGTAATTAAAGCGCTTAATTAAAAGCTAAACTGTGCAGCTAGTCTTACGTTAGTGCCTTCACCTATTGTTACGTTATTTGTTCCACCACCGGCTAGGTATTCTTCGTCAAATAAGTTTTCTATGTTTAGGCGTAAGTTAACATCGGTTTTGCTTACTTTAAGTTTGTAAGTTGCACCTACATCTACGCGTGTGTAGGCATCTTTAATAATCGTGTTGTCACTATCTGCAAAACGCTCACCTTCGTAAAATGCACCGGCATTAAATGCAATCGCGTCGTTAAATTCGTAACGAGTCCAAAGTGATGCAGACCATTTAGGGGCATCGGTAGGGCGCTTACCTTCTAACTCTTCGTCACGTTCGTAATTTGCATCTAGGTACATAGTCGATGCCATTATAAATAAACGGTCGGTTGCCGCACCTTGTGCTGTTAGTTCAATCCCTTTATGGCGTTGTTCACCAATTTGGTTTGTTTCAGAAGTTAGATCACCCACTGGTACTTCAAGCGTTTCTGTAACTAGTGTGCCATTTTTACTTATATCGAAAAGCGCACCACTTAGCATTAAGCGATCATCAAATAACTGCCACTTAATACCAATTTCTTTTTGCTCAGAGGTAACGGCATCTAGCTTCATCCCATTATTTATATCGTCTTCGTTTACAAGAGTATCACTGCCTTGAGGTTCAAAACCTTCAGAGTAACTCGCGTATACCGTCGCTGATGCATTAGGATGATAAAGCACACCTATCTTTGGCACAAACGATTCATTATTGGCATCTTCACGTGTTTGTTTATCGTAGCGGCCACCAAGCGATAGCTGCCACTGTGGCGAAAACGTGATTAAGTCTTGAACATAAATACCGTAGTAGTCGTATTCTGTTTCGCTGATAGTATCATCTGTTTTATAGCTGACAGTTGGGCGACTTGGCTCTGTTTGACCAGATATAAAATTAAATGAATCAGCTGAGGTGCGACGCTGTCCATAATAATAATCAAGCGAGTTAGCACCAATGAGTAATTGATGATGAACGCCTGCTGTTTCAAATTCACCGATAAAGTCGATAAATGCGGTTTTAAATTGCCAGTCGTCAAATCGGTCGTAAGGGCGAGACTCATAGCTGTCGCCTTCAACAAAATTACTCGGCTTACGTGGAGCTGACTCAAAACGTTGGCGTTCAAATGTTTGTTCGTTATAACCCAGCTTTACTTGCCAGTTATCGTTTAAAAATACTTGAAAATCAATGCCCGCATTTTCTACCGTTATGTCGGTAAACGCCCAAGACATATCGCGAATAGTTTTATCGTCGCCAATAACGTTGGCGTTGTCGTCTATCCATGCACCTGTGTCTAAACCTGCTTCGTCGTCTGTGCGGTCATAATGAACTCGAACAAGAGCATTGTCGCTAATATCGTAATCAACAATCAACGCACCTAAAAAGCGGTCACGCTCGCGGTTTTCACCGTTTTGGTATTCGCGCCAGTAATCAACATCTTGCTTAACTAAAATACCGCGTGCACGTAAATCTTCTGCATCCGTTAAAGCGCCTGCAGCATCTATCATAAAGCGTGTTGAACCATGCTGATCTACATCGGCACTGGCATTAAATAATGTTTGTGCTGTCGGCTTTTTAGTGACCATATTAATTAGGCCACCAGGACCTGATTGACCATATAAAATGCTTGATGGGCCTTTAATAACCTCTACTTGTTGTAAAATTTCAATGGGTTGTTGATAGTGCGACCAATGCTGATGCCCGTCGCGTAAATAACCGGTTGATGAGCTGAGTTCGAATCCACGTAAGTTAAATACTTCACGGTTACGTTGTTTTGAACCGGCCGTTAAGCTTGCATCGTTTGAAAGTACTTCACCTAATGTTGTTGCAAGTTGTTCGTTGATAATAATGTCGCTAATTACAGTCACTGATTGAGCTGTATCGAGTAATGAAGTTGACGTTCTCATTGCACCATTTGCGTTATCTACTTTGTAGTCATTAAAGTAACTTCCTTTGACTTCAATATGTTCAAGGTCGGTAGAGTTTGCATATGTGTTTGTTGTTATTGTTGCTAATAGTGCGATGTAAAGTGAACTCAGTTTCATTTGATGCTTCCAGCTCAATATTTAAATAAAAAGTGAAGCGCAATCTTAATGAAAATAAATATCATTTGCAATGTGTTTTTATTAACAATATTTTATAATGTGTTTGCTAATGGTTGCCAATAACGAATTCTGCTATTATTAGCGGCATATTTAGTGGGACTTTATCCTGCGTTATTTTTACTGCTATGGAATTTACTGTGACTTCAACTGCTTTTTCATCTTTGGCTTTACCAGCTGGACTTGTTGATAATTTATCGACGCTTGGCTACGCCCACATGACACCTGTACAGGCGCAAAGTTTGCCACCTGTACTTGAAGGTAAAGACATCATTGCTCAGGCAAAAACCGGCTCAGGTAAAACGGCTGCGTTTAGTTTAGGTGTGCTTGCTAAATTAAACGTAAAACGTTTTAGAATTCAATCGCTAGTTTTATGTCCAACACGTGAACTTGCTGAACAAGTGGCTGTTGAAATGCGTAAGCTTGCGCGTGGTATCCATAATATTAAAATATTAACGCTATGTGGTGGTGTATCAATTGGCCCGCAAATTGGGTCGCTTGAACACGGTGCACATATCATTGTTGGTACACCAGGGCGCGTAGATGACCATATTCGCAAAGGGACTTTACGGTTAGATGATGTAGAAACATTAGTATTAGACGAAGCCGATCAAATGCTTGATATGGGCTTTCAAGATACCCTTGATGCGATTATTGAATGCATCCCACAAAACCGCCAAACGCTTTTATTTAGTGCTACTTTTCCACGCGCAATCGAAGCGATAGCAAAGCGTGTACTTAGTAACCCAGAGATGATTAAAGTAGAAGAAGAGCAAGAAAAAAGCACAATAAAACAGTACTTCTACAAAATGGATAACAATAAACAGCGCTATCCAACACTTAAATTACTATTACTTAAATTTACACCACAAAGCTGTGTTGTGTTTTGTAATACCAAGGTAGAAACGCAGCAAGTGTGCGACGATTTAGCCGATGAAGGTTTCAGCGCTGTGGCATTGCATGGTGATTTAGAACAACGTGACCGAGAGCGCACTCTGATTCATTTTGCTAATAAAAGTGCGTCTATTTTAGTTGCGACAGACGTTGCAGCACGTGGTTTAGATATTGACGATATGGATATGGTAATCAACTACCACTTAGCACATGACCCGCAAACACACGTTCACCGTGTCGGGCGAACAGGCCGCGCGGGTAAAAAAGGGATTGCTTGCTCAATTTATGGTGATGCGGAGCAATTTAAAGTAGCGCAAATTGGTGATCACTATGAGCGCGACTTTGAACCAGAGCCAATGCCTTCATATAATTTGTTGGACAAACCACCGTACAAACCAGAAATGGTCACTCTGATGATAGATTCAGGTAAAAAGCAAAAAGTGCGTGCTGGTGATATTTTAGGTGCGTTAACGGGTAAAGACGGTATTGCTGGGCGTCAAGTGGGTAAAATCAATGTACTTGATAATGTCGCATTTGTGGCTGTTGAACGTAATGCGTCTAAACCGGCACTTCGTAAATTAACCGAAGGTAATATAAAAGGGCGCAAAATTCGTGCTCGTCGCCTAACGCGTTAATCAAGTTATGAGCGAGCAGCCGGTTTAAGCTGCTCGTACTCTACTTTTATTTGCTTAAATGCATTCTCGCAGCCAGTAGGTTTGTCTGGGTGGTTCGCCAGTGCAAGCTGTCGCCAACGTTTTTGTAATTCTTTAAGTGAAAAATCATTTGTTAGCTGCCACTTTGCCAAAAGTGTGTCAAAGTGATCTTCTGTTAAAGCTGGCGTGCTATTTACCCTCTTAAACTTTTGCCAAAAACTTATGAGTAGCTCATTAATCTGCTCTTCGCTTGCTTCGTAATTCTCCCAGTCTAAATAATAATCTTTTAAATTTGATTTAAGCGTTGCTGGGTTTTCTATATCCGTTTCAATGAGCTCTATATGAAGTGTTGATATTAAGAGACTTTTAGGGTGAAGTTGTTCCTGTAGTTGATACAATGCATTCATAATTAAAAAATTACGCTTAAATAAATCACGTTCAGGGTTTTTATCAAGTGGCTTAATTACGCCGCAATTAATAAGCTCAGCTGCTAGGATATGAACTTGCCACACTTTTTGGGTTAATATTAAGTCAAATATTCGGTCAATCAGTGGGTTAAGCATTGTTTAGGTCCTAGTATTTAGTGTATCTTCAGTACAGATTACATTGTTACACGTAACAATTTGAAGGATTAAAATTATGCATGGCAAGCTCAAGTGCCTCTTATTCATTGTATGCAGTTTGTTCTATTTGCCAAGTTATGCTCAACAGTCAGAGCCAACATTAGAAGAGTTTAAGCAAAAACAGCAATGGGATGCAAAGCTTGAGTTAGGTAACGCCTTACTTAATAACCAACGCATTACAGCCCAAAATCGCACTGTCATATATGCAGGCCTTGCCGATACTGCGCTGTCGAGCGGTCAGTTTAGCGATGCCTTTAATTACTTTAAATTATTAGAGCAAGAAACTTCTGGATCACTTCTTCCTAGCGAGCACTTTCGTGCAATTAAAATGCAAGGTGTTGCACTTTTTTATCAGGGCTTGTTTAAACAAGCAATAACTCAATACACCCGTGCACTTGATATAGCAAAAATTAATAACCAACCATTAGAGCAAGCAAACTTATTGAATAATATTGGTTTAGTTTATTTTAATATGCATAAATTAGTAGCAACGCTTGATTACTACCTAAAAGCAAAAGAGATTTACGAAAAGGTGGGTAGTGAACAGGATAAAGGCGATATTTTGCTTAACATAGCCGGCGTGTATATACGCTTATCTCGTTATGAAAATGCCATGAGTATTTATCAAGACGTGTTAAAAATTTTTCGCAAGTTAGATGATAATTTGGGTATTGCTTTGGTGCATAACAATATGGGGGTGGTTTATTTTGAAAGCAACCAGCTAGATTTAGCGATGCATTACTACCAATTAGCAACCCGTTATTACCTATCCGTCAACAATGTGAATAAGTTAGCGACTCAGTACACTAACCTTGCAAACGTCAATATTATTCTTAATAAAGTGGAATTAGCGTATGAGCAAGCGCAATTAGCGATAGAGTATTCACTTAAAATTGATAACAAAAACTTAGAACTCACTGCACTGCAAACTCTCGCAAAAGTTCAGCTTGTTAGAGGGATGTTAGATGAGGCAAAAACGAATATTGAACGTGTTTTTGAATTACTTAAAGAGCATAGTAATGATCGTATTATGCGAGATGGGCTTGGCACCCACGCTTTGATTGAAGCAAGCAGGGGGAACTACGAAAATGCAATGCAGTTGCATGAAAAGTACAATAACGAACTACGCAAATTAAGAAGTGACTCTATTGTTAAAGCCTTAGCCGTGCTAGAAAAACAATTTAAAGCCACACAATTGAATCAAGAAATTAAAGAGCTGAAACAAGACCGTAAATTACAAGAGTTAAAAATGAAGCAGCGTTCGCAGTTAACGGTGTTTATTTTTGTACTGTTATTTTTAGTCATAGTGACAGGGGTTGCTTTATATCGACGCGGCGCAGAAAAACGGGCAAAACAATATTTAGCTGAACAGGTGGCGCAACGCACAGCAGAGCTTCAAGGTGTTGCCCAAGAGTTGAGAACAGCTAATGATGTTAAAAGTCAATTTTTGGCTAATGTTAGCCATGAAATAAGAACACCATTAACGGCGATTCTCGGACAAACAGACGACTTAATGAATGGTTTATACGAGCCTGAACAGCTAAAAGATGAGTTAGCTATTATTCAGCGGCACAGTAATCATCTAAAAAGCTTGATAAACGATGTACTCGATTTAAGTAAAATAGAGGCGAATAGATTAGAGCTTAATGTTTCGTGTTTCGACATGGTGCAACTGGTAAATGATGTGCACGCTATGTTCAGTCCTCAGGCAAAAGCAAAAAACCTTCGGCTTGTGCTTGAAAATAAGGTGGGCGATGAGTTTTACACCCGCCTTGATTTAATGCGAGTAAAACAAATTCTTATCAATTTGTGTGCTAATGCAATCAAGTTCACTCAATCAGGACAGGTGGTAATTGTATTAAATAAATCAGAGCAAGGCATTGTTTTTATTGTTAAAGATACCGGTATAGGTATGAACTCCTCACAATTAAAACTCATTTTTGAATACTTTAGCCAAGCAGATAACAGCATTAGTCGGCGGTTTGGTGGTACAGGTTTAGGGCTTAGTTTATCGCAGCAGCTCGCTTCTATGATGGGCGGATATATAAGCGTACAAAGTGAATATAAAAAAGGAAGTCAATTCTCGTTCTTTTTACCTTGTGCGCAAGTATCCAGTGAACACAGTGATATTGGGCAAATAGAGCAAAATAAAAAGCAGCTAAGCGGTACTGTGCTTCTTGCAGAGGATCACGCAGATAACCGCAGATTCATTAGCCGTTATTTGCGCTCTTTAGGGCTTGATGTAATTGCAGTCGAAAACGGCGAGCAAGCTGTAGAGCAATGCTTACAAATATACCCAGACCTTGTACTTCTTGATATTCAAATGCCAATAATGGATGGGCGAGCTGCCTTTGAGTTATTGAAAAAATGTGGTTTTCAACGGCCAATATTTGCGCTCACTGCAAACGCAATGAGTCACGAAATAGACGACTACCTTACATTAGGGTTTACTGGTTACCTTGCAAAGCCATTGGATAAAGACTTATTTTATAAAACCTTGTCAGAAAATTTAGAGCAAGTGCATTCAGACGGACCTAATGTACCAAGTGACATAGATATCAGTGACTTAGTAATAAGCTTTAAACAAAGTTTCAGCTTAGAAAGCGACAACATTACACAGCATTTTTTAAGTGAAGACTTTGACGCTTTGCAAAAAGATAGCCACCGAATATTAGGTGCGGCACACATGTTTGCCTTAGAGGAAATAGCTTCAGCTGCGAAAAATTTAGACAGCGCCTTATTGCAAAAAGGCGAAAAAGATATGAAATATATTAATCAGCTTGTGTCAGAGCTCCAGGCTGTATTACACAAATATAATGAAACGTAAGTACACATTATAACAAATATAAAAAAAGCGCCCAGGGCGCTTTTTTTGTATTACTTAAATGCGTTTATTGGCGTTTCATCGAATCAAAAAACTCATCATTGGTTTTACTCATTGATAGTTTATCGATTAAAAATTCCATGGCGTCAATTTCTGACATTTCATGAACAATTTTACGTAAAATCCATAGCTTTTGCAGCTCATCTGGCTTAGTAAGTAGTTCTTCACGGCGAGTACCAGAGCGGTTAAAGTCGATAGCTGGGAATACACGTCTTTCCGCAATTTTACGGTTAAGGTGTAATTCCATGTTACCAGTACCTTTAAACTCTTCGTAGATTACTTCATCCATTTTTGAGCCAGTATCGATAAGCGCAGTGGCTATAATTGTTAAGCTACCACCCTCTTCAACATTACGTGCGGCACCAAAGAAACGCTTAGGTTTGTGAAGTGCATTAGCATCAACACCACCGGTAAGTACTTTACCTGATGATGGAATAACCGTGTTATATGCACGTGCTAGACGTGTGATTGAATCAAGTAAAATAACAACGTCTTTTTTGTGCTCAACTAAACGCTTTGCTTTTTCGATAACCATTTCCGCAACTTGTACGTGACGAGACGCAGGTTCGTCAAACGTTGATGCAATAACTTCGCCTTTAACAAGACGTTGCATTTCAGTTACTTCTTCTGGGCGTTCATCAATAAGTAAAACCATTAATGTAACGTCAGGATGGTTATGTGTGATTGATTGCGCAATATTTTGTAGCAACATTGTTTTACCCGCTTTTGGCGGTGCTACTAATAAACCACGTTGGCCGCGGCCAATTGGTGATGCTAAATCAAGTACACGAGCAGTAATGTCTTCTTTACTACCGTTACCACGTTCCATGCGGAAACGTTCGTTTGCATGTAATGGGGTTAAGTTTTCAAAAAGAATTTTAGTACGAGAATTTTCAGGTTTATCAAAGTTAACTTCGTTTACTTTAAGTAATGCAAAGTAACGTTCGCCGTCTTTTGGTGGACGAATAAGGCCTGAAATTGAGTCGCCAGTACGCATACTGAAACGGCGAATTTGGCTCGGTGATACATAAATGTCATCTGGGCCAGCTAAGTAAGAAGCTTCTGATGATCTTAAAAAGCCAAAACCATCTTGCAAAATCTCAAGTACACCGCCGCCGAAGATATTTTCTCCGCCTTTGGCATGGGATTTTAATATGGTAAAAATGATATCTTGCTTTCTTAAGCGGGCTACGTTTTCGAGCCCCATGGACTCAGCTAAGTTTACAAGTTCTTTTATAGACTTGTCTTTTAATTCGCGTAAATGCATATTGGTGGGTTCTTTATTACAATTGTCATACTCAAAGTCGCTTTGATCGTTGAGTGAGGTTGGTTGAATATAACTAAGGATTAGTTGGCTTTATAAACTAGCAGTTCACTGGCATAGCGTCCAGTGTTTATACAAAATAAATTCAAAAAAAGGGCAAAAAGCCCTTTTTTTAGTTCTAGTCTATTAGATGTTGTTATCTAAAAACTCGATAAGTTGTGTTTTTGAAAGTGCACCAACTTTAGTTGCAGCAACTTGGCCATCTTTAAAAAGAAGCAAAGTAGGGATGCCACGAATACCAAATTTAGGCGGAGTGCCAGCATTTTGGTCAATATTAAGTTTAGCAACAGCAACACGACCGTCGTATTCATCAGCAACTTCGTTAAGGATAGGGGCGATCATTTTACAAGGTCCGCACCATTCAGCCCAGAAGTCTACTAGTACAGGCTTGTCTGATTGTAATACGTCAGCTTCAAAGCTATCGTCAGTAATTTGGATTATTTTCTCGCTCATTGCGCTCTCCGATTTAGTTAGGCGAAATATTTAGTGCGTATTTAAACACTCTTGTTTCTTATTGCAAGTTTAAACGTTATGCTTAAACGCTATGACTAAGACACATTTAACCGATAAAAAGTTTTCAGACTTTGCTATCGCACCGGAAGTGGTTGCCGGTCTAACCGAGAATGGGTTTGAATATTGCACACCTATTCAAGCAAAATGCCTACCTTTTATTTGTGACGGACGCGATATTGCGGGCCAAGCACAAACGGGTACAGGCAAAACGTTGGCATTTTTAACTGCCACGTGCCATCGGTTATTACAATCTAGCAAAGCACCTAGTAAACATCCAAGAGCCCTGATCATGGCCCCTACTCGGGAGCTTGCGATTCAGATACACAAAGATGCAAAAATTTTAGCGCCACACTGTAATCTTAACTTAGGTTTAGTATATGGTGGCGAAGATTACGAAAAACAACGTGCACAATTAGAAAAAGGCGTAGATATTTTAATTGGTACGACAGGTCGTTTAATCGATTTGTACAAGCAAGGCTGTTACACCCTCAATGAAATTGAGGTTGTCGTGCTTGACGAAGCCGATCGTATGTTCGATTTAGGCTTCATAAAAGATATACGTTATATGTTTGATCGTATGCCAGATACATCAAAGCGATTAAACTTATTATTTTCTGCGACTTTATCGTACCGCGTACAAGAGCTTGCTTTTGAACACATGACTAACCCAGAGCATGTTCAAATTGAGCCTGACGTAAAAACCGGTAAACGCATAAAAGAAGAGTTATTTCATCCTTCGCAAGAAGATAAAATTAAGCTTTTATTAACTTTGATCGAAGAAGAATGGCCAGATAAAGCCATTGTATTTGCAAACACTAAGCACAGTTGTGAAACCGTGTATGCGTGGTTAAAAGCTGACGGCCATCGTGTTGGTATGCTAACAGGTGATGTAAATCAGAAAAAACGTCAAAGCATCTTAGCGCAATTTAGCAAAGGCGAATTAGACTTTTTAGTTGCAACCGATGTTGCCGCGCGTGGTTTGCATATACCAGAAGTAAGTCATGTATTTAACTTTGACTTACCTGATGACTGTGAAGATTATGTTCACCGCATTGGTCGAACAGGTCGTGCGGGTGCATCAGGGCATGCAATAAGCTTTGCATGTGAACAATATGCTTATAACCTACATGAAATTGAAGAATATATAGAGCACAGCATTCCTTTATCTCATTATGATAAAGCCGCTTTGTTAGACGACCTAACTAAGCCTATTATTCAAAGAAAGCGCAACTATTCAAATGGTCCTCGTAATCGTAGTAATAACAACGGACGTCGCCCAAATAATAGTTACCAAAAAGGACGGTCGTAATAAACCGTTTGCATAAGTAGTAGTAACTAGAGGTTTTTGAACGGTGGGGCAACTTATACCGCAAAAAAATGTATACGCAGTTATTGATTTGGGATCAAATAGCTTTCATATGCTTATTGCCAAATCAGTGGCTGGCGGTTTACAAACGATTGGTCGCGTAAAACGCAAGGTTAGGCTAGCCGCCGGGCTTGATAAAGATAATGTATTAAGCACCGAGGCTATGCAGCGAGGCTGGGAATGCCTCGCGCTTTTTGCTGAGCGTTTACAAGATATTCCAAATCAAAATATTACCATAGTAGCTACAGCTACATTACGCTTGGCAACTAATGCTGAAGTGTTTAAAGCGCAAGCTGAAAAAATTCTTGGCCATAAAATCAACGTTATTAGTGGTGAACTAGAAGCGCGTACCATATACAAAGGTGTAGCGCACACTTCAGCTTGTACCGGCAAACAGCTCGTTATTGACATTGGTGGTGCAAGTACCGAAGTAGTGATTGGTAAAGAATTTGATGCCCTTTTATACAAGAGCCTCAACATGGGGTGTGTTACTTACCTTGAGCGTTATTTTAAAGATTGCTTATTAACACATAGTAATTTCAATACCGCTATAAAGGCCGGTCGAGCTGTTATCGATAATATAGCACCTGAATACAAAGCCGCAGGGTGGCAAATTGCATCAGGCGCATCAGGTACAGTGCAGGCTATTCAAGAAATAATGGTGGCACAAAACCTTGATGATCTTCTTACTTTAGAAAAACTAAATTCAATAAAAGAGCAATCAATTGCATTTAAAACTATTGCTGCGTTAGACCTACCAGGTTTAAGCGAAGACCGTCGATTGGTCTTTGTATCGGGTCTTGCTATTTTGATTGCTTTGTTTGAATCATTAAATATTGAAAAAATGGGGCTTGCAGGCGGTGCACTTCGTGAAGGTGTTTTATATAGCATGGTGCCAGAGTTTCATAATAGCGATATAAGAAAGCGAACAGTTGATGGGTTTATGAGTCGCTACCATGTTGACCAAAAACAAGCATCACGAGTTTCTAGTTTAGCTATTGAGCTCGCACAAAGCATTAATGAAGATTGGCCAATTAATCACTTAAATGGCTTACCCCTGTTAAAAGCCGTTGCGCAGTTACATGAAATCGGCTTACTAATAGAGTATAAGCAGTATCATAAGCATACAGCGTATATTCTAGAAAATACCGACATGCCTGGTTTTTCGCAATCAGAGCACAGGTTAATTGTGGCAGTAGCCGATGCGCATCGCTCTGATATACCAAAAGACAGCTTTAGTACGTTAGGTGCAAACAACCTTCTTGCGCAGTACATCGTAAGATTACTGCGGGTATCTGTTATTTTGTCAATGAGACGACAAGATGATGTCCTGCCAAACTTTGAATTAACTGCTAAAAATGAAGTTTTAACACTAACATTCGAAAATAACTGGTTAAAAGAACATCCATTAATGGCTAGTGAGCTACAGCAAGAGTCTAAACAGCAAAGTAAACTTGGTTGGAAGCTAGTCGTTCATTAAGTAAAAAGGCCCTTGCGGGCCTTTTTAGTGTTTAAAGTAATCGTTTCGATTAAAATACGTGCGAACAGCATGTTTTTTCACGTTTTCTTCAAAAAAGGGTTGATCTGTTTTTGGATCTCCCTATAATACGACCCCACTGAGACGGCAGAGCAGGCAACGCTTAGCGAGGCAAGCAAACCACTTAGTGAGTCGAGTGAG